>NZ_JACHYK010000001.1:0-973119 GCF_014192825.1 Pseudomonas sp. OG7 | reverse complement strand
CCCTTTCAACGCCACCTTAACTATTTAACTCATTGAATATCAAGGAGTTTTTCGTTCCGATGTCGCTGGAAGTGGGGCGCATTATAAGGGGATTCAAAAGCGCGTCAACCCTTATCTTCAGAAATGTTTCAAACTGCCCTACCCCGCCCACGGGCGAACTTGGGCAGAGCACGCGTAATAGCCGGAATACGCAGCAGCATCAGTAAAGTCCCAACCCCTGCGTAGATCGCCCACTCCCTGAGGTCCGAGCGCACGATCCACAAAAAGTGCAGCAACCCCAAGCCAAGAATCACGTACACCAACCTGTGCAACTTTTTCCACCTGGCCCCCAACCGCCTCTGGCTGTAGCGATTCGAGGTCACCGCCAAGGCCAGCAAGCCGAGAAACCCCAGCGCCCCCACAATAATGTAAGGCCGCTTACGCAGCTCCACCGCCAGCTGTCCCCAATCCAGCCCCAGAATAAAGAAAAGGTAGGCCAGGATGTGCAGCACGATGTAAGCAAACACCCACAGCCCCAGCTGCCCACGCACCACGACCCAGCCCGACCAGCCTGTCAGCTTCTGTAGCGGCGTCATGCTCAAGGTTACCAGCAGGAAAGTGAGCGCCCCGAGCCCAAGACGATCCATCATGACCTTGCCGGGGTCCGGCCCCAGCAGATTCATCGCTGCCTCATACAACCACCACGCCGGGAACAGGCACCCCACAACGAAGATGGCCAGGCGAAACCAGGGATAGCGCATCAATAGTTCTTCCGCAGATCCAGCCCGCTGTACAGTGAAGCCACTTCATCAGCGTAGCCATTGAACATCTGTGTTTCACGCACATTGGGGCTGAACAACCCGCTGGGCAAGCGCCGCTCACGCGCCTGGGTCCAGCGCGGGTGGTCGACCGTCGGGTTCACGTTGGCATAGAAGCCGTACTCATCCGGCGCCAACCCTTGCCAAGTGGTCGCGGGCTGTTCAGCCACCAGGCTGATGCGCACGATCGACTTGATGCTCTTGAAGCCATACTTCCAGGGCACCACCAACCGCAACGGCGCACCATTCTGGTTGGGTAACACCCGCCCATACATGCCCACCGCCAGGATCGCCAGCGGGTGCATTGCCTCATCCAGCCGCAACCCCTCTCTATAAGGCCAGTCGATCAGGGCGAACCCGGAGCGCTGCCCCGGCAGATGCTGCGGGTCTTTCAATGTCTCGAAGCGCACGTAGCGCGCCTTCGAAGTCGGCTCGACCTGCTTGAGCACCTGCGCCAAGGGAATGCCCAACCAGGGAATGACCATCGACCAGGCTTCGACGCAACGCAACCGGTAGATGCGCTCTTCAAGCTGATAGGGTTTAACGAAGTCTTCCAGCGCATATCGGCCTGGCTTACCTACCTCACCATCCACTACAACCGACCATGGCTCGGTCTGCAGGCTGCTGCCATTAGCCGCCGGGTCGCCCTTGTCGGGGCCGAATTCATAGAAGTTGTTGTAGTGGGTGGCATCCTTGAAAGGCGTGATCGCCTCCCCCTGCACCGTCACAGCCTGCCAGTGAGCAGAAGAAAGCTTGTCACTGAACCAGCCTGGCGCCTTGCCTGCCTCGACATCGGCATATCGACTGGGCTCTGCCGCCAGCCCCATGCGCGGTAACGCACCCAGCGCCAGGCCGGCCAACGAGCCACCCAGCAGGGTGCGACGGGAAAGGTAGATGCCTTCGGGGGTGATCTCCGACGCCTTGCACTCGGAAGACCTGGGAAGCTTGATGAGCATGGGCGGCTCCACAGCACTGGATAACGGATGTACCAGTAAGACTATGGAGCCGGAGGGTTATTCCAGCATTAAGCGATTTTTACGCTTTGCGCCGGCGCGCCTTCAACAGGAACTGGATCGGCCCCGATGCCGCATAGGCGAGGAAGATCAGCAGCAGGATGCGCGGTGGATCGCTGAATACCACGGCAAACACCAGCACCACCGCCAGGATGGCCACGAACGGTACGCGCCCTTTGAGGTCCAGCTCCTTGAAGCTGTTGTACTTGATGTTACTGACCATCAGCATGCCGGCAGCCGCTACCAACAGCGCCACCAGGAACGACAGCTTGGAGCCCTGGATGCCGTAGTCGCTGAACGCCCACACGGTACCCGCCACCACACCTGCGGCAGCCGGGCTGGCCAGGCCAATGAAGTAGCGCTTGTCGGCGGTGCCGACCTGGGTATTGAAGCGTGCCAGGCGCAGCGCTGCACCGGCCACATAGATGAAGGCGACCATCCAGCCGACCTTGCCCATGTCACCCAGCGCCCAGCCGAAGGCCAGCAAGGCTGGGGCCACGCCGAAGGCAACCATGTCCGACAGCGAGTCGTACTCGGCGCCGAAGGCACTCTGGGTATTGGTCATGCGCGCAACGCGGCCATCCAGGCCGTCGAGCACCATGGCCACGAAGATGGCGATGGCGGCAAAGGCGAAGTACTTGCTCGCCTCACGCGGGTCACCGGCACTCAGGGCGCTCTGCGCGCTCATCGAGCTGATGATGGAATAGAAACCGGCAAACAGGTTGGCGGTGGTAAACAGGTTGGGCAGCAAATAGATGCCGCGGTGACGCACCTTGCGCCCTTCGGCGTCATGCCCTTCTTCAACGTGCTCATCGACAGGTAGCAGGCTTTCGGCGTCGGAGGGCTTGTTCGGCTCTTCGGGACGTTCGCTCATGGAGGGTACCTTGCAACAGGATGGAAAATGTTCGACACGGGCCTGCGAAACAGGTTCTGACGGCAGGCCACTGGTCTGCTTTATACCAGAAGCGGACTGCCAGAACGAAAAAACGCGGCCGAAGCCGCGTTTTTAATCTTTCGATAAGACTTAGTTCTTGGTCTTGTCGACGATTTTGTTAGCCGAGATCCACGGCATCATCGAACGCAGTTGCTCGCCGATGATTTCGATGCCGTGAGCGGCGTTGTTGCGGCGCTTGGCGGTCATCGATGGGTAGTTGGTAGCACCTTCGGAGATGAACATCTTCGCGTATTCGCCGTCCTGGATGCGCTTCAGGGCGTTGCGCATGGCCTTGCGGGATTCTTCGTTGATGACTTCCGGGCCAGTGACGTACTCACCGTATTCGGCGTTGTTGGAGATCGAGTAGTTCATGTTGGCGATGCCGCCTTCGTACATGAGGTCAACGATCAGCTTCAGCTCGTGCAAGCACTCGAAGTAGGCCATTTCTGGCGCGTAGCCAGCTTCGACCAGGGTTTCGAAACCGGCTTTGACCAGCTCGACGGTACCGCCGCACAGAACGGCTTGCTCACCGAACAGGTCGGTTTCGGTCTCGTCCTTGAAGGTGGTTTCGATGATGCCGGTACGGCCACCGCCAACGCCCGAAGCGTAGGACAGGGCGACGTTCTTGGCGTTGCCCGAAGCGTCCTGGTAGATAGCGATCAGGTCAGGGATGCCGCCGCCTTTGACGAACTCGGAGCGAACGGTGTGGCCCGGGGCCTTCGGCGCGATCATGATCACGTCGAGGTCGGCACGTGGCACAACCTGGTTGTAGTGGATCGAGAAGCCGTGCGAGAAGGCCAGGGTAGCGCCCTTCTTGATGTTCGGCTCGATCTCGTTCTTGTACAGCGCGCCCTGGAACTCGTCCGGGGTCAGGATCATGACCAGGTCAGCCGCAGCGACAGCGGTAGCAACGTCAGCAACTTTCAGGCCGTGGGCTTCAGCCTTGGCAACGGTAGCCGAACCTTTACGCAGACCGACAGTAACGTCTACACCGGAGTCCTTCAGGTTGCACGCCTGAGCGTGGCCCTGGGAGCCGTAACCGATGATGGCGACTTTCTTGCCCTGGATGATGGAAAGGTCGCAGTCTTTATCGTAGAAAACTTTCATGAAAATACCCCTGGTTATATCTCGGCCCCTGCGGAGCCATCGCTAATTTTTGAATTTAGATGCTGAGCACTTTGTCGCCACGGGCAATGCCGGTAACGCCGCTGCGCACGGTTTCGAGAATCGATGCAGTGCCGATCGCCTGGATGAAGCTGTCCAGTTTGTCGCTGGTACCGCTCAGCTGTACGGTGTACACGCTGGCGGTTACATCGACGATCTGGCCACGGAAGATATCCGTGGTGCGCTTGATCTCGGCGCGCTGGGCACCGGTGGCCTTGACCTTGACCAGCATCAGTTCACGCTCGATGTGAGCGCTTTCCGACAGGTCGACAAGCTTGACCACTTCGACCAGCTTGTTCAGGTTCTTGGTGATCTGCTCGATCACTTCGTCATGGCCAACGGTGGTCAGCGTCAGACGCGACAGGGTCGGGTCTTCGGTCGGCGCCACGGTCAGGCTTTCAATGTTGTAGTTGCGCTGGGAGAACAAGCCGACCACGCGGGACAGAGCACCGGGTTCGTTTTCCAGCAGCAGGGAAATGATGTGCCGCATATCAGGTACGCTCCGTCTTGCTCAGCCACATGTCACGCATCGAGCCATCCTTGATCTGCATCGGATAGACGTGCTCACTGCGGTCAACCGCGATGTCGATGAACACCAGGCGGTCCTTCATCGCAAACGCTTCTTCCAGCTTCGGCTTGAGGTCCTTCAGGCTGGTGATGCGGATACCCACATGGCCATAGGCCTCGGCCAGCTTGATGAAGTCAGGCAGCGATTCGACGTACGAGTGCGAGTGACGACCGTTGTAGGCCATGTCCTGCCACTGGCGAACCATGCCCAACACACCGTTGTTCAGGTTGACGATCTTCACCGGCAGGCCGTACTGCATGCAGGTGGACAGCTCCTGGATGTTCATCTGGATGCTGCCTTCGCCAGTCACACAGGCGACGTCCTGGTCCGGGAAGTTGAGCTTGACGCCCATCGCCGCCGGGAAGCCGAAGCCCATGGTGCCCAGGCCACCGGAGTTGATCCAGCGGTTCGGCTTGTTGAAGCGGTAGTACTGCGCCGCGAACATCTGGTGCTGGCCCACGTCGGAGGTGACGAAGGCATCGCCATGGGTCACTTCGCACAGGGTCTCGATGACTTTCTGCGGCTTGATGACGTTGCCGTCGCCCTTGTCGTAAGGGAACAGCTCGCCATTGCCACGCCATTCGTCGATCTGCTTCCACCAGGCATCCAACGCAACCTTGTCAGGCTGCTCGCCGATTTCCTTGAGGATGCCGAGCATTTCGCTGAGCACGCTGTCGACCGGCCCTACGATTGGCACGTCGGCCTTGATCATCTTGGAGATCGACGCCGGGTCGATGTCGATGTGGATGATCTTGGCGTTTGGGCAGAACTTGGCCGGGCCGTTGACCACGCGGTCGTCAAAACGCGCGCCCACGGCAAGGATCACGTCGGCGTTGTGCATGGCCATGTTGGCGGTGAAGCTGCCGTGCATGCCGAGCATGCCGAGGAACTGGCGGTCGGTACCCGGGAAGCCACCGAGGCCCATCAGGGTATTGGTGACCGGCAGGTTCAGCGACTTGGCAATTTCGGTCAGGGCTTCGGAGCCACCGCCGAGGATCACGCCACCGCCGGAGTAGACGATCGGGCGCTTGGCCGCCAGCAGCATTTCGGCAGCCTTGCGGATCTGGCCGGAGTGGCCACGGACCGCCGGGCTGTAGGAACGCAGCTTGACCTTTTTCGGGTAGACGTATTCGAACTTCTCAGCCGGGTTGGTCATGTCTTTTGGAATGTCGACCACGACTGGACCTGGGCGACCGGATTGCGCCAGGTAGAACGCTTTTTTCAGAACTTCCGGGATCTCGGTCGGGTTCTTGATCATGAAGCTGTGCTTCACGATCGGCCGCGAGATACCGATCATGTCGGTTTCCTGGAAGGCATCGGTACCCACCATGGTGCTAGGCACCTGGCCGGACAGGATGACCATCGGAATGGAGTCCATGTAGGCGGTGGCAATGCCGGTAATGGCATTGGTCGCGCCCGGGCCGGAGGTTACCAGCACCACACCGGCCTTGCCGGTGGCGCGGGCGTAGCCGTCCGCCATATGGGTTGCCGCCTGCTCGTGACGAACCAGGATGTGTTCCACTTCCGGTTCTTTGAACAATGCGTCGTAAACATGCAGGAGAGCACCACCAGGGTACCCGTAGATGTGCTTAACGCCTTCGTCACGCAAGAAGCGGACGACCATCTCAGCGCCAGATAAAAGCTCCACGTTGTTCACCTCTAAAACGCCAGAATACCGCCCTCACTGGACGGGTCTTAATAGGTTTACTGCCAAGCAGAGCATGAGCGAACGTCAGCACTGACTGAGCAAGTATTGGGAGCACCCCAGAGTGTTGCGGGGTTTTCCCACCCAGCGCGAGGTAACGCGTTGCGGGGTGTAACAGGTCGGTGCGGGTGTGCACCTCATGATCTGCTTAGCGGGTCTGCTTCTGGCAGTCCCTCTACAGCGGAAGTTGGATTCTTGTGATTCGGCGCCAACAAGTCAAGAAAAATTATTGCCAATTTTTCCCCAAGATGAATTCCTGCCACCACTAAAAATCGCTTCAGCAGCAGAATTAATAAGATTTCCCAAAAAAAGGGCCACAATCTGCGGCCCTTGAAGGAAAAACTGAAGAAATCAGGCGGAAGGAGCGATCAATTGGTCAAAAGCTGCCAACAGGCGGCGAAGCTCACGACTTTGCTCCGGGCGGTCGGTAAACACGGTTTCGGCCATGACGAGAATGCTCGACGCGTTGGGCAGCGGGTGGCCCAGCTCGATGATGATCTTCATGCGGGGCAGGAAGATCCATTGCAGCCATTGCTCGAAACTGAGGGTATCGACGGCGAACGGCACGGTACTGGCCAATGCCTCGTCGCTTGGCGGTTCGTCATCCCACCAGCCTTGCACCTGCAGCTCTCGCTCGATCAGCAACAGGTGGTCGGCAATGTCCAGAATGCGTTGCTCGATCATTACGAATTGACCCGCGCTTTTTGCCGAGCCAGTGCGGCACCCGCGCTGTCACCCTGCTTTTCACGGGCCTGGGCGATGGTGTTCCACAGCTCGGCCTGCAGGCTTGGGCGGCCGTTGGCGTAAGTGAGCGCGCGGCGCGCCAGCTGCTCGGCCTGCGCCGCATCACCCTGCGACAGGCGCACCTGGGCGAGGCGGTACAACACCTGCGGCTCGCGCGGGGCAATGCGTTGGGCACGCTCCAGGCTAGACGCGGCGCCGTTGAAGTCGCCACTGCCCTGCTGGGTCTTGGCGGTGGTCAGCAATGCCAGTACCGGGCCGTCGAGTTGCTCGTCGGCAGACAGCCCGCCGGCAGCACTGCTGCGCGGAATGCCGGTTGGCGCGCTGGTGCTCTGCGGGGTGCTGTTCATCGCGGCGATGTCGAACGGTTCGTCGGCGATCGGGTTTGGATTGGTGGTCATTGGCGCCGAACTTACCGGGCCTGGGGTAATCGGGCCAGGCGTGATCGGCGAGGTGCTGATTGGCGCCGCACCATTGGCCGCCGGGAACGTCTGGATGCCCGAGGCGCCAGCGCCCTGCGGGATCATCACGGTGACGCCAGAATCCTCGGGTAGCGTCTGCGCCTGGGCGGTGCCCGTGTTATAGCCACCCGCCGTGCGGTTGGCTGTTACGCGTTCGCTGTTGGACACGCGGGTGCTCGAATCGACCACCGGAATATTGCCGCGCGGGACGCTGGAGCACCCCTGGAGCACTGCCAGCGCCGTCACGGCAGGAAACAGCCACTTGTTCACGTCACACCTCATCAATGCAGCCTGTGCTTAGTTCATCCAGCCCTTGACCCAGTCCATGACCGATTCGACTGGGTCCTGCTCGCCGCCACAGGTCGCGCCGGCGGGGGGCTCACTGCCGCGAATATACGGCATCTGCACCGCTCCCGGACAGCTGGCATCAGACCCATGACCCGTGTACGGGTCGATCCAGGCCTGCACCACGTTGTCCGGCTGCGGCATGTCCAGCGGCAGCGGGTCGGCCTTCTTCATGAAGCTGGTCCAGACCTGCAGGGCACCGGTGGCACCGGTAAATGGCGTTTTGCCATTATCGTCACGGCCCATCCACACCACGGCCAGCAGGTCCTGGCTGAAGCCGGAGAACCAGCTGTCGCGCGAGTCGTTACTGGTACCGGTCTTGCCCGCCAGGGTCAGCGAGCGTGGCAGCGTGTTGTACACGGAGCGCCCGGTACCTTCACGCATCACCCGCTGCATGGCGTTCTGCACCAGATAGATGGCGCCCGGGTCGAAGGTTTGCTGGATCTGGAACGGGTAGCGCTTGAGCGGTTCGCCTTCGGCAGTGAGCACGCTGCGGATACCGCGCATCGGTGTATTGAAGCCGCCGTTGGCGATGGTCTGGTACATGGTCGCAACCTGCATCGGCGACATGCCACCGGCACCCAGCAGCATGGCCGGGAAGGCTGGCCAGTCGACATTCACCCCCAGACGGCCGATGGTCTTGATCACGTTGGGCACGCCCACTTCCAGACCGAGCTTGGCGGTCGACAAGTTGTACGAGTTGGCCAACCCCTGATACAGGTAGATGGTCCCGTGCGGGCGGCGGTCATAGTTTTGCGGGCGCCAGACCTGGCCGTCGGCACCTTTGACCGAGAATGGCTCGTCCTGCACCCAGCTGGTCAGGGTGTACTTGCTCGGCTGCTCCAGCGCCGTCAGGTACACCGACGGTTTGACCAGCGAGCCGATCGGGCGCACAGCGTCGATGGCCCGGTTGAAGCCGGCGAAGCCTGCCTGGCGGCTTCCGATCAGGGCTTGTACTTCACCGGTTTCCGGGTTGGTCACGACCATTGCCGACTCCACCTCGTCAGCGCCCTTGCGCCCCGCCAGGCGCTTGAAGGTCTCGTTCATCGAGGTCTCGGCCTTCATCTGCAGGATCGGGTCGAAACTGGTGAAGATACGCAGCCCTTCTTCGGTCAAGTCTTCGTCGCGGTAGTCCTGGCGCAACTGGCGCTTGACCAGGTCGAGGAAGGCCGGGAACGAGCTGTCGGCCAGGCTGCCACGCTTGGTCACGCCCAGCGGCATCTTCTTCGCTGCATCGACTTCTGCCTGACTGGCCACGCCTTGCTCGGCCACCAGGTCCAGCACCAGGTTACGGCGGGCCAGGGCGCGGTCAGGGTAACGCCGTGGGTTGTAGTAGGACGGGCCTTTGACCATGCCTACCAGCAAGGCGATCTGGTGCAGTTTCAGCTCCGACAGCGGCTGGCTGAAGAAGAACTGGCTGGCCAAACCGAAGCCGTGAACGGCACGCTGGCCGTCCTGACCGACGAACACCTCGTTGAGGTAGGCCTCCAGGATTTCGCGCTTGTCGTAGTGCAGCTCCAGTAGCACCGCCATCATCGCCTCGGTCAGCTTGCGGCTGAGGCTGCGCTCGCTGCTGAGGTAGAAGTTTTTCACCAACTGCTGGGTCAGGGTACTGCCACCCTGGCGCATCGAGCCGGACGAGGTGTTGACCCACATGGCCCGGGCGATGGACTTGGGCGACACACCAAAGTGGCTGTAGAAGTCGCGGTCTTCGGTGGCCACCAGGGTTTCGAGCAGGTACTTGGGCACCTGGTCGATCTTGATCAGGATGCGGTCTTCGAGGTTTTTCGGGTAGATACCGCCAATCATCAGCGGCTCCAGGCGCACCACATCCAGTGCCTTGCCGTTGGCGCCGGAAAGGCCCGCCACGTAATCGCCCGAGAAACGCACGCGCACGAACTGCGCCGGCTCCATGCCCTCGTAGAACTGGAAGCCTCGGGTATTGAGGTCGACGGTATTACCGTTGATCGCCGCAGCACCCGGGCCGTTGGCCGCACTTTCACGGCGGTAACCGAGCGCATCGAGCTCGGTGAGGAAGTCGTTCTTGCTCAGTTTCTGGCCGGTGAACAACTCCAGTGGCCGGGCATACACCTTGGCCGGGATGGTCCAGCGCTTGCCGGAGAACTTCTCCTGCACAACGGCATCGAGGTAAACCGCGAAGCCGGCAACGATCACCAGGCCTACCAGGCTGAGCTTCAAAGCCCAGCCCAGCCAGGCGCGGGAGCGGCCGGTCGGGCGTTTCGGAGGGGTACGGGGATTTCGGGTTCGGGTCATGGCGGCGGATTATACGCACTTTATAAAGGCTGGGCAGACGGCCCGGCGGTAGGCAGGGACGGCACCATTGACCATAATGGCGCATTCGAATTCCCTTGCCCCGGAAGGATTTGCCGTGAGCCAAGCTCTTATCACTGCGTTGCAGAACCCAGCCCTGTACCCTCACCCTGTGGATGGGTTCCAGCTCATCGAGACGCATATCTCCTGGGTGCTGCTCACCGGCGAGTATGCCTACAAGATCAAGAAACCGATGAACTTCGGATTCCTCGACTTCACCAGCCTGGACCAGCGCCAGCATTTCTGTAACGAAGAGTTGCGCTTGAACCAGCGCATGACCGACGGCCTTTACCTGGAAGTGTTGCCGATCACCGGTAGCGTCGATGCGCCGCAGATCGGTGGCGAAGGCGAGGCCATCGAATACGCGCTGAAGATGCGCCAGTTCCCCCAGGGGCAGATGCTCAGCACCCTGCAGGCCAACGGCGAACTGAATGCCGCGCACATCGACCAGATGGCCCGGCAAATCGCCGAGTTCCACCTGCAGACCCCCAAGGTATCTGCCGAGCAGCCCTACGGTTCGCCTGAAAGCGTCATGGCTCCGGTCGAGCAGAACTTCGAGCAGATCCGCCCATTCCTCACCGACAAGGCGGACCTGCTGCAACTGGACAACCTGCAAGCCTGGGCGCGGAGCAGTTTCGAGCGGCTGCAAGGCCTGTTTGCCTCACGCAAGGCCAATGGTTTCACCCGCGAGTGCCATGGCGACATCCATCTGGGCAACGCCACCCTGATCAACGGCCAGGTGGTGATCTTCGACTGCATCGAGTTCAACGAACCGTTCCGCAAGACCGATGTCTGGGCCGACACCGGCTTCCTCGCCATGGACCTGGAAGACCGCGGCCTCAAGTGCCTGGCACGACGCTTCATCAGCCAGTACCTGGAGCTGACGGGGGATTATGAAGGCCTGGAAGTGCTCAACTTCTACAAAGCCTATCGCGCCCTGGTACGGGCCAAGGTCGCGCTGTTCAGCATGCCGGCCAATGCCGATGGCGTACAACGGGCCACCACCCTGCGCACCTACCGCAACTACGCCAACCTGGCAGAAAGCTACAGCGCCATTCCTTCGCGTCTCCTGGCCATCACCCATGGCGTTTCGGCAGTGGGCAAGAGCCATGTAGCAATGCGCCTGGTGGAGGCCTTGGGCGCCATTCGCGTGCGCTCTGATGTCGAGCGCAAGCGCCTGTTCGGTGAACAACAGCAGGCCGACGCTGGCCCGCTGAGCACCGGTATCTATGGCCAGGACGCCAATGTAGCGACCTACCAGCGCCTGCACGAAGTGGCGGCAACCGTGCTGCGTGCCGGTTTCCCGGTGGTACTGGATGCCACGTACCTCAAGCGTGAGCAGCGCCAGGCTGCGGCCGACGTTGCCAGCCAGACCGGTGTGCCATTCCTGATCCTCGACTGCCACGCCCCGGATGCGGTCATCGCCAGCTGGCTGGAGCAGCGCCAGGCGCAGAACAGCGACCCGTCGGATGCCACGCTGGAAGTGGTCAAGGCGCAACAGGCCAGCCGTGAGCCGCTGGATGGACAGGAGCTTGTGCAAAGCACCCAGGTCGATACCCAGACCGCCGGCAGCATGGACCAGGTGATCGAGCAGATTCGCCAGCGCTTGCCTGGGCTGTAAGTTTGCCGCTTTCATGTGCCGGCCTCTCGCGGGTTTACCCGCGAAGAGGCCGGCACATGCTCCTCAAGGCATCTCGTCACCCCCGATGGCAAAAGGCCGCGCATTTCCCAACCCCCGCTACACTCCTCTCTGACCTGCTCGCGATTTATCCCCCAGACCCGTTCAGCCATCGCAAGGAGGCTCGATGAACGATGAATTGCAGCATCTGAAGAACCTTGGCAAGACCTCTGCGCAGTGGCTGCACGCAGCCGGCATTCACAGTGCATCGGATTTGCGCCGCCTGGGCGCGGTGGGTGCGTACCAGGCCGTGAAGACACGAGGGTTTCGCGCATCAAAGGTGCTGTTGTATGCCATTGAAGGCGCCCTGCTGGACATGCACTGGAACGATTTGCCGCTCGAACGCAAAGAAGCACTCAACCAACAACTCGACGCGAAGAACCCTCCGCAAAAAAATCCAAAATAATCGTGAAAAGGGGATTGACTGCTAAATGAGAATTGTTATGATTATCACAACTGGTCGCGAGACTGGTTGGATAAGCTAAGAGCCCCTGGTTCCGACTCTCAGATTATCTCCTCATCAGGCTAATCACGGTTATTGACCCGGCAATTTGCCGGGTCTTTTTTTGCCTGCAGGTTTTGTGTCGCCTGGCCTGACCCTGTCACCGCTCACATTACTGACGAAACTGCGCGCAATAGTCCTGCTCCGGCATCGCCGCCGTGTACCACACGTAGTCCGCCTCGCCCGGCTCAACCTGCTCGCCCACCTCGGTAAGCAGCAGTACCTTGCTCTGCCCCGATGCGCCCAGATCAGCCAGATGCAGTGGCACGCCCAGGTCCTTGCGCGCGTGGAAGGCCCCTGCGAACAGCAACGCCGGCTGCGGTGCCGCCAGCAAGCGCTCGGCCATGCGCCGGTCGCGCTGTTGCTGCACGGCAAGCATCGCTGGCAACTGGCTTTCAGGCAGCATCCCGCAGTGCCCAGCGCGCACTTGCTCCAGCAACGCAGCCTTTACCGTTGGAGCATTGGACTTATCACCCTTTAACGAAGCGGGCTGCCGATAAGCCTGGCGCATCTCGCCAGGCGACAGGTTGGCCGCCAGCAGCGGCACACGCAGCTGCAAGGCCTCACGCACGATCGGCCCGTACAACTTCCAGTCCCAACCCTCTTGCCACGCCAGGGCCTTGGGCAAGTCTGCCGGCAAAGCATGCGCCTGCACCTTGTCGACCAGCGGTTGCTGCTCGGGCTGCAGCATTTCCAGCAAGAGGCTGCCTTGCGCGCGCCGAGCGTGCAAAGCGCGTAGCAGCCAAAGCTGCAGCGCATGATGATCGGGGTTGTCGTGCTTCTCGCCCACCATGACTTGGGGAGCGTCTGCCAAGCGCTGCACCAGCTGCGCAGGGCTGATCACCTGACCACTGGCAAGGTCGATGATGTGCCCCAACTCGGCATACGCGCGCCCTTCACTGCTCTGCCAGGCGGGTAATGGCGGCAAGCTGGCCTGGCAGCCACCCAGTGACAGCATCAGGCATAGCATGAGACCAGACAGCAGCAGATGACGCATCGGCAATGCCTCCTAGCGGGTGATGATCAGTGGATGCCCACGCTCCGGGTGCGCCTGCACCAGCACGTCAATTCCGTATACCGCTTTCAACGCAGCAGGTGTCAACACCGCCTCGGGCGTGGCAAAGGCATGGCAGCGCCCCTGTTCCAGCAACAGGATACGGTCACAGTAACGCGCCGCTAGGTTCAAGTCGTGCAGGATCACCAGCACTGCGGCGCCACGGTCGGCGAAACGGCGTACAGACTCCAGCGTCGTGTGCTGGTGCAGCGGGTCGAGCATCGAGGTGGGCTCGTCGAGCAGCAGCGTGGTGCCCTCTTCGCCCGGCCACAACTGCGCCAGCACGCGGGCCAGGTGTACTCGCTGCCGCTCTCCTCCCGATAACGCCAGGTAACTGCGGTCCACCAGATGCCAGGCATCTGCCGCCTGCAAGGCCGCTGCAACAATTTCTGCATCGCGCCGCTGCCCGGTGCCATGCGGCATGCGCCCCATGCTCACAACCTCTTCCACCCGGAACGAGAAGCCCAGGCTGGACACCTGCGGCAGCACGGCCAGGCGCCTGGCACGCTCCTGCCCACCCCAGTCAGCCAATGGCCGTCCCTGTAGCGTTACCTGCCCACGGTCCGGTGCCAGTTCGCCACACAACACCCCCAACAGGCTGCTTTTGCCGGCACCGTTGGGGCCTAGCACACCCACAACCTGCCCCGGGCTCAGTTGCAGGTGAATGTCGTGCAGCACCTCATTGCTGCCCCGCCGCAGGTGCAGCCCTTCCACTTGCAACATCAGCTGCGCCCTCGTATCAGCAGGAACAGGAAGAACGGCGCACCGATAAAGGCCGTGACGATACCGATCGGCAACTCGGCAGGCGCCAGCAGCAGCCGCGCGGCCAGGTCGGCGAACAGCATCAGCACGCCGCCCGCCAGCAACGAAGCCGGCAGCACCACCCGGTGATCAGGCCCGGCCAGCAAGCGCACCAGGTGTGGCACCACCAGGCCGATGAAACCGATCAGCCCGGCGGCAGCCACTGCTGCCCCCACCCCCAGCGCCGTGCAGAACACCAGCTCACGCTTGAGCCGCTCCACATCAACGCCCAGGTGGCGTGCCTCCGACTCACCCAGCAACAGCGCATTCAGCGCCTTGGCGCGGCGTGGCAACCACACCGCCACACCCGCGGCCACCAGCAGCAACGGCCACAGCCGCTCGTAGCTGGCGCCATTCAGGCTACCGAGGTTCCAGAACGTCAGGGTGCGCAGGGTAGCGTCGTCGGCCAGGTAGGAGAACAGCCCCACGGCCGCACCGCCCAGCGCGGTCATGGCCACACCGGCCAGCAGCATCGTGGCTACGTTTGTCTGCCCATCGCGCCGCCCCAGGCGGTAAACCAGCGCGGTTACCCCAAGCCCCCCGACAAACGCGCAAAAGGACAGCAAATAGGGCGCGAAGGCCTCCGGCATGCCACCAAACCAGGCACCACCGACAATCGCGACCGCAGCCCCCATCGCAGCCCCGGCGGCCACCCCCACCAGCCCTGGGTCGGCCAGCGGGTTACGGAACAGCCCCTGCATGGCCACACCGGACAGCGCCAGCACCGCGCCCACCGCGAACCCCAACAGGGTACGCGGCAGGCGGATCTGGCCCAGGATCATCTCGGCCTGTTGCAGGCCGTCAGCCGCAATCGGCAGCCCCAGCAGGCGCAGGCCGGCACGCAGGGTGTCGAACAGCGGCAGGCTGACCGGCCCCAAGGCCAACGACAGCCAGACCGCCAACAGGCACAACAGGCTCAGGCAAATGAACAACGTACGTGGCTGCACCCGCTGCTTCATTGTGCAAAGCTGGCCTTGGCCGCCGGGTAGAAGTTGGCAGCCAGCGACTGCAAGGTAGCCGGCAGTCGTGGCCCAAGACCGCCGACCAGCAATGTTGGGTCAAGCGATACAAGGCGCTTCTCACGCACCGCACGGGACGCCGCCAGCGCAGGGTTCTCTTTCAGCAGCGCCTGCAAGGCCTGCTCATCGGCCAGCGCCCGGTCGGAGAACACGATCACATCCGGGTCCAGTGCAGCCAGTGCTTCGTTGGAGAAATTCTTGTAACCCTGATGCGCTGCCAGGTTACGCCCACCCGCCTGGCCCAACAGCCAGTCACCCGCAGTGCCCTGCCCGGCAATCAGCGGCTTGGCACCGGCATGCCCGACGAGTAGCAGCACGCCCGGCGCCTTGTGCCCTGCCTGGGCCTGCTTGACCTTGACCTGCAAACCCTCAACTTGCTGGTGGTAACTGGCCGCCAACGCCGACGCTTGCTGCTCGGCGCCAAGCAACTGGCCCAGGTGCTCGAGGTTTTCATCCACCGCCGACAGCTCGGCCTTGCTGGAAAACAACTCCACCTGCACACCCGCCTTGCGGATTTGCGCGAGCACCGGTGGCGGGCCCATTTCTTCGGTGCCCACCAACACATCCGGTCGCAGACTGAGGATGCCTTCTGCCGACAGTTGCCGCTGGTAACCCACGCTAGGCAGTGATTTCAACGATGCCGGGTGCTGGCTGGTGGTATCAACCCCCACCAGCCGCGCTTCACCGCCCAGCGCAGTTATCCACTCACTCAGTGCACCACCCGCGCTGACCCAGCGTTGCGGCAGCTCGGCCGCCAAGGCCTGGGTAGAGAGCACAAGGTTTGCGCACAGCGCGAGCAAGGCGACGGGACGGCGCATCATCGGGTTCCTTCTGAAGGCGGGCCGCGCGCCTTGTGGCGAGCGGCAGAACTGCGCACCATAGGTAGCCAGGCGCAGCGAATGCGGGCAATTTGATAATTATTCGCATTGGTGCGTCAAGCCATCATCTGTTTCACGAGTCGTCCTTGCCATGCACTTCCTTTGTACCTCCCACGGCCTGGCCGAAGGCCAAAGCCGCGCCTTCAGCGTAGACGGCGTCGAACTGTTCGGCGTGCGCCGCCAGGGCCAGGTGTACCTGTACCGCAACCGCTGCCCGCATCGGGGGATCCCGCTGAACTGGGCAGAAGACGCGTTTCTGGATGACAGCGCCAGCCTCATCCACTGTGCCCACCATGGCGCGCTGTTCCTGATAGAAAGCGGCGAATGTGTGGCCGGCCCCTGTGAAGGAGAGCAACTTCAGCCCATGGGCTGCCACGAAGACAGCCAGGGCATCTGGTTCAAGGGTTGAGCAGCACTGACAAGCGGCGGTCGATGACGATGCCTTCAGCGTCCAGGCGGGTCCCGTAAGCCAGTACCTCCACTCCGTCGGCCACTGCGGCACGCAGCGCCTGAGCGTAGGCACCGTCGATTTCCTCGGCCGGGCGCACGGCATCGATACCGGTCAGGTTCACACAATACAGTTGTACCGCCCGCACGCCCTGCCGGGCCAGCGTGGCCAACTCGCGCAGGTGCTTGGCACCGCGCTGCGTCACCGCATCCGGGAACGCTGCGACCGTGCTGTCGGGGTAGCCCAAGGTCACGCTCTTGACCTCGACATACACGGGGGCACCGTCAAACTCCAGGCGAAAGTCGATCCGGCTGCCTTCCTCGCCGTAAGCCACTTCGCGCTTGAGCGCCGTGAAGCCGGCCAGCTCGGTAATCACGTCTGCCCGCAGTGCCTCCTCGACCAGCGCATTGGCCCGCCCGGTATTCACACAGGCCAGCCGACCCTGCGGCGTTTCGCTGATTTCCCAGGTGCCCGGCAGCTTGCGCTTGGGGTCGTTGGAGCGGCTGAACCACACCTGCCCGCCTTCACGCATGCAGTTGAGCATGGAGCCGGTGTTCGGGCAGTGAATGGTCAGCTGTTCACCGTTGGCCAGTTCGATATCGGCCAGAAAGCGCTTGTAGCGGCGCAGCAGGCGGCCCTGCTCAAGTGAAGGAGAGAAACGCATCAGCCTTGCCAGCTCCGCAGGCCACGGGCAATGCGCTGCACCGCCTCCTCCAGGCGTGGCAGGCTCTGGGTGTAGGCAAAGCGCACATGGTGGCCGGCCAGGTGGCGGCCGAAGTCCAGGCCCGGCGTGAAGGCCAGGTGCTCGGTTTCGAGGAAGTGCCGACAGAAGGCGAACGCATCACCGCCAAAGGCACTGATGTCGGCATACAGGTAGAACGCGCCCTGTGGCTCGACGGCAATGCGGAAGCCCAGTTCGCGCAGGGCTGGCAACAGGTAGTCGCGACGGCGGGCGAATTCGGCGCGGCGTTCTTCGAAAATGGCCAGGGTTTCCGGCTGGAAGCATGCCAGAGCGGCATGCTGCGCCATGCTAGGTGCGCTGATGTACAGGTTCTGCGCCAGTTTTTCCAGATCGGCCACTGCGCCGGGCGGCGCCACCAGCCAGCCGAGGCGCCAACCGGTCATGCCGAAATACTTGGAAAAACTATTCAGGACGAACGCCGAGTTGTCGACTTCCAGCACGCTTGGCGCGTCCATGCCATAGGTAAGGCCATGGTAGATCTCGTCCACCACCAGGTGGCCGTGACGCTCATGGGTGGCCCTGGCAAGGCTGGCCAGCTCGTCACGCCCCAGCACGGTGCCGGTCGGGTTGGCCGGCGAAGCGACCAGAGCGCCCACCGTGTCCTTGTCCCAGTAACGCTCGACCAGGTCGGCCGTCAGTTGGTAATTCACGTCCGGCCCTACCGGCACCAACTGCGCGCCACCCTCGACCAGGCGCAGGAAGTGGCGGTTGCACGGGTAGCCCGGGTCCGCCAGCAGCCAGTGCTTGCCTGGGTCAACCAACAGGCTGGTGGCCAACAGCAATGCACCAGAGCCCCCCGGGGTGATGAGGATGCGCTCCGGGTCGATACTCAGCCCATACCGCTGGCCATAAAAGCCGGCAATGGCTTCGCGCAGTTGTGGCAGCCCACGTGCAGCGGTGTAGCGGGTGTGCCCGGCGGCCAACGCTGCCTGCCCGGCGGCGACGATCGGTGTGGCAGTGGTGAAGTCCGGTTCGCCGATTTCCAGGTGGATCACGTCGTGCCCGGCCGCCTGCAGCTCGTTGGCCCGGGCCAGCAGTGCCATGACATGGAAGGGTTCGATGGCGCGACTGCGCGCACTGTAGGGGTGGGCCATGACCTTCTCTCAATTGGGTCTAAACTGGAGATTCTACCTCTGCACGCTACCGAACGTACGGCTCAGGCCGCTGTCAATTGCCAGTAACAGGCGGGGTAGCGCACCCCCGATCTATCTGGTAAGTTCGGCGGCTCGCAGTCGCAGGGCCGGCGGGTGCCGGAGATGGAGCAGCCTGCGCATTGGATCAGATGAGTGAGAGGCGGTCTATTCATGTCCACCGTAGAAAAGCAAAAAGCCCAGACCATGTACGGTGTCGAGCCATACGTAGAAACCAAGGGTGAAGAGTACATGGGCGAGCCCATGAAAAAGCACTTCACCAAGCTTCTCGGCGCCTGGAAGCAAGAGCTGATGACCAGTGTGGACCGTACTGTGGACCACATGAAGGACGAAGCAGCCAACTTCCCCGACCCGGCCGACCGCGCCAGCCAGGAAGAAGAATTCGCCCTGGAGCTGCGCAACCGCGACCGCGAGCGCAAGCTGATCAAGAAAATCGACAAGACCCTCGACAAGATCAAGGCCGATGAATACGGCTGGTGTGAGTCGTGCGGTATCGAAATCGGCCTGCGCCGCCTGGAAGCCCGTCCGACCGCGGACCTGTGCTTCGACTGCAAGGAAATCGCCGAGAAAAAGGAAAAAACGGTCGGCAAAGGCTGATCTTTCTTCCACCTGAACGGGGCGCTCGATGCGCCCCGTTTCATTTATATGCCCAGCCAGACCATGACCGACTCCAGCTACATCGGGCGCTTTGCCCCTACCCCCAGCGGCTTCCTGCACTTCGGCTCGCTGGTCGCCGCCCTCGCCTCCTGGCTCGATGCCCGCGCCGTCAACGGCCGCTGGCTGCTGCGCATGGAAGACACCGACCCACCCCGCGAAATGCCCGGCGCCCGCGATGCCATCCTGCAAACCCTCGAACGTTACGGCCTGGAATGGGATGACGAGGTTGTGTTCCAGAGCCAGCGCCACGACGCCTACGCGGCGGTGGTCGACCGCCTGTTCAACATGGGCCTGGCTTATGCCTGCACGTGTTCGCGCAAGCAACTGGAGGGTTACAACGGGATTTACCCGGGCCTGTGCCGCAACGCCGGGCATGCCCGTGAAGGCGCAGCAATCCGCTTGCGCGTGCCCGAGCTGATCTACCGCTTTACCGACCGGGTGCAGGGTGAGTACCAGCAACACCTGGGGCGTGAGGTGGGCGACTTTGTCATCCAGCGCCGTGACGGGCTGTATGCTTACCAGCTGGCAGTGGTGCTGGACGATGCCTGGCAGGGTGTTACCGATATCGTGCGTGGCGCCGACCTGCTCGACAACACCCCGCGCCAGCTGTACCTGCAAGAGCTGCTGGGCTTTTCGCAGCCGCGCTACCTGCATATTCCACTGATCGTACAGCCGGACGGGCACAAGCTGGGCAAGTCGTACCGCTCGCCGCCGTTGCAGGCGGAGCATGCTACGCCGTTGTTGCTCCGGGCCTTGCGGGCGCTGGGGCAAGAAGCAGACCTTGAGTTACTGCTGGCAACACCGGCTGAAGTGCTGGCGGTGGCGCGCAAGCAGTGGCGGCCAGAGGCGATTGCGCAGCGGACAACGGTGCCAGAGGCTGATTTGCGCTGAGCCCCATACCTGACTGGCAATGCGCTCCTACAGGGATCGCAAAAAGCTGAAAAAGGGGCATCACACCGAGCATCAAAAGCCCAACAAATTCAAACCCTTGGCGAACACCGTGGATTCCCGCTAGCATCCCCCCCGCCATTTGCGCCAATAATAAGTCCAAGCCCGCAGCGCCCAACCATCGAGGCCAGCATGTACATCTATCGTTTGGTCCTGCTTCTGGTCGTGGGGATCTACCTGTTCTCCCCGGCCATCATGGACTGGTGGATCGAACCGACCGGTGCCTGGTACCGCCCTTACCTGCTCTGGCTGATCCTGATCGTCGTCACCTTCATCCTGCAGAGCCAACGAGATGCCGATGAGCTTTAGCCTGACCCAGATGATCCTGATCAGCGCCGGGTACCTCATGGTGCTGTTTGGCGTGGCCTGGATCAGCGAGCGGGGGGTCATCCCGCGCTCGATCATTCGCCACCCGCTTACCTACACCCTGTCGCTGGGCGTATACGCCAGTGCCTGGGCCTTCTATGGCTCAGTCGGCCTGGCCTACCAGTACGGCTACGGCTTCCTCGCCTGTTACCTGGGCGTGTCCGGCGCGTTCCTGCTGGCACCGGTGCTGCTATACCCGATCCTCAAGATCACCCGCACCTACCAGCTGTCATCACTGGCCGACCTGCTGGCATTCCGCTTCCGCAGTACCTGGGCGGGGGCGCTGACCACCATCATCATGCTGATTGGCGTGTTGCCTTTGCTGGCGCTGCAAATCCAGGCGGTGGCCGACTCGATCAGCATCCTCACCGGTGAGCCGGTCAAGGCAAGGGTGGCATTCGCCTTCTGTACGCTGATCATCCTGTTCACCATCTTCTTCGGTTCGCGGCACATCGCCACGCGCGAGAAACACGAAGGGCTGGTGTTCGCCATCGCCTTCGAATCGGTGATCAAGCTGCTGGCCCTGGGCGGCATCGGCCTCTACGCCCTTTATGGCGTATTTGGCGGCCCGCACGAACTGGAAGTCTGGCTGCTGCAGAACCAGACCGCCCTGGCCGCCCTGCACACCCCGCTGCAGGAAGGGCCATGGCGCACCCTGCTGCTGGTGTTCTTCGCCTCGGCCATCGTCATGCCGCACATGTACCACATGGCCTTCACCGAAAACCTCAACCCCCGCTCGCTGGTCAGCGCCAGCTGGGGCCTGCCGCTGTTCCTGCTGCTGATGAGCCTGGCCGTGCCGCTGGTGCTGTGGGCCGGCCTGCGCCTGGGCGCCAGTACCAACCCAGAGTACTTCACCCTGGGCCTGGGTATTGCCGCCAACAACGAGGCACTGGCACTGTTGGCCTACGTCGGCGGCTTGTCGGCCGCCAGCGGCCTGATCATCGTTACCACCCTGGCGCTGTCGGGCATGGCCCTCAACCACCTGGTGTTGCCGCTGTATCAACCCCCGGCCGAGGGCAACATCTACCGCTGGCTGAAGTGGACCCGCCGCGCGCTGATCGTTGCCATCATCACTGCCGGCTTCATGTTCTACCTGACCCAGAACAACCACCAGAGCCTGGCCAATCTGGGCATCGTCGCCTTCGTCGCCACCCTGCAGTTCCTGCCCGGGGTGCTGTCGGTGCTGTACTGGCCCACCGCCAACCGCCGCGGCTTCATCGCCGGGCTCCTGGCCGGCACCCTGGTGTGGATGGTGACCATGCTGCTGCCGCTGCTGGGCAACCTGCAGGGCTTCTACATCCCGCTGCTGGACATGATCTATGTGCTGGACGACACCAGCTGGCACATGGCGGCCATTGCCTCGCTGGCGGCCAACGTGCTGCTGTTTACCCTGATCTCGCTGTTCACCAACGCCAGCAACGAAGAAGTCAGCGCGGCCGAAGCCTGCGCGGTGGACAACGTGCGCCGTCCGCAGCGCCGCGAGCTGCACGCTGCCTCGCCCCAGGAGTTCGCCACCCAGCTGGCCAAACCGCTGGGCGCCAAGGCCGCACAAAAGGAAGTGGAGCAGGCCCTGCGCGACCTCTACCTGCCGTTCGACGAGCGCCGCCCCTATGCCCTGCGTCGCCTGCGAGACCGCATCGAAGCCAACCTGTCCGGGTTGATGGGACCGAGCGTGGCCCAGGACATGGTCGAGACCTTCCTGCCGTACAAGTCCGGTAACGAAAACTACGTGACCGAAGACATCCATTTCATCGAAAGCCGCCTGGAAGACTACCACTCGCGCCTGACCGGCCTTGCCGCAGAGCTCGATGCCCTGCGCCGTTACCACCGCCAGACCCTGCAGGAGCTGCCCATGGGCGTCTGCTCGCTGGCCAAGGACCAGGAAATCCTGATGTGGAACAAGGCCATGGAGGAGCTCACCGGCATCGCGGCCAAGCATGTGGTCGGCTCGCGTCTGGTCACCATCGACGAGCCTTGGCGCGGCCTGCTGCAAGGCTTCATCAACGTGCCCGACGAGCACCTGCACAAGCAGCGCCTGGCGCTGGACGGCCAGCCGCGCTGGCTGAACCTGCACAAGGCCGCCATCGACGAGCCGCTGGCACCCGGAAACAGCGGCCTGGTGCTGCTGGTGGAAGACTTGACCGAAACCCAGGCACTGGAAGACAAGCTGGTGCATTCCGAGCGCCTGGCCAGCATCGGCCGCCTGGCCGCTGGCGTAGCCCACGAAATCGGCAACCCGATTACCGGCATCGCCTGCCTGGCGCAAAACCTTCGTGAGGAACGTGAAGGTGATGGCGAAATCATCGAGCTGTCCAGCCAGATCCTCGACCAGACCAAGCGCGTCTCACGCATCGTCCAGTCGCTGATGAGCTTCGCCCATGCCGGCGGCAGCCACCAGAACAGCGAAGAGCCGGTGTGCCTGGCCGAAGTGGCGCAGGACGCCATCGGTCTGCTGGCGTTGAACCGGCGCAATTTCGAAGTACAGTTCTTCAACCTCTGCGACCCGGACCACTGGGCCGAAGGGGACCCGCAGCGCCTGGCTCAGGTGCTGATCAACCTGCTCTCCAACGCCCGCGACGCATCAAAGCCCGGCAGCGCCGTGCGCGTGCGCAGCGAAGTGAGCGAGCACACCGTCGACCTGATCGTCGAGGATGAGGGCAGCGGGATACCGAAGAGCATCATGGACCGCCTGTTCGAACCCTTCTTCACCACCAAGGACCCGGGCGAAGGAACCGGACTGGGGCTCGCTCTGGTCTATTCCATCGTGGAAGAGCATTATGGGCAAATCACCATCGACAGCCCGGCCGATATCGAACGGCAACGTGGCACCCGGATCCGCGTGACCCTGCCCCGGCATGTCGTAGCGACGTCCCCTGAAATTCGAGACCGTCGAGAGAATTGAATCAATGCCGCACATTCTGATCGTCGAAGACGAAACCATCATCCGCTCGGCCTTGCGTCGCCTGCTCGAGCGGAACCAGTACCAGGTCAGCGAAGCCGGCTCGGTGCAGGAAGCCCAGGAACGCTTCAGCATTGCCACCTTCGACCTCATCGTCAGCGACCTGCGCCTGCCAGGTGCGCCCGGCACCGAGCTGATCAAGCTCGGCCAAGGTACCCCGGTGCTGATCATGACCAGCTACGCCAGCCTGCGCTCGGCGGTGGACTCGATGAAAATGGGCGCGGTGGACTACATCGCCAAGCCCTTTGACCACGACGAGATGCTGCAGGCCGTGGCACGCATCCTGCGCGACCGGCAGAACGCTCCGGCCGCCGCACCGGCTGCCGAGCCACGCGCCACCAATGGCAAGGCCGCCCCGGCCGACAAAGGCAGCACGGCTGCGGCCAATGGCGAAATCGGCATCATCGGTTCATGCCCGCCCATGCAGGACATGTACAGCAAGATCCGCAAGGTTGCACCCACCGACTCCAATGTGCTGATCCAGGGTGAGTCGGGTACCGGTAAAGAGCTGGTGGCCCGCGCCCTGCACAACCTGTCACGCCGGGCCAAGGCACCGATGATCTCGGTGAACTGCGCAGCCATCCCCGAGACCTTGATCGAGTCCGAACTGTTCGGCCACGAGAAAGGCGCATTCACCGGTGCCAGCGCCGGGCGTGCGGGCCTGGTAGAGGCCGCCGACGGTGGCACGCTGTTCCTTGACGAAATCGGTGAACTGCCACTGGAAGCCCAGGCCCGTCTGCTGCGTGTACTGCAGGAAGGCGAGATTCGCCGGGTGGGTTCGGTGCAGTCGCAAAAGGTCGATGTGCGCCTGATAGCCGCGACCCACCGCGACCTGAAGAACCTGGCCAAGGCCGGCCAGTTCCGCGAAGACCTTTACTATCGCCTGCACGTCATCGCCCTGAAACTGCCTGCCCTGCGCGAGCGCGGCAGTGACGTGAACGAGATCGCCAGCGCCTTCCTCGCCCGCCAACGCGCGCGTATCGGTCGCGACGACCTGCACTTCTCGGCTGAAGCCGAGCAAGCCATTCGTCATTACAGCTGGCCGGGTAACGTGCGTGAGTTGGAAAACGCCGTGGAGCGTGCGGTGATTCTTAGCGAGAGCGCAGAAATTTCGGCCGACCTGCTGGGCATCGACATTGAACTGGGCGACCTGGAGGAGGACGAAATCCTCAACAACGCTTTGGTTGCAGCCAGTGCTGCCAATGCCAGCCACGAGCCGACCGAAGACCTGTCGCTGGAAGACTACTTCCAGCACTTCGTGCTCGAACACCAGGACCACATGACCGAGACCGAGCTGGCACGCAAGCTTGGCGTCAGCCGCAAGTGCCTTTGGGAACGCCGTCAGCGCCTGGGCATCCCGCGGCGCAAGAGCAACGTTACCAGCGATAACTGACCTGCCTGGGCGGGAGGTTCCTCCTGCCCCTTCTCTACCAGCCTCACCGGCCTATTCGCGGGCTCGCCCGCTCCCACAGGGACCGCACAACCTGGCAGCCCGTGGTGATCCTGTGGGAGCGGGCAAGCCCGCGAAAGGGCCAGCATAGCTAGCCACCACACCCCAGGTAACACATCAGTCCCCGCAAAAATCTGTTACCCAACCTTTCCGTCGTAACAGTTCCCGAGGCGTACGGTAACGAAATCCCGACATTTTCAGCCCCTCGAAAATCGCTTGAACGCCCCAAACCCTTGATTTTATTGGGTTTGCAAAAGTTGGCACGGCACCTGCTATATGCTTAGTACAAAAACAATAACAAGCACTGCAACTCAGAATAAGAACAAGACGAAACGGCTCACGCACAATAAAAACAAGACGGCGGAGGCGCAGCTAACTGATTCTTTTGGAGAGGATGCGTGTTTGGGGCTTGCCCCACAACCAGGCAGAGAACAACAAAAACTGCACTAAAAAGCAGCGCCTGAACTGGTTGGATCGACAGATCAACGTGACATCAGCGGCCAAAGCAATCCGTTTGCTCTTAACCCCTGGATTGGGGGTCGTCCACAAGCTTCGAGATTTGTGGACAGGGCACTCAACAAAAACAAGAAGCCCAGCAAAAAAACAATAAGAGCACGCAACGACTTCTTGGGGAGCTTAGGCTCCCCTTGTCGTTTCTACCCTTCTGGCAGGCATCCTGCTACCCGCCTACACCATTCCCTGAGTAAATGCTAGAATCCCCGCCCATCATGCGGCCATTCTCCTATTCTTGGCCGAACATTCCTTCAAACAGTGCATCCCATGCTGAAGAAGCTGTTCCAGTCGTTCCGCCCGCCCGTACCGGGCCAGCACCACAGGCGCACCACGCCTGAGGTGATCAACAAAAGCCAGCACTCGCTGCAGCGCCACCAGTTCAGCCGCCATGCGGTGAACATCGTGGAACGCCTGCAAAGCGCCGGCTACCAGGCTTACCTGGTCGGTGGTTGTGTCCGCGACCTGATGCTGGGCATCACGCCGAAAGACTTCGACGTCGCCACCAGTGCCACTCCCGAACAGGTCCGTGCCGAGTTCCGCAACGCGCGCATCATTGGTCGCCGCTTCAAGCTGGTCCACGTGCATTTCGGCCGTGAGATCATCGAAGTCGCCACCTTCCGCGCCCCTCACTCGGAAGACGATCAGGGCGACAGCCACCGTTCGTCGCACAATGCCAGTGGCCGCATCCTGCGTGACAACGTGTACGGCTCCCTGGAAGAAGACGCGCAACGCCGCGACTTCACCATCAACGCCCTGTACTACGACCCGGTCAGCGAGCGCATTCTCGATTACGCCAACGGTGTGCACGACGTGCGCAACCGCCTGCTGCGGCTGATCGGTGACCCGACCCACCGCTACCAGGAAGACCCGGTGCGCATGCTGCGCGCGGTGCGTTTTGCCGCCAAGCTCGACTTTGGCATCGAAAAGCACACGGTCCAGCCGATTCGCGAACTGGCCCCGTTGCTGCGCGAGATCCCGCCAGCGCGCCTGTTCGAGGAAAGCCTCAAGCTGTTCCTTTCCGGCCAAGGCGCCATCGCTTTCGAAATGCTGGTCGACCTGCAGCTGTTCGAGCCGCTGTTCCCGGCCAGTGCCCACGCCCTGGACGAGCGCCCGACCTACACCCACACGCTGATCAGCCAGGCACTGAACAACACCGACCTGCGCGTGAAGCAAGGCAAGCCGGTCACGCCGGCGTTCCTGTTCGCTGCACTGCTGTGGCCAGCCTTGCCGTCCCGCGTGCTGCACCTGCAGAACCAGGGTGTACCGCCGATCCCGGCCATGAACGGTGCCGCTCACGACCTGATCGCCGAGCAATGCGCACGCATCGCCATCCCCAAGCGCTTCACCCTGCCGATCCGCGAGATCTGGGACATGCAGGAGCGCCTGCCACGTCGCAGTGGCAAGCGTGCCGACATGCTGCTGGACAACCCGCGCTTCCGCGCCGGTTACGACTTCCTGCTGCTGCGTGAAAGCGCAGGCGAAGAAACCGACGACCTCGGCCAGTGGTGGACCGATTACCAGGATGCCAACGACAGCGAGCGCCGCGAGATGATCCGCGAGCTGGGCAGCCGTGACGAAGGCACCGGTACCGGCCCGCGCAAACGCAAGCGCAGCGGCAGCAAGCGCAAACGCGGTGGCGACGAGGCGTTCGAGTGAAGACCCGCGCCTACGTCGGTCTGGGCAGCAACCTGGACGCACCTGCCGAGCAACTGCGCAGCGCCTTGCAGGCGCTTGACCAGGTGGACGGAACGCGCCTGGTAGCGGCCTCGGCCCTGTACACCAGCGACTCGTTGCTGCCCGGCCAACCGCGCTACACCAACGCAGTTGCTGCCCTGGACACCGCTCTGCCGCCCCTGGCCCTGCTCGATGCGCTGCAGGCCATCGAGAACGACCAGGGCCGCGTACGCAAGGAACGCTGGGGCCCGCGCACGCTGGACCTGGACATCCTGCTGTTCGGTGATCAGGTACTCGACGAACCACGCCTGAAAGTGCCGCACTACCACATGCACGCCCGCCCCTTCGTGCTGTACCCGCTGGCCGAACTGGTACCGGGCGATTTCCGCCTGGCCGATGGCCGCGCCCTCGCACAGTTACTCGACGACTGTCCGTTCGTCGGCCTGGAACGCTTGTAAACCGGGCGTTCCAGCCTGGCACGCCACCGCGGTAACGCCAGTAACACCCTGATCGTAACAATGCGGTAACAGGGTGATTGACTTCCCCCACCTCGCTCACGACTATAGGCGTCCCGTGTGACACCAAAGTGCCGCATACCCGTATTTAGGCCCGGACGGACCTGTGCCCGAACATCACGCGCGATGATGTGCCGCTCCGGAAGATGACTACACGCGTTGAATGCAGTCGTTTTTTACAGCGCCTGAACGAGGAATTTCCTACATGCCTGAAGTAACCCTCACCACCCTCAATGGCCTCAAGGCCAAGGGTGAAAAAATCACCATGCTGACCTGCTACGACGCGACCTTCGCCAAGGCCGCCAGCCAGGCCGGTGTCGAAGTGTTGCTGGTGGGCGACTCGCTGGGGATGGTCCTGCAGGGCCACGACAGCACCTTGCCGGTCACCACAGCAGACATGGCCTACCACACCGCCTGCGTCAAACGCGGTAATGACGGCGCCCTGATCCTTGCCGACCTGCCGTTCATGGCACATGCCACCCCGGAGCTGGCCTTCGCCAACAGCGCCACGCTGATGCAAGCCGGCGCCCACATGATCAAGATCGAAGGCGCTGCCTGGCTGGCAGAAACCATCCGCCTGCTGGCCGAGCGTGGCGTGCCGGTGTGCGCACACATGGGCCTGACCCCGCAGACCGTCAATGTGCTGGGCGGCTACAAGGTCCAGGGCCGCCAGGAGGCCCAGGCCCGGCAGATGCGTGCCGACGCCATCGCCCTGGAGCAGGCCGGTGCCGCCATGCTGCTGCTTGAATGTGTACCCAGCGAACTGGCGGCAGAAATCACCAATGCCGTGGGCATCCCGGTAATCGGCATCGGCGCCGGCAGCGCCACCGATGGCCAGGTGCTGGTGCTGCACGACATGCTCGGCCTGTCACTGAGCGGCCGGGTACCGAAGTTCGTGAAGAACTTCATGGAAGGCCAGCCAGACATTCAAGGTGCCCTTGTCGCCTATGTCGAGGCCGTCAAGCAAGTCAGCTTCCCAGGTAGCGAACACGGGTTCAGTGCATGAATACAGTCAAAACCGTCCGTGAACTGCGTGCAGCCGTTGCCCGCGCCCGCGGTGAAGGCAAACGCATCGGCTTCGTGCCGACCATGGGCAACCTGCACAGCGGCCACGCAGCCTTGGTGACCAAAGCTGCACAGCGCGCCGACTTTGTGGTGGCCAGCATCTTCGTCAACCCGCTGCAGTTCGGCGCCAACGAAGACCTGGACAAATACCCGCGCACCCTGGCCGCCGACCAGGAACGCCTGCTGCAAGCCGGCTGCAACCTGCTGTTCGCGCCCACCGTGGAAGAGATGTACCCCGACGGCATGAGCGTGCAAACCCGAGTCAGCGTACCGCAGCTTTCCGAAGGCCTCTGCGGCGCCAGCCGGCCTGGGCATTTCGAAGGCGTGGCCACCGTGGTCAACAAGCTGTTCAACATGGTCCAGCCGGACCTTGCCGTATTCGGTGAAAAGGACTTTCAGCAACTGGCAGTGATCCGTGCCATGGTGCGCGACCTGAACATGCCGGTCCAGATCATCGGCGAGCCCACCGTGCGTGCTGAAGATGGCCTGGCGCTGTCGTCGCGCAATGGTTACCTCACGCCCGAGCAGCGTATTGCAGCGCCCGCGCTGTACCGCACACTGCAGCACATTGCAGCGGGCATCAGCCGTGGCCAACGGGATTTTGCCGCGCTGGTCGCTGAAGGCCAGGCGCAACTGAGCACTGCCGGTTTCCGCCCGGACTACCTGGAAGTGCGTCATGCCGTGAGCCTGCGCCCGGCAATGATCGATGATCGCGACCTGGTTGTGATCGCGGCGGCTTACCTCGGTAACACCCGGTTGATCGACAACCTTTACCTGCACGTCGAAGACAAGACCGCGTAATAGCCTGGGGCTGCTTTGCAGCCCCAAAATCACCCTGCCATACCCATTCCCAGCGCGTGGCCTTTGCCTATAATGATGCCAGCCTGAACCCGGCAATGACTGCCGTGTCCAAGGCATCACCACGCACCAAGGGAACCCCGCGCAATGGCGTATTACCGTACACCCCACGATGTGACGGCCCTGCCCGCCTGGCAGGCGCTTCAGCAACACCGCGACGCCATGCAAGGTTTCAGCATGCGCGAAGCCTTTGCCGCCGATGCCAAACGCTTCGACCAGTTCTCCCTGAGCTGCTGCGGCCTGTTCCTGGACTACTCGAAAAACCTGATCACCGAACAAAGCCGCGACCTGCTGGTCAACCTGGCCAACGAAGTGGGCCTGCAAGACGCCATCAAGTCGATGTTCGGCGGCGAAATCGTCAACGCCTCCGAAGGCCGCCCCGTGCTGCACACTGCACTGCGCCGGCCAGTGGGCGACAAGCTCAGCGTCAACGGCGTGAACGTCATGCCGGAAGTACACAAGGTGCTCAACCAGATCACCGAGCTGGTGGGGCGCATCCACGACGGCCTGTGGCGCGGCTACAGCGAAAAGCCGATCACCGACGTGGTCAACATCGGCATCGGCGGCTCGTTCCTCGGCCCCGAACTGGTGTCCGAAGCACTGCTGCCGTACGCCCAACGCGGCGTGCGCTGCCACTACCTGGCGAACATCGACGGCAGTGAGTTCCACGAGCTGTCGGCCAACCTGCGTGCCGAAACCACCCTGTTCATTGTCTCGTCGAAGTCGTTCAATACCCTCGAGACCCTGAAAAACGCCATGGCCGCGCGTACCTGGTACCTGGCCCAGGGCGGCTCGGAAGCCGAGCTGTACCGCCACTTCATCGCCGTTTCCAGCAACAAGGCTGCCGCCGTGGCCTTTGGTATCCGCGAAGAGAACATCTTCCCGATGTGGGACTGGGTAGGCGGGCGTTACTCGCTGTGGTCGGCCATCGGCCTGCCAATCGCTCTGGCTATCGGCATGGCCAACTTCAAGGAGTTGCTGTCGGGTGCCTACACCATGGACCAGCACTTCCAGACCGCGCCGTTCGACAAGAACATGCCAGTGCTGCTGGCCCTGCTAGGCGTGTGGTACGGCAACTTCTGGGGCGCCAACAGCCATGCGATCCTGCCGTACGACCACTACCTGCGTAACATCACCAAACACCTGCAGCAGCTGGACATGGAGTCCAACGGCAAGAGCGTGCTGCAGGACGGCACCCCGGTGAAAGTTGATACCGGCCCGGTGATCTGGGGCGGCGTCGGCTGTAACGGCCAGCACGCCTACCACCAGTTGCTGCACCAGGGCACCCAGCTGATTCCGGCAGACTTCATCGTGCCGGTGGTGAGCTTCAACCCGGTGGCCGACCATCACCAGTGGCTGTACGCCAACTGCCTGTCGCAGAGCCAGGCGCTGATGCTGGGCAAAACCCGCGAAGAAGCCGAAGCCGAGTTGCGCAGCAAAGGCCTGAACGAAGCGGACATCGAAAAGCTGGCCCCGCACAAGGTGATCCCGGGCAACCGCCCGAGCAACACCTTGGTCGTGGAGCGCATCAGCCCTCGCCGCCTGGGTGCGCTGGTGGCGATGTACGAGCACAAGGTGTTCGTGCAGAGCATGATTTGGGGTATCAACGCGTTCGACCAGTGGGGCGTAGAGCTGGGCAAAGAGCTGGGCAAAGGCGTTTACCAGCGCCTGGTCGGCAGCCTGGAAGACAGCGCCGAAGATGGCTCTACCCAAGGCCTGATCAACTACTTCCGCGGCCGTCACCGCGGTTGATCTGATTCCTTCGCTGGCCTCTTCGCGGGCTCGCCCGCTCCCACAGGGACAACACAGCCTTCAACGACTGTGCAGTACCTGTGGGAGCGGGCAAGCCCGCGAAGAGGCCGGCACAGGTTGAACACCTCTCCCAGCTACACTGTCCTATCGAATAGCCGTTGCTGTCCATCGCCCCTTACAAGAGCAGGACCACCCGCCATGTTCGATATCAAGCAGTATCCCCAGGCCCTGGCCGTCAGCCAGTCTGCCGCCCTCACTCCCGACGAATACCGCCGCCTCTACCGCCAGTCGGTCGATGACCCCGATACCTTCTGGGCCGAACAGGCCAAGCGCCTGGACTGGATCAAACCTTGGTCCAGCGTGCAGCAATGCGACCTGCAAACCGGCAAGGCCCGTTGGTTCGACGGTGCCCAACTCAATGTCAGCTACAACTGTATTGATCGCCACCTGTCCCAGCGTGGCGAGCAGACCGCACTGCTGTGGGAAGGTGACGACCCGAAAGACGCCAAAGCGATCACCTACCGCGAACTGCACCGCCAGGTCTGCCGCCTGGCCAATGCCCTGAAGGCACACGGGGTAAAGAAAGGCGACCGGGTATGCATCTACATGCCGATGATTCCCGAGGCCGCCTTCGCCATGCTGGCCTGCACCCGCATAGGCGCCATCCACTCGGTGGTGTTCGGCGGTTTCTCCCCCGATGCCCTGCGTGACCGTATTCTCGATGCCGACTGCCGCACCGTGATCACCGCCGATGAAGGTGTGCGTGGCGGCAAGCGCATCCCGCTGAAACAGAACGTCGACAAGGCCCTCGCCAGTTGCCCTGCCGTCAGCAGCGTATTCGTGGTGCGCCGCACCGGTGGCGATATTGCCTGGGTCGAGGGCCGTGACCTTTGGTACCACGAGGCAACAGAAAATGCCGGCAACGACTGCGCTCCCGAGCCGATGGATGCCGAAGACCCGCTGTTCATCCTCTACACCTCTGGCAGCACCGGCAAACCCAAGGGCGTGCTGCACACCACCGCTGGTTACCTGCTACAGGCGACGATGACCTTCAAGGTGGTGTTCGACTACCGTGACGGCGAGGTGTTCTGGTGCACCGCCGACGTCGGCTGGGTCACCGGCCACAGCTACATCGTCTACGGCCCACTGGCCAATGGCGCGATTTCGCTGATGTTCGAAGGCGTGCCCAACTACCCGGACACCTCACGCTTCTGGCAGGTGGTGGACAAGCATCAGGTGAACATCTTCTACACCGCCCCGACCGCCCTGCGCGCACTGATGCGCGAGGGCTCGGCGCCACTGCAGAGCACTTCGCGCAAAAGCTTGCGCCTGCTGGGCAGCGTCGGCGAGCCGATCAACCCCGAAGCCTGGGAATGGTATTTCGAGGAAGTCGGGCAAAAGCGCTGCCCCATCGTCGACACCTGGTGGCAGACCGAAACCGGCGGCATCATGCTTACCCCGCTTCCCGGCTCCCAGTCACTCAAGCCCGGCTGCGCGACCCAGCCCATGTTCGGCGTGCAACCGGTACTGCTGGACGAAAAGGGCAAGCTGATCGAAGGCCCCGGCGCCGGCCTGCTGGTGATCAAGGCCAGCTGGCCTGGGCAGATTCGCAGCGTGTATGGCGACCACCAGCGCATGGTGGATACCTACTTCAAGCCCATGCCCGGCTATTACTTCACCGGCGACGGTGCCCGCCGCGATGCCGACGGCGACTACTGGATTACCGGCCGCATCGACGATGTGATCAATGTCTCGGGCCACCGCATCGGCACCGCCGAAGTGGAAAGCGCACTGGTGCTGCATGACAGCGTCGCCGAAGCGGCAGTGGTCGGATACCCCCACGACCTCAAAGGCCAAGGCGTCTACGCCTTCGTCACGCCTATGAATGGCGTGACGCCAGACGACACGCTGAAGGTCGAACTGCTGGCCCTCGTCAGCAAGGAAATCGGCAGTTTTGCCAAGCCCGAGCTGATCCAGTGGGCCCCGGCTCTGCCCAAGACACGCTCAGGCAAGATCATGCGGCGTATACTGCGCAAAATCGCCTGCAACGAGCTGGACAACCTGGGTGACACCTCTACCCTGGCCGACCCCAGCGTAGTCCAAGGCCTGATCGACAAACGCCTCAACCAGTAACCGGCGGCCGCTGCTCATGGCCGCCCTGCACCGCAGGTCGCCATGGAAGCCCTTCGTCGCCGTATCGAAACCCAGGTCATGAGCCTCACCGGGCTGGCCCTAGGCCAGCTCGACCTGGAAACGCCCAAGGGCGACCCCGGCCTGTTCGGCCCTCACAGCATCAGTTGGCAAGTGCATGGCGACTTCCCGAGCATGCTTGTCGGCGGCATCAGTGCACTCATGCTGCAGTTACTGCACCCGCTGGCCCTGGCCGGTGTGTGGGACCACTCCAATTTCCGTGAGGACCTGATCGGCCGCTTGCGCCGTACCAGCCAGTTTATTTCCGGCACCACCTTCGGTTCCACGCGCGATGCCGAATGGCTGATCGACAAAGTGCGCACCATTCACCTACAGGTCACCGGCACTGCGCCGGATGGCCGCCCTTATGCGGCCAGCGACCCCGACCTGCTGACCTGGGTTCATGTGGCAGAGGTCAGCAGCTTCCTCGCTGCCCACTTGCGCTACCGCAACCCGCAGCTGTCGCGCGCCGAGCAAGATGCCTACTACGCCGAAATCGCCCTGATTGCCGAGCGCCTTGGCGCCCGTGACGTGCCACGTTCGTGCCAGCAGATCGAAGACTACCTGCTGCGCATGCGTGCGCAGTTGCGCTGCGACAGCCGCAGCCACGAGGTAGTCGGGATTCTGCTCGATGCCCCGGCCCCCAGCCGCCTGGCACAGCCGGTGGGCAAACTGATGCTGCACGCCGGTATCGACCTGTTGCCGGATTGGGCCCAGACCCTGCTCGGCCTGGAGCACGGGCCCTTGCAGCAGCGCATGATACGCCTGGGCCTGCGACGCACCGCACCGGTATTGCGCTGGGCCATGCGAGACGGTTCGGCGCACCGGGCCAAACGGCGCATGGGCATCGAATAAGGTCAAATGGTCGCCCCTGCGGAACTGATTTAACGTGCCATACTCCAAGCACTCCTGCTTAGACAGACGAAGCGACACATGTACAAAGGATTGACTCGCGCCGCTGGCGCAATCTTGGCCCTGGTGGCCCTCTACAGCCTGCTCGGCTTTCTCATTCTTCCCGGTGTGGCACTGCGCATCGCCAACCAGCAGTTGGCCCAGTACGCGACGGTGCCGGCCCACCTCGAACGGATCGAACTCAACCCCTTCAGCCTGGAGCTGACATTGTGGGGCCTGCAGATCGGCGAGACCGGCAAGGAACAGGTCGGGTTCGAGCGGCTGTACGCCAACCTTTCGCTCGACAGCCTGTGGACCAAAGCGCTGCACCTGGAAGCCGTCGAGCTCGACAAACCGCGTAACGAGGTGCTGTTTGCCAAGGACGGTAGCCTTAACCTGACCGGCCTGTTCAAGCTGCCCGCCAACGAAGCCAAACCAGACGAGCCCCCCAGCGATCCGTTTCCGCTGCGCATCGGTAGTATCAAGCTCATCGACGGCTACCTGCATTTCGAGGATTTGCGCCCCAGCGAGCCGATCGAGTTCCTCTACGACAACATGAACCTGGAGCTGAAAAACCTCAGCACCTTGCCCGACGACAGTGCCGACATGACCTTGGTGGCCAACGGCCCCAATGGCGGGCGCATTGATTGGAACGGGACACTGAGCCTGTCACCGATCGCCTCTGAAGGCACGCTGAAGATCACTGAAGGCAAGATGAAGGCATTCTGGCCGTACGTGCGTGATGCGGTGCCACTGGTGCTGGAAGACGGCGTGGTCAGCCTCGACACGCACTACAAGCTCAACCTCGCCAAACAGACGGAGCTGTTGCTGGAAAACGCCTCCGTGCGCATTGCACCGTTCGCCATCAAGGCGCCGGATGGCCGCCCCTTGGCACGCCTGGCCAGCCTGGAGGTGAGCGAAACCTCCGTTGACCTGGTCAAGCAACAGGTCACCGTAGGCAAAATCCGCAGCGAGAAACTCGAAACCTGGGCTGCGCTGGAAAAAGACGGCCAGCTCGATTGGCAAAAGCTGTTTGCCAGCCAGCCTGCCAAAGCCACGCCGAAGGAAAAGGCAGAGCCGGCAGCCGCCGAGCCGACACCTGAGCAGCAAGCCGCCAAAGAGCCGAGCAAGCCTTGGCAAGTGCTGCTCAAGGACGTGCAATTGCGCAACTACCTGGTGCACCTGGCAGACCGCAGCCAGAAAGAACCGGTAGCCTTGGACATCGGCCCGCTCAACGCCGACCTGCAAGGCTTCGACAGCCTCAACCAGTCGCCCTTCACGCTCAAGCTCGATACGGGCGTAGGCAAGCAAGGCAAGCTGCAGGCGGCCGGCCAGGTCAACCTGGCGCCGGTATGGGCCAAGCTGGACGTAAGCACCCGCGATATCGACCTGCGCGTAGCACAGGCCTATATCAACCCGTTCATCCTGCTGGAACTGCGCAGTGGCATGCTCTCCAGCGACCTCAAGGTCGACCTGAAGAACACCGCACCACTGGCCTTCAATATCACAGGCAAGGCCCAGGTGAACCAACTGCACACCCTCGACACCATCAAGAGCCGCGACTTCGTCAAATGGCAGCAGGTGAACGTCGATGGCTTGTCTTATGTACACGGCGATGCGTTGTCGATTGACAAGGTAACCCTGCTGCAACCCTATGCACGCTTCATCATCAACGAAGACCGCACCACCAACGTCAACGACCTGCTGATCCCGCAACCGGCTGGAACCCCGGCGAAAAGCCAGGCCAAGCCGGCCGCAGCCAGCAGCGACAAGCCGCTGGGTATCCACATCGGCCAGATCGACATCAACGACGGCTCGGCCAACTTCGCCGACCTCTCCCTCACCCCCAACTTCGCCACGGCCATTCAGCAGCTCAATGGCCAGATCGGCACCATCGACAACCGCAAGCCGGTGCCGGCCAAGGTCGACGTGAAGGGCAAGGTCGACCGCTACGCACCGGTCACCATCAAGGGCGCACTCAACCCGTTCAACCCGCTGGCCAGCCTGGATATCGCCACCAGCTTCAAGCGCGTCGAACTGACCACCCTCACGCCCTACTCCGGCAAGTTCGCGGGCTTCCGCATTCGCAAAGGCCGGCTCAACCTCGACCTGCACTACCTGATTACCAACGGCCAGCTCAAGGCCGAGAACAAGGTGGTGGTGGAGCAACTGCAACTGGGTGAAAAAGTCGACAGCCCAGACGCAGTCGACCTGCCGATCCGCCTTGCGGTGGCGTTGCTGAAAGATACCGAGGGCAAGATTTCGATCGAGCTGCCCGTGTCTGGCGACCTCAACAACCCGCAATTCAGTGTGATGCCGATCGTCTGGCAAACCCTGCGCAACCTGGTACTGCGTGCGGCACAGGCGCCGTTCAAGTTCATTGGCGGGCTGATTACCGGCGGTGGCTCGGAAGACCTGGGCAACGTGGCTTTCGCCCCAGGGTCCAGCGAGCTCAGTGGCGATGCCCAGTCGTCCCTGGACAAGCTGGCATCCGCGCTGAAAGAACGCCCGGAACTGCGCCTGGAAATCGAAGGCACCAGCGCCCAGGCCAGCGATGGCCCGCTGATCGCCCAGCAGCGCCTGGAGCGTGAGTACCAGGCCACCTGGTACAAGATCCTGCAGCGCCGGGGCGACAAGGTGCCGGCCAATGCCTCGATGCTGGTGGTGGACGACAGCGATAAACCGGCAATGCTCGAAGGCATTTACCGCACTCGTCTGAAGCAGCAGCCACCTGCCGAATGGGAGCAACTGGGCCGCGACGAACGCACCACCAAGCTGCGCGAGGCAGTGATCAAGTCGTGGGCCGAGAGTACCGCCTTGCTGCGCACGCTGGGCCAGGAGCGGGCCAGCAGTATCAAGGATTACCTGGTGGACAAGGGCAAGCTGGAAGATGACCGGGTGTATTTCATCGATACCAGCCTTGGGCAGCCTGAGAGCGATGGGCGGGTGGTGACGCCAATGCATCTGGATGCTGAATAACCTCTGACAGCAGGTCTGGCCTCTTCGCGGGCGTGCCCGCGAATGGGCCGGCACAGGCATCAGACCAATCGCTGCCCCGACACCGCCGGGTGATACAGCGGCTGCACCTTGTTCCCCGCCGGGTCCAGCAGATGGAAGCTACGCGCCCCGTCACCGTGGTTGAATGGCCGGTCCAGCAGCGTCACACCGTGGGCCTTGAAGTACTGGTACCACGCCTCCAGCTCCTCCACGCTGTCCACAATGAACCCGTAATGGTCCAGCGTCTGCAGCCCGTTGGCCGCCCCTGCCCCACGCCCCAGCGAAAGGTTGTCGTTGCCACAGGTGAGGTACACCAGATCTTCGTTGGCACGGTTCAACACCTCCATACCCAGCACATCGACATAAAAGCGTTCGCACTCTTCCAGGTTGGGTACCAGCAAGGCGATATGGCGCAAGCCATTCAGGCGGCCGGGGCGTGCAGGCAATTCGGACATCGGCGAGACTCCATTTTTGTATACAATTCATTTATGAATTTAAAACAAAAGGAGCGACTTGTGTATAGCCTGTTTATCAAGACCCGTGTGAAGCCCGGTTGCGCCCAGGATTTCCTGACAGCGATCAAGATCAATGCCGCGGCTTCTGTCGCCCACGAGCCAGGCTGCCTGGTATTCGATGTGTCGCAGGACCGACTCGATCCGGAGGTAATCTACCTGTACGAAATCTACCGCGATGATGCAGCCTATGAAGCGCATACCCAGACCGCGCACTTTCGCGACAGCCGGCCAGTGGTGGAGCCGCTGATCGTCGAGCAGGAATGCTTCGAAAGCGATGTAATCGCCCTCAACCCGGGCTACTGAGCGCAAAAGCAAAGCCCCGGCACAGGCCAGGGCTTCGGTAGAAGGTGGCCAAATCCGTTTGGCCGACGGGACATCCCTTATTCGGACTTCAGGCCATCAGCCGAAACGGCCTGGACGCCTTTGATCTTCTTGGCGATGGCGACTGCCATCTCTTTCTGTGCATCGGTAATGGCCACGTCGGACGACAGCGACACGACACCTTTATTGGTCTCGACTTTGATGTCACTGCCTGGCACGCCTTTCTCGGTCATCAGGTCAGCTTTGACCTTGGTGGTGATCCAGGTATCGGAGGTAGCTTCCTTGGCTTTGGTCACCTCACCGGCCGCCAGCGTCATGGGGGCCTGGGTGGACTGTTGGGCGAATGCCGCGTTAGCCATGGTCAGGGTCAGAGCGGTAGCAGTAGCGGCAGCAATGGCGAACTTCTTCATGTGGGTCACTCCTGTTTATCGAAAGGTCTGCGCCGTATGTCCTGGCGGCAGGTATGAAGGTAGGTGCATGTGCTGTGCCAGCTTTATCGCCACCACTTAACCCTTTTAAATCAATTGGTTAGCAAAAAGACATCATTTCCAGTGTCGTGCATTTTGCAACCTGCACGGTAAACCTGCATGCAAGATGCAAGTCCGCAAAAGGTTCCCGCAGCCCATGAAAAAAGGGCCCCGAAGGGCCCTTTTCCTGTTGCATGGCTGTCGCTTAGACGCCCGAGGCCTTAGCCGCGGCTACGTCCTTGATCGACAGCTTGATACGGCCGCGGTTGTCCACGTCCAGTACCAGTACTTCAACTTCCTGGCCTTCTTTCAGGATGTCGGTGACTTTCTCGACGCGAGCATCGCTCAGCATGGAGATGTGCACCAGGCCGTCCTTGCCAGGCAGGATGTTGACGAAGGCGCCGAAGTCGACGATGCGCTCAACCTTGCCGACGTAGATCTTGCCGATTTCGGCCTCGGCGGTGATGCCCAGGATGCGCTGCTTGGCAGCATCTGCAGCTTCCTTGGTTTCGCCGAAGATCTTGATCGAGCCATCGTCTTCGATATCGATCGAAGCCTTGGTCTCTTCGCAGATGGCGCGAATGGTGGCGCCGCCTTTACCGATGACGTCACGGATCTTGTCGGTGTCGATCTTCATCGCGATCATGGTCGGGGCGTTGGCCGACAGCTCGGTACGCGACTGGCCAATGATCTGGTTCATCTGGCCGAGGATGTTCAGGCGCGCTTCCAGGGCCTGGCCCAGGGCGATTTCCATGATCTCTTCGGTGATGCCGTTGATCTTGATGTCCATCTGCAGCGCAGTAACGCCTTTGGCGGTACCGGCTACCTTGAAGTCCATGTCGCCCAGGTGGTCTTCGTCACCGAGGATGTCGGTCAGGACCGCGAACTTGTCGCCTTCCTTGACCAGGCCCATGGCGATACCGGCAACTGGCGCCTTCATCGGCACACCAGCGTCCATCAGGGCCAGGGAAGCACCGCAGACCGAAGCCATGGAGCTGGAACCGTTGGATTCGGTGATTTCCGACACCACGCGGATGGTGTACGGGAACACGTCGGCGGCCGGCAGCATGGCCTGGACCGAACGACGGGCCAGACGGCCGTGGCCGATTTCGCGACGGCCAGCACCGCCCATGCGCCCACACTCACCTACCGAGAACGGTGGGAAGTTGTAGTGCAGCATGAAGGGGTCTTTCTTCTCGCCTTCGAGGGTGTCCAGCAGCTGGGCGTCGCGGGCAGTACCCAGGGTCGCAACGACCAGAGCCTGAGTTTCGCCACGGGTGAACAGTGCCGAACCGTGAGTTTTCGGCAGCACGCCTACTTCGATGTTCAGCGGGCGAACAGTCTTGGTGTCGCGGCCGTCGATACGTGGCTTGCCGTTTACGATGTTTTCGCGAACGGTGCGGTATTCGATTTCGCCGAAGATTTCTTTTACTTCGGAGGCCGTAGGCTGGCCTTCTTCACCCGAGAACTTGGCAACGGCCTGGTCACGCAGCTCACCCAGGCGCGCGTAGCGGTCAGCCTTGACGGTGATGGTGTAGCCCTGCGAAACCGCTTCGCCGAACTCGGCGCGGATGGCGTTGAACAGCTCGGTGTTGGCAACGGCTGGTTTCCAGTCCCAGGTCGGCTTGCCAGCTTCGGCAGCCAGTTCCTTGACAGCCTGGATAACGGCCTGGAATTCGTCGTGGGCGAACAGTACGGCACCCAGCATCTGGTCTTCGGTCAGCTCTTGAGCTTCCGATTCAACCATCAGTACGGCGTCGGAAGTACCGGCTACGACCATGTCCAGGCTCGAAGCAGCCAGTTGCTCGTAAGTCGGGTTCAGCAGGTAGCCGGTGCTTTCGTGGAAGGCAACGCGAGCGGCGCCGATCGGGCCTTCGAACGGAATGCCGGAGATGGCCAGGGCAGCCGAGGTACCGATCATCGCGGCGATGTCCGGGTCGGTCTTCTTGCTGGTGGAAACCACGGTGCAGACGACCTGCACTTCGTTCATGAAGCCTTCCGGGAACAGCGGACGGATCGGACGGTCGATCAGGCGCGAGGTCAGGGTCTCTTTCTCGGAAGGACGGCCTTCACGCTTGAAGAAGCCACCCGGGATCTTGCCGGCGGCGTAGGTCTTTTCCTGGTAGTGAACCGACAGCGGGAAGAAGCCCTTGCCTGGATCAGCCTGTTTGGCGCCTACCACAGTCACCAGCACGGTGACGTCGTTGTCGACGGTAACCAGCACGGCGCCGGTTGCCTGACGGGCAATACGGCCCGTTTCGAGAGTAACGGTCGATTGACCGAACTGGAAAGTCTTGATTACCGGGTTCACGGTTTCCTACCTTTTTCAGTGGCTCTTGGGGGAACTGGTTTCTTGCGAATTCTTGGGCAGAACGGGGAATCGGCCCCATTGACCGTCCAGATACAACACGAGGCTGGGAGCCTGGCACCAAGCGGAAAAACCGCTCAGCATTGCCAGGCTGCCAACCTCGGAGATACGCGTGGCGTGTCCAACGTCAGCGCTGCAAAACAGCCCTGCCGAAGCCTGCGACACGCCATGCACACCACTGACCAGGCCGCTATTAGCGACGCAGGCCCAGGCGACCGATCAGGGCGCTGTAACGAGTGGTGTCTTTGCCCTTCAGGTAGTCCAGCAGCTTACGACGCTGGTTAACCATACGGATCAGACCACGACGGGAGTGGTGGTCTTTATCGTTGGCCTTGAAGTGGCCTTGCAGCTTGTTGATGTTGGCGGTCAGCAGAGCAACCTGCACTTCCGGGCTACCGGTATCGCCGGCGGCTTGCTGGTATTCGGCAACGATCTGAGCTTTTTCTTCAACGCTGAGGGCCATTTGGCTTCTCCTGATAACGGATCCCGCAAGCGGGGTCCAATAGGCCAGGGACAAATCCCTGTATTAATAAAAAAGGTGTGACCGTGCCTACTGACAGCCACCCTTGATGCCGTGGGGTTCGGCTACTGCCTGGCCCCCCGGTTTCGGTCATTCCGACCGAATCAGCCGACGCGGCGCAATGCGCCCGTCTTCGCTCACTTCACCGATACCGATGAAGCGCGCATTGTGATCCTGTACCCGGACCATGCCAAATTGTGGCGCGTCCGGTGCGCGTACCGCCTGCCCATGCAGCCAGTAGAACGCACTGTGTTCGGACAGGCACACCAAAGGCCAGTCCTGCAGGCCGCTGTCCGATGGCATCAGGAAGCGATCGAGCGCTTCGTTGCCACCTTCGGCGTGGGCCTGTTCGAGCGCCTCGAGGGTGACCGTCTGTGCCAGCGCGAAAGGCCCGGCCTGGGTCCTGCGCAGCTCGGCAACATAGGCGCCACAGCCAAGGGCCTCGCCAATATCCTCCACCAGGGTGCGGATATAGGTGCCTTTGCTGCATCCTACGCTCAACCGTGCACGGGTGCCTTCGCACTCGAGCAACTCCAAGCGGTTAATAGTAACAGAACGCGCCTCGCGCTCCACTACCTCTCCTGCACGAGCCAGCTTATACAGTGGCTGGCCGTCACGCTTGAGCGCCGAGTACATCGGCGGTATCTGGCTGATCTGGCCACGAAAACGCGGCAACAGCGCCTCGATGTCGGCGCGACCAACGGTCACGTCGCGGGTCTGCAGTACCTCACCTTCGGCATCGCCGGTGTTGGTAGTCTGCCCCATCTGCATGACGGTTTCGTAGCCCTTGTCGGAATCGAGCAGGTACTGCGAAAACTTGGTCGCTTCACCGAAGCACAGCGGCAGCACGCCGGTTGCCAGCGGGTCGAGGCTACCGGTGTGGCCGGCCTTTTCCGCATTGAGCAGCCAGCGCACCTTTTGCAGGGCGGCATTGGAGGTGAAACCCAGCGGCTTGTCGAGCAGGATGATGCCGCTGACGTTGCGGCGGATACGTTTGACCTGGGCCACCGCTTACTCCTTGGTGTCCGGCTCGTCGGCTTCCTTGTGCATGCGGTCTTCGGCCACTGCACGTTCGATCAGCGCCGACAGGTGGACACCGCGGCTGACGCTTTCATCGAAGTGGAAGTGCAGTTGCGGCACGCTGCGCAGCTGCATCGAGCGGCCCAGGTGCAAACGCAGGAAGCTGGCAGCACTGTTCAACGCCTTCAGCGACTGCTGCACGGCATCTGGCGTTTCCTCGCCCATGACGGTGATGAACACCTTGGCATGGCCCAGGTCACGGCTGACGTCCACGGCGGTGATGGTCACCAGGCCAACACGCGGGTCTTTGACTTCGCGACGGATCAGCTCGGCCAGCTCACGCTGCATCTGATCGCCAATACGTTGGGTACGGCTATATTCTTTGGCCATTCTTGTTACCTGTAACTTAAAGCGGCAAACGCCCGGTCAGACCAATGCCTGACCGGGCGCTACCTGTAGAGGTGCTGAAAACCGCCGCGTAGAGAAGCGGTTTGCAGCCAGCTCACCCTTAGAGGGTACGAGCAACCTGGACTTTCTCGAAGACTTCGATCTTGTCGCCGACCTTGACGTCGTTGTAGCTCTTGACGCCAATACCGCACTCCATGCCGTTACGCACTTCGGCGGCATCGTCCTTGAAGCGACGCAGCGATTCCAGCTCGCCTTCGAAGATCACAACGTCTTCGCGCAGTACGCGGATCGGACGGTTGCGGTACACGGTACCCTCGATGACCATACAGCCAGCGATGGCGCCGAACTTCGGCGAACGGAACACGTCACGTACTTCGGCAACGCCCAGGATGTTCTCGCGAACATCGCTGCCCAGCATACCGGTCAGGGCCTTCTTGACGTCTTCGATGATGTCGTAGATCACGTTGTAGTAACGCATATCCAGACCTTCCTGCTCGACGATCTTGCGCGCGCCGGCATCGGCACGCACGTTGAAGCCGAACAGTACTGCATTCGAAGCCAGCGCCAGGTTGGCATCGCTTTCGGTGATACCACCGACGCCGCCACCAATCACGCGCACCTGAACTTCGTCGTTGCCCAGGCTGCCGAGCGAGCCCTGCAGTGCTTCCAGGGAACCACGCACGTCGGTCTTGAGGACGATGTTGAGGGTCTTCTTCTCTTCCTGACCCATGGTCTCGAAGATGTTTTCCAACTTGCCGGCGTGAGCACGGGCCAGCTTGACCTCGCGGTACTTGCCTTGACGGAACAGGGCAACTTCGCGGGCTTTCTTCTCGTCGGCAACCACGGACAGCTCGTCACCGGCTTCCGGAGTACCGTCCAGGCCGAGGATTTCGACCGGGATCGACGGGCCGGCTTCCTTCACAGGCTTGCCGTTCTCGTCGAGCATGGCGCGCACGCGGCCATAGTTGGAACCACACAGGACCATGTCGCCCTGACGCAGGGTACCGTCCTGAACCAGGATGGTCGCCACCGGGCCGCGACCCTTGTCCAGGCGCGATTCAACGACCACGCCACGACCTGGAGCGGTCGGGGTAGCGGTCAGTTCGAGAATCTCGGCCTGCAGCAGGACGGCTTCGAGCAGTTCGTCGACACCGGTACCCATCTTCGCCGAGACCTTGACGAACGGCGTGTCACCACCCCAGTCCTCGGAGGTAACGCCTTCGACGGCCAGCTCGTTGCGGATGCGATCGAGGTCGGCACCCGGCTTGTCGATCTTGTTCACTGCAACCACCAGCGGAACGCCAGCTGCCTTGGCATGCTGAACCGCTTCGCGGGTTTGCGGCATCACGCCGTCGTCCGCCGCCACCACCAGGATGACGATGTCGGTGGCCTTGGCACCACGGGCACGCATGGCGGTAAACGCGGCGTGGCCAGGGGTGTCGAGGAAGGTGACCATGCCACGGTCGGTTTCCACGTGGTACGCACCGATGTGCTGGGTAATACCACCGGCTTCGCCAGCAGCCACCTTGGCACGACGGATGTAGTCGAGCAGCGAGGTCTTACCGTGGTCAACGTGACCCATCACAGTAACGACCGGTGCACGCGACTCGGTCTGGCCTTCGAACTTGAGCGATTCGGCCAGGGAGTCTTCCAGTGCGGTATCGCTGACCAGGGTGACCTTGTGGCCCAGCTCTTCTGCGATCAGCTGAGCAGTTTCCTGGTCGAGCACCTGGTTGATGGTAACCGGGGTGCCCAGCTTGAACATGAACTTGACGACTTCAGCGCCCTTGACGGACATCTGGTTGGCCAGTTCAGAGACCGTGATGGTCTCGCCGATGGTCACATCACGGATGATGGGGCCAGTCGGGTTCTGGAAGCCATGCTGATTGCGCTTCTTCAGTTTGCTCTTGCCACCGCGGCCACGGCGTACGCCATCGCTTTCTTCATCGGTGGTGCGCGGTGCGGCACGTGGAGTCGGAGCCTTTTCCTTCTCCTTGACCTTGACCTTGATCGACACGCGCGGGGCTTCGCCACGACGCTCGCCGCCACGACGGTCTTCGTCACGGGTACGGCCTTCGTTGCGACGGGCTTCGTCCTTCTTGCGCTCGGCAGCACGGGCTGCGGCGTCTTCGGACGCCGGGGCGTCGGCGACTACCGGGGCCGGAGCAGCGGCAGGCGCCGGCTCAGGCTTGGCGGCTGGCGCAGGTGCGGATACAGCACCTTCGGCGGCCTGACGGCGAGCCTGCTCTTCGTTGCGCTGGCGAACTTCGGCCTCGACCTTGTCGCGAGCGGCATTTTCAGCCGCGCGGCGCTCATCCAGCTCACGCTTCTGCTCAGCCTGAATTTCTTCAGGGCTGCGCTGCACGAATACTTTCTTCTTGCGTACTTCTACGCTGATGCTCTTGCTACCGGCGACACGCAGCGTACTGGTGGTTTTGCGCTGCAAGGTAATCTTGCGCGGTTCTTCCGCCTTGCTTTTGTGGCTGCTCTTCAAATGAGTCAGCAGGGTCTGCTTCTCATTGTCGGTCACTACCTGACCGGCGTCGGTGTGCGGCAGACCTGCCTCACGCATCTGCTGCAGCAGGCGCTCTACCGGTGCCTCGACCTCTTGGGCCAGTTCTTTCACCGTGACTTGCGTCATGCACTTCTCTCCTCAGGCCGCGCCTAATTACTCGAACCAATGGGCTCGGGCGGCCATGATCAACTTGCCGGCACGCTCTTCGTCGATGCCGTCGATGTCGAGCAGATCGTCGATCGACTGCTCGGCCAGGTCTTCGCGGTTAACCACGCCGCGCACCGCCAGTTCAGCCGCCAGGTCCTTGTCCATGCCCTCAAGGGAGAGCAGGTCTTCGGCCGGGTGGGCGTCTGCCAGTTTTTCTTCGGTAGCGATGGCCTTGGTCAACAAACGGTCCTTGGCTCGAGCGCGGAGCTCATTGACGATATCTTCGTCAAAGCCATCGATGTTGAGCATTTCTTCCAACGGTACGTAGGCAATTTCTTCGAGGCTGGTGAAGCCTTCGTCGACCAGCACTTGGGCCAGCTCCTCGTCGACTTCCAGCTCATCGATGAAATTGCGCAGGATGTCACCGGTTTCGGCCTGCTGCTTGGCCTGGATGTCCTTCTCGGTCATCACGTTCAGGGTCCAGCCGGTCAGCTGACTGGCCAGGCGAACGTTCTGACCACCACGGCCAATGGCCTGAGCCAGGTTGTCCTCGGCGACGGCGATGTCCATGGCATGGGCATCTTCATCAACGATGATCGCCGCGACTTCAGCCGGCGACATGGCGTTGATGACGAACTGCGCCGGGTTATCGTCCCACAGGACGATATCCACACGCTCACCACCCAGCTCCCCGGATACGGCCTGGACGCGCGAACCACGCATGCCGATGCAGGCGCCTTGCGGGTCGATGCGCTTGTCCTTGGAGCGGACGGCGATCTTGGCTCGCGAACCCGGATCACGGGAAGCAGCCATGACTTCGATCAGGCCCTCGGCAATTTCCGGCACTTCAATGCGGAAAAGCTCGATCAGCATCTGCGGCGCGGTGCGCGACAGGATCAGCTGTGGGCCACGGTTTTCGGTGCGAATTTCCTTGAGCAGCGCACGCAGGCGCACACCAACACGGAAGGTTTCGCGCGGAATGATGTCTTCGCGGGCCAGCAGGGCCTCGGCGTTGTTGCCCAGGTCAACGATCACGTTGTCGCGGGTAACCTTTTTGACGGTGCCGGAGATGATCTCGCCCACGCGCTCACGGTAAGCATCGACCACCTGCGCACGCTCGGCCTCACGTACCTTCTGCACGATGACCTGCTTGGCGGTCTGGGCGGCGATACGACCGAACTCGATGGACTCGATCTTCTCCTCGATCACGTCACCGACCTTGGCTTCAGGGTGGGTGTCCTTGATCTTGTCCAGCCAGGTCTCGATTGCCGGATCATCAAGATCAGCTTCGTCGACCACGGTCCAGCGACGGAAAGTCTCGTAGCTACCGGTGTGGCGGTTGATTTCCACACGCAGGTCGACTTCGTCTTCAAAACGTTTTTTGGTTGCAGTGGCCAGGGCCACTTCCAGCGCTTCGAAAATGACGCCGGGCGGTACACCTTTTTCGTTGGATACCGATTCAACAACCAGCAGTACTTCTTTGCTCATCGTACGCCTCGCCTTGCGCAAGCCATTGGGACCGGACAGTTCACCGGGCCCGGCACGTCTCAGTCAAAACTGGGAATAATATTGGCCTTGTCGATCGAGTCGATCGGCAACAGGAACTCCTGGTTGTCCACCTGGACCACCACATCCTGCTCCTCCACACCGCGGAGAAGGCCCTGGAAGTTACGACGACCCTCGAAGGGTGAGCGCAGCTTGATCTTCACTTGTTCGCCGGCATGCGAGGCAAACTGTTCCAGAGTGAACAGTGGGCGATCCATGCCTGGAGAAGACACCTCGAGGGTGTACTCACTGCTGATTGGATCTTCCACATCGAGGATTGCGCTGGCCTGACGGCTGACCGCTTCGCAGTCGTCCACCAGGATGCCACCTTCCTTGTCGATGTAGATGCGCAGTACCGAATGCTTACCCTGGGAAACGAACTCGATCCCCCAGCACTGATAGCCCAGACCCTCGACAACCGGGGCCAACAAGGCCTGCAACTGTTCTAGCTTGCTCGACACCTGAACCCCCTCGTGCATGCTGTGCAAATAAAAAATGGGCAAAGCGCCCATCCCTGAAAGCGCCGTTGGACAACGACGCCGAAAACTGTTCGGTTAGCAAAAAGCCCCTGAAAAGGGGCTCCGCTGAAGCTGGTTGCGGGGGCTGGATTTGAACCAACGACCTTCGGGTTATGAGCCCGACGAGCTACCAAGCTGCTCCACCCCGCGACAAAGCTGGGGCAAAAGTATAAGACCGAACCCTGTTGAGGGTCAAATCAGAACCTTCACCTGCAAGAAAGCCCGCTAAAGCGGGCTCTCAAGCTTTAATTGGTACCGAGAAGGGGACTCGAACCCCTACACCCTATGGGCACAACCACCTCAAGGTTGCGTGTCTACCAATTCCACCACCTCGGCAATACTACTACTTGAAACCCGTTACTTCTGCTCTTGTGCCGGAGGAGGTACATCACCCGAGTTGCTGGTGGTTTCACTCTTCTGCTGCTGGAGCACCGGTACATCATCATTAACTGCCGGTTTTTGCGGCTCTTTCACTTCTAGCACTGCTGGATCTGGAAGACCTGCTTGGCTAAGCTGGTGAGCTTGTTGCTTCGCGAAGTATCCTAACCCAAGTGCTGTCAAAAAGAAAGTGGCAGCGAGTATAGCAGTTAATTTACTTAGGAACGTTGCAGAGCCCTGGCTTCCGAACACGGTGTTTGAGGCACCCGCGCCGAAAGATGCACCTGCTTCAGCACCCTTACCCTGTTGCAACAGAACCAGCACTACTAGCGACAGCGCTGCCAACAGATGAAAAACAACGATGACTGTTTCCAGCATTTGTTCAGTTTCCTGCGGCGCGACAAATTGCACCGAATTCGTCTGCGTTCAGGGAAGCCCCACCAATGAGACCCCCATCGATATCCGGCATGCCGAACAGTTCGGCCGCATTGGCCGCCTTCACGCTGCCGCCGTAGAGCAACTGCACCTTCGCAGCCACTTCAGCATCTTCTGCCGCCAGCTGGCCGCGGATGGCGGCATGCACATCCTGGGCCTGCTGAGGCGTGGCCGTCAGGCCAGTGCCGATGGCCCATACAGGCTCATAGGCAATTACTGCATTGGCAAAAGCCTTAACACCGAATGCTTCGATGATGCTGCTTAGTTGACGCCCGACAACTTCAAGCGTCTTGCCAGCCTCGCGCTCTTCAAGGGTTTCCCCGATGCAAAGCACTGGTTTCAAACCTTTGGCCTGCGCTGCTGCAAACTTGCGATTGAGCACTTCGTCGGTTTCACCAATGATCTGGCGACGCTCCGAATGACCAATCAACACCAACTTGCAACCCGCTTCAACCAGCTGCTCGGGAGCAACTTCCCCGGTCAGCGCACCCTGTTCGGGTTGTACAGCAGAATTCTGTGCGCCAACAGTAATTTCTTTACCTGCCAGGCCATCAATCACTTGATTGATGAACAAGGCCGGCGGAAATACCGCGACTTCCACTCCGCTCGGCAAGGCGAGATTACTCAAGCCTTTGGTCAGCTCAGCGACGCTAGCGCGGGTACCGTGCATCTTCCAGTTACCAGCTACCATAGGGCGACGCATGCTTTACCTCGTCGGTCAAAGTGGGCGCAGATCTTACCCAACCAGATCTGCGCTGGCAAGCGCCTTCAGACACAAACTTCGCCGACCAGTTTGGCCAGCGCTTCAGCGTGCATCCGCACCTGGTTTTCGTCCTCGCCCTCGACCATGACCCGAACCAGCGGCTCGGTACCGGATTTGCGCAACAGCACACGACCACGGCCAGCCAACGCCTCGGTCACCTTGGCACTGGCTTCCTTGACAGCCGGGTGCTCCAGCGGGTCGACCTTGCTGGCGCCGAAGCGCACGTTGATCAGCACCTGTGGGCACTTGCGCAGGGCCTGGCGGGCCTGGGCAAGGGTTTCGCCACGGCGCTTGAGCGCCATCAGCACCTGCAGCGCGGCGATGATCGCATCACCGGTAGTGGTGTGGTTGCAGCACACGACGTGGCCGGAGTTTTCACCACCGACCAGCCACTCACGCTCAAGCAGCTCGGCCATGACGTAACGGTCACCGACCTTGGCCCGCACGAACGGGATATCCAGGTCCTTCAGCGCCAGCTCCAGGCCCAGGTTGCTCATCAGCGTGCCCACTACCCCGCCCTGCAGCTTGCCGCGGTCGCGCAGATCCCGGGCGATGATGAACAGCAACTCGTCACCATCGACGATGGCGCCGGTGTGGTCGACCATCAACACGCGATCGCCGTCTCCGTCGAAGGCGATACCGAGGTCGGCATGCCCCACCAGCACGGCGGCCTGCAGCGATTCGATGTGCGTCGAGCCGCAACCTTCGTTGATGTTAAGGCCATCCGGCTGCGCATGCAGCACGGTCACGTCGGCACCCAACTCACGGAACACGCTCGGCGCAACCTTGTAGGTGGCACCGTGGGCGCAATCGACCACCAGCTTGAGGCCTTCAAAGCCAGTACCCGTGGGTACGCTGCTCTTGCAGAACTCGATATAACGGCCGGCAGCGTCGTTGATGCGCGAAACCTTGCCCAACTTGCCCGAGTCGACCACGGTCATCGGCTGGTCGAGCAGCTCTTCGATCATCAGCTCGACTTCGTCTGGCAGCTTGGTGCCCTGGCCCGAGAAGAACTTGATGCCGTTGTCTTCGTGCGGGTTGTGCGAGGCACTGATGACAATGCCAGCCTGGGCATGGAACGTGCGCGTCAGATAGGCGATGGCCGGCGTAGGCATTGGCCCCAGCAGCATGACGTCGGCACCTGCCGCGGCCAGACCGGCTTCGAGTGCAGACTCGAACATGTAGCCGGAGATACGCGTGTCCTTGCCCACCAGCACCCGGCAATGGCCTTGCTTGCGGAAGGCCATGCCGGCCGCCCAACCCAGCTTCAGCATGAAGTCAGGCGTGATCGGGTATTCGCCGACGCGGCCACGAATGCCGTCGGTACCAAAGTATTTTCTGCTCATAGGGACTCCAATGTTCTTATTCGGCGTTTTGTACCGCAGCAATCATGCGCACCACATCGACAGTTTCAGCCACGTCATGGACACGAAGGATGCTCGCCCCCTTGGTCATGGCCAACGCCGCCAGCGCAAGGCTGCCGTACAACCGCTCGCCGACCGGACGTTCCAGCGTCAGGCCGATCATGCTCTTTCGTGAAACGCCCACCAGCAGCGGGCGCCCAAGGCGATAGAGCGCTTCCATGTGCTTGAACAGGCTCAGGTTGTGCGCCAGTGTCTTGGCGAAACCAAAGCCCGGGTCAAGGATGATTCTGTTTGCGTCGATGCCCACCGCCGCACAGGCGGCCATCCGCTGCTCAAGATAGCGCGTAACGTCAGCGGTCACATCATCGTAATGCGGGTCGTCCTGCATGTTACCCGGCTCGCCACGCATGTGCATGAGGCACACCGGCAGGCCGGTATCCGCCGCAGCGTCCAGAGCCCCATCGCGCTCCAGGGCGCGCACGTCATTGATGAGCCCGGCACCGAGACGGGCCGATTCACGGATGACGGCAGGCGTAGAGGTGTCGACCGAGATGACCACATCGAGGCGGCTGTTGATTGCCTCGACCATCGGCGCGACACGCTCCAACTCCTCAGTGACCGATACCGCCCGCGCACCAGGGCGCGTGGACTCGCCACCGATGTCGATCAGCGTGGCGCCGGCGGCGACCATTGCCTCCGCATGGCGCAGAGCCTCGTCACGCTGACTGAAGCGTCCGCCATCGGAAAAGGAATCGGGGGTGATATTGAGAATACCCATGACATGGGTACGCGACAAATCAAGAACCCGGTTGCCGCAAGGCAACCGGGTCGGGTACTGCACTGAGCTCATAGATGCCCTTAGTGTTGAGCTGCTGGGCCGCCGATTGGCGATTCCGGACGGTCATTCTGGGCCGCAGGCGTACCCGAATCCTTGTCATCGTCCCAGTCACGCGGTTCGCGCGGCGTACGCCCAGCCATGATGTCGTCGATCTGATCGGCATCGATGGTCTCATACTTCATCAGCGCTTCGGTCATCGCTTCGAGCTTGTCGCGGTTGTCGACCAGCAGCTGCTTGGCTGTGGCATAGCACTGATCGATGATGCTGCGCACCTCGGAGTCGATCAGCTTGGCAGTCTCGCCAGAAACACTGGCGTGCTGGCTGCCGGCGCTACGACCGAGGAACACCTCACCCTCTTCTTCCGCGTACATCAGCGGCCCGAGCTTCTCGGACAGGCCCCATTTGGTGACCATGTTACGCGCGATCTGGCTGGCACGCATGATGTCGTTGGACGCGCCGGTCGTGACGCCATCGAAGCCCAGGGTCATCTCTTCGGCGATACGGCCACCGTACAGCGAGCAGATCTGGCTGATCAGCGCACGCTTGGACAGGCTGTAGCGGTCCTCTTCCGGCAGGAACATGGTCACACCCAGGGCGCGACCGCGCGGAATGATGGAAACCTTGTAGACCGGGTCGTGCTCAGGCACCAGGCGACCAACAATGGCGTGGCCAGCCTCATGGTAGGCCGTGTTGCGCTTTTCTTTCTCGGACATGACCATGGTCTTGCGCTCGGCGCCCATCATGATCTTGTCCTTGGCCAGCTCGAACTCTTTCATTTCGACCAGGCGCTTGTTGGAGCGTGCGGCAAACAGCGAGGCTTCGTTGACCAGGTTGGCCAGGTCGGCACCGGAGAAACCGGGGGTACCACGGGCAATGACCGCCGGGTTGACGTTTTCGCCGACCGGCACCTTGCGCATGTGCACCTTGAGGATCTGTTCGCGACCGCGGATGTCTGGCAGACCTACCACCACCTGGCGGTCGAAACGGCCAGGACGAAGCAGCGCCGGGTCGAGTACGTCCGGTCGGTTGGTAGCAGCGATGACGATGATGCCATCGTTCATCTCGAAGCCGTCCATCTCTACCAGCAGCTGGTTGAGGGTTTGTTCACGCTCGTCGTGACCACCGCCCATGCCGGCGCCACGGTGGCGACCCACAGCGTCGATCTCGTCGATGAAGATAATGCACGGAGCATGCTTCTTGGCTTGCTCGAACATGTCGCGCACACGGCTGGCACCGACACCTACGAACATTTCCACGAAGTCCGAACCGGAAATTGTGAAGAACGGTACTTTCGCTTCGCCGGCAATTGCCTTGGCCAGCAGGGTCTTACCGGTACCTGGCGGACCAACCATCAGCACACCGCGCGGGATGCGGCCACCCAGACGCTGGAATTTGCCCGGATCACGCAGGAACTCGACCAGCTCGCCAACCTCTTCCTTGGCCTCGTCGCAGCCGGCAACATCGGCCAGCGTAGTCTTGACCTGGTCTTCGGACAGCAGGCGCGCCTTGCTCTTGCCAAAGCTCATCGGCCCACCCTTGCCGCCCGCACCGCCTTGCATCTGGCGCATGAAGAACATGAACACGGCAATGATGACCAGGATCGGGAAGCTCGCCACCAGCAATTGCGTCCAGATGCTCTGCTGCTCAGGCTGCTTGCCTTCGATGATGACGTGGTTATCGACCAGGTCACCGATCAGACCATTGTCGGTAATGGCCGGGCGCACGGTCTTGAAGTTGTCGCCGTCGGCGCGCTTGCCGGTAATGATGTAGCCGTCGACGGTCACACGCTCGACCTTGCCATCCTTGACCTGCTGGATGAAGTCGGAGTAGTTGAGGGTCTGCGGCTCGTTAGGGCTGGAGAAGTTGTTCATCACTGTCACCAGGACAGCTGCGATGATCAACCACAGGATCAGATTCTTTGCCATGTCGTTCAATTCGCTACCCTCTGAGGCCGGCGCACGACGCAGCCGTGCCTCGCATGATATTCATCGCCCTAACTTACTACATTACCCACGCAGCCGCAGGCACCGTCTGTAACCCTTTGTGAAAGCTAGACTACACGAAGTTCGGACAATCCTGACGCAGTGGCCGATTGGAATTAACTATCGGCCACCCCGCTTCACACCTTTCACGCCCCTTTGAAGCCCCTGCCCAACAGGTACTGCTCACGGGAACGGTCCCGCGACGACGACGGCTTGCGCATCTGCACCTTGTCGAACTTGCTGCGCACGTCCTTCAGGTACACGTCAAAACCTTCGCCCTGGAAAATCTTGATCAGGAAGTCGCCGCCGGGCTTGAGCACGCGGGTCGCCAGATCGAGGGCCAGCTCGCAGAGGAACATGGCGCGCGGTATGTCCACCGCAGGCGTACCACTCATATTGGGGGCCATGTCGGAAATCACAAGGTCTACGTGCGAATCACCGACCGCTTCGAGAATGCGCTGCAGGACTTCGTCGTGGGTGAAATCGCCCTGGATGAAGGTCACGTCGGCGATCGAGTCCATTTCCAGGATGTCGGACGCGATCAGCCGGCCCTGACCACCAATCAGACGACTGGTCACCTGCGACCAGCCCCCCGGGGCCGCACCGAGGTCGATTACGCTCATGCCTGGGCGGATCAGGCGGTCCTTTTCCTGGATCTCAAGCAGTTTGTAGCTCGCACGCGAGCGGTAGCCATCCTTCTGCGCCTGCTTCACAAAAGGATCGTTGAAATGCTCTCGCAGCCAGTTTGCGCTGCTTTTGGAACGTTGTACCACGGGGCACCTCGATGATATGCGTCGTGATTGACTGGGCGGAGCCGGTGGCCCTCGGGTAAAATGCCCGTCAATTTTACAGAATCAGACGGAAAGGGTCAGATTATGCCGCTCAATAACGAGCAGAAGAAGCAATACAAGTCCATTGGTCATGACCTGAAGCCGGTCCTGATCGTTGCTGGCAACGGTTTGAATGAAGGCGTCATCGCCGAACTGGAACGCGCGCTGGTCGACCATGAACTGATCAAGGTCGAGATTCGCTCGGAAGACCGCGAAGAACGCGCCGAAACCATTGCCGAGCTGTGCAAGGCTGGCCGTGCCGAGCTGGTGCAGACCATTGGCAAGAAGGCCCTGATCTACCGCAAGAATCCACAGCCGAACAAGCAGCTGTCCAACATCCACCGCTACAAGTAGCGGTGGCTCCGGTCAGTGGCGCGGCGAACGCGCCCTGACCGGCACCGGCTGGGCCACCAGCACGATGCCGGAAAAGCCCAGTACCAGGAAGCAGAACATCTGCCAGCGCTCGCCCACGGAAATACCGTAGCGCAAGGTGTAGTACCCCACGCAGGCGCCGAAGCCGAGCAACAGCATCTGGCCACGGAACTGCCGCCACCAGGCCGCCAGGCCGTCCACCCTTGCCAGCACTGCCAGCTGGGTCAACAAGCCAAGCAACGCCACGCCGATCAACCAGCGGTCGATCTGCCCGGCGATATCCTGCACCAGCAGCGGCGCCAGGCCACTGACCTTCAGCGCAGGCACCAGCCCCACGTGAAACACCCAAAGGCCGCCGACCCAGAAAACCTGGGCCAGCTGCCAGAGGATCCCCTCGAGGGATGGCGCCCGCAGGCGCCGGTCAGATGTGCTTGACTTCGACAATCTCGTACTCGACCGTGCCACTAGGCGTCTTGACGACGACAATATCACCTTCTTCCTTGCCGATGATGGCACGGGCAATCGGCGCGCCGGCCGAGAGCTTGCCCTTCTTGATGTCGGCTTCGTCCTCGCCAACGATCTGGTAGGTCACCTGGTCACCGGTCTCGGTGTTTTCCAGATCTACGGTGGTGCCGAAGATGACCTTGCCGGTGTGGGGGATGGTGGTCACGTCGATCACCACCGAGTTCTGCAGGCGGCCTTCGATATCGCGGATACGCGCTTCGACCATGCCCTGCTCTTCGCGGGCTGCATGGTATTCGGCGTTTTCCTTGAGGTCACCCAGTTCGCGCGCTTCGCCGATTGCCTGGCTCAGGCGCGGGCGCTCGGTCTTGCTCAGGAACAGGTGCTCCTCTTCCAGGGCGCGAGCGCCCTGGACGGTCATCGGGTACTTGGTAATGCTCATGCTTTCAGTCCTGCATGCAGATCTTGCAAGCGACGAACGGTCTTTTCCGGACCAAACTTCAGCGCTTCGCAGATGGCTTCACCGGCCGCAATGGTAGTGGTGCAGTAAATCTTGTGCTGCAGCGCATTGCGACGAATCGAGTAGGAATCGGCGATCGACTGGCGGCCTTCGGTGGTGTTGATGATCAGCGACACTTCGTCGTTCTTGATCATGTCGACCACGTGCGGGCGACCTTCGGTCACCTTGTTCACACGGCGCACTTTCAGGCCAGCCGCTTCGATAACCTTGGCGGTGCCAGCAGTTGCAACCACTTCGAAGCCCAAGGCGATCAGGTCGCGGGCAACGCCAGCCACTTGTGGCTTGTCGTCGTCACGCACGCTGATGAACGCGGTACCGCCGGTCGGCAGCACTTCGCTGGCACCCATCTGGGCCTTGGCGAAGGCTTCACCGAAGCTGTCACCCACGCCCATGACTTCACCGGTCGATTTCATCTCAGGGCCGAGGATCGGGTCAACCCCTGGGAACTTGGCGAACGGGAAGACGGCTTCCTTGACGCTGTAGAAGTTCGGGATGATTTCCTGGGTGAAGCCCAGCTCTTTCAGGGTTTTGCCAGCCATCACGCGGGCGGCGATCATGGCCAGGGAAGTGCCGATGCACTTGGACACGAACGGCACGGTACGCGAGGCGCGCGGGTTGACTTCGATCACGTAGATCTTGTCGCCTTGCAGGGCCAGCTGCACGTTCATCAGGCCGACGACGCCCAGCTCCAGGGCCATTTTCTTGACCTGTACGCGAACTTCGTCCTGCACTTCCTTGCTCAGCGAGTAAGGTGGCAGCGAGCACGCCGAGTCACCGGAGTGAACGCCGGCCTGCTCGATGTGCTGCATGATTGCGCCGATCACCACATCGGTACCGTCGCACACGGCGTCCACGTCCATCTCGATGGCGCAGTTGAGGAAGTGGTCGAGCAGTACCGGGCTGTCGTTGGACACCTGTACGGCTTCACGCAGGTAGCGCTTGAGCTCGTCCAGTTCGTAGACGATTTCCATGGCGCGGCCACCCAGTACGTACGACGGGCGCACCACCAGCGGGTAACCGATGCTGCCAGCAGCGCTGATGGCTTCTTCTTCGCTGCGCACGGTGGCGTTTGGCGGCTGCAGCAGGTTCAGGCGCTGAACCATCTGCTGGAAGCGCTCACGGTCTTCGGCGCGGTCGATGGCGTCCGGGCTGGTACCGATGATCGGTACGCCGGCTTCTTCCAGGGCACGAGCCAGTTTCAGCGGCGTCTGGCCGCCGTAGTGCACGATCACGCCTTTCGGCTTCTCGACGCGGCAAACTTCCAGCACGTCTTCCAGGGTCAGCGGCTCGAAGTACAGGCGGTCGGAGGTATCGTAGTCGGTGGAGACGGTTTCCGGGTTGCAGTTGACCATGATGGTCTCGTAACCGTCTTCACGCAGCGCCAGTGCAGCGTGTACGCAGCAGTAGTCGAACTCGATACCTTGACCGATACGGTTCGGGCCACCACCCAGGATCATGATCTTGTCGCGGGTCGACGGGTTGGCCTCGCACTCTTCCTCGTAGGTGGAGTACAGGTAGGCGGTGTCGGTGGCGAACTCGGCGGCGCAGGTGTCGACGCGCTTGTACACCGGGAACACTTCCAGCTTGTGGCGGTGACGGCGCAGGTTCTTGTCGGTGATGCCCAGCAGCTTGGCCAGACGCTGGTCCGAGAAGCCCTTGCGCTTGAGGCGCAGCATGTAGTCCTTGTCGATCGCCGACAGCGCCAGGGTCTTGACCTTCTCTTCTTCCTTGATGAGGTCTTCCATCTGCACCAGGAACCACAGGTCGATGCCGGTCAGCTCGAAGATTTCCTCGATGGTCATGCCGGAACGCATGGCGTCAGCCACGTACCAGATACGCTCGGCACCCGGCACAGTCAGCTCGCGTTTGAGGATGCTGGCAGCTTCCGGGCTGGCCAGGTCGACTTTCGGGTCGAGGCCGCAGGCACCGACTTCCAGGCCGCGCAGGGCTTTCTGCAGGGATTCCTGGAAGGTACGGCCGATGGCCATGACTTCACCCACAGACTTCATCTGGGTGGTCAGGCGGGCGTCGGCTTTCGGGAATTTCTCGAAGGCGAAGCGTGGCAGCTTGGTGACGACGTAGTCGATCGACGGCTCGAAGGACGCCGGGGTGCGGCCGCCGGTGATGTCGTTCTGCAGTTCGTCGAGGGTGTAACCAATGGCCAGCTTGGCAGCGATCTTGGCGATCGGGAAGCCGGTAGCCTTGGAGGCCAGTGCCGAGGAACGCGACACACGCGGGTTCATCTCGATCACGACCATGCGGCCGGTGTTCGGGCAGATACCGAACTGCACGTTGGAACCGCCGGTCTCAACACCGATTTCACGCAGCACCGCCAGCGAGGCGTTGCGCATGATCTGGTATTCCTTGTCGGTCAGGGTCTGTGCCGGAGCAACGGTGATCGAGTCACCGGTGTGCACGCCCATCGGGTCGAAGTTCTCGATCGAGCAGACGATGATGCAGTTGTCCTTTTTGTCACGGACCACTTCCATCTCGTACTCTTTCCAGCCGATCAGCGATTCGTCGATCAGCAGCTCTTTGGTCGGCGACAGGTCCAGACCACGGGTGCAGATTTCTTCGAACTCTTCACGGTTGTAGGCGATACCACCACCCGTACCGCCCATGGTGAACGATGGGCGGATGATGCATGGGAAGCCCAGCTTCTCGAGGACCGCATTGGCCTCTTCCATGCTGTGGGCGATACCGGAGCGCGGGCACTCCAGGCCGATGTCCTTCATGGCCTTGTCGAAGCGCGAACGGTCTTCGGCCTTGTCGATGGTGTCGGCGTTGGCACCAATCATCTCTACGCCGAACTTCTCCAGAACGCCGTGGCGCTCCAGGTCCAGGGCGCAGTTCAGTGCGGTCTGGCCACCCATGGTCGGCAGGACGGCGTCCGGGCGCTCTTTCTCGATGATCTTGGCCACCGACTGCCATTTGATCGGCTCGATGTAGGTGGCGTCGGCCATGGCCGGGTCGGTCATGATGGTGGCTGGGTTGGAGTTCACCAGGATGACGCGGAAACCTTCTTCACGCAGGGCTTTGCAAGCCTGGGCGCCGGAGTAGTCGAATTCGCAGGCCTGGCCGATCACGATCGGGCCAGCGCCGAGAATCAGGATGCTTTTGATGTCTGTACGTTTTGGCATGGTTGTCACTCAAATCCGGGGTCAGTCGGCAAGCCGCTTTGAACAATCTGGGTCAGGCGCTTCCGGGCGCGGCGCGAGCCGGCCCGGGGCCTTGAAGCAGGATGCTCAGCGGCGCTTGGCCATGGCATCGGTGAAACGATCGAACAGTGGCGCGACATCGGTCGGGCCTGGGCTCGCTTCAGGGTGGCCCTGGAAGCTGAACGCGCTCTTGTCGGTGCGCTCGATACCCTGCAGGGTGCCGTCGAACAGCGACTTGTGAATGGCGCGGACGTTGCCCGGCAGGGTGGCCTCGTCAACGGCAAAACCGTGGTTCTGGCTTGTGATCATGACCACTCCGGTGTCCAGGTCCTGGACCGGGTGGTTGGCACCGTGGTGGCCGTGGCCCATTTTCACGGTCTTGGCGCCGGAAGCCAGGGCCAGCAACTGGTGGCCGAGGCAGATGCCGAATACCGGGATCTCGGTTTCGAGGATTTCCTTGATCGCCTGGATCGCGTAGTCGCAAGGCTCAGGGTCACCAGGGCCGTTGGACAGGAACACGCCGTCCGGGTTGAGTGCCAGCACTTCGCTGGCCGGAGTCTGGGCCGGCACCACGGTCACGCGGCAGCCACGGGCCACCAGCATGCGCAGGATGTTCAGCTTGACGCCGTAGTCGAAGGCAACCACGTGGTACGGCAGGTCGGCCGCGTCGATGGTCGGGTGGCTGTCGGTCTTCAGCTCCCACACGCTGGAGCGCCACTCGTAGCGTTCCTTGGTGGAAACGACCTTGGCCAGGTCCATGCCCTTCAGGCCCGGGAAGCCGCGGGCGGCGGCGATGGCGGCTTCTTCGCTGATGTTGTCACCGGCGAGGATGCAACCGTTCTGGGCACCCTTTTCACGCAGGATTCGGGTCAGGCGACGGGTGTCGATGCCAGCGATGGCAACGACGTTGTTGGCCTTGAGGTACTCAGGCAGCGACTGGGTGTTACGCCAGTTGCTGGCCAGCAGCGGCAGATCACGGATGACCAGGCCTGCGGACCAGACGCGGTTCGACTCGGCATCTTCCGGCGTGGTGCCGGTGTTGCCGATGTGCGGGTAGGTCAGGGTAACGATTTGCTGCGCGTAGGAAGGGTCTGTAAGGATTTCCTGGTAGCCGGTCATAGCGGTGTTGAATACCACCTCACCAACGGTCTGACCGTCGGCACCGATAGCTTCACCGCGGAAAATACTGCCGTCGGCAAGGGCGAGTATGGCTGGCTTTGTCAAGAAGACCTCCCGTAAATCAAGCATGAAAGGGCGATCGCAGGTTGCAAAAAAGCGGAGTGACGTATGGACACGTCACCCCGCTTTCATGTGCTGAATTCAATTCGCTGCGCGCTTTTAGTGGACACACTAAAGCTGTAGCTTACAGAAAAGTGCGTTTTTGGTCTACCGCGGATGTGCCTCTAAAACACAAGATTGCGACAAAGGGGTGCATCGCACCCCAATCGCGGGCCAGCCCCTTGCAAGGCTCAGTGCAGTTCGAGCACATCCTGCATATCGTACAGGCCAGGCTCACGCCCATCCAGCCACAGCGCCGCACGCACGGCCCCCTTGGCAAACGTCATGCGGCTGGAGGCCTTGTGGGTAATTTCCAGGCGCTCGCCTTCAGCTGCGAACAGAACGGTGTGATCACCCACCACATCGCCGGCGCGTACGGTGGCGAAGCCGATCGTCTTGCGATCACGCGCGCCAGTCTGCCCTTCACGGCCATACACGGCCACTTCCTGCAGATCGCGGCCCAGCGCATTGGCAACCACTTCACCCATGCGCAGCGCAGTACCCGACGGTGCATCGACCTTGTGCCGGTGATGCGCCTCGATGATCTCGATATCGACATCATCGCCCAACACCCGGGCAGCCAGATCAAGCAGCTTCAGACTAAGGTTCACACCCACGCTGAAGTTGGCAGCGAACACAATTGGAATATCCTTGCCAGCTTCAGCCAGCAGCTGCTTTTCTTCAACCGTAAAACCGGTGGTGCCGATGATCATCGCCTTACCGTGCTTGCGACAGAATGCGAGGTTTTTCAGGGTCACCGATGGGTGGGTGAAGTCGATCAGCACGTCGAATTCGTCGGCGACCTTGGCCAGATCGTCAGACAACAACACACCAATCCGGCCAAGAGCCGCCAACTCGCCGGCGTCAGCCCCGACGAGCGAGCTGTCAGGGCGATCGATCGCCGCCGTCAGCCCTGCACCCGGCGTTTGTTGCACGGCCTCGATAAGGGTCTTGCCCATCCGCCCCGCCGCGCCCATCACTGCAATACGTCGCATAGCCTTTTCCTTGTCAGAGATCGCCGAAGAAGCGCTTCACGCCATCGAACCAGCCACTGGCCTTGGGCGAGTGGGAGCTGTCGCCTTCCAGCGAGTCACGCAGTTCTTCCAGCAGCTCGCGCTGGCGACGGCTGAGGTTGACCGGGGTTTCCACCGCCACACGGCACAGCAGGTCGCCCGCACCACCGCCACGCACCGGCGCCACACCCTTGCCACGCAGGCGGAACTGCTTGCCGGTCTGTGTACCTTCCGGAATTTTCAGCTTCACGCGGCCATCCAGGGTCGGCACTTCCAGCTCACCACCCAAGGCAGCATCGGTGTAGCTGATCGGCACTTCGCAATACAGGTGCTTGCCATCACGCTGGAAGATCTCGTGCTCACGCACGCTGATCACCACATACAGGTCGCCGGTCGGGCCACCATGGGTACCCGCCTCGCCCTCGCCAGACAGGCGGATGCGGTCGCCAGTATCGACGCCCGCCGGCACCTTGACCGACAGCGTCTTGTATTCCTCAACCCGGCCTTCGCCGTGGCACGAGGTGCATGGGTCGGTGATGATCTTGCCCTGGCCATGACAGCGCGGGCAGGTCTGCTGTACCGAGAAGAAACCTTGCTGCATGCGCACCTGACCGATGCCACCGCAAGTCGGGCAAGTCGATGGAGTCGAGCCCTTTTTGGCGCCAGAGCCATCGCAAGGCTGACAGTTGACCAGGGTAGGTACGCGGATGCTGACCGTGGTGCCACGCACCGCTTCTTCCAGGTTCAGCTCCAGGGTGTAACGCAGGTCGCTGCCACGCTGGGCACCGCCACGACCACCACCACCACGGCCGCCACCGAAGAAGTCGCTGAATACATCGCCGAAGATGTCGGAGAAGTTGGCGCCACCGAAGCCAGCACCGCCGCCGCCCATGCTTGGGTCCACGCCTGCATGGCCGTACTGGTCGAATGCCGCACGCTTGCTGGCATCAGACAGTACTTCGTAGGCCTCGTTGGCCTCTTTGAACTTGTCTTCCGACTCTTTATCGCCCGGGTTGCGGTCCGGATGGTACTTCATCGCCAGTCGGCGGTAAGCCTTTTTGAGGTCAGCTTCACTGGCGCCGCGCTCGACACCCAGAACCTCATAGTAATCACGCTTGGACATAGGTCATTTGCACCTTGTTGGGCGTCTGGCATCTGCGCCGCGCCATCAGCACCTGCCGCCCCACCAGGAGCGCTGACAGATACTGTAAAAATTCTCGAATTCCAGATACGCCAACGCGGGAGCAAGCCCCCGCGCGGCGACATCCTACCAGCTCACCGCCAAACGGCGGTGAACTGGCCGACAACATGCAGGGATTACTGCTTGTTGTTGTCTTTCACTTCCTCGAACTCGGCGTCAACCACGTCATCGTGCTTGGCTTCCGGCTCGGCCTGCTGCGCGCCACCCTGAGGCTGTTCAGCCGACTGCTCGGCATACATCTTCTGGGCAACCGGGGCAGAGACCTTGGACAGCTCTTCAACCTTGGCATCGATTGCGGCCTTGTCGTCGCCTTTGACAGCGGCTTCCAGGGCAACAACGGCGGCCTCGATGGCGGTTTTCTCTTCAGCGGTAACCTTGTCACCTGCGTCAGCGACCATCTTGCGGGTCGAGTGAACCAGCGCATCACCCTGGTTACGGGCAGCGGCCAGCTCTTCGAACTTGCGGTCTTCCTCGGCGTTAGCCTCGGCGTCACGCACCATGCGCTCGATTTCTTCGTCCGACAGGCCGGAGTTGGCCTTGATCACGATCGACTGCGACTTGCCGGTGGCCTTGTCTTTGGCGCTGACATGCAGGATGCCGTTGGCGTCGATGTCGAAGGTAACTTCGATTTGCGGCACGCCACGCGGAGCTGGCGGAATGTCAGCCAGGTCGAACTTGCCCAGCGACTTGTTCTGCGCAGCCTGCTTACGCTCGCCTTGCAGCACGTGAATGGTCACGGCGCCCTGGTTGTCGTCGGCAGTCGAGAACACCTGCGACTTCTTGGTCGGGATGGTGGTGTTCTTCTCGATCAGCGAAGTCATCACGCCACCCATGGTCTCGATGCCCAGGGTCAGCGGGCTGACGTCCAGCAGCAGTACGTCTTTCACGTCACCGGCCAGAACGGCGCCCTGGATGGCAGCACCCATGGCAACGGCTTCGTCCGGGTTGACGTCCTTGCGCGCTTCTTTACCGAAGAAGTCAGCAACGGCTTTCTGCACCAGCGGCATACGGGTCTGGCCACCGACCAGGATCACGTCGTCGATCTTGCTGGCATCGATGCCAGCGTCTTTCAGGGCGATGCGGCAAGGCTCGATGGTACGGTTGACCAGGTCTTCGACCAGCGACTCCAGCTTGGCGCGGGAGATCTTCACGTTCAGGTGCTTCGGACCGGTGGCGTCTGCAGTGATGTACGGCAGGTTGACGTCGGTCGACTGGGCGGACGACAACTCGATCTTGGCCTTTTCAGCAGCTTCTTTCAGGCGCTGCAGGGCCAGCGGATCGTTCTTCAGGTCCATGCCGGACTCTTTCTTGAACTCGTCGACGAGGTAGTCGATCAGGCGCATGTCGAAGTCTTCACCACCCAGGAAGGTGTCACCGTTGGTGGCCAGTACTTCGAACTGGTGCTCACCGTCGACTTCGGCGATCTCGATGACCGACACGTCGAAGGTACCGCCACCCAGGTCATAAACGATAACGGTGTGGTCGCCCTTGGCCTTGTCCATGCCGTAGGCCAGCGCAGCGGCGGTCGGCTCGTTGATGATACGTTTTACGTCCAGACCAGCGATACGGCCGGCGTCTTTGGTGGCCTGACGCTGGCTGTCGTTGAAGTAGGCCGGAACGGTGATGACCGCTTCGGTGACTGGCTCGCCGAGGTAGTCTTCGGCGGTTTTCTTCATTTTTTTCAGGACTTCGGCGCTGATCTGCGGCGGTGCCATGTCCTTGCCGCTGGCCTGCACCCAAGCGTCGCCGTTGTTGGCCTTGACGATCTTGTACGGCACCAGCTTGATGTCTTTCTGCACGACGTCTTCTTCGAAGCGGCGGCCGATCAGGCGCTTCACTGCGAACAGGGTGTTGTGCGGGTTGGTGACGGCCTGGCGCTTGGCCGACTGGCCAACCAGGATTTCGCCGTCGTTGGCGTAGGCCACGATCGAAGGGGTGGTACGCGCACCCTCGGCGTTTTCGATGACCTTGACGTTACCGTTTTCCAGAACGGAGACGCACGAGTTGGTGGTCCCCAGGTCGATACCGATGATTTTGCCCATGTTAACTCTCCCGAAACTTGAATTTGGTAGCAGCGACTACTTTTGCCAACTGCGGTAATACTTGAAGGCTTGACACCTAAATGGGGATGCCCCGATGGATTTCAAGCCTTTTCATTGATCGAGGGTTGCGCCGCGCTCGGCGCCTTGCTGACCACCACCATGGCGGGGCGCAGCAGGCGGCCGTTCAGCAGGTAACCCTTCTGGAACACGTTCAGCACACTGTTCGGCTCGACCTCAGCGCTTTCCTGCATAGCCATGGCCTGGTGGTGCTCCGGGTTGAACGGCTCACCGTGCGGGTCCACAACTTCGAGGTTGTAGCGCTTGAGGGTGTCCTGGAACATCTTGAGGGTCAGCTTGACGCCTTCGCGAATGGCTTTGACTTGCTCGTCTTCGTCATTGGAGTGCGCCAGGGCCAGCTCCAGGCTGTCAATTACCGGCAGCAGGTCGTTGGAGAACTTCTCCAGGGCAAACTTGTGGGCTTTTTCCACATCCTGCTCGGCGCGACGGCGCACGTTCTGCAAGTCGGCTACAGCGCGCAGCGACTGATCCTTGGCGGCGGCCAGCTGCTCCTCGAGTTCCAGAACACGGGCGTCCGCAGTGGTTTCTGCACCGGTTTCTTCAACGTTAAGGTCTTTTTCGTTCAGCTGTTCGTCAGCCATGGGGTCTCTCCTGCGCAATTTTGTGGACTGCGAGCCAGGCTCGCCTTGGATGTCGGCTATATGGGGTCGGAAAAACCAGCTTCAAGGGGCAAGGTGGTTTTCCGGGCAGCAACAGAATCTGCCAAGGAGCATTGGCAGGCCTGAAAAAAGTACTGTATAAATAACCAGACCTGACTTTCGGGAGCCGCCCCCATGCTGGTGCACCTGTCCATTCACAACTACGCCATCGTCGAGCACCTCGACCTCGAAATTGCCCGCGGCATGTCCGTCATCACCGGCGAGACCGGTGCGGGCAAATCGATCATGCTCGACGCCCTCGGCCTTGCCTTGGGCGACCGGGCCGACAGCGGCGTGGTGCGCCCCGGCACCGACAAGGCAGATATCCTCGCCACCTTCGACCTGGTGGACATTCCCGAGGCCCATGCCTGGCTGGCCGAACGCGACCTGGACAACGACGGCCTGTGCATCCTGCGTCGGGTCATCACCGCCGAAGGCCGCAGCCGCGGTTACATCAACGGCACACCCTGCCCGCTCGGCGACCTCAAGGCGCTGGGCGAACTGCTGATCGATATCCACAGCCAGCACGAACACCAGTCGCTGCTCAAGACCGATACTCACCGCCGTCTGCTCGACGAGTACGCTGGTGCCGTCGACCTGGCCCGCCAGGTGCAACTGGCGGCCAAGCGCTGGAACCAGACGCGCCTGGAGCTGGAACGGCTGTCCAACTCCGGCGATGAGCAGCGCGCCCGCCACCAGTTGCTGAGCTATCAACTGGAAGAGCTGGACAACCTTGGCCTGGGTGAACACGAACTGGAACATCTGGAGCAGGAGCACAAGAACCTGACCAGCGCCGAAGCGCTGTTCGGCATCTGCCGCCAGGTTATCGATCAGTGCAGCGAAAGCGATTCGGGCAACGTGCTGAGCGCCCTCACCTCCAGCCTCAACCGGCTGGGTGCAGCCACCCACTCACCCAAAGCCCTGGTTGAAGCGGCCAACCTGATTGCCAGCGCGCAGATCCAGGTAGAAGAAGCCGTGGGCGAGCTCAACCGCTTCCTCGACAACTTCGACGCCGACCCTATGCGCCTGCAAGCCTTGGAAGAGCGCCTCGACACCATCTATACGCTGGCGCGCAAACATCGCGTGCACCCCACCGAGCTGCCTCACCTGCAGCAGCAGTTGATGGAAGAGATCGAAGGCCTGAACGCCAGCGACGAGTCAATCGAGCGATTGGGCGAAGAGCTTGCCGCCTTCGCCCAGCACTATAAAGAGAAGGCTCGTGAACTCAGCAGCCTGCGCCAGCAAGCGGCGCAGCAGCTGGCAGGCGCGGTGGAGCAGGAAATCCAACGCCTGGGCATGCCTGGTGGGCGCTTCTGCATCGAACTGACGCCCAACGAAGGCGCAGATTTGTCGCCCCACGGTTTGGAGCAGATCGAGCTGCTGGTCAGCGCCAACCCCGGTCAACCGCTCAAAGGGCTGGCAAAGGTAGCCTCAGGCGGCGAACTGTCGCGTATCAGCCTGGCGATCCAGGTGATTACCGCGCAGACCTCGCGGATCCCCACCTTGGTGTTCGACGAAGTCGACGTGGGCATCGGCGGCCCCACTGCAGAAATCGTCGGGCAACTGCTGCGCCGCCTGGGCGAGCGCGGGCAAGTACTGACCGTGACCCACCTGCCTCAGGTGGCCGCGCAAGGGCATCACCACCTGTTCGTGCACAAGGTGCGCAACAACGATACCACCCACACGGCCGTGGCCAGCCTGGGCAAGCGTGAGCGGGTCGAGGAAGTGGCGCGAATGCTAGGCGGCATCGACCTGACCAAGGAATCCCTGGCGCATGCGCGCAAGATGGTCGTTTCCGGCAAGGCTTAATGCTACCCGCGCTGGCCCTATCGCCGGCAGGCAAAACATGGTTCTGCCCAAGCCAGAAAGCACAAAGGCGACCCTAGGGTCGCCTTTGCCATTCATAACGATAAAAAATCGTTACTTCTTCTTACGCACATACAGGACCAGATTGTGGTCCACCAGCTCGTAGCCATGCTCGGCCACGATTTCGCGCTGGCGCTTCTCGATTTCGGCGTCCATGAACTCGATGACTTCACTGGTATCCACGTTCACCATGTGGTCGTGGTGACCGCCATCGGCCAACTCGAACACGGCGTGGCCGCCGTCGAAGTTGTGGCGAACCACCAGGCCAGCCGCTTCGAACTGGGTCAGTACGCGATAGACGGTGGCCAGGCCTACGTCCTCGCCTGCCTCCATCAGCGCCTTGTAGACATCTTCGGCGCTCATGTGACGCTGCTCGGTGGAATCGAGCATCTGAAGGATCTTGACTCGAGGCAGGGTCACCTTGAGACCGGCTTTGCGCAATTCGCTATTTTCAACCATGGTCAGCTTTCTCGCCGATGCTGCTTCGCAGCTTCTCTTAATACGGGTATGATCGGGGTTTACGTTGTCCAGCCAAGATAGTGGAAGTCGCCCACCGATGCAAAACACCAAGCTCTTGCTAAACAGCCTCGCCCTCGCGGGACTGCTCGCACTCGCCGGTTGCTCGTTTCCCGGGGTTTACAAAATCGACATCCAGCAGGGCAATGTCGTCACGCAAGACATGATAGACCAATTACGCCCCGGAATGACCCGACGGCAAGTAAGGTTTATCATGGGCAACCCGCTGATTCAGGACACCTTCAACACCAACCGTTGGGACTACCTGTACAGCCTGCAGCCAGGTGGCGGTAAGCGTCAGCAAGAACGCATGAGTGTGTTCTTCAACGAAAGCGACCAGCTGGTCAGCCTGTCTGGCGACTTCATGCCAGGCGTCAGCCGCGACCAGGAAATTCTCGGCGGCAGCAGCGACACCACGGTCAGCCCGGCCACCGAGCCAGGCCAGGCCGAACAGCCAGCCGCGCAACCTGTGGAAAAACCAGCCAAGCCTGGCTCGACCGAAGAATCCATCCAGCGCGAAATCGACACCATCGAGACCACCCCGGTACCGACCCCTGCACCGCTGGAAACCCGCTAATTAGGGACAGCAGGCACAAAAAAGCCCGGACGTGTTCCGGGCTTTTTGTTTTCGCCCGTTTCAATCAGGCATTCAGTTGCTTGGCGCGCTGGCAGAAAGCATCAACCAACGTGTTGGCCGCCTGGTTGAACAGTGGGCCCAACGTGGCGCGCACAATCGGCCCGGCATAGTCGAAGGACAGGTCGAGGCTGATCTTGCAGGCCTTTTCACCGAGCGGCTTGAACACCCACACACCATGCAGCTGGGTGAACGGCCCTTCTTCGAGGTTCATCTCGATCGACTGCCCCGGTACCAGCACGTTACGCGTGACGAAGTGCTGGCTCATGCCCCCCTTGGCCACTTCGAGCTTGGCGCGCATATGCGTTTCGCTGGCTTCCATTACCGTCGAGGCCGAGCACCACGGCAGAAACTCAGGGTAGCTGGCCACATCGTTGACCAGATCGTAAAGCGCCTGGGCGGGGTATGGCAGCAGGGCAGAGCGTTGAATATGGGTAGTCATCCAGGCGTCACTTCCAAGGCTGGGTGGCGACGCTTCGCAGCGTGCCGAAAACAGGTTCTGTGCGTATGACAGGGTTTGTATTGTCCGGTATTCATTCCAGTGGCTCAAGCACACCGAAATCCCATAGCGGACGACGCGCGGACTTGCCTATAATGCCGCCCCTATGGCTAAGCAAAAAAAACATCCGACCGGGACCATCGCGCAAAACAAGAAAGCGCGACACGATTACTTCATCGAACACAAGTTCGAGGCCGGGCTGGTCCTGTCCGGCTGGGAAGTAAAAAGCCTGCGCGCCGGCAAGGCACACCTGACAGACAGCTATGTGCTGCTCAAGGACGGTGAAGCCTGGCTGTTCGGCAGCCACATCACCCCGCTGACCACCGCCAGCACCCACGTCATCGCCGACCCCATCCGCACCCGCAAGCTGCTGCTGAACAAGCGCGAGCTGGAGCGCCTGGAGGCCGCCGTGGCGCAAAAAGGCTACACCTGCGTAGCCTTGGCGCTGTACTGGAGCAAGCACCTGATCAAGTGCGAAATCGCACTGGGCAAGGGTAAGAAGGAATTCGACAAGCGCGACACCATGCGCGAACGCGATTCCAACCGCGAGCTGCAGCGGGCTGTACGGAACAAGGGCAAGGAAGACTAGCTCTTCTTCAGCCTGTTCCGGCCTCTTCGCGGGTTTACCCGCGAAGAGGCCAGCACTGCCCATACAAATCTCAACGCCCGCTGCGCCGCTCCGCCCGCGCCACGCGCTGCGCTTCTTCGTGCGCCTCTTCCAGCACCTCCTGCACATACAAAATGTGCCGGCTGGACACCTCCCGCGCATCCTCCGCCCTGCCCTCGACAATGGCCAGGTACAGCTCCCGGTGCTGGCTGATCAGCATGTCCCGGGTCTCGGTGCGTTGCTGGTACATGCCACCAATGTTGGTCACCACGTTGCGCTTGAGCAGGTCGAACAGCCCTCGGATGGTATGCAGCAACACCGCGTTGTGGCTGGCCTCGGCAATCGCCAGGTGGAAGCTTGCATCGGCTGCGCCCTCTTCCGCACGGGTCACTTCATCGACCCGGGCATAGCAGTCCTGCAGTGCATCGAAGGCCGCCTTCAACCGCGCCCGATCCGGCTCGGTGGCACGCTGGGCAGCGTAATAGGCGCAGGACGCCTCCAACGTGTGGCGGAACTCAAGCAAATCACGCTGGGCCTCGGCACTGTGCTCTAGCAACTGCAGCAACGGGTCGCTGAAAGTGGACCCCAACGACTCGGCAACAAAATTGCCCCCGCCCTGCCGGCTGACCAGCAGCCCCTTGGCCACCAGTTTCTGGATCGCCTCACGCAGTGACGGGCGGGACACGCCGAACTGTTCGGCAAGGACGCGCTCGGCCGGCAGCCGCTGCCCCGAGGTCAGCGTACCTTCCAGAATCATCCCTTCCAGACGATCGACAATGTCGTCGGACAGGCGCCGTTGGCGGACCTGATCAAAAACCATCACATGCTCTCCACAAACCCCCGGCAAATTTCAGGGGGCGCCTATTCTCGCCGATCCAGGCCGCGCAAACACCCATCAAGTCGCGATTTTCCCAGCACATCAGGTGCCCGCTCATCGGCACGCGACCAAAGTTTTGCACGGGACAAATTGACACACCCATGACAGCGCTTTTAACCTAGCGCCCAGTCATTGTAAATTGGTCTTACCAATTATCCAATGCCAGTGCTGACCAACAACAATTAGGGGCCACCCCATATGCAAACCTGGCAACAACTCTATAGCCCGCTTGGTAGTCTTGGCCTGTCCGCATTGGCGGCGGTCATTCCCATCGTGTTCTTCTTCCTTGCCCTCGCCGTGTTCCGCCTTAAAGGCCACGTAGCCGGCAGCATCACCCTCGCGTTGTCGATCCTGGTGGCCATCTTCGCCTTCCAGATGCCTGTCGACATGGCTTTCGCCGCCGCGGGTTATGGCTTCCTCTATGGCCTCTGGCCAATTGCCTGGATCATCGTTGCGGCGGTGTTCCTGTACAAACTCACGGTCAAGAGCGGCCAGTTCGAAGTGATCCGCAGCTCGGTGCTGTCGATTACCGACGACCAGCGCCTGCAAGTGCTGCTGATCGGCTTCTGCTTCGGTGCCTTCCTGGAAGGTGCGGCAGGCTTTGGTGCACCGGTGGCAATCACTGCCGCGCTGCTGGTGGGCCTGGGCTTCAATCCGCTGTACGCCGCCGGCCTGTGCCTGATCGCCAACACCGCACCGGTAGCCTTTGGCGCCCTGGGCATCCCGATCATCGTGGCCGGCCAGGTGACGGGCATCGACGCCTTCCACATCGGCGCCATGACCGGCCGCCAGCTGCCGCTGCTGTCGCTGTTCGTACCGTTCTGGCTGGTGTTCATGATGGACGGCCTGCGTGGTGTGAAAGAAACCTGGCCTGCCGCCCTGGTCGCCGGCCTGAGCTTCGCCGTCACCCAGTACTTCACTTCGAACTTCATTGGCCCGGAACTGCCCGACATCACCTCGGCCCTGGCCAGCCTGATAGCCCTGACCCTGTTCCTGAAAGTGTGGCAGCCCAAGCGTTCGTTCAGCGAAGCCAAAGGCAGCGTCGGCGCAGCGGTTGTGCAGCCAAGCGGCAGCCAGCCTAGCCCGTACAGCTTTGGCGAGATCTTCAAGGCCTGGTCGCCGTTCCTGATCCTCACCGTGCTGGTCACCATCTGGACCCTGAAGCCGTTCAAGGCAGCGTTCGCCCCGGGCGGCGCGATGTACAACTTCGTGTTCAACTTCGCCATCCCGCACCTCGACCAGCTGGTGATCAAGACCGCACCGATCGTTGCCGCGCCAACCGCCATGCCAGCGGTATTCAAGCTCGACCCGATCTCCGCCACCGGCACCGCGATCTTCCTCTCGGCGCTGATTTCCATGGCGGTGCTGAAGATCAACTTCAAAACTGGTCTGACCACTTTCAAAGAGACCTTCTGGGAGCTGCGCTGGCCTATCCTGTCGATTGGCATGGTGCTGGCCTTCGCGTTCGTCACTAACTACTCGGGCATGTCTTCGACCATGGCCCTGGTACTGGCCGGCACCGGCGCAGCGTTCCCGTTCTTCTCGCCGTTCCTCGGCTGGCTGGGCGTGTTCCTGACCGGTTCCGACACGTCGTCCAACGCCCTGTTCAGCTCGCTGCAGGCCACTACCGCGCACCAGATCGGGGTGAACGACACCCTGCTGGTAGCCGCCAACACCAGCGGCGGCGTGACCGGGAAGATGATCTCGCCGCAATCGATCGCCGTGGCCTGCGCCGCCACCGGCCTGGTGGGCAAGGAGTCCGACCTGTTCCGCTTCACCGTCAAGCACAGCCTGTTCTTCGCCACCATCGTCGGCCTGATCACCCTGATCCAGGCTTACTGGCTGACCGGCATGCTGGTTCATCACTAAAGTGAAAGGGGCCGGGCGCCATGGCGCGCCCGGCACTCCCCACAAGCAACGCTGCGAGAATCCATGATCATTTCTGCCTCTACCGACTATCGCGCCGCGGCCCAACGCAAGCTGCCTCCTTTCCTGTTCCACTATGCCGACGGCGGCGCCTACGCCGAGCACACCCTGCGCCACAACGTGTCGGACCTGGCCGGCATTGCCCTGCGCCAGCGCGTGCTGAACAACATGTCCGAGCTCAGCCTTGAGACCAAACTGTTCGACGAAACCCTGAGCATGCCCGTGGCGCTGGCCCCGGTCGGCCTCACTGGCATGTACGCCCGGCGTGGCGAGGTGCAGGCAGCCCGCGCGGCTGCGGCCCACGGCATCCCGTTCACCCTGTCTACGGTGTCGGTGTGCCCGATCGAAGAAGTGGCCCCGGCCATCGACCGGCCGATGTGGTTCCAGCTGTACGTGCTGAAAGACCGCGGCTTCATGCGCAACGCGCTGGAGCGGGCCAAGGCGGCCGGGGTCAAGACCTTGGTGTTCACCGTCGACATGCCCGTACCCGGCGCCCGCTACCGCGACGCGCATTCCGGCATGAGCGGCAAGAACGGCCCACTGCGCCGCGTTCTGCAGGCCATGACCCACCCTGAATGGGCGTGGGACGTCGGCGTGATGGGCCGCCCGCATGACCTGGGCAACATCTCCAAGTACCGTGGCAACCCCACCGGCCTTGCCGACTACATCGGCTGGCTGGGCAACAACTTCGACCCGTCCATCTCCTGGAAAGACCTGGAGTGGATCCGCGAGTACTGGGACGGCCCGATGATCATCAAAGGCATCCTCGACGCCGATGACGCCCGCGATGCGGTCAAGTTCGGCGCCGACGGTATCGTGGTGTCCAACCACGGCGGCCGCCAGCTCGATGGCGTGCTGTCCAGTGCCCGCGCCCTGCCGGCGATTGCCGACGCGGTCAAAGGCGACCTGAAGATTCTCGCCGACTCCGGCATCCGCAGCGGCCTCGACGTGGTGCGCATGATCGCCCTGGGCGCCGACACTGTACTGATCGGCCGCGCCTTCCTCTACGCCTTGGCCGTGCATGGCCAGGCCGGGGTGAAAAACCTGCTGGAGCTGTTCGAGAAGGAAATGCGCGTGGCCATGGTGCTGACCGGCGCCAAGTCGATCAGCGAGATCACCCGCGACTCGCTGGTACGCGAACTGGGCGCCTGACCGCCTGCAAGAACGACCGCCTGATTGACCCGGGGCATGTGGCGCACAGACGCCACGGCCCCGCGAGGAGACTGCATGAGCTTGCCCGCTGCGTTCCTGCGTGATGCCGAGCGCCTGATACCCGCCGAACGCCGCTTCGACGACCCCACTTCCACCCTGGCCTTTGGCACCGACGCCAGCTTCTACCGGCTGATCCCCAAGCTGGTGGTGCGTGTCGAGTCCGAAGACGAAGTGGTCGGCCTGATCAAACTGGCCCAGCGCGAGCGGGTGCCGGTCACCTTCCGCGCCGCTGGCACCAGCCTGTCTGGCCAGGCCATCACCGACTCGGTGCTGATCGTGCTTGGCGATAGCTGGGGGGGTAAAGAAATTCGCGGCCAGGGCGAGCAGATCCGCCTGCAGCCCGGCGTCATCGGCGCCCAGGCCAACGCCTGGCTGGCCCCCTTCGGGCGCAAGATCGGCCCGGACCCTGCCTCGATCAACGCCTGCAAGATCGGCGGCATCGTCGCCAACAACGCCAGCGGCATGTGCTGCGGCACCGCGCAAAACACCTACCACACCCTGGCCGGCCTGCGCCTGGTGCTGGCCGACGGCACCCGCCTGGACAGCGAAGACCCGGCCAGCGTGGCCGCCTTTGAACGCAGCCATGCCGACCTGCTGGAGGCGCTGGCCCGCCTGGGCCGCGAAACCCGCGCCAACACGGCACTGGCTGAGCGCATTCGGCACAAATACCGGCTGAAGAACACCACCGGCCTGTCGCTGAACGCACTGGTGGACTTCGACCAGCCGCTGGACATCCTGCAACACCTGCTGGTGGGTTCCGAAGGCACTCTGGGCTTTATCAGCGCCGTCACCTACGACACCGTGCCCGACCACCCGCACAAGGCCAGTGCCCTGCTGGTGTTCCCCAGTGTCGAAAGCTGCTGCCGCGCGGTCACCGTGCTCAAGCGCCAGCCGGTTTCCGCTGTGGAACTGCTCGACCGCCGCAGCCTGCGCTCGGTGCAGAACATGCCCGGCATGCCGCTGTGGGTAAAAGGCCTGTCGGACAACGCCTGCGCCCTGCTGATCGAGTCCCGCGCCGCCAGCCAGAGCCTGCTGCATGAGCAACTGCAACAGGTGATGGCCTCCATCGCCGATTTCCCGCTGGAACAACAGGTGGACTTCAGCGAAGACCCGGCCGTGTACAACCAGCTGTGGAAAATCCGCAAGGACACCTTCCCCGCTGTCGGCGCCGTGCGCCAGACCGGCACCACGGTCATCATCGAAGACGTGACCTTCCCCATCGAGCAACTGGCCGAAGGCGTCAACCGCCTGATCCAGCTATTCGACAAGCACCGCTATGACGAAGCGATCATTTTCGGCCACGCGCTGGAAGGCAACCTGCACTTCGTCTTCACCCAGGGCTTCAACAGCGCCGAGGAAGTCGCCCGTTACCAGGCGTTCATGGACGACGTGGCGCAACTGGTGGCCGTGGAGTTCGGCGGCTCGCTGAAGGCCGAACACGGTACCGGGCGCAACATGGCGCCGTTCGTAGAGCTGGAATGGGGCCATGACGCCTACCAGCTGATGTGGACGCTAAAGCGCCTGCTCGATCCCAATGGCATCCTCAACCCCGACGTGGTGCTGAGTGAAGACCCGGACATCCACCTGAAAAACCTCAAGCCGCTGCCTGCCGCCGACGAAATCGTCGACAAGTGCATCGAGTGCGGCTTCTGCGAACCGGTGTGCCCGTCCAAAGGCCTGACCCTCAGCCCGCGCCAGCGCATCGTCATGTGGCGTGACATTCAGGCCAAGCAGCGCGCCGGCATCGACACCCGCGAACTGATGCAAACCTACCAGTACCAAGGCATCGACACCTGCGCCGCCACCGGCCTGTGCGCCCAGCGCTGCCCGGTGGGCATCAATACCGGCGAACTGGTGAAAAAACTGCGCAGCCAAGCTGCCGACCACGGCAAGACCGCCGACTGGCTGGCCGATCACTTCCACACCGCACTGGGCGGCGCCCGCCTGACCCTGACCGCCGCCAACACCGCACGCAAGCTGCTCGGCGCCCCCCGCCTGAGCCGCCTGACCGCCTCGTTGAGCAAAGCCAGCAAAGGCCGCCTGCCCCAGTGGACGCCCGCGATGCCACAGCCGCTGCGCCCGCTGGACTTCGGCCCGGCCAGCAACGACGCCCGCCCCCGCGTGGTGTACCTGGCCGCCTGTGTTTCACGGGTGATGGGCCCGGCCTATGCCGACCGCGAGCAAAGTTCGCTGCTGGACAAAACCCGCGCCCTGCTGGAAAAGGCCGGCTACCAGGTGGTGTTCCCCGACAACGCCGACAGCCTGTGCTGCGGCCAGCCCTTCGCCTCCAAGGGCTACCCCGAACAGGCCGAACACAAACGCCAGGAACTGATCACCGCCCTGCTGCACGCCAGCCGCGGCGGCCTTGACCCGATCTACTGCGACACCAGCCCCTGCACCCTGCGCCTGGTGCAAGACCTGGGCGAAACACGGCTGGACCTGTACGACCCCGTGCGCTTCATCCGCACCCACCTGCTCGACCGCCTGGAGTTCACCCCCCAGGACGAGCCGGTGGCTGTACACGTGACGTGCAGCACCCAGCACCTGGGTGAGAGCCAGGCCTTGATCGACCTTGCGCGACGTTGCAGCAAACAGGTGGTGATCCCGGAAGGCATTCATTGCTGCGGCTTTGCCGGCGACAAAGGCTTCACCACCCCCGAGCTCAATGCCCACTCGCTGCGCAGCCTGAAGGATGCGGTGCAGTATTGCAGCGAAGGCATCTCCACCAGCCGCACCTGCGAGATTGGCCTGTCGAGCCACAGCGGCATCGACTATCACGGCCTGGTCTACCTGGTAGACCGCGTTACCCGGCCGCGCAGCATTTAGGCTGGAGGGGGTCGCCGTTAGGTTTGCGGCGCCGGTGAGACCGAGCGCCGCCCGCGCGGCGCATCGCGAGCTGCGCTCGCGCCTACCTTTGTTTAGGGCCAATCCTGCCTGTGGCATTTGCACGCGAACGCCTTGGCGCATGGCTGGATATCGCGCCGTACAAACAAGGCGGTCGCGCGAGCCTGTCGCAGGCATAACTGGCCCGAAACAAACGTAGGAGCGAGCGCAGCTCGCGATGCGCCGCGCGGGCGGCGCTCGGTCTACCAGGTGCTATAGAAACAAAGGCGAGCACCAGCAGCCCCGATCCCGATTGAACCCCCGCCAATCCCCCACAGTCCACCTTACAGGCCCACCTTCCAGAGGCCCCAGAGGAGACACCCATGAAAGGTACCGCGCTTTCGGCCCTGTTCGCGGCCGCCACCCTACTGGCTTCGCCTGTATTTGCCGCCGAAGACCTCTGCACCACCAACCTGCAAAAGATCGACGACAGCATGGCCACCGCCGGCGCCACCTCCGAAGGCCTGGACAAGGCCATCACCGAGCACGTCGACAAAGCCAAGGCCGCCCAGGCCTCCGGCGACACCAAGGAATGCATCGCCATCACCAGCAAAGTGCTGGAACGCCTGGAGAAAACCGAGAAAGGCAGCGGCACCGGCAGCGGCGGTGCGTGAGCCTGAAAGCGGGCGACAGGACCGGCTGTCGACGTCGCCCGCGCAATGGCGTATACTCCACCTCACGTGCCGTAAGGTGCGTTAGCCAAGCGCTAGTGTGGGGCCGATTAGGATTCGACGCCGGTAGCGAAACTCTAGGTGCATGCCGAGTTGGTAACAGAACTCGTAAATCCACTGTTGCAACTTTTATAGTTGCCAATGACGAAAACTACGGCGCGGAGTACAAGCTGGCTGCGTAAGCGGCCCTCTTGACCCGTTGCTTCTGGTAGCTTCGGCTCCAGCAATCACTAGGGGATGCCTGTAAACCCGAACTGATTGTCATACAGAACAGGATCGTCGCGTAGCACGTTGTGGGCGAAGTGACTAAAACTTACACAACTCATCCAAAGCACCCTGCCCGTCGGGCGGCTGCGGATTAAATCAGTAGACACGGCTAAGCATGTAGTACCGACAGCGGAGTACTGGCGGACGGGGGTTCAAATCCCCCCGGCTCCACCAAATGATCAAAAAAAGACGTCCACGGACGTCTTTTTTTGTGCCTGAAACCCAGAAAATACGCGGCCTCCAGCGCTTTTGCGGTCTTTCAAGAGTTTTTGAGTTCCAGCCATTCGGGTATTCCAGGCGGTATTCCAGCTCACCCGGTGCTAATCTTTGGAATACCGAATCAGTGCTTGAGGACAATCTCATACCTGCTCAAAACCTCCGCCTCTCCGATCGACAACTCAAGGGAGTCAAACCCGCGTCCAAGGATTACGTCCTCACGGACGGCGACGGTTTGCAGCTCCGCGTACGCAGCAACGGCTCGTTGCTGTGGAATTTCAACTACCGCGAACCGGTGACCAAGAAGCGCATCAACATTGGCTTCGGGACCTATCCCGAACTGTCGCTGGCGAATGCACGAAAGATGGCAGTCGAAGCGCGCGAGCTGCTCGCCCAAGGCATCGATCCGAAGGTGCAGCGCAATACGTTGAATGAAGCCAAGCGCGCAGAAACGGAACATACCTTCGAGAACGTGGCCACCACCTGGTTCGAGCTCAAGAAACACTCGGTCACCCCAGCCTACGCCGAGGACATCTGGCGGTCGCTCACACTGCACGTGTTCCCCGATTTGAAGACGACACCACTGACGAAAATCACCGCGCCGATGGTGATCGCATTGCTTCGTCCAATCGAAGCGAAAGGCAGCCTTGAGACGGTCAAGCGACTTAGCCAGCGGCTAAAAGAGATCATGACCTACGGCGTAAACTCCGGCCTGATCTTCGCCAACCCGCTCAGTGGCATCAGGGCAGTCTTCAAGAAGCCCAAGAAAGAGAACATGGCTGCGCTACCACCCGAAGAGCTCCCCGAGCTCATGCTGGAGATCGCGAACGCCAGCATCAAACGCACCACCCGTTGCCTGATCGAATGGCAGTTGCACACCATGACTCGCCCTGCCGAGGCGGCGACCACTCGCTGGGCAGACATCGACTTTGAATGGCGTGTCTGGACTATCCCTCCGGAGCGGATGAAGAAGCGCCGCCCACACAGCATCCCGTTGAGTGATCACGCTGTCGCGCTGCTGGAATCACTGAAGACTCACAGCGGCCATCGCGAATACGTCTTTCCGGCTGACAGAAATCCGCGTACCCATGCCAACAGCCAGACCGCCAACATGGCATTGAAACGCATGGGCTTTCAGGATCGATTGGTCAGCCACGGTATGCGCTCGATGGCCAGCACCATCTTGAATGAACATGGGTGGGACCCCGAACTCATTGAGGTCGCACTGGCGCATGTCGACAAGGATGAGGTGCGCAGCGCCTACAACCGAGCCGACTACATCGAGCGCCGGCGTCCGATGATGGCTTGGTGGAGTGAGTACATCCAGAAGGCCGCCACCGGCAGTCTGCTTGCATCAGCATACGGCCAAGTCAAAGACAAGAACGTGGTGCCGATACGCTAGCTCTGTACGGCGCAAGAATTGCGGAAACAACTGAACGCCCAAGATTCGGGGCAAGCAGCCTCGCTTATCTGCTTATCAGCGCGGGTCCATCCAAACAGGGCTGCAAAGCCGCCCTGTTTGGATGGACCTCATTTTGAAGAGCTAAAAGCCACGACGTTGTCCGGGATTTACCAAGTAATTCCACCGATGGATAACCGCTTTTCACGTCCTCAAGGGCGCTTAATTTCGGCCCTTGACCAGGTTCATCCACAGGCGTAGAACTGGCCGTGCAAAGGCTGTCGATGACAGCACCCCAGGTGACCCGAGCCTTAAAGGTCACGCCGCTCCCGCGGTGGTTCAGCCCAAGTACGATTCGCATCCGGCAGCTCGTACGGTCACGCCCCATGTGATGGATGCTCTTACACATATAGCGCTCGTGCGCCAGATACACCGTACCTCGCTGCCCTGCAGCAACCTATCCGCTTGGCCGACTATTGCGCCAACCTGTGCCCGTCTCTTTCTGTGGAAAGAGACGGGCACTTCTACCACTGCTGCAGCCCTGATCGCACAGGGCTTTGCGGCATTCCCCCTCGTGACAATCGGCGTGACAAACGCCGATGTCACCAGCAACAGCCATGTAGATGATGGTGCCGCAGACCAAGGAATGGACTGCACCTGACTGACAGTCAGGCATGCCCCGGTCATCGCAGTGCTGCTTGCACCTGGCTCAGGATCTTCAGGCGCTGGTCTCGTCAGCCAGTGCTGCCTCCACCCGCCCACCGGTAACGGTGCTCAGGAGGCCAGATCATGAGATGCCCTTGCTCCCGGACGTAAGGAGCCGCCAGTCCCGCGTAGAGGACATTCCCCACAGGTCGCAGGGGCCTTGATCCCTGATAACACTCAGCATTCTTAGCGGGATGACGTGGGGCGAGGATCGGAGAGCGGATGATGAGGTGACTGACATGGCATTGGTGGGTAGACGCAATGGCCGCAATTTCGGTTACGGCAGACAATTGAGCTACGCAGGGCCGCAAGCGCTGAAAGACATGTTCGGCGGCGGTCATTACGGCACGGTCAAAGCGCACTGTGATCGGTGGCAGGCATTCGTCTGGTGGTGCCGTTCCGAACAGGGGCCCGGTATCAATGATGCGCGGCAGATTGATCGGAAGGTGTTGGCCGACTATGCGGATTATCTACGCGACGTGGTTAGGCGCGGTGATCTCGCCGTCAGCACCGCACAAAACCGCCTATCCAGCGTTAACAGGACCATGGCAGCGCTTCGCGGTGATCAGTATGTGAAGTTGCCAAGCCCGAGTAAGGCATTGGGTATGAAGCGCAGCGGAGTTCGACACTCAGTGCCGCAGGGCCAAGACCGCAAACAGGTTAAACAGATTGTCGATGTGCTTTGCCGCGATCATCAGCTACGGGCTGCTGCAATCGTTTTATTGGCGCGAGCCACCGGCATGCGCTTGCGTGAGGCCATCCTAGCCGACTTGCCACGGCTGAGCCGTGAGGCTAACGACCTAGGCAGGATCAACATCCAGGATGGCACCAAAGGTGGCCGAGCTGGCGCCTCAGCGCCACGATGGATTGCGATGGACCACCATGTTCAAGACGCACTTGGGTTTGCACGGCAGGTGTCGCCTGCGAGTAGCAGCAACCTGATTGCGCCAGACGAAAGCTATCTGACTGTTCTGCAGGAAATCATCCGCCCAGCGCGGGACGTCCTGCATGCACACAACCTCAAAGGCTTCCATGAGCTACGAGCGGCGTACGCATGTGAACGCTATGAGCAAATTACGCAACACCCTGCGCCTATCAACGGCGGCTTATGTTGCCAGGTAGACAGCAACCTAGATCGTGAGGCCCGGAGGCTAATCAGCTATGAGCTAGGGCACGGTCGAATCGATGTGGTCGCGGCCTACATTGGAGGACGCATATGAGCAAGCCATTCGATATGGAACTGTTCTTGGCTGCGGTGCTGACGGGATCGTACGCAACGCGGCAGCGCCATTTACGGCAAGCTAGGCTCATCCAAGCAGAGATATCTGAACGCTGGCAGCTAGAAACACCTTGGAGTTGGAAGAAAAAACATCTTGCTTGGTTTCGCGACCACCGACTAGCGAGGCGATGCAAAGCAACTCGATATTACTACCTGCTGACCATCCGGCTGCTGGCTCGCCGTTTAGAAAGAGCTTGGGTCTTCAAGTGCTAAGAAGGTCTGACTTTGATAATCACGACCGACCGCAACCGACCCAGGCTGTGTGAAAACCTCTCGACCGATGTGGCTGTTCAAAAAACATCCTAAAAATTGCGCGTCTACGCAAAATCTGGGGCTGAGCCGCCATCTCTTTTCAGATTTCACGTACGAGCGCGATCATCCAAATGCAGCAGGGGTTTTCACACAGCCTGGACCCATAGCGCCTCTCGCGAAGGGCAGCAATCGACCAGAAGGGTCGCTCACCTCAGACAGCTTATGTTTGATTAAGAGGGGCTTTAGCACGTCCCAGTGAGCGAGGCGAACGGTTTGAACCAGTTGTTAGACGTCAATGAGCTACAGGAGGAAAGGACAATAGCCATGCTTTTTATCAAATTCAAGACCTTGGGATATTTCAAAGTTGCCGTGGAGATAGTGCTTGCGATCCTCTCCTTGTGCTAAGCGACAACCTAAGCGCTCAACCAATGGACTGATTCCCTCATGCTCATCGATCCACTCGTTATAGCCAGCAATTGATGGTCCGCCTACATTTATGACGAACTCGACGCCATAGAAAAGAAAGCAAAAAAGTGTTTCCTGCCGCCTGTTCATAAAAAGTCCAAAGCCAAAGCCGGCTTGAACCCATTCATTCGTGAGAGGGTGTTGCATCAATGTATCGTGGGGGAACACGCGTCTCTGCGAAAATGGCCATTCCTTAAAATTGTTTCCATACCGAGCGTATTCGCGAACATTGTCAAAGAAAGGCTCGTTGCTCAAATGAGATGGGCCTTGGGGGCTTTCGCAGAACAACTCTGCAACCGCCTCGTAAGCCATTTTGCAAAGAAACCTCGACATTTCCCGTTGTGGTGGATCATCGTTGATTGTGAAAAACAGTGGCTGCTCAAATTCATTAATAATGACTTCAGAAAGAGCAGGCATATCGTTACTTTTTTCCGTATTTAGGTGAACCATCCCACTTGACGAGCGGCGCATATTCACTGCGATATCGGTACCAGCAATGTGGCCAACCAGAGATGGATATGTTCCTTTCTTATTGGGAACTTGCTCCCATGCACGGACATTTCTCATCCATGAGTGAGTTAGAACCGGTTGCTCAACTCTGCGCGCAAAGTAGTTATTGCACTTATCACAGACAATACCAGCCCGCAATACACGTTTTGTGTTTCCAGCTGATTCTGGGATGATGTGTTCAACACTACGTGAGCTTGTTGAGTCGCTTTTGCAGAAGATACATCGCATAGGCTTTTAGTAACTGACTTCTAATGTTTGAGGACCAGCTTCAGCCAGTCCCAAGTTGGCGAGCGAGCGATGAGGTGACCGTTATGGCATTTGTACAGCCCTACATCCATGCCTCACAGAGTGTCTCAGCCTGTGCCAGCACTAGTTGTGCCGCCTCCTCCTGCTGATCCGGCGGATACTTATATTTACGCAGGATGCGCTTGACCAGAAGCCGCAGCTTGGCCCGCACACTGTCACGATTACTCCAGTCTACGGTTACGTTCTGGCGCAGGCTATCGGTCAGCTCATGGGCGATCTTGGCTAGGATCTCATCGCCCAGCTCTCGCACCGAGGCCTCGTTATTGGCCAGCGCATCGTAGAAAGCCAACTCGTCATCATTCAGGCCCAGCGCATCTCCACGCTTGCTCGCTGCAGCAAATTTCTTGGCCATCTCGATCAGCTCTTCGATGACCTGGGCGGTCTCGATGGAGCGGTTCTGGTAGCGCTTGATCACGCTATCGAGCAGCTCGGAGAACTTCTTCTCCTGGGCCAGGTTGCTGGCGAACTTGCTCTTGATCTCACCCTCCAGCAGGCGCTCCAGTAGCTCAACCGCCAGGTTTTTCTCCGGTAGGTTGCGCACCTCGGCAAGGAACTCATCATCGAGCAGGCCGATATTGGGCTTGTCCAGACCGACCGCCTCGAACACATCCACCACCTCGCCGGAGACTACAGCATTGCCGATGATCTGGCGGATCGCCAGCTCACGTTCTTCGTCGGTTTTCTTTTGGGCGCTGATGTCACGCTTGATCAGCAGCACCTTGATGGCCTGTAGGAAAGCCACCTCCTCCCGAACGGCTTTGGCCTCGTCCAGGGTGCAGCACAAGGTAAACGCCTTGCTCATGGCCAGAGCATTGTCGGCAAATCGCTTCTTTCCGTCCTCCAGCCCCAGCACATGGTTGGCGGCACCGGCCAGCAGCTTGTGTCCGCCAGTCAGGAAGTCTCCGTAATCGAAGCCATACAGCAGGCTACGTAGCACATCGAGCTTTTCCTCCAGCACCGCATAGGCTTCATGGGCATCGACGGTGGGCTGCCCCCTGCCTTTGCTGGCGGTGTACTCCTTGAGCGCCGCCTTCAGTTCGTTGGCAATGCCGATGTAATCCACTACCAGGCCGCCCTGCTTGTCCTTGAACACCCGGTTCACCCGGGCGATGGCCTGCATCAGGTTATGGCCCTTCATCGGCTTGTCGACATACAGGGTATGCACGCAGGGCGCATCGAAACCGGTCAGCCACATGTCGCGGACGATCACCAATTGCAGCGGATCGGCAGGGTCCTTGAAACGTTTCTCCAGGCGCTTCTTCACCTGCCCCGGGTAAATATGCGGGCGCAGCAGTGCCTTGTCCGATGCGCTACCGGTCATGACGATCTTCACCGCGCCCTTCTCCGGATCCTCATCGTGCCATTCGGGGCGCAGGGCGATGATCTCGTTGTACAGGTGCACGCAGATCTCACGACTCATGGCCACCACCATGGCCTTGCCGTTTTGCGCCTGGTTGCGTTCCTCGAAGTGCGCCACCAAATCGGCCGCCACGCTCTTGATACGCGGCTCGGCCCCCACGATTTTTTCCAACGCGGCCCAGCGCGACTTCAAGCGTGACTGCTGATCCTCCTCCTCATCCTCGGCCAGCTCGTCGACCTCGTCGTCGATATGCTCCAGCTCAGAGTCTTTGAGCGACAGCTTGGCCAGCCGCGACTCGTAGTAGATGGCCACGGTGGCGCCATCTTCCTTGGCCTGTTGCATGTCGTAGACGTGGATGTAGTCGCCGAACACCGCACGGGTGTCGCGGTCTTCGCTGGACACCGGCGTGCCGGTAAAGGCCACGAAGGTAGCGTTGGGCAGAGCGTCGCGTAGATGCTGGGCATAACCCACCTGGTAGCGGGCACCGGCCTCGGCCACCTTAAGGTCCGGCACCTTCAGCGAAGCACTGAAGCCGTATTGGGTGCGGTGCGCCTCGTCGGCCACCACCACGATATTCGAGCGCATGGACAACACCGGGAAGCTGTCTTCATCCTCGCCCGGCATGAACTTCTGGATGGTGGCGAAGACAATGCCGCCACTGGGGCGGTTGGCCAGTTTCTCGCGCAGATCGCCGCGGGTAAGCGCCTGTACTGGCTGTTCACGCAGCAGATCCTGCGACAGCGAGAACACGCCGAACAGTTGGCCGTCCAGGTCGTTGCGGTCGGTAATCACCACGATGGTCGGGTTCTCCATCGCCGCTTCCTGCATCACCCGGGCGGCGAAGCAGGTCATGGTGATGCTCTTGCCCGAGCCCTGGGTATGCCAGACCACCCCGCCCTTGTGCGTGCCGCCAGGGCGCGAGGCGCTGACCACCTGCTGGATCGCCGCACGCACGGCATGGAACTGGTGATAGCCGGCAATCTTCTTCACCAGCCTTCCGTCATCCTCGAACAGCACGAAGTAGCGTAGGTAATCCAGCAGCATCGCCGGCTGCAGCACGCCACGCACCAGCGTCTCCAGCTCGTTGAACTCACCCAGCGGATCCACCGTGACCCCATCGATGGTGCGCCAACGGGCGAAGCGCTCGATATCTGCAGACAGCGAGCCCATGCGCGCCTCGCTGCCATCGCTGATCACCAGAATCTCGTTGTAGTGAAAGACGTCCGGAATCTGCTCCTTGTAGGTCTGGAGCTGGTCGAACGCCTTTACCAAATCGGCATTCACATCCGCCGGGTTCTTCAACTCCAGCAGCACCAGTGGCAGGCCGTTGACGAACAGGATGATGTCCGGCCGGCGCGTATGTTTCGGCCCCTGGATGCTGAACTGGTTGATCACCAGCCACTCGTTGGCCCGCACATTTGCCCAGTCGATCAACCGCACGAAATCGCCGCGGGTCTCGCCGTCCTTCTGGTATTGCACCGGCACACCGCCGACCAGCAAACGATGGAACAGGCGGTTGGCCGACAGCTGCACCGGCACGCCCAGCTCCAGCACCTGGCGCAAGGCGTCCTCACGCACCGCCAGAGGGATCTGCGGGTTGAGTCGGGCGATGGCCAAGCGCAGGCGCATGCTCAAAAGCACGTCGCGATAGCTCTCGCGCTCAGGGTTATCGCCGTCGTGGGCGATATCCGGGCCATAGAGGTGCGTGTAGCCCAGCTCTCCGAGCCATTCGAGCGCTTCTTTTTCTAGCTGATCTTCGGTCATTTCACTGCCTTACCTGGCGGGAGCATCACTCGGATGGCGTGGCACGACCACGCGGAGAGCGAGCTTTACATGCTTGGTTACTTGATCGGTGCTTGTTCGCTTATGGCAGAACTGCAGCATTCTGCTTCTCTACGGCTCGAGCAATCAGAGGCGCAACCTCACGCAGCCCGTCGAGCGTCAGCTTGCCCTCCTGATATTTGCGATACCAGCCACGACGCTGTCGCAGTACTCGCTCATCATCCTGCAGATGCAGGCGCTCAAGGGTCTTCACCGCCAACTCACGCAATGGTTCGGGCACCCGCTCGGGCACCACGACGAGCTGCAACGAAGGCAACAGCATCTCGAACCAGCCTTCACGCACATCAAGTGGGTCGAGGATTGTGACAGCCTTGTTCTTACTGCTGTTGATCCAGCCCGATGCAAAGCGGTAGTTGCTCCATTCGTAGGCCAACGCCTCATCGGCATCGACTGGCAGAAAGTGATCCACGGTGCCAACTGGTTCATACATAGCGCCATACGCACACAGCTCTCGAAACGCATCTGCCAGCGCAGGCTTGAACGGGGTCCAAATGTCTTTGGGCCGCGTCCTCCCTGGCTTCCTGCTCGCCTTGGGATGCGCAGCGAGCCACTGAGCACCCTTCCTGCGGCATTTTTCATCGAACTCAGCGGGCTCGGCCATAAGCCTCTGATCAATTTCGATCATGCATCACCCGACCTGCGCGGTAGTTGCCGAGTCTCAACCAGCCAGCGCGGCCAGAATTCGTCATGTCCCGGGAGTACACGCATCAGTTCCTTGTGGATGGCGCCCTGAGAATGCAACTTTTCTGGCAGAGCAGCTTTATCTCCTCGCATCCAGGCTTCAGCGGCTTCAATGGCTTGCTCCGCCTCGACAGATCGAGCCTGGCGCAAGCCAAACGAGTCTGACACTAGCCAGTTCACCACATCCCCTTGCTTGGCCCAGGGCTCTTTACTGACTTCAGCCTGTCCATCACACAAGCCGATGTTGAATACAACATCCGTCGCTTCATCGAACTCTGGCTCGACCGATGCCAGCACCAGCGGGGAATGGGTGGCCACAATAAGCTGCACCGGCACCTTCTTGCCGGTCAGCGCCTGCATTACCCGCAGCAATGCAGGCACCACCCGACGCTGCCACTGCGGGTGCAGATGGCATTCGATCTCATCGATTAGAAAGACGATTTCCTTGGCCTGTTTACGCCCGGTCTGCTCACACGCAAGGCGATGTTCGCGCCAGGTCCAAACCAACAAATAAGCCAATGCTGCGATTCGGCGCATACCGGCTGAAGCATGTACCAACGCCACATCCTGTCCATAGCTCATGCGTAGTGAAGGGTAGTCTTTAACGTCTAGCCCCAGCCGCACAGGCTGGCCCGGCTCAAGATGTTCAACGCCCGAGGGAGACAGTGCAGCCAAGACTTTGATCAGGTCTGAAAAAGCCTCATCCCGCCCCTTCTGCCACAGCACCCAGTCGTGAATCAGCCCGTTGCAGTAGCGAATGCCGTTCGGCCCCTCAAGCCCGTTCCACACCTGCTCCGGGGTGAAGTTGAATGCCCTGGGGCGCTCCGCCGCATCATTGCCTTGCCAGTAGTTGCGCGCGGGGTCCCAAGCGGAAAAGCTGCCATCGACCCCGGCGTAGATCACCACACCCGGAATAGCTGGTCGGCCCTGCTTTGTTGGCCATAGCTGATCACTGCGTTTGAATACGCTGGTCTCTGCAAAGTCACCTGATGTCGATTTACTGAAGGCATAGGTAATGCTGCTCTTCTTGCTGCTGGTCGGCGGCACCGCAGGCACGCCCCGCGCCCAGGTGCGAGTCAGAGACCACCAGGCGATATCCAGCAAAAAGCTCTTGCCCAAGCCGTTATCACCGGTGATGAAGTTAAGCCGCGGCGCAAAGTCTACCGGGCCAAAGGTTTTGGCTGGGCCTACGCCTTCAAGCAACAGGCTTTTCAGCATGTGTAATCTCCATTAACTAGCGAGCAGGGAATGCCATCAGCCACGCCGTGCAAATAAACGGATTGGATCATGCCAGAGGCACTTCGAACAGTGTCCTTGCAACTTATGAGGGACAAGCAACGCATCACGTCATGAATATCTGCTACCGGATCTAATCGCTGAATTTGTCTCATCCGCTCAGCCACAGCGGATTTCGACTGACTCTATCACTACATAGCGCAAGACCGGCCGCCTCGGCATCCACCAGACAGCCTTCCCCATCCAGCTCAAACGGCAACACCCAAAGCTTCATCCCCTCACCGTAGTCGAACACCGGCAGCGCCTTGCGTAAACCAGACCACCACGGATAAATCAGCACGAGCGTCGGAATGCCAGTGTCATTGCAGTACTTGTGGCCATAAGCAAACAGCTGATAGAAATCGCTCTGACTCAGGTCGTAGTTTTTCTCAGGTTTACCGGCATCGATGCGCTTCCACTTGGTGTCGAGAATCCAGCGCTGCTTCGGCGTGTCGATCAGCAAGTCCGGTTTCAAGCAGAACATCTTTCCGCTGTCATGCCTGCACAGGTGGTGCCGGCTGGCTTGTGAGGTCAGTTTCGCACCGGGTAGCAAGCGTTGCCGGAGCCAGCCCTCCACATAGCACTCGAACAGCTTCTCCATCGGAAACAGCAAGCTCATGCCGCGCCACTCGCCACTCACGGCAATAGGCATCTGCTGGTTGAGGATCAGCTCGCACCAGGGCTTTATCGCCTGGTAATGCGCCATCAGCCGGTCGCGGCTCCAGGCGCGTAAATCCTGGCTCACCTGCTTGCTAACCGGCACCTCGGCCAGCATCGCCCGCAGCTCGTTGGCCAGGCGCCAGTTGGCGGCATCCTCCGTACTCTTGGCCACCTGCTCCAACGCCAGCTTGAGCAAGCGGTTCTCGGCACGGTCCGGCAGGAACACATCGTGACGAATCTGGAAGTGATGCTGGCGCCCCGGTGGCTGGCGCATCTGTGCAACCACATTGAGCTGGCCTCGGAGAAAACGCTGTTCCTCCTCGATGCGCTGGTAGTCGAAGCGCACCCCACGTTTGACCAGCAGATCCAGCTCCGAAAGGAACTGGCCCATCACCCACTCACTGAGCGGTGCATCGAACAGCTCAAGGCTCGCCACCGAGGCCTCGCGGGGTTTGAGCTGCAAAGCCCGCTGAATCAGCTTGCGCAGAAGCGCACGCCCCTTCACCAGACAATCGCCCTGCTCATGGTGCTTGGGCAGAATCTCCAGGCGCGTACCGCAGGGCGTTTCCAGCACACCCACGTAGCTGTCCCATTTCAGCGAGCGCCGCCCCTCTACCTGCAGCAACGTGGCGCCATTGCGATTGAAGCTAGCACTCAGCTCACAGAGCCAGTCAAAGGCTGATTCAGAAATCTGCGCACAGTCGAGGTTGCCGGGTGCGACGGCAGCCGTGGTCAGGCGAGCGTATTCACGAACGCTGACGAATGCGCTCAAGCACTCGCCTCCTCTAATTCTTCTGCTGGCTCCTCGGCCTTGGTATTCACCGCGATGACGCCCGCATACGCAGAAAGCCGCTTGAACGCTGCATCATTGATTCGCCATAAGCCACCTTGGGCCGGCACGCTGATGTTGCCGAATAGTGCCGCCACATCCTGTTTGTCCTGCTCCACAAAGCGGTCGAATATCGGCTTGCGGTGGTCGTTGAACACCCACTGAATACGCTGCCAGTCCTCGAAGAAGTACTCCTGCAACAGGGGCAGAATCTGGTTGCGGAAGATGCTTTCAAGCCGCGCCAACGTCGGGTCACCTGTGAGCGGCATAAAGTAGGCATGCCCCAGGCAATGATCCCGATCCAGCAGCACCTCGATACGCTGGTTCATCACCCGCAGCAGTTGGCCGATATTCAGCCCAGCTAGCTCAACGTCATCCAGCAGCTCGGGCCGTGGCGGCATCTCGCGGAACACGAAACGTCGACGCAGGGCAATATCCAGCCCCGCCAGCGAGCGGTCGGCGGTGTTCATAGTGCCGATCAGGTAGACGTTGTCCGGCACACTGAAATGCCGCTTCGAGTATGGCAACACGGCCTCAAGCGCCTCCGAGGCACCGGCACGCTTGGACGGCTCGATCAGCGTGATCAGCTCACCGAAAATGCGCGAGATGTTGCCGCGGTTAATCTCGTCAATAATCAGCACATGCGGCAATTTCGGCCCAACCACGGGCCGCTTAGCCTCGCCCACCAGGCTGAGGCCGGCCTGCTGTAACCCCTGCTGCAATTCAGGCCAACTGATGCGGCTCATGGGGTACACGGTTTTCAGCGTCAGGCCACGACCGCCATTGAGCTCGGTGATGTCGAAGTCAATATCGGTCAGCAGCCAGTTGACCGGCAGACGATGCACATAATCCTTGCGCACCCCCTCCGGCACCTCGGGGTTGTACTCATACTCGCCGGTAACCACCCCCACCGCACAGATACTCTTGCGAGTACCCAGGCAGACCAGCACATCACCCTCTTCGATCTCATTCCCGAAGCTGGCCAGTGAGCTCTGGTCATTGCTGCCAAGCTTGAGCGAAGGATCGGCCAGATCGGCCTGGCGAATATCACCCACCTTGTGCCAGCCGATACGGGCTTCACCATGCTGGAAGCAGTAGCGCCGGGTTCGCCCGTCACTGCTAGCCTCCTCGATAGAAATCTTCCAGATGGTCGGATCCTTCTTCAGCCCCAGCTTCTGCTCCAGCACCGGATCGCCACTGGCATCCAAACACAGCTGGACAAACACCCCCTTGGCCACATCGTAAGCCAACATTCCACCAGGGTTACCCTCGCTGTTCGGTGGCAAAGCCCTCAGTCCCTCAACGAAATCCTCGTAGCTGAAGCTCTGGTGGAAGGTGACGAAGCGAATGCGCTTCTGGGCAACGAACTCATCGAAATGCCGCTTGCGCTGCTCACGCGGCAGCGCAAGGAGTTGCGGCGCGAGAACTTCAAGCGCGACGTCGATTGTTTCGTAGGTCTTGCCGGTGCCCGGCGGGCCGTACAGAATCTGATTGAGCGGCGCGACCTGCCGCTCACCACTTGGAGTTACCGATTGCACTGCAGTCACTTCATCCACAGAGTCAGTCTCATAGGCCAAACAGAAAGCTTCCAGCGCCGCCATATCGGCGAGCTTGATGGACAGCGCCGGGTTGCCGACGGCCAATGCTGGCGCGCAGGAAGCAAGACCACTGTGGCGTGTGTCTTTGGGTGAGTATGTTTCGCAGTCCAGCCCCGCAATGGCCTGCTGCCAGTTACCAGGCGCAACGAACAGGCTCAGCTTGCCGTTTTCGCGCAGCAAGGCCAGTTCGCGGTCATTGCTCAGGCGAAAGCCAGCCATTTTCTTGGTGACATTGATCTCGGTGAACCGCTCAGGGTCGGCACTGAAAAAATCCAGCGCCTGCTCGGCCAAGCTGTGATTGCGATGCCATTCCTGCGCCTGCGCCCATACCTGATCGGAGTAGGCAAAAAGGCTCTGGCCCTGCCGCTGAGCCATCAACTGACGCTGCAAAGGCGCCAACTTCTCATTCTGGCTGGCCTTGCGCCCCACTGCTGCACAGAGGTCGCGGGCCGCGAACACGCAAAGGATGCAGGGGTCTTGCTGGTTCTGATAAAGGAACGCGATTTTCCACTTAACCACCGGGCCAAGGTCAACCTGCTCGATCCTCTCCAGATCGCCCGCACGCGCCGCCTCAGCCACCGTAACGATATGCTGGCGCACGCTGGCGAAAGCCTGCTCCGCACTGTTGCCGTACTTCTTCAGCCAGGCGTGATCATCGGTGAATACACGATGAGGGTTGCTCTTTTCCTGCTTGTCCAGCCGGGAAAAAACGCCGAACTTGAAGGACGACCCACCCCAGATTGAACCCAACGACTCGGTATGTTTCTCCAGCCAACGGCAAAAATGGTTGTCCGAGCCAGCCTGGTTGTATTCCTCAAGGGTCATCTGCTGCAGGCTTTCCAGCGGCCAACGTTCGAGAAACTGCGACCACAGCGCTTCGCGCTCGGCAATGGGTTCGTTCATTGGGCAATATCCATATCGTTTAGCACAGCCGGTGCTTCCGGCATGCGAAGCTGGCCGGAGATCAGGCGGGGTAAGAGTGTGTCGCGGAGTTGAGTGAGGGTTTTGGCTTGCTGCTGAATCGTTTTGATTCGTTCAAATATTGAACTGACAGCCTGCTGAAACGCCGAAGCCACTTCGGAACTAGGCACTATGATCGGAATAGCCTTAACTGCTTTCGAGTTCACTGCGTCAGCGATTGACGATGTGCTGCTCAACGCCGAGTAATCAAACTGCCGCAGATACAAATAAATATACTCGCTAGAAAGCGGTGACTGCTCGGTGATCTTACAGTGAGCAATAGCCTCATTCGTAGTCATCTCGCCATAGGTAATGGCGACCCTACCAATCGTCATTTTGAAGCTCAGCAAGACCGTATTATCAGGAACCATCCGGACATTAAATCGGCTAACTGCATCAACAGTCAGGTATTCACTTGTATCAGTCAAAAAGGTTCCTGACGCCCCCATGTCACGGATAGAAACCCATTGCACATCGTTAGAGCTTTCACTGAACCATTGCGGCTCCTTTCGTGGCGGCGTCTTCCCGATACCAACATCCGATATCCGGTCAAGGCTACTAACCCGCCACCCCTTCGGCACCAATCCCAGTTCGGACTCTTCGAAGCTATCGGGAAACAGGGTGACGGTGGTGGCGTCCATGCCTTCCGGCTGGCGGCCTTCGGCCTTGGCGCGCACGGGGTCGAAATCGACGAACCAGGACTTGAACAGCGCCTGGGCGATGGCCTCCAGAGTGGCCTTGGTTTCGCGTAGCAGGGTGATGCGGTCGTCAATACTGCCCAGAACCTCAACAACAGCATCTTGCGTGGATATATCCGGAACAGCCACCTTCATCTTCTTGGCTGCCCCAACATTGAAATGCTGTTGCACAGCGCCAACTGTGTGTGAGCTGATGTGATGAGCTGCTACTGAGTTAACCCAGTAACACAGAAAACGCGGGCGAATTTGCTCCCCACACCGCACAATCACCAAATCAGAACAATTAGCGTCAGGTAACCAATCTGGGATGACCGCGCACGTACCAGGCTTTCCAGTACGAACGATGGCTACGTCCCCAGGACGAAGAGCCGATTTTTTGATTTGCTTATGAAACTCAGGCGTAACGTACTTTATCTCATTGGTATTGATCCGGAATGGCTCAATATTCAGCGAGCGAAGGAATGGAACACCATTCTCAACATACTCAGAAGCCATTGGGCCTACGTAGCCAACCGTTACCTCATTAGCAATAAGTTCAAGCTCTTTTAAAGGCCACTCAGAACTCATACCCCAGCCCCCCCAGCTTCTGCCGGATCAACTGATCGAGTTCCGCGCCCTTCTGCATTTGCTCACCCAGTTGCTGGGTCAGACGCTGCATCTTCTCGGCAAAAGCTTCGCCGTCATCCTCCACTTCCTCAGCGCCAACATAGCGCCCCGGCGTCAGCACATGCCCATGCTCGGCAATTTCCGCCAGGGTGACGCTGCGGCAGAAACCGGGGATATCGACGTACTCGCCAACCTGCCCACCTTCATCCAGCGCTTCGCCGCGCCAGGTTGCCACCGTGCTGGCGATACGTTCGATATCAGCATCGGTCAGTTCGATCTGCACACGACTGACGCTGGAGCCCAGCTTGCGTGCATCGATAAACAGCACCTGGCCGCTGCGGTCGATGCCGCCAGTGCTCAGGGCATGGCGCTTGTCCTTGACAAGGAACCACAGGCAAGCAGGAATCTGGGTGTTGAAGAACAGCTGCCCGGGCAAGGCGACCATCACTTCCACCACATCGGCCTCGACCATGGCGCGGCGAATCTCGCCTTCGCTGTTCTGGCTGGAACTCATCGAGCCGTTAGCCAGTACGATGCCAGCGCGGCCATTGGGCTTTAGGTGGTAGAGCATGTGTTGCAACCAGGCATAGTTGGCGTTGCCCTGCGGCGGCGTGCCATAGACCCAGCGCGGGTCACCTTCCAGGCTGCCGTGCCACCAGTCGCTGATATTGAACGGCGGGTTGGCCAGTACGAAGTCGGCGCGTAGATCACTGTGCTGGTTGCGGATAAAGGTATCCGCCGGCTCCTTGCCCAGGTTGAAATCGATGCCGCGAATGGCCAGGTTCATCGCCGCCAGGCGCCAGGTGGTGGGGTTGGACTCCTGACCGTAGATGGACACGTCGCCCAGCTTGCCGCCGTGGGCCTCGATGAACTTCTCCGACTGCACGAACATGCCGCCCGAGCCACAGCAGGGGTCGTAGACCTTTCCGTGGTGCGGGTTGAGCACCGCCACCAGGGTTTTCACGATGCTGGCCGGCGTATAGAACTGCCCGCCCTTCTTGCCTTCGGCGCTGGCAAACTGGCCGAGGAAGTATTCGTAGACCTGACCGAGCAGGTCGCGGGCGCGGCCCACGTCGTCACCGAAACCGATGGTGGAGATCAGATCCACCAGCTCGCCAAGCTTGCCGTCCGGCAATTGGGCGCGGGCGTAGCGCTTGTCAAGGATGTTCTTCAGCTTGGGGTTCTCCGCCTCGATGGCGGCCAGGGCCTCGTCGATGCGCTTGCCGATATCCACCTGTTTGGCGGCGGCACGGATCGCCTCCCAGCGAGCCACTTCCGGCACCCAGAACACGTTGACCTCGCGGTAGTAGTCGCGGTCTTCCAGCTCGGCGTTGAGCGCCTCTGAGTCGTCTTCGCCCAAGTAGTAATCGTCATTCTCGTCGGTCAGCTTGCGTTCCAGCTCGGCACGGCGGCCGGCGAAGCTGTCGGAGATGTACTTGAGGAAGATCAGTCCGAGCACGATGTGCTTGTACTCGGCAGCATCCATATTGGCGCGCAGCTTGTCGGCGGTGGCCCAGAGGGTTTTCTCCATGGCCTCGATGCTGGTGGCAGCCTGTACCTTGACCACCTTGGCCTTGCTGGCTGCCGCCTCGACGCCATAGCTGGCGGATACTTCGGCCACCGCCGGCTCGAAACGCTCCCGCGCCTTGCTCAGCGCCTGCGCCGCCAGGCTGGCACCTGCGGCCTGGGCGCGCAGCACGGAGCCACCCCGCCCGCGGCCTTTGACCAGCACACCCTCACCGATTAGCGCGTCGCGCGATTCCCAGAATTGCTCTTCACTCAGGCCGGTGAACTGGCTCTTGAGTCGCTCATAAAGGGCCTGATTGCCGATGCTGCCGCCATCTTCCGGTACTGCTGCCAGCAACGCCTGGGCCAATTCACTCATGCATAACACTCCCATACCGTCCACCATCAGATGGGCCGGCCAATACTCAAACGGGCAATGAACAAACGAGAGGGAACCTGAGAAAGCCTCAAAACAGCGCTTTAATGCACCGCTTCATTCAGAGAGCCATCCCTCGACCACGCAAGCTGCCATCATTTTGCAATGCGCGCCACCTTATCGGCTGGCAGAGCACGCGTAAAGCGGTGACCTGATTTCCAGGGGTATTTCTGAAACACCACACTAGGAGCCCCTGACCTGCGAGCCCAGGGGCAACAATCAGCAGCGCGTCCATTTGCTTGATAGATTCGGCCCCGATTCGTTTTTGGGGGCGGTTCTCAAAACGCACCGTCCATCGGAATCCAGACCACGCAGCGTTCCAACTGGTATTCCACGCAAGTTGACCAATCAATTACTAATTAGACAAAACAGTTAGGTACCCACTCGTTTCAGATTACCCCGGCTCGAAAGCATCACTGTAGTTACGCTACCGAACCCGCAACAACCATCCACTCGCCCCCCCAAAAGGTATCCACTCAAATCAAGTGGATACCATATTTTCGGCGAAGTGCTCGAGAAGGAGAGCCCACACGCGGATACCTTTGATCAGCGAGAGACTGGACAAATGACCAGCCCCCCCCGCGACACTCACTTCAACCGCGACATCGCGTCTGCTAATACCTGATCAGTTCGTTTGGACTCACGTTCAATGCTAACCAGCGCCGCTTCCGAAGTGCGTAACTCATTGCGCGCCTTTTGTGCATTCAGCACGCGGCCGACACACTGGAGCGTGTCCTGATAGCCCTGCTCGATCCACGATGGAATTTTCTCGCTATCAAAACCTAGCAAGTCGCGAGTCCCCGCCAAAGGCCCAGTCGCACGCGCCAAACTCTTGCTCGGGCGAATCTCCAAAATGGTCGCATCAGGGAATCGCTGCCTGCTCCAAGCTGACCCATCACTCAGATGTGTGACGATGACCAGGTTGCAACCAGCTTCCAACAAGGGAGTAATCGGCGTATTACCTTGCATGGTTTGCCAGCCACCCTGCCCTCCGTCTGACCAGCTTCGCCCTTCATGACGACGTGATTTGAAAAGCAACGGTAACGCCGCGGAGGCCAGCAAAATGCGTTTCTGTTCCGCTTCATCAGCAATCGACTGAACATGGAAAAACTCTGAATGTGGTGTGTCACCAAAACCAAGTTCAGCACAGACAGCACGCGCTATATCCTCGACCCCTCCTTGGCTCTCGTACAGAGAAACATACAGTGGCAGACCACGTTCCAGATCTTTACTGACCAAGAACTCATCCATCAATTGCTGCAACGGCTTGTCGTCTAGAAAGCCGTCTTCCCAACCATCCAGCCACTCGGGAAATTCGACATCAAAGCGCTGGGCTAACTGCTTGGCACCATGTGCTGCAGCAAGAATGGCTGGCGCGCCGTTCATGCGTAATCCTGCAGCCACCAGTAACGAGACATAGCCCGGCATTTTCACACTCAAAGGGGAGCTTTCACTCAAGCGCCCCCACAGTTGCTCCAGACGCTCAATGGCAACATCCAGCGAAGGCGCTGACGCGAGAACACCGCCGTTAAGTGCTCCGATACTGGCACCTGAAACTGCATCAATGCGAGTGCCTAGTTCACGCAAGGCTTTCAGCACACCCACTTGGTATGCACCTTTCGCCCCTCCACCGGACAGCACCAAACCCACTTTCAAGGGTGCGCTCATACTGAGGCCTCCAGAAACAACTCACTGACCAAGCCTTCAGTCATACGCCGTGCAGAACCCAGCAAAGGCACTTGGAGCGGCAGCTCTTCCGGTGACTGAGAAACTGCATAGGTCATTGGCGAATGCTCAGGGCGCGACCAATCTCCAAGATAAGCAAGCGTCTCTTCGCCCGCATTCCATGGTTCGTCAGGCGATGGCCTCGCCAGCCAGCGATCTCGGGTAGCGATACGCTCCCCTTGCCCCACCTGAGCGTCGTGGCTCATCTGTATGATTGCCCGGTTGGCCAGGTCCTCCATCATTTGCTGGCGCTCAGTACCCGAAATACTTACACAGTGGTCACCGAATGCCCCCCAGCGCAGCTCTTCCAGAGCGGCATAACAGCGGCCAGTCAGACTAAGACCAGCGAACCGGCCCGCCCCCCACTTGCCCATTACACTCTCAAGGTGTAGCTGGGCACGTTGCGTACAATCAATTTTCGCAACCTTTAGCTCCAAGGCACTGCACCGGTCACCCAAGAGTTGCGAAAGCCGCTCCAAGGCGTAGCGGGTATCAGCTGAATAGTTAGCGACCGCTGCCAAGTCCTGTTTCAGTCCGTTGACCCGCATCTGCACTTGATAGATCGCGCGATTACTCTTGGCCAACGATTGAGTCAAATCGACCAACCAATCCAGTGCCCCCTCGACGCTATCGGTGAGGCTTGCATTGATTTCTGCCTGGTTCTGAGCCGTTTTGCCAGTGAAGCCATCGTAAAGGCGGTCGAACATCCCGGTCCGCGTCGACATATGCCGCTGGCGCTCGCGCACCACATCGATACCGTTGGCAAAGTCCACCACAAACTTTTCCGGCAGGCAGGTAAACAAACGGCTCATTTCACCAATCAGCTCATCGTTTTGCGCTTCGCTCATGCTGCCACCCCTGCAGGGCTCACATCGCGCAGCAACTCTTCGCTATCGCGCTTGATAGGCATGACCTCGCGTTTGTAACTGGAGAGCAAGCTTGCCAATGCAATTTGCTCATCCTGGCTGCGCTCCTGATCGCGAATGCTCTGTTGCAAGTCGCTTCTAATGCTTTCAATGCTGCCTTTGAGTTGCTCGAAGAAAGTGTGAAGCCCCTCATTGAGCGGCTGAGCAATCGTGTCCGCAGCAGAGGCCTCCAAGTCTTTGAACAGCTGCTCGATCGATGCGTCGATGGCTTTGCGGACCTTGTTGATATCGACAGCGTAATAGCCCTGCTTGACTGTGTACTCTTCCCAACCCCAATCGGAGGTACCGAACCAGCTACAAATGGTGCCCCATGCCCCTTTACTGCGGCGGGAGCGCGTGACTTTACGGTGTTTGCTATCCACCGAATCACGCAGAATCTCGCCAGCGGTGTACTTGAGAGTCAGCGGTGCCGTGTCCGGGATTTTCACATCAATTGCAAAACCGCTGCGATTGAGACGCTCATTCAGGCCATTGATCAGCTTGTTGGCTTCGTCTTCGATATCTACTGCGAAAGTGATGCGGAAATCCTTGAGGATTTCGCCCATACGCCTGACCAGTTCAACTTCACCATCGCTAATGATGCTTTGCACACCGTCTTCGATTTTTTTCAGCAGTGCTTCAGCCTGAGATTGCTTATCGAAATTGATAACAGGGCTTTCTTCGTCATATTCGAAGTCGAAGCCGGTACGCGCGCGACGAGCCCGCTCCCCCCCCAACCAAGTGCTAAAAACGCCCTTGAGGAGCCCTGCCATGGTCGTCGTGGGCTGGTCTTGCATTCGAGCGACGGCTTGTTGCTGCTCTTGCCGCTTTCCCGCCTTGAACCCTTCGCCGACCTCATGCTTGATAGCCTCCGCCAATTCAGTGAAGGTCATGCTCATTTCGCACTTGATTTCCGCCAGCGCGTTCTGCGAAGACGCCTCGCTGTCCTGTTCCAGCCGATCGATCATTGCAATGTCATCGCGCAAAGAGCCAATCTGCTCCTGAAGCTCTTCCGCACTCTTGGCAAGTGCGGTATCACGCACTTCCAGGAAACGTGCCAAGCGGGTTGCCGTGTCAACCAGTTTGGAGGCAGCAGAAGACAATGCCATGACCGCAGCCTGCCGGTGGGCCTTGAAGATCACTTTTTCTAAAGGCTCGGCAAAATTCGATTTCTTCCAGAGGTGGCTGGCACCGCGCTGGACATGCTCGGTGTCTTGTAGTGCATCCTCCCAATCCATGCCCAGCACCAACTGGCCAAAGTCTTCAACCCAGGCATTTTTGGCTCCGTTGAGTTCAGGCAGTTTGCCGTGATTGACCACTTCCTGTTGGGCACGGCTGGCCAGGTATCCCCAGCGCGAAGACACTGGATAGACATCTGCCGCATTGAGCCTTCTATTCATCAGCGACTCGGCCACGAAGGTACGTGTTTGCTCAGCAGTGTCGCCGTTGCGATCCCTCTGGTCGAACTTGTTCACCAGTGCAAACAGTCGCCCTTCGGCAATATCGGCAATTTCATCCAGTTCCTTTCGCACTTGCTCATCGGCGTCAGACTTAAGCTGCGTAAAATCCATTACAGCCAGCACAGCGGAAGCCTTTTTCAGCTGTTCCTTGAGCATTTTACGAAGGTGCTGCTGGCCTGCTTCATTGGGGCCGGGGGTATCGAGCAATGCCAATTTGCCTTGGCCCGCTGCTTGGCCGAGATGAGAAAATTCGATACGGATGACAGGGTAATCGTCAATGCTGGAATAGCTGCCAAAGGGAAACTCTACTTCCAGATGCGCCGCAAGCCGTACCAGGTCGTTCAGGCTTTTGAGAAACCAAAAGATATTCTCCGAACCCTCATATGACACTTTGAAACTGCCTCGCTGATCAATCAGCTTCAGGAGATCAAGCATGTCGTCGGTACGCTCGAGATTCTGCAGCGCCGCGTCGCCTCGGTCAGATGAGACTACTTTGCCAAGCTGTGAAATAAGGTCATTGATCGGCTTGCAGTTTTGCAGCTCCAACACTGGCTCAATCTGGCCAGGCGTATGCTCAATCAAAGTCGGCAGCGCAGTCATTGGACGGTTTCGGTTAGGCAGGACTTCATGCCCAACGATGGCATTGATGGTGGTCGATTTACCGGCCTTCATGGTGCCTACCACAGCCAGGACCATCTTCAACTCGCCGACCTTGATCAGTTCGCCTTCAAGGTACCCAATCTCTTTGGCGACATTTGCCTTACTGAAGGTCTGATGCTCATCACCCTGATCGTCGGCCAGCACTCCCGCGCCTTCCTGCACATGGTGTAGCAAGCCCAACTCCAAGCTGAGAAGTCTGCGAGCCTCTTCACGTAGCAGATCAATCGATTGTTCCTGCATCAAAAATCTCCTTGCTCGAGGCGCCTATGGCCTCTTGTCATCCTTAGAACGTCTACCGCAGGCAAGCGGTCTATCATCGTCACACCAATAATATCAAAATGACAGCAACCTACTATGAACTCAACTCAACATGGCTATCGCGGTAAACCATGAGTGGCCAAACCGTCGGCCGCATCTTCCGAAACATGACTACGACCCAAATTTACATACCGTCAGTAACGACTACAGGTGACCGCTGTACAACGCCGTAAGCAGCATGCTTCTTGACCTACCGCAGCTGACTACTCCACAACCGGCACCACCCCCTGCAGCAACTCCACCTTGCGCCGCAACTGCGCCACATGCTCCCGCTCCGCCCGCACCGCCGCCCTCAGCTCACGGTTCTCCATCTCCCAAATCTGCAACCAGCGCAAATCCCGCTGGCAGTGCTCCACCTTCTTCCCAAGCTCACCCAGCCTCAACCCCTGCTGAATCAGCACCAACAGAATGATCCCCATCGCCACCAGGGCCCCCGTCGCAGCCACTTCCGGCATTGTCATGCTCATATCCTTTGCAGCCCCCGATGTATTCCGAAGACGAGCCAAAGATATGTAATGCAAAATTACACGTCCAGAATGTAGACTTATACAGGTAAAGTAATCGCGCACATGGAGAGGGTATGAAACGCAAGCAATCCATCGAGCAGGTACGCTGGGACCTGGCACTTCGCTATCGCCTGATCGAAACCGTTGCCTGGTGGGAAGGCCGGCTGACTACGGGCCACCTGATGCAGAGCTTTGGCATCAGCCGCCAGCAAGCGTCGAAGGACATCAATACCTACATCACCGAGCATGCGCCCGAAAACTTGACGTATGACAAGCAGATCAAGGGCTATGTACCTAGCGAACAGTTCGAGCCGCTGTTCATCGACAACAGCGCCAGCGCTTATCTGCACCTGCTGTACCAGAACAATGAACGCGCCCCGCACATCGACGGGTTGGCGCTGGCTTATGCGCATACTCGGGTGCTGGAAGTGCCTGATCGCCCCATTCGGCCCGAGGTGCTACGCCCCTTGCTCAAGGCCTGCCGCGAAGGCCGGCGGCTGGAAACCGAATACGTGTCCTTCAACACTCCCAACGTCGAGGTGCGCCTGATCGCCCCGCACACGCTGGTGTACACCGGCATGCGCTGGCATGTGCGGGCCTACTGCGAAAAGAACGGTCAGTATCGCGACTTCGTGCTCAGCCGCCTGCGTGGGCAGCCCGATTTGCTCGACGCATCGCCGAACACACGCGAGCAGGATGAAGACTGGAATGTCGAAGTGCCGATCATCTTCGAGCCTGATTGGCGCTTGAACGCGGCGCAGAAGGCAATCATCGAAACCGACTACGGCATGACGGATGGGCAACTGGTGGTGCCCAGCCGCAGGGCATTGGTGAAGTATGTGTTGCAGCGGTATCAGATCGATCACCGCAACATGGCGATACTGCCCGAGGCCCAGCAACTGGTGGTCAGCAACCTCCAGGCGCTGGACCCGTGGTTGATGAAGTACTAGCGCCCGGATGTCGGGAGCAGGGGCAATGCCCGCCACGCTGCGGGCGCTACAGCATTGCCCCTCGCCTTACCAGCTATAACTCAACTTGGCCGTAACCTCCCGCCCCGGGTTGTAATAGTTCGCCGTCCCCGACCCCACCACATGCTGTTCGTCAAACAGGTTGCTCACATTCAGTGCAAGGTCTGTCCCCTTGGCAATCTTGTAGTTCAGCGCCGCGTCGAACAGTGTGGTGCCGTCGCTTTTCTTGGTGTTGGCAGCATCCATGTAATAGCCACCTACGTACCGAGCCCCCAGACCAACGCTCACATCCGTGTTGGCAATGTCGTAGTAGCTCCACAGCGAAGCCGTATGCTTCGGCGCCACGGTGAATTCCTTGCCCTTGAGCGAAGTGCCGTCATACAGCGCACCGCGCAGCACCTCCGTTTCCATGTAGGAATAGGCACCGATCAGGCTGAGGTTTTGCGTGACTTGCGCCTTGGCTTCCAGGTCCAGGCCACGTGCACGTGACTCACCCACCGTCTGCTGCTCGATGATGCCGCTCGGCAGCACGACGGCGATGGTGACGTTTTCCTGGGTCAGGTCATAAACGGCAGCAGAGAACAACGCATCCATGCCCAGTGGCGAGTACTTCACGCCCACTTCGTACTGCCTGCCGGTCTGCGGCGTTACGCCAACCTGCGGAGGCGAAACCGACTCCACCATGCTCACGTAAGTGGAAACTTCATCGTTGACGATGTACGTCAGCGCGCCACGGTAGGAGGTTTCAGAGAAGTTGTCGCTTTGCTTGTTCACCCCGCCGACGTACTCCGTGCTGGACAGGTCCATGGAGTCATTACGCACACCCGCTGTTGCGATCAGGCGGTCGTAGAAGGACAGGTTCTGCTGCAGGAACACGGCCTTGGTGGTGGCGTCGTTTTTCTTGCGGGTATAGGGCGTAACACCGCCCGGCACGCCGGTGAATACCGGGTTGGCGATATCGATGGAGGGGGCCAGGCTGTAGACGGAGCTCTGTTTGGTGCTCGAGTCGAGGTATTCCACACCCACCAGGGTGCTGCTGTCGATGTGCTCGAACTGGGCATCGTATTGCAGCATCAGGTTACCGTTGAGCTGGTCGGCATCGCTGTCAGTACCGAATACATAGCGCGGTATGGTGGTACCCACCCGCGAAGCGCTGTCGCTCAGGTAGACATAGCCAAAGTCATCGCTCAACTCGCTGTAGCGCAGGTTACTGCGCAGCGTAAAGCCGTTGTCGAAGTCGTGGGTGATGTTGCCGCTGAGGCTGGTGCGCTCGACATCGTGGAAGTTGTAGCCGGGCTCGCCGTAGAAATCGCTGCGGTCGTATTCCTTGTCCAGTGGGTAGCCACCGCTGTTTGGCGAGCTGTTGGTCTTCAGGTAGTCGAGGATCACCGTGGCCGAGGTGAAGTCGGTAGGTGCCCAGGTCAGGCCACCCATCACGAAGCGGTTGTCGTCCTGCGAATGGTCGTACTCGCGGTCGCTGTTCTGCATCTTGGCAGTGAAGCGGCCGGCCAAAGTCTGTTCGTCGTTCAGGGCGTCACCCACATCGATGCCGGTCTCGGCATGGTCATAGGAGCCATAGGTCACGTAACCCTGGCCAAACTTTTCGAAGCGCGGCTGCTTGGTCACGAAGTTCAACGAGCCCCCCGGGTCTGCCGGGCCGAACAGGGTGGAGTTGGCGCCTCGCAGAATTTCGATGCGCTCGTATGCGTAAGGGTCTTCGCGCACACCCCGCATCGAGCTCAAGGTCAGGCCGTCACGGTACGTGGTGGCCTGAAAGCCGCGAATCTGGAAGTAGTCGTTGCGGTCGTCCGAGCCGTAGAAGTCGCTGACCACGCCAGGGGTGTATTGCAGCGCTTCTTCCGTGGTGCTGACACTGCGCTGCTGCATTTCCTTGCTGGTGACCACAGACACGGAGGCTGGCGTATTGAGGATGCTGGTCGCCACCTTGCCACCTACCCACAGTTCCTTGGCAACCACCGAGTTGATGTCGTCATCGGCACTGGCCTTGACCTTGGAGTTGATGATGATAGGCGCAAGGCGATAGTCCTCGGTCGCACCGAGCTCCAAAGGGCCGACAGGCTTTGGTTGCGGCACCACCAGGTAGGCAGCAGGGCCTTGCTGTTCAAGCTGCAACTCGGTCCCTTGCAGCAACGACGACAATGCCGACTGGGTATCCAGCGCGCCCTGCACCCCTTGGGTGTTGCGGTTGGCCACGTTATGCGCTTCAAAAGAAAGGCTGATCCCCGCCTCCCGCGCAAAGCGGTCGAGTGCCGGCGCCAGTGGGCCGGCAGGAATGTTCCACTGCTTGAGCAGGTTGCTGTGGTCAGCGCTCGAAGGCTGCGCCAACGACGGTAGCGCGTAAGTGCTGACAACCAGACCAAAGAGTGCGGCGTGCAGGGCACGATTCAATGGGGTGCGCTGTGAAACCGGGGAAAAACTCATTCTCTCGCTCCGTGTCGGGGGTCGGCTGACTGGCCTGTAATCCGGCCTTATCTACACAAGCCGAACGAGAATGAGAAATCACCTCATTAATTTTTAAAGGAGCGCCTTTGTAGCATCGCATACATCATTCGGGAACAAATCTCATCGTGCCACCCCATCGGATTCGGTAAAGTCCGCAGGCTCAAGGATCTCTGGAGCTTCAAAAAATGGACTTTAACGCAATCATTAGCCAGAACTGGGCAACCCTGAGCTGGTTCGTCCCACTCGTCATTCTTCTGTTAATCCTCAAAAGACCGGAAACCAAAGGCTACCTCGGCGAGTTGCTGGTGCGGTACTTCGCATGGCTGAAACTGGACGAACACACCTACCGCCGACTGCACAACATCACCTTGGACACACCGGACGGCACCACTCAGATCGACCATGTCTTCGTCTCGGTCTACGGCATCTTCGTGCTGGAGACGAAAAACATGGCGGGCTGGATTTTTGGCAGCGAGAATCAGGCACAGTGGACGCAGAAGCTGTACAAACGCACCTTCAAGTTCCAGAACCCGCTGCGACAGAACTACAAGCACCTCAAAGCACTGGAAGCGACACTAGGCATAAGTGCCGAGCACCTGCACTCGGTGATCACCTTTGTTGGCGATAGCACCTTCAAGACCGAAATGCCGCCGAATGTTACCCAGGGCAGCAAATTCATTCGCTACATGAAGTCGTTCCAGCAACCGGTCTTCAGCGAGGCCGAGGTTGATGCCATGCTGCAAGCACTGCAAACCGGACGTCGAGCCCCTACCCTTGCGACTCATCGCGAGCATGTGCAGAACCTAAAACGCCGTAGCGACCCGGACGCAGAACGGCAATGCCCAAAATGTGGCAATGCGCTGATTGTCAGGACCTTCAAATCAGGCGCAAAAGCTGGCCAGCAATTCTGGGGCTGTTCGGCATTCCCCAAATGCCGAACCATGCAGGGTTTCTGACCGTAACCCCCCTCACACTATTTCGTCGGCTCCTGATACTGGTAGCGCTTCGCAAGCTGCCGCTACATCCCCATGTGCTGGCGCCTCCCCACAATCACTCGAAAATAATGGCCAATTGCCCTCGGCTTTTCTTGCTTTCAGCCTGTCAAAAAGTTGATACGCCAACATTTTTGATAGAGAATAAGAAACAGGATGTATTTTAGCGTATTTCAGTATGCTTTAATCGAGTGCAGGGAATGGACGAATACACAACCTCCGACGCGGGCACACCGCCGATCGACCAGCTTGACCTCACGGCACATGGCGTTCTTGGGCATTTCGCCAAGTCGTCGCGCAATGCCCGGCTGGTGAGTTTCCTGATGACCATGGACCGCCTTGACCGGTGGGCAGTGGATTTCGATGAGGATGCCCCCGCTCAGCAGTTCGAAATCCAGTTACTGATGCAGGAGATCCAGGCCTTCGTCGAAGCGTACGCGCGCGCGCTGCACCAGGTTCCGCAGCATTTCGCCGAACTGCTGGCCCACCTCACCTCTTCGCGCTGCATGTACCTGGTCCGGTATGTCGCGCAACGCAACGAAGCATTCACTGGGGCGCTGGCGCCACTGCTGGCGGGCGATTTGTCGCAACCCGCAGCGCTCATGGCTTTTCGTCACCGGCTGGATGCCTTCAGCAAAGCTCACCTGCTCAGCGAGATTTTCTCCGGGGAGCGGCTGCGCGAGATATCACAGATCATGGAGAGTTACACAGATGTATAACGGACGGCTGAACCCTGTCGCTGTGGCGGTAGGCAAATCTGTGGGCAAACGCGCAGTCCTGGGTGGCGTGCTGGGGGCCTGGCTGATGCTGGCCGGCCCAGCGTTCGCCGCCACCAGCAGCCTGGGCGATACATCGAGCAGCCTGATTTCGCAGCAAGACTCCGTGGTAGCCGATGCGATCAAGGCCGATGCGCAGGACTGCGCCGATGGCACGAAGCAAGGGACGATTGGCGCCTCCATCAACGATGCGCTGAAGATTCATACCGAGCTGGCATCGGCAACACCGAATGTCGAGTCTCTGTTCAGCGCCACGGCAGATTGCTTCGGCGGCCTGAGCAGCCTGTTCGACCTGTCCGGCTCTATCCCGAGCCTGGGTAGCATCCTGGCTTCTGCACAGGCTGCTGTTCTGCAGTACGCACAGAAAAAGGTCTGTACGGCAATCCAGCAGGTTACGTCGATGGTCACCAGCCCGATCAACCAGGCCATTGGCAAGGTCAGCAGCGGCACTTCGCTGGGCGACCTGAATGGCCTGACCAACGGTTTGGTCAGCAAGGGCATGACCTCCCTCGACCCGAACCTGGGCAGCAGCTATCACAACGCAGCTGCCGGTTACGAGGCTACCTACACAGTGGATGTAAACCCGTTCAACTATGTACAGACCGACTTCGGCGGTGGAGCCAGCACTGGCGGTGGTACAGCTACAAGCAACGCAGCGACAACCAATACCGTAGCGCCTGCAGCCAGCACCTCGTCCGGCACCTCCTCAAGCAGCACCAGTAGCGCGCCTTCCAGTTCGAGCAGCGGGTCCTCCAGCTCGGCTGCCGGCCTGTTCAACTAAGAGGGGCAGGCAATGAAGAAAGTCGCGGCTGTTCTGGCCGTTGGTCTTGGCCTTGGCGCTACGGCACTGCCTGCACAGGCACTGTCCTGGGCTTCGGTGCTGACGTTCATCAGCACCATGCAGACCGAGATGAGTGCCTGGTCGGTAACGGTCAAGCAAACTTCGCTGTCGGCCAACGTTGTATCGCAGGTGGACAGCGATTCGAAGAAACAGCTGGCCAACGCGGTAGGGGCCATCGACATGTCCGACCGGGTCATGAAGGCTGCAACCACGTTCGACTCCGCAGTCGGGCAGCCGGTCAGCATCAAGTGCACAGCCCAGGAGCAAGGCAAGCTGTTCGTCGAAGCTGTCTCACAGCGTGACAAGGATACCGCGCGGCTGATGGCCACCTACGCTTCCCAGCGTGTCGGTTCCAAGGCCGCTGCGGACCAAGCAACCCTGGCCATGCACCGCGATACCTATTGCACCGTGTCCGAGGCCAGGCAGGGTATGTGCTCACTCAATGCCAACGGCATGCAGGGGTGGGACACCGATTACGCCGGCCCCTTCAGCGAGAAAACCCTCGCCCCTGAAGGCGAGGCTGCAGCGTATGCCTACACCGCGATGATCACCGATCAACGTGCAGAAGCGCACATCGACTGCACCTCGGTGGCGTGCAATGCAGCCCAGTCGCAACAGCTTGCCGATTCGGCGATGAGTGCGATGGCGGCCAATTCTCTTGTAGGGCAAGTGACGGACCGTCGCGTGCCAATGCTCACAGGGCAGTGATATGAATTTTCGGCTCAAACTGGCCAGCATTGTCGTAGGGTCGACGATGCTTTCGAGTGTTTCCTACGGCGCCCTGTACGGTTTCGGCCCGGCAGAAGCCTGGACGATTGCGCAGATAGAGCTCCTGACTGGCACGGTCTCTGCCAACATTGGTGCTTTTGGCACGAGCTTCGGCAGTCAGATGACGTACAAGTTCGAGCAAATCATTTCGGCAGTGGCCATTGCCACCAAGCAAGAGGCGCTGTCTGCGAACGTGGTTGCAGACAACAACCGGCAAACCTCCGAGCAGTTGGTCAACGCTGTCCGCGCCCAGCAACAGAACTCAGCCGTTGCTCAAGCCTACCTCGACTTCAACGCCGCGACCGGCCAGGGCTTCGACCCTTGCGGAACTGTGGCGAAAAACAAGTCGATGGACATTGCCTTCAGCACCATGGCGGCCAAGGCCAAGGCATCGGTGGGTGAACTGGATGCGTCCCCGGGGCGCCTGGTCAGCTCGACGGGCCAGGCCATGCAGCAACGCCTCAAACAGCATCGCGACAAGTTCTGTACCGAGGCGGAGGCAAACGCCGGTCTGTGCTCACTCAGTACGTTGCCCGGCGGGGACACGAACGCTGCCTTGCTGTTCGAACCTGCGGAAGAAAACTCGCTGACCACCGAAGCACGCACGGCCTATATCCAGCATGTCATCGGCCCGCCCGACCAGGCACTGACCAAGGACGCCGGCGCGACACCGGCCGGTGAAACCTACATGATGCAGAAAAACCGCAAGGACTCGATGCTGTCGATACCAGCCTACAGCCTGTCGATGATCAATGCCGCCAACACCCGTAGCAAGGCATTCGGCGACAAATCGCCCAATGAGGTGCTCAAGCTGCGTGTAAACCAGTACTTCGGCGGCAAGGAAGCGGAGCAGTGGTCGGGCAACCTGGCGCGCCAGACCCAGCGTGGGCTTTTGATGGAGGCCGCCAAGATGGGTGGGCTCGAGGTCTGGATTCATCAGCAGCAGTACGAGCAGAACCAGCGCCTACTGGCCAACCTGGCAACATTGGTAGTTGCCTCTTCCGATAGCCTCGACGCCACGCTGGAAGCGCGGTACCAGAAGGTATTGTCTGAAACCGCTGCACGGTCGGTGAAGTGAGGTCGCCATGAAAAAGGAATTCGACGAAACGCGCGAGGCGCGCAAATGGAAGGTGTCGTTCGGCGCTTCACTGGCCCTCACCTCCACACTCGCCTGGGCCTATTGCCCTCCTCAGTACCAGGAAAACACCGTGGCTCCGGCGTTCACGGCTGCCACCCAGGCGCTTAACGGCGCAGTGTCCGCGGTCGATGCATCCCTCTCGGCCCTGCTCGAAACCGAAAGCCAGCGCCTGACCTCCGCCATTGCAGTCATGACCAAGCAGAAGGCACTGGCAGCCAACACCGTCGCCGAGGCCGGGCGCAATGCGGCCCAGCAGACAGCCACCGGCCTCAAGATACTGGCCCAGACGCAACGGGTGAAGCAGGCGCGGTTCGACTATGGCGGCGAATTTGGCCAAGGCTTCTCGCCCTGCAAAGTCTTCTCGACCCGAACACTGATCAGCAACCGCGATGCCGACATGGGCACCGAGGTTCGCCAACGGGTCAAGGCAGAGATCGTGGCCGCCCCCGGGACCTACGCCGAACCGATCAGCGCCCAGACAGCGCTGATAGAGGCGCGCAAGCCATTTTGCACCCAGGACCAGGCAGATTCGGGCCTGTGCAAATCGGTGGGTACGATGCCGGGCGCCGACCTGACCGTGGCCACCTTGTTCGAGCCTGCCATGGAAAATGAAACCCTGTATCAGGCCAAGGTCGGGTTCGTGAACAACGTTGCCGGCCTGCCTGACGGCCCGGTGCCGACATCGGCGGGCCAATCGTCCGCCGCCGAGGACTACGCCCTTTCCAAGGCCCGGAAGGACGCGCTGATTTCACCTGCACTTTCCAGCCTCAAGGCAATCCAGCTCGACTACTCGGGCGTTGAAGGCAAGGAAACAGGCACCGACCTGCCCTTGGCGGTGCATTTCCGTAACGAAGTGAAGCGCTACTCCGGCAACACGGCCGAGTACGACAGCTGGGCACGGGTGATGGCCGCACAGAACGAGCGCGGCGCATTGGTCGAGCTGCTGAAGATCAAGGCACTGGACCTGGCCATCCAGGAAAAACAGTACCGCCAGTACGAAAGCATGGAGGCCCAGCTGGCATCGCTGGTGTCGATGAACGTCAGCACGGCTGGCGGACAGACCAGCAAAGCATCGACAGATGCGGCCAGGCAAAACATGCAGCAAAGCGTGAAGTGACGGAGCACCAGGGATGAGAAAAACGATCTTGCGTGGCGTTGTGACCTTGGGGCTGATGGCCGGCGCTCACATTGCTGTTGCAGATACCTGCATGGTATCGCCGACCGACAAGGAAATTGTTTCTGGCCGTTTCGGCAAGTTTCGGGGCGGCGGCGCCGGCAACTTTGGCTCGGCCAACAAGAAAGCGCATATGCACGATGGCCTGGACTTCTCCACCAGCGGGGCTTCGCAGCCGGTGTACGCCACTACCGAAGGTGAAATCACTTTCGCCGGGTTGCGTGGGTCTGCAGGTAACGCCGTACTGATCAAGCGGGACAATGGCGATATCGTCGCCTACTACCACCTCAGCGGCTTTGCCAATGGGGTCAAACGCGGGGCCAAGGTAAAACCCGGCCAACAGTTGGGTCTTTCGGGCAACACCCCCAGCAGCTCGATGACCAAGCACTTGCACTTCACCTACGGCACATCCAGCAAGGACACAGCACGGGCCAAGGCGTTTTCCGAAAACGCACAACGCGGCCCCTTCAACCCAGCCCAGCTACCGCCGGTGTTCAACCGCCAGGACGGGATTGGCTGGAAGACTGACCCGGCCCCCTATTTCTGCCAAACTTACGCCATTCAGGACGGTCACCCGGAGCACTACCCTATTCTGGGCAAGGACACCAAGGCGCAGCACGAAAAACTTTTCGGCAATGTACCTTCTGGCGGCGTTGCGCCAGACTCCACCGCCGAGCCCGTGCAAGTGGCAGCGGCAAACGCCGATGCAGCGCTGGCAGAAGCAGATGGAAAAACACCTGCGATGTACTTGTCCGACTCCGATGGCTATGGTGCCTTGCCGACAGCCCCCATCGGTGGTTACGACGCCATGTCGGTTTCGGAAATGATAATGACCGAAGCCACCCGACGGTTCAGCGATGCCGAGTGGAACAACAGCATCACGCATGTTTCCAGCCGCGCCCTGTGGGTGGACTACAACCGGGCGACAGGTGTCAGCAATTACTTGGCGGAAGCGATTTATCGCAAGAAGGAAAAAGTTGAAGCATTACTTGCCGTTTACGCGTCGCAGAAATTGGCAGGTCAAAGGGCACAGACCGATTGGGCGCATGACCGCGCCCAGCAAGGAGCTGTGTCCAGATCCATTGAATAACGCGGCGCCCACGAAAGGTAAACACAGATGGAACCCAAAGACCTCAATAAGCCTGATCAAGCCGTCGCTGATTCTGCTGCCGGGCAAACAGCCCAGCCAGGGCGGAGTTATGCAGGCATTTTGGTCCATCATGGCGCAGCACCCTTGAACAAAGACGGTGTCAGCGAAAACGTTTACAGCATCACCCTGAAAACCGCTGAAGGTAACCTGACCTTCCAGGACCCTGCGCTTGAGCGGGCCATGAGTAGCACGCCCGCGCAATTGGGCGCCCCCCTGCGCCTGGATCACAGGCAAGGAACCTGGAACGTGCAAACGATCGATGCTGCAGCCCTGAAGGCATTCAACGCCGAGGCGGGCAAACAGCAAACGCCGGGGACTGCACAATCACCCGTCAACACCGCTTCACAAGCTGCTGCTGAAATTGATCCAGGCGCGCTCGATGCGCTGATGAAGGTAGTAGGCGAGATGAAGGCCAAAGGTGCTTCACTCGACCCCGAGGAAGTGCGGCGCATCAATGAGTCGCTCAATGAGCACAAGGATGTTGCAAGCGCGAAAGAGGCCCAACAGCCACAGCACCAGCCAAACGGCACAGAGTCCCTGCTGCGTGGCAGCGCCGAACTTGTGAGTGGCGTAGCCTCGCTGACCGGGGCCGCCCTGCAAGGGATCGGCAAGGGTGCAGGCGCCCTCGCCGATGCCTTGCAGGGGGGGGCGAAAACCCAGGATGCCAACACCGCACCGGCGCCAGCGGTTGCCGACGAATTGACTGGTCGTGTGCAGGTCCTTCCTCGCCTGTCCGAATACCGGGTGGACCAGGTCGAAAAAGCCGCCAGCAACTACGAAAAGGCCCACACGGCTTTCTGGAATGCCCAAAACATGCCGCAGGTTCGTGAGCAGATCGAAGCACGTGCCGAGCAAGCCGGCCTGACCGTGCCCGAAGTGATCGAGAAGATGAAGCCTGACGGTGAATTCACCGACTTGCACGAGGCATTTGTGGACGCCGTCGGGCAGTCACCTGACGCCCAAGACCAGAAAAAAGCCATGGACAAGGCCCTCACCGGCTGGACCCGGCAATACGGGCGTGCGCAGGAAGAGTTGCTGAACCCCGAAACCGAAGGCAATCCGCATTACGACAAGCTCAAGCATCGTCTCGAGACGTCCAGTGACAGCATCCATCGCAATGCGGCGGACACACCTGCATTCGAAGGGGAAACACAATCGCATCTGGAGCGACTGCAAGAGTCCATGCAGCGCATCTTCGAGCGACTGAAAGAAATGGTGAAAGGGATCGTCAACCTGGTACGCAACAGGCCCGGTGGTGGTTCGCAGGACAACGACATGGCGCCATGAGGCCCGCATGCTGCCAGGCCAGTCGATGCCGAAATGAGCCATGAAGGCAAACGCATTCATCCAAGCAAGGAGAACGGAATGACCGAGTACAGCAGCTGGAAAGAAATCACCGCCACACCGGAGGCCCACCTGGACTTCCTGCGGGTAGTCGATGCCAAGCTGGACGAAGGCCTGGGCGGTAAAAACCTGTATGAAAAGCTGGCGAAGGAGATCACCGTGGACGGCAAGCCCTTCAGCCAGGCCTTCCACCTGAACAACCTGGAAAACCACTCGACCAACTGGGATACCGACGAGACCCCGGACCCGGTGAAGCTTGAAATCGTCCAGCTGACCTCGAAAATCAAGGATGCCGACCCAGGGTACGACCTGGCTCACTTCACCGTCGGCTACGAGTACATGATCAGCGAAATGAAAGAACGCGGCGTGGAAGTGAATGCCGGCCTGGACCACAGCGACCCGGCCCCCTCGCACCGTAGTGGTTCGGACTACGAACCTGGCATGTGACCCTGGAGGCGCCCGTGAAAGCGATCCTGCCACTGGTGTTGGCGTTCAGTGCATCGGCCCTGGCAAGTACTGCTCAAACTCAGGCCCCTCCCGCAGGGGCTGAAGAGCAATGGCAAGAGCTACCGCGCAACACCACTATCTATGTGCCCGTGCCGAAGCAGGTGACGCCGGTCTCTGCCTACCGTTCGTGTGCCAATCGCTATGAAGGTGAAAGCTGTGATTTTTCCACGCCGCAGCAGGGCGTGATCGAAGGCACGTGCCAGGCGCCCGAGGTACGCCAACCGCCTGCCTACGGGTATCAGGTGCAGCAGTATCCGGCGCAGGTGCGCACTGCCTTGGTCTGCGCACCTGTCGACGCCCCAGGTAGCCCAGACGCGCCAGCCAACCCTGGCCACGAGTCGCCCTACCCGCCTCCAGCAACCCCACCCGCGGATCAACCGCTCCCATAGCCTGGCAAGGCCCTCGATAAGTGCTGGCCCTGCCCGAGGGCCTAAAGCATTGGATCGGAGCCCTCAGCGTCCTGCCCTGGGGCGACGGACTGCTGCATCCTCAAAATGAATTGCTGGGTTTCGGGCAACAGCTTCTGGAACACCTCGTCCAGTTCCGGGGCAACCTGGATATCCCCGCCTCGTAACCCATGGGCAACCTGGTTCTGGTAACGCTCAACAAAACGCTGCCGGATGTGCAGTGCCTCAGGGGTATCGTCGGCGACGAGCTCCTCGAGCAGCCCTTGCACCGCCTGCATGAACACCAAGCTGCGCTTGTACTGCTGGTCTCGCAACCTGGACTGCTCGAGCGCTGCTGCATAATGCTCATCCATTACCTCAACCCTTGCCTGCAACAAGTCATTGGTGCTTTGCAACGCCCCGAGCGCTTCCGACATTCCAGTCCCCTGCCCGCTCGCGGCGTGCTTGCCTGCCTTGGCGACCTGGGAGAGCTGCTGGTACATCAGGTCGATCATTGTCTCCTGGCGCTCGACAACGGCCCTTAGCTGCACTGCCTCCTCGAAATACTGCCGGACGTAGCCCCTCAGCGGCTCCAGTTTTTCATTGGCACACGCCGCACCGGCGTCCCACCCTTGCGAATAGCCGTGGGAATGCCCTTCATCGAAACCCTCCTTGCGCCCTTCCTGACGCCCCTGGCTCCGCCCGACATGCAGGTTGGAGATCGCATGGTCAAGCGACCCGGTATAACCGCCGTCCAGGCCGCCACCGCGCCTGCCCGCACCCCAGTTGTGATCCATTTGCTACCTCCTTCGATCCGCATGTCGTCATGCATGCCCACCGGCAAAGCCTGGTACAGGGCAGTGCGGTTACCTGGTTGTTCTGATTTCGGCCCCGGCAGCCTGCTGGGCATCTGCCTGGGGCAGGGCGAATTCAGTCAGCCTGTGAAGGGCAACCGCAACCCAATCCCCGCCAAAGCGCTCATCTTCCAACACCGATTTGAGGGCAAGGATTGGAACGCAGTGCCTGCCGTCACCTTGGACATAAAATGCAGCCAGCCATTCCGGCAGCAGGTGTTTCACCTCGTCATGGGTTTCTACAGTGAACATCAACGCAAGCATTCCGGGCATGGCCTTGACCTCTCGACTAGGCAGTGCGTCGGCCAGCCAGAACGCCACCTCACTCAACTGATGGGCCTGGACTGGCAGCAATGCCACCACCTTGCCTTCCTCACTGTCCACCACGATACCTGGCTCCAGCATGAGCGTTGCGGCGTCGAAGGTTAGCCTACCTTGGCGAAGCGGGAGCGACTTCAGAAAATGCCCCAGCAGTGTGTACATCTCGAACGCTGCCGGAATGTCTTTCTGAATGGCAGGCACACTCTTGGCCATTACCCCGACGAAACCACCGCCCGATTGCTCGAAGACATCGCCACTGATGGCCTGCGCCACAAAAGCTTCAAGTTCGTACAGCGAATACATGCTCAAACTCCCTCACACCGTCTGGACTAGACTGAACTTCAACCTGCCGACAGGTCCAACTTTCCGTTGTTTGTTTTTTGTATGTGTGCAGCCCAGACCTCATAGGAAGTACTCATGACCCATCCGTTTCACTGTGCATTTCACCCAGCGCCCGGCAATGTCGGTGGCGTGCTGAACATTGGTCCCGCCTCGGTCAGCATCGACCTCGAAAACCTGCGCCTGTTCGCCAACGTGGTCGCGCAGATCGAAAAACGGCGGGCAGCCGGCCCGGCGCGATCAGAGATTCTGGGTGAATGGACGGGCAGTGAAAGCATTGACTGGGCCCATATCGGCTTTCATTCCTGCCGCGAAAGCTACAGCCTGCGTTACAACGGCGTAGCCTGGGAGGCACCTGCAGACGCTACCATTGCCGCTGCCGCCGAGGCGCGACTGTTCCTCGACGACATGCGCTTGCAGGCCTGACTTGCAGGCATGGCCCCGCCGCTATCGAGCAGGGGCCGCACTTGCCTGATACTGGCCGAAAAACTCGAACTCAACCCGGCGATTGGCGGCGCGGCCACTCGCGGTCTCATTTGAGGCAATGTAGTCGCCCTCCTGTCCCTCGGCACTGATCTTCGCTGCCGCCACACCGCGCCGCACCAGATACGTTTTTGCGGCTTGTGCCCTCAGCAAGGCAACACGCCGATTCGCCTCGACCGTGCCGACGCTGTCGGTGAAGCCAATGATCTTCACCTGTAGCGCGTCCTGCGCAGAGCGCACCAGAATATCGCCATCCTCGGCACTGGGGTTGAAACGCGAGTGGCCAAAGGCGAAGTTCAGGGTCATGTGGTTGATCGAAGACTGGATCTGGTCCTGCCGCGCGCGAATCGCCAGCAACTCCTGACGGCTACCATTGGCATCGGCCTCTGCTGCTGCCAGGCGAACCCGCAGGCTCTGGATCTCGACGTTCAACGCATGGATGGTTTGCTGCATCTGCGCCGTATCACCGCCCTGGACAGTAGATGAGTGGTAGGGGACCGGCGCAGCAGCGCTTTCTACTACCTCGAACCCCGCCAAAGCCCTCGGGGCGAGTACTGCCGACATCACGGCCAGCATCAGCGGCAGCACCCGGCGAGGGGTGGCAATAATGGTGCTCATACATCTCTCCAGTACCGCAAGATCAGGTAAACGATGACGGACCAGGCATACCCCAGCATCAGGGTAAGCATGCCTGCCAGCAAATAGGTGCGCAGCGGGTCGACGGCATCCTGGCCAAGTGGCTGCAGACCGGGCACCAGCGTGGCCGGGAACCAAGCGAACAGAAGCGCCACCAGCGGTGCAAGCCAAAGGCCCAGACGCAGCCTCTGGTGGTCACCGTCGCGCGTCCACCATGCGTACCAGCCCAGGCTGAGCAGGTAGGCGGGCAGCAGCATCACACTCAGCAACAGTGCAGACAGGGAAAGCGCAGCGGCATAAAAGCGTGGCGAACCTTCGGCCATTTCACCCATCAGGGTTGCAACGACTGCGATGGCAAACGCCACAAGTGCCACCAGCAAAGGCACCGACAACAGCCACAAGGCGGCGCGGCGATCGCCAACCAGCCTCAGGCCCGGCACCACGGCAAGTGGAGGTAGCGGGTAGGACATGCCATGAAACTCCTTGTAAGGGCCAGAACGCCAGGTTCCAGTACAAACGTCTGTGCAACCGGTAACGAAGGGTATTCGCCAGCGCTCGACATCCTGTCAACTGTCAAAATGACCTATCAGAAAAATGTTTATTCTAATGGCTAGTATGAGTTTGAGGCCCTGTGCCGTCAAGGTTTGAATCCCTGCCATAGGGAGGCGCTCACTTGACCATACGCAAGACGCAGCGCAAACTCACACCATACAAAAAACGTTTTTCTAACAAGCTAAATTGATAGCAATTTGTCTTCCATAAGGATCTGACGCATGAAAGCCCTGCAACTCGCCCTGCCGCTGCTGGTTTCGCTCGCCTGCTCTACAGCTCATGCCGCAAAGATCGACCAGTCGGAGGCCAGGGCACGTCTTTCCCAGGTGCTTACCTGCGAGCGCAGCGTATCGCCCGAGCAGTTCGAAACCCTGATCCACGCCGCCGACGGCAAGGCCATCGTGCAGGCTTCGGATTTGTCCGACGGCGAATACACCGTTCCCAACCCAGTGGATGTTTTCGGCCGCGCCATCACTCGGCTATCGATGCACCCCGGCTCCAATGGTGAAGGCGACTTCGATACTTACGCCGGCGCATTCACTGGTGAAAGCATCCAGACCGTCGCCAGGCTGGCCGACATCCCCAAGGACCAGTTCGGCGATTACAAGAAGGAAGTTGGCAACCACGACCTGTGGCTCTACGTCGATGGCAACGACACCTACATCAGTTGCTCGAACAACATGCGCACGGTAGCCAAAACACTGAAACGCACGGCACGCGAGGCGGCGGACGCCGTAAAACGCGTCACACAGTAATACCCAGCGCCGACTGGCGCCGAATGGAGTCACACCATGAGTTTCAGAACACTGGCTGCAAAGTTCCTGGAAACAGTCAAGGACGACCTGGGCATCCCCGCCCGGCTAGGCAAGGTGATTGCGGATACGCCGGGTATTCGGATGCGAGTGGATGACACCGCTGCCGTCATCGCCTCATCCAGCGTGGTGCGCTGGCATGAATGGCCTCATGGCCAAGGCAGCGAGAAACGCGGCGAAGTCAGGGGCTGGCGCACCAGCGGCGGCCATTATCAAAGCGAGCACCGGCACATTCCGGCGCTGGCCCGACTGGGCAAGACCGAAACCTCGGCAGGATTCAACTGCGACATTGGTGACGTCACTGGCCTGTCCGCCTCCAAATCCGAGCTGTACCGTTTTTTCTCCATGCAGCAGATGGCTGAACAGGCCTGCCAGCCGTTCATCCGGGATGTAAGCCAGGAAGGGCTTGCGCAAAACCTGCGCTGGCCTGAGATCGGTATTGTTCGTGGCAGTAGCGACTTCCTGCTCCAGTACAGCTGGGACGATGGGCTGTACCTTGCCAACAGCGGTGGCTCGCACCATTTCGTCGCCGCCCGGCATATCGCCGGCCAGTTGCAGCAACCCGTTGCGCTGCAAGGTCGCCTGGTTCGCCACGGCCTGGATGCCGAGGCTGCGGCTCAACTCAATGATCAGTACGCCATCTACGCCATTGCCAAAGATGCGTTTTTTGCTGAAGCGCTCGATGCCCTGCGCGACTTCAGGGCCACCCACTACTGGGCAGACCTGCCGCAGCCATACGACAACGGCCTGGCGATCTTCCTGCCAAGAGACGAAGCGCGCTCACGCAAAGTGGCAGAAGTCTTCGCCAGAGAAGGTTTTACCAATGTGGGCGACGTGGTGGTGGAACTTGCTTCCCAGGGCGCAGCAGCAGAGCGCCGGCCCCGTCAGGATGAGATGCGCCTGCGCATTGAAGCCTTGCCTGAGCTGGAGGCGAAAGCCGGTGTCGCGCACCTGTTCGGCAAGCACGCCGCAGCCCGTCTTCGCAACGAGCTGGCAACGCAAGTGGATTGGCAAGCCGTGGAGCAAGCGACCATGGACGAAGCCTTTGGCGTTCATCGGCTCGACGCCCAGAGCGTTTACGATGCGCTGGCCCGACACAGCCCTGGGGCCACCTCCGGGCACGCGCTGAACACCCTGCGCGCTACTGTGGACGGCTATGCCAGGCTTCACGAGCGCAAACTTGCCAAACAGGCAACGCCCGACGCACCGACCCCTGACTGACAGGCCTCACCAAGGCGCGAGCGAGCAATGTCATGCCGGCCTACACCGAGCAATACTGGCCGGCCAACTGGTGAATGTGCTCCGCCGATTGCGCCTGGGCCTGGGCCTGCTCGCAGGCCCATAGCAGCGTCCCGGCATCGGGCACATATGCCTCACCGCTCGCCTTCTGCCCCACGAACCAAAGCGCACGCATGACAAACAGCGGATCACTGCCCAGCCGCTGATCATCCACTGCCTGCAGGTGGCTGACCAACGCCTGGAGCGCCTTGCCCAAGGCTTTAGCCTGACTGAACTGGACCAGATTTCCCAGTTCTTCCGGCTTCATGGAAGGATGAATGGTCAGCGGCGTGCAGCGCTCGGAATCGAGCAAATCCCAAAACGTCACGCCGTCCTTGCAGACCATCCCAACGCGGCGACCACCCGCCATGTCATCGACCTCGATGAAAGTGCCTGGCTGGTATTTGTGGATTTTCATCTTCTAGCCCTTACCGATTGACTGACCGACCACCGTCGGCAACAGGTGCATTCTAAGCAAGCGGGCAACAAAAAACCTTAAGGCCAATGCTTGCAAACACCCGTATTACAACAGTGCCAAGCTTCGCTTACTCACGGCTCGGGAGCGCTCCAGTGCGCAGTGCGCTCCAGCTCAGCAGATTCAGGGCGGGCAACCACGCACCGGACCGATGATTGTCCATCCGCACCTACAAGCTCGTAGCCGTCCTTCAACAGCCCTTCCGGTCGCCCGGAAATCCACTCCGCAGCCTGCCTGAAGCCGTCGTAGAGGAATCCGGCCTGTGCCGCCGGCGCAACATGCTGCATATCTATCGCAATCAACACGCCGCTCTCGATGTCGAACGAAGGCACCTTGTGCACGGCCTCCAAGGTACCCACCACATTGCCGTTGGTGTCGTGCAGCATGAATGGATCATCAATATCCAGAGGCGCCCTGGCAAGTGCACCTATTGCGGCATCAGCGACAATACGGCTGGCCTCGTATTCAAAACCCAGATCAGCAAATGCTGATGAGCTTCTGGAGTCGATTTTCACAACTGCGTGGCTGGCCGTCAGCCCCGGCTTCGGCACAGCAACCGCTTCAAGCCCCAGCGTTTGCAGGTATTCCTTTTCAGGCTTCGAGTTCGACATTAACTCGGAAAGTTCCGATACCTGAGCCAAGGCCACAATTTCTGGCTTCACACCCTCCGCGGCCAACTCATCGAACAGTTCCGCCCGCGCTTGCTCAAGGGTGACTGGAGCCTCGGCACGCTCGAACATCGCATCCTTGAGTTTGTCTCCAAGCCCGCAGAGCAACTGCCCTACCTGCTTGCCCACCCGCTGGACAGCGAGCTTGCCGAGACTGTCATCGTTTTCGAAAATGACTTTTCGGCCCTCTACAGCCTGCGCGAACGGCTGACTCTGCCGTTTGGACTTGTCAAACGTACCGCGCTGAAAGAAGAACGGCGTATTGTCAATCACCTCAAGCGAGCCATCCGGGTTTCGCCTGAATGCTTCATTGCCCTTTCTGAGCCGCGAATCGATCAAGGCCTCCTGCACCCGTTCGAGGTCTTTGATCAGCACATTGTATTGCTCGACTCGCTGCCTATCTTCTGGCAGCAGCGGCTGCAGCTCCACGCCAGCAGACACCAGCGCCTCGTACATGACCGCCAGTGGCCCGGCCGCCAGCACGTCATTACGATAACCGCCGCCTATCTGCGAATGTGCCCCTGCGAATTTGAGCTCTGTTATCCGGGAGTTGTCGCTGTTTCGCAACGCGCTGGTCAACGGGAACGTATCGCGGTACTCATTCATCGCGATCAGGTGTGTGGTCGAAGCGACGTTCTCGTGAATAGCCAGATTCTTCGCCACATGGCTTTCCGTTTTCGGGTTGCCATAAGACGCGACAGTATCGAACAACCCCAATTTGTTGATACGCGCCTCTCCGGGCGGGATCAGGTACTCGCCCGTTGCTTTCCACTGGTCATTGAGCATCGGCACGCCGCGCTCGATGAACACATTGGCCAGGGCACGGGCCTGCGCGGCACCACGGCTGAAGCCAACCACATTCACATCGACCTGGAATTCCGGGTTCTTGTTGTGAAACCGGACAAGGGTTTCATAGGCCTGCTCGATCCGGTTCTGGCTGCCGCTGCCCGTGGCACCTTCGAACATGGCCTTGGGCCCTTGGACTCTCTGGCTTCCAACCCCGTCGAAGTAGATCTTTTCCGACAGCCCATAATGCTGCCTGCCCTCGTACTTCAGCGCCACGTGAGCCGAATTGCGGGCAAGGTTGGTCCCCTGCGCACGGTCCCGCTCGTAAAGCCGGGCAACATTGGTATGGGTACCCTTGGGCTGGTCATTGTCCTTGTTGTTGCCCGTACCATCAAAGTACACCGTGACGTGCAATGAATCGCTCATGCCATATCCCTATGAACAAACGTCGGATCAGTCCGCATTCAACTTCAGAATGTGATCGCGTATGGCAAACCCGGCCTGGTCGATGAGCGGCTCCCAGAACTCACGCCCCCTGGCCATCAACGGCGACCCTCGCAAAGCGTCTGCCGATGCACGCAGTGCCAGCACCCCGAACTCTTCGGCCATACTGATGATGCTGCGCTTGCGCCTGTCCAGGTTGTCATACGGTTTCTGATACCACGTCGCGATCTGGTACTCGACACCCTGCTCTTCGAACTTGGCGTACAGATGAGAGACCAGGGCAATGATGGTTTCGCGAATCAGGCCAGGGTCGACGCCCTGTGCTTCCAGGAAGGCTTGGGTAGGTATCTGGGCAACCGCCAGCAGGTCTTCGTGGGTATAGCCCGACATCGGCGCAAAAACGCCATCCGGCAACTCCGTATCGGCGCCTGAGTCTTGGCCGGTGTTTTCATCATCTTGCATGAAGGGCTCCAGAACAGATCAGCTCATGAAAATGAGCGCAGGGAAAAGGAAGTTGATTGCATGCCAGGTCAATCCATATTCAAAAACGGTGTGCTTTCAGAAATCCAAGTTTCTAGGGCACATTCGAAGGCGTCTGCATACGTCGCGCTGCAGCATGATAAAGGAGCGTGAAGTCGCCCTTCGCCTCCAGTACTTCGCCATGAAAAACCGCAGAAACAAAGGGGGCCACCCTGAAAAAGTCAGGCAGCACCGCGGGTGCAGTGGCGTGAATGGGGAAAATCGGGTTGGCGGGCGCAGCCAACTGGAACGCATAGCCAAAGCTACCCAAACCGACGCGCTCGGACAGCGACTGGGCAATGCACAACACCGCCACCAGGCCAATTTCCGCTACATCATCGGCATATAACTCCCCGCCGTCATAGATGAACTGCTCACCACGCACGATGGCCTGGTCGGCCAGGCCGGTGAGAAGCCGTCGAAGCTGGTCTTCCAGTTGATTCTCAGCCATGCGAAGTCTCCGCCAAGCGATCCGGGTTGCGTATCAGGGTGCGCACACGATTGCGCGTCTTCGTCCAAGACAACCAGTGGCGTGGAAAATTCCCGCCGACCGATGGCGATGTGCCAGCCAGCCCTTCACTGGCCCTCTTCATCGCCATCCTTGGCGCTTTCCGAGCCGGCACCCGCGGGGAGCGAGGTGTCATTGAACTGTCGATTATCGGAGCCGGCACTGCCCGCCCCTGCCTCCGACGTGGCAGTCTGACCGTCATTTGCACGGCTCCCTGCAGGCGCCGAGCCCCCCTTCAGCGAATCCTTGAATGCCTGGATTCGAGCGTCTGCGCCTTCATTGTAAGCGGCCTTGCCTTCGGCACCTGCCGTCGAAAAGGCCTGCTTGTAGTCGGCTCCCGCAGCAACTGCAGTAGAAGCCATGCCTGCCCCCGCTGTCAGCGCACCATTGGCAACAGCATCACGCACTCGCCCCCCCAGGGAGGCCGAACCTGATTCGCGGAATGACTCCACGCCAGCACGCCCGGCGGACAAGGCGACGCTACCTGCCCTGCCCAGTGTCCTGCCGGTAGCGGCAGTACCCCCCGTAATTGCCCGCCCCAACGCTACACCGGCTGCCTCACTGCGCTTTTCACCCAGCGTGCGCTTGTCACCCGATTCTGCCTGGGCTTTCGCGCCCGAGTCACCGGAAGACGAGCCGGAAGACGAGCCCCCGACACCCTGCCCGTTCGCGCTGACCAGCGCCGCATTACCACCCGAACCACCGCGAGACCCGCCCCCTTTAGGCCCACCACCTGGTGAATTGCCGTCTGGCGGTGGCAGCCTGCCTTTGTCATGCCCCAGGCGCATGCCTGTACCGGACCCCTGTATTCCAGCACCCACCGAAGCCATGCCACCACGCATCTGGCCCACGGCATTGGTCTCCCCCAGGTCACCTATGCCTGCACCAATCCAGCGCAGCACCTGGTCAGGCAATGTCTGGGGCAAGCCGAAGATCATGTACAGCACGGGCAACAACGTCAGCCCGAAGACCATGAACCACCAGGCAAAGGTCAGGAATTCCGAAATGGCACCCACACCACCTGACGAGGACACCACAGCACCCCGCATGGCGAAGAAGCCCTGGGCGATGTAGTCGATCACCGGGTCAGACACCAGCACCGCAGCAAACAGGCCAAGAACAGCCAGCGCAGGGCGAGCGAACAGCGAAAGCAGCAACAGGTAGCCCTGCGTCTGGGATCCCACGAACGTTCGATCCGGCGTCATGTGCATCACCGCCCACAGCGGCGCAGCAATAATCGATTGCAGTACAGCAAGTACCCATCCAACAAAGACGATCATGAACAGCGTGTAAGGCAAGCTAGGGAGAAAGACTGCAAAGTAGAACGCCAAGGGTTCGATATAGGATGCCATCAGGGCGAGTTGCTTGACTGGCACCGTCAATACCCAGTCCCAGAGAGGGGTGACGACCTTGTCCAGATCAAGCCCGTTACCCAAGCCCTTGACCGATGAAAGCGCGCCTGCAACCACCCGTATCGCTGTGCCGGCCGTCTTGATAGCCACATCGGCCACAAGAATGCCGGCGCGCGCAACGGTCAAGTAATCTCCCACACATTTCATGCGGTTCATCGAGCCACCCATCTGCCCGGCCGTGCCGCACAATGGCGTCTGCCCGTTGCTGCCCGCCCCCGTTGCAATCTCCACCACGTTCAGCATTACGCCGTTGACGAACGATGACATCTTGGAGTCCATGTCAGCTTTCAAAGAGCCGACATTGATATCGCTGTTGGGGTCCTTGGGAATGAGGCTGGCTATGTCCTCCGGCTTGGACGTGGTCGATTGCTTGTACCCGGGCTTCTCTTCCGCCTTCTTGTCGATTGCCTCGGTGACCGTGGTTACGCTGTGGGTCAGCAAAGACGCCCGAGCGTCGGCAGGCAATGCGCCAAGGGAGGGAGCGCTGACCGAACCGACCGGCTCTGACAGCACGCCAGCAATCTGGCCGCGGACCATGCCAACACGCTGGAACCATCCGCCCGCCGCAGCCCAGCCATCATTCGTGAGTGTATCCAGGAAGTCCTTGAGGCCACCTTCCACATCGCCTTTGTCACTGTTCACCTGGGAGTACAGCTGTGTCGCGACCTTCTGTTCAGCCTCGTTCACGATGACATTGAACTGGTCGGAGTCCACTGCGTCCCAGCCCGAGTCGTTGATAGTCGCAGGCCAGGTACTCACCCAGCTGTCCAACTGTTTCATCATGCCCGTCGCGGCTTCACGCTTCTTGCCCTGCACGTTCACCCGCAATGACTCAAGCGCCGTCTCCATCGCCTCTGTCTGGGGCTGTGCCGCGTAAACCGCCACCTTCACGGTGCCACAAAAAGGCGCACCGCCTGCCAGGTTGGTAATTTTGTTGCGGTCCTTGATCTCGAAGATGTACTCGGTGCGGCCATTTGTCGTGACGAGCTTGTCCTGGGACGACTCAGCCCTGACCTCAGGGGCTGCACCGGACGCCGGGTTGTTCGCATAGATCGAATTGGCCGCCGTGGCGCAGTACGTCGCTGCCAGGTAGCTGCGGGCAAAATCGCGCAACCCATAGAAGTTGCCCGGTGAGTTGACCCCCTCGACGATACCGTTCGGCGACAGGACGCCCATGGCCATCCCCGCCTTGTAGGTGCCGTTGGCAAAGCCGACGCCCCACAGGGAAAACATCAGGACAATGAGCTGAATGAATGAAAAACCGCTTGTCGTCGGCAGCAGCACAGCGCCACCCGCCACGATCCGCACAGGCGTCCAGAGCGAGGACCAGCTCTTGCCCATCGCCTCCCCATCGTTGGCCGTGTTGGTTACACCCATCACGGCAACGTAGGAAACGATAAGCGAACCGATGATGAGGATTCCGCTATTGAAGAAGCCGAACATCGTCGCGAGGATGTTTGCGCTTGCCTGCACAGTGTTGGGGTCGGTGCCATTGACCAAGGTATCGATTACCGGGCCAAAAATCCTGCCAAGCATCTTGACTGACTGGTCGCTGCAGTCGCTTGGATCGCTGCACGGTGAAAACGGCATCTGAGCCATTGGGAATACCTACCTGAATCGAATAGCGGACGGTTGATCTAAATCGTTCGCGACGAATTCCTTTGGAATGCTCCGTCGTCCTTGAGTTGAGCGGCATCAGCCCTGCGCGTGCTGGCCTGCACAGGGGCTTGCAGCCTGAGCCATGGTGCTGACCTACGAACCATGATCCTTCAGATATAAAAAACATGGCAATCTTAAACCACAAATCGCCAAAAAATCAAAATATTGATACGAAAGAAAATTAACAAGAAACGGTAAAGACTTGATCATCACGACTAGGCGGGAACTGAAAGGGAAATTCGGGAAGCGATAAAATCCAAAAAAATGACGCAATAAAGCGTCAAAAACACGATAAAAGTGGAAAAATCCAGACAACCTGTTTTCCGCGGATAGCGCTCGCCTCGTCAGCACAAGTAACTTTTCGATACCTGGAGAGGTGCTTATCACTCGACCTTTTCTGGAAAATTCCGCGTGACACCCCTCAAAAAGCCGCTCAATCGGCTTTGTAAAGTTGTGTAAATAGACATTTCACCTACTGGCCAGCGCAGCAGGCGAGCGGCATGATTGGCGTCAACCCCCCATTTAATGGGCGAATGAGCTTACCCATCGCCTGACGAACATTTTCCAGGCACAAGGCACCCAGCCGTCCAAGGGATACCTTAAACCGCCAGAAAACCGATTTATCCGACTCAAGCACAAGAAAAATAACAGTAAAAATGCTATGGTCACTCAAGCAGCGAACCTCCAGGCTCGCGGCGGACTGGCGACTGAATCGGGCACGCTCAAGCCCTGTGAACAAATGACGGACATAGATGCAGCTATCAATACGTGATGCGAGCCGATTCGTGATCGGCGCCGGGTTAATGCGCGAAAAAGCGATCGAGGCCTCGGGCAACCCTGCAATCAGTTTTGGCAACGTAGCGCAAGCCGCTCTGCGGCAAGGCCCCGACGGCCAGAAAATCCGCCAGACGATCGACACACTGGCCGACCAGGAGTCTGCATACCTGCGCGCTACACCTCCCCACACCTTGAGCTCAGATCGGGTGATGCAAAGCCGGGAAGCCGAAGTGAACGTATTCACCGCTATCCACCGTGCCGTGATCGGCAGCGTAAACCTCGAAGCGGCCAGCCCATCACGGAAAAGTGGCGCAGAGGCCGATCTGCACCAATCACTGCTCGACGCATTCGAGGCGATCGACAACACGCCTGGCTCGCGGACAGATCGGGAAGGCTTGCTTGCCAGCGTGCGCGAGCAGGTAATTGCAGCCTCTTCCGATGCCGACGGCATGAAGCGAATGCTGCGCGACAGCGAACAACGCTACCTGGCGGCCGACCTGGACAAGACCTTCGCCCGCTATGCCAACGCATCATTGCCACGCAGCGAGAGCAGCAACGACTACAGCATGTAAGGATCACAGGCCATGCCGACTGCACAGGCGTTTCAGAGCTTCACCGCTTCCGTATTTCCTTCTCAATCGACGGAAACCGTCATCGCCAAGCAACCCGTACTGGCCGAATACGGCCGCGAACTGCGTAACGCCATCAGCCAACTGCCGCCAGAAGCAACACGATCGCTACTGGGCGAATATGGCCAGGCATCCCCAGCACTCATAACGTCAATCGAGGGCTCCATTCTGGATCGCGAATTTGCCCACGAACGCGCTGCCCAGCAGGCAGACGTCAGCCAGGACTGGCTGACCGCTGCCGATGCGCACGGTACAGGGATCAATGAGTCAGCGGCAGCAGCAGACGACACCTGGAACATGAACCCCTAGCCACAAATGCAGGCACAAAAAAACCGGACCAGCGTCCGGTTTTTTTGTGCCTGCCATCACCAGCAAAAGGCCGGCGAACCCGCACCCTATCGCGAAGCAGTCTTGAACTGCCGGGTACTGTCCTTGCACCCCATGGATGCAACAGTGAACAACACCTCATACCGCGTGTATGCACTGGCAGAAATGCTCGATGGCCTAGGCCCCTTGTCCACGGTCTTGCTGTACGCAAGCACCGCATCGCACGCGATAGCATCCACGACCTGGTTGCTGACACTAGCCGCACGCTGGCGCATCCCCAGCTCGAACTGCGCATCATCCAGAACAACCGGCGTACGCGCTGGCGTGGTCGCCAATGCAGCGTAAGTCCCTTGGGTTTCCCCCAGCAAACGTACGGCAATCGTGATAGCGCCACCGTTCTCGATCCGCGGATACCCGGCAAACCGCGCAGTGAACTTATCCGTAGCCGCCAACTGGCTTACCGTGCGACCCACCACTTTGGCCCAGTATTCATTTGGCGGATTGGACGGCTCATACGCTGGCGCCCCTCGATCATAGGGCTTGCCCGCCATCCTGAGCTGCTCCTGGCGCAAGAAGTAGCTGGAGCGGCATTTGTTACTAATCTGCGCCTCCAGCGGCCGACCAGACTTTGCGCTGTAAAGCAAAGCAGATGCGCATTGCAGCTCGAACTGCCCGTTGAGGTACAGTGGCTCACCGGTCCCCAACGGACTTATAGTGGGAATAAGGTTGACCGCCCCCCCACCGGCCCCTCCCGCAACCCCGGTCACAAGGGCATTGGGCATCATCGAAGTCAGCGAACTGACAGCCTCGTCCGAAAAGCGAATCTTGGTGGTCCCGTCCGGCATCTGCTCGGTGGTTACACAGCCTGCCATTGCCGCAGCCGCCAGCAGGGGCAGGATGAGTTTGCACTTGGTCATGCTCGTGTCCTTACTTGAAAAATCTGCTTGAGCGCGATCAGAAGAACCGCCCCATGTCTTGCTGCCTGACCTTCGCCTGGCGAGTCTCGCGCAGCTGGCGCACCACGTCACCTGCACGCATCTCGACAGGGTCGCCACAGGGCTCACCCACCTCGACCACGTAGCCATCACGTACGCCCACCTGCACAAACTGCACGAACCTGGCATTGGCCATGAGCGCACGCTTGCTGCCCTCGTCGACAAAGATGCCGAGCGCCAGTGGCGGCATGCGCGAGTCCATGAAGCTGACACCCTCGACCGACAGGTACAGCCGATCGGAAACGTAGGCGGCCTCGAAAGGCATGCACGAAGCCCAGGCGGCCTCGAATGGCTGGACACCCACGTACAGGGTGTCGCCTTCCAGCGCAAAGCTGAATCGCCCACTTTGCATGGGCGAGAGCAACATCACACGATCGTGTTCGGGATGGCGCAGCACTTCGTCCCGCTTGAAGTTTGCCGTCCAGCGCAGAAAATTGGCGTACGCCACCACTTGCCTGGCGGCCCGCGCTACACGAGCCCGTTCTTCTGCACCTATTGCCGGCCCGACATCCTTATGGCCCTGGGTCCCCATCAACATCAGTCCTCGTGTTTTTTGCGCTTTTCCAGCATCCCGAAGAAGTCATCAAGAATCTTGTTCAGCATTTTCTGCGGCGTGTGGCCAAAGTTCTTGGCGTGCTCCGAAACCCGCTCGTGATTGTCGTTGCGCAAGGTGTAAGCGTTGGACGGATCCTTCTTGCGGTTACGGAACGAAATCAGCCCCGAACGGCGCGCCATCGACATCATGCGCTCGTAATCGGTGTGCGAGATGTTGAACTTCTTGCGGATATCAACCTTGGTCAGGCGTTCGTCCGCCTTCATCAGGCGAACCGACTCCAGCATCAGGTTATGCAGCTGGTTCAGACGCACCAGGTGGTTGAAACCGCTGTCGATCTGGCCTCGCTCCACTGCCCCGCGATCGGTGTCCGGGCGGGCCAGGCCACTTGAGAGGCTCTTCAGCACGACTTCATCGGACAAGTCGAGCGGGTTTCGGTTCTTCTTGGTCTCCTTGAAATCAGGCGACTCGCCGCTCAGGTAGTAGACCGAGCCTTGCTTGCCGATTTCCACCTCCAGGAAAGAACAGGCAACCATGAAGATGTCTTCGGTGCAGAGCTTGCGCGACACACCCTGCTGAACGGCTTCGCGGCTCAGCGGCTCGCCCGCCGCACGCATGGCCGCATGGGTATGCTTGGTCCGCTGGATGTCCTGGACCATGTTGAAATACGACTTCAGCGGCAGCACCTTGTCGGACAAGTTGACCAGCGGGTGCAACTCCTTGACGGTGTCTGCCAATACATCCGGCGAGGGGACCAGCAGGGACCGCAGCCCTTGGGCCAGCGACAATAACTTGGCCCCGTCTTTCACTTCATTCGCTGGTCGCATATACGTACCTAAGGTTTTCCAATCCAAAATAGTCTTCAAGTGCCTGCGGGGGAGCAAACACCCCGCTCAAGCAGAACAGCAGCCGAAGGCTTCCTTGGGGATGGGAGCAGGTAATCATTGCGGCGCCAGGCACCCGAGATCACCCCCCTGACCTGGGTCAAGGCCCATGGACTGAAGTGTCTGCTTGGTCAGCTCCACCTGCGCCTTGATCGACTCCGGGTCGTTCGCCATCTGCTGCGCGACAGCATTTTCAATCGGCGACCGAGAGGAAGCAAGGTTAGACAGGGTCGCCATGACCGCAACCACGACTAATGGAGGGACAAGCCAAGCCAAAGCCGTCTTGCGCCGGCGCGACCTGGCCTGCCGTGCAGCATCACTGGCGGCTTGCTCGCGCATGGCTTTGCGCGACGGCTGGGGGGCTGCAGCAGCATACTGCGACGCACCCACCGCAACAGGCTGGGAGGCCTCAGGCAGCACGACCATCCGTTCGGCTTCGTCGCGCTGGAAGTAACTGTTAAGTGCCTCGTTCAAGCATTCCGAAAGCGCCTGACGCACGGTGTAGGCGACCAGCGCCGGATCAATGTGCGGGGCCAGCGCGCCCTTGCGATCGGCTTCGGCATGGAACACCAGCTGCAGAGCGGCCAACTCGTGGTTCGCCTGCACGCCAGCTTCGCCCTGGATTGCCAGGCTGACGCTGCCCTTCAACAGACGCTGATGGCCGTCGTCTTCAGCCATGTCGAAACCGCCAACCACCAGGGTCAACTGCTGGAACCCCTTGGGAATGCGCACCGTCCGCGTTGCACGCAGTACATCGTTGGGGCATTGGCTGTCGAACACCACCAGCAAGTGCTCGCCCGAACCGAAGATGCGAATGCTGGGATCGAACTCGAAGTTCGGCGCTTTGGCTTTCATGTACTTTGCTCCTTAAAGTTTTCCAAAGATGTCTTCAAGTACGACGGCCTGCGAAAGGCCCGTCATCATCCTTGGCTTCCCTGTACGGTGATCGATGAAAAAGGCAGCCGGCACACCCGCCTGTTCCTTGCCGTTGTTTTCGAATGCGGCAAACAGGAACGCCAGGTTGGTGCTGAGATGCTCAACTGTTTCCGGTGTTGGCTCGGAGCGGATCTGCTCATGTTTGCCCAGCACCCGCGCCAGCGTTTTCTGGTCCTTGGCCTGCAGGATCGTGGCGGCGAGCGGCACGCCATCGGCCGGGTTGCCCAGCGCAGCGGACGGAATCCACTTGATGGAGTGGCCCTTTGCCGCGTAAGCCCTTGTTAAGTTGTACGTCTCGCGGCAGTACGGGCAGCGCGGGTCGATGATGATGTAGACGGTATCGCCAATGCCGCCCTTGCCTTCCTTGACCCCAGCCAGGGTGTCAACTGTCTTCATCGACTCGGGGATAGCCCCTTTGAAGCTACCGTCCATGGCTGCGGCCTCGCGCACATTCGGCGCGGCAACCGGCGACATCATCGGCGCGACAGGTGCGGCCGCCGCGGCAGCCACTGGAGGAGATGCTGAAAGAGGGCTTGCTGCCTGGGCAGCACCCGGCAGGAAGGCGTCGGAGATGTTGGTGCCCGTTTCCGCATTCCAGGCTACGCCGGTGAACAGGACCGCAGAGTCCGGGGTGCTGAACAGCACCACCTGGTGGCCGTTTTTCTCCACGGTCCAGGCGGTCAAGCCACCCAGGCCGACAGGGCGGGCATTGACGATACGGCCATAGCGCGACACCCGCTGCGCGGTCAGGTCATCGAGTTCCTGCTGGGCCGGGGCCGCTGGCGCAGCAGCTTGAGCGGTGATGAAAGACGAGAGATCTGCCGTTTGCGTGGGGGCGGCATGGGCGACTGAAACCCCCGCCGCAAGCGCCGCCAGCACGGCAATAGGTCTTGCAATCACACCTTTCATGGCTCGATGTCCTTATTAAGAATCCAATACGACCGTATTCTAACAAGAATGTAGAAAAAGGCACCAAAAAATAAAAAAAGGCCATCTTCTAGATGGCCTTGGGTGATCGCCCATTAGCTAGAAATCAACGCTTCATGACGGCCCTGCATCGCGCGCCGCCGCCTCAGCCGAGGCATGCCTTTGCTGCTGCAAGTCCTCATAGCGCTTCTTGTCCGCGTCGGAGTACTTGTATGCCGACATGGCCAACTCAAGGCCATTGACTGCCTTGTCCAACTGAGGCTCCGCCAGCGATACGCCCGCCTTGCACTCATAGAGGAAGTGCGACAGGATGCCCGGCGCCTCGGGGAACCCAGCCTGGCGCCCGATCGTTTGCAGGGCGTACCACATGTCCCGGTCGAAGAATCGCAGCCAGCGCATCTCGGCAGGCGGCAGCACCCCCAGGCGCCGGGCCTGGAAGAACATGGCGAAGATGATGGTCCTGACGAACGCGTGAGCATGCAGGATCGCACTGGCATTGGGGTGTTTGATGTATTTCTGGATGATTGCCCTCGGCTTCTCCAGCGGTATGTCAGGCTTCAGCCATGCATAAGGCTCAGCAGAACCCGCCCCCTTGCCCGAAGGTGCCTTGAACTGGTCCCAGCACCACGCAATCATGTCGTCGCTGTCAGCCATCGCCGCCTTGAAGGCACTGTCGTCCAGCGATGTGTCCGTGGCGACCACCCGTGGCAGTGCGATTGCCACCAGCAGGGTTTCTGCCGGCGACAGGTTGCCAACCCGGGTCCAGTGCTGGCCCAGCTGTTGGCGCATCACGTCCGTGGCCTTCTCGCGGTCGAGGGTCGGCGCCCAGCTTCGGTCAGGCTGCGCCTGCCAGCCACTGATCAACAGATGCTCATAGGCAAACTGGCGAGAGGTCTGTGACATGCCGAATACCGGGTGATCCAGCGGCTGGGCGATCAGGTCGAGTTCGGCGAACATGCGCAGGTGCGGGTACTGCACCTTGTTCTCTTGCACATAGCTCTGGATGTTGTGCGTCCTGGTGAACCTGAGCTTGGGGTGGGTCTTGTTGATACGCATGAACATGCGGATCGAGAAAATCACCATGAACACCAGCAAGAACCCGTTCATGAGCAGCGAAGAGGACGTGATTTCGCCCCACGCCACCCTGGAAAAGTCGCGCTGGCACGCGCCGACGATACCGTCAGGCGCACACATGCGCCCGACCCATTCACTGATCGAGGAAACACCCGGGATTTCTGCAACATCGCCCAGCACGCTCGGCAACCAGAGTTCCACATAACGAATGTAGGTGTAGGTGGCGGAAATCTTTTCGTGGGCAAAATACCAGGCACCCCACCCACTCAGGTAAAGCACCGCGATGATCCCAAGCAATATGGCCGGGTCATCCCAGGTGAAACTCTTTTGCCCGCCTCCTTGCTGCTTCATTCAATGCCTCCTCTCGCCGCCACAAAGATATTTACCGGTCATGACTGCCCTACCTGACCAGCTCTTTGAGGATGTTGTGCGTGGTGCGCACGCGCCCCACCATGAACACCGCGACCTGACGAACGACAGCCCGCACGGTCATCTTCCTGACCACCTCGATGTAGACCAGCCCGCCCGTCATGACCAAGGCCAGCGGCAGCAGAAACTTCCACAACGACGGCACCAGCAACAATGTCAACCAAGGCAGGGCGGCGCTCGCGTTGATCACGAAGAACCGTGCGGGTGGAGCACATCTGCTCCAGTGATACCGACCTGTTGCCATAACCTCTCCCTAAATTCGCTTTGACAGCCACCACCTGAATGCGCCGGCTCAGCCGTGGCGCAGATCGCGGGCAGTCGCTTCTGTGATCAAGCCTGCCGCCAGCAGGCGGTCTGCTTCGGCCGCGAAGGTATGCCCTTCATCCCGCACGAACTCGGCGACCCGCTGGGTCACACGCCCCATGTCGGTCAGGTCCATCAAGGTGTCACGCACCTGCTCGGTAAACCTCAACCATGAGCGCGCAGCGGTGCGCTTGCCATCCACCGTTGGCACCAGTTTCTGCGCCATCATGAAACGGCTGGTGTCGACCAGGTCATAGATGGCGGTCGCCCGCTCCTGCTCGGGGAAGCGGGAAATCATCCGGCGCATGATGGCCGCCACATCCTTGGCGTGGACCGTGCCAAACACCGGGTGCCCCGTGAGCGACAACTCCACCGCCGCGCGGATGGTTTCCTGGTCACGCAACTCGCCAATCACGCACAGACCCGGCGCACGCCGCATGGCCTCGCGGTTCGCCCGGTAAAAATCCTTGAAGTGCGTAGGAATCTGCGACTGCACGAAGATCGAATGCTTGCTCTGGATCTTGTCGTAGGTGAATTCGATCGGCTCTTCATGGCTGATCAGGTTGCCCTTGATCGGCGTTTCGTTTTCCAGGATGAAGCGGTTGATGGCGGCGAACGTCGTGGTCTTGCCATGGCCGGTAGCCCCGGCCACATAGACTATGCCATCGCGCGGCGTCGCCATCCTGACGATGTCCTCGCTCAGGCCAACATCCTGGATGCGTGGCGGATCATCAGGAATGGCCCGGATGACGATCTGGCAGGACGTATCACCATGGCAGGCGATGGGCGAAGCGTTCACCCGGTAGGCGTAACGCAGGCGAGCCCCTCGGGCGTCCTTGCGTTGAGGGTCGAACAACTCATACCGCTCGTTGACCGCCGTGCCGGAGACGATATCGGTGGTGGCGGTGTCGCGGTTGGCCGCCATCTTCAGCAGTTCGTTGACTTCCCCGACATCGAGCGCACGCCGGGTGACTGCATACAAGCGCCCGTACTTCTTCACCACCACCGGCAGCGCAGGCTGGATGAAGATATCGCTGACGCCATGGGTCAGGGTTTCCAGCATCATCGCCTTGAACTGGTCGGCGCGGTCGAAGCGAAACGGGTCTTCGTAGCTGGTCAGCCGTTCCAGGCGCTCAATCAGCGCGCCCGGTTCCAGCATCATCACGTCATCGTGGAAGTCCTGCTTCATTGCGCCCCGCCTTCAGCGCCAGGCTGGGCGCGCAAGCCACTCCCACCCGGTGCCGCAAATGCCTTGGCAGCCGCAGGCTGAGGGTAAGCGGCGGGCGACGGCGTCGGGCTGGTTGCCCGGGTTGGCACAGCACGGCGCACCGGGTCGGCAGTGGTGGAGGTGGCAATCGAGCTGCGCCACACATTCATGTTGTCATTGAAGTCGGGCAGCGCCGTGATGCGCAGCAGGGTTTCATCTACCGCCATCGAGCGCCCTTCCTTGGTAACCGGGATCGAGGCACCGGAGATAATCGGCAGGGTGACCTGGCCGTGGCGGGCAAACTCACTGAAACGGCGCATGCCATCGATATCGCGGTTCATTCGGTCGAAGCCGTAGGTCAGCATCAGGTTTGCCTGCTCGACACCTTGCTTCCAGCCTTCACGCACAGCCAGTTTCCACACCTTTTCTTCTTCATCAGAGCGCGGCACCAGCGCAGAAACCAGTGATGTGCGATCGAAAGTGGGCAGTGGGAAGCTCAGGTATTCGCGCCAGCTTGGCGGAACGGAAGAAAAGCGTGCCTGCGACTCGATCTTGTAGGCGGCGCCGGAGAGCCGCAACGTGTAGTTACCGTCCTGGTTGTACAGGTGGCGCGCCTCGGTAATTACCGGTGGCACCACGCGGTCCTGGATCATCAGGCTGCTGAAGTCGTAGACCGTATCGAACTCGCGCTCGCGCAACTTCAGCGCCTTGTTGATATTGGTAAGCTGCCAGGCCAGGCCCGCCTTCACGCCCACCTGCAATGCAGCATCCAGAATGGCCTCGCCGCGCGCCGCCGAGGCCTGGTTCTTCTCTTCCCGCATGGCTTCGACAGCCGACCTGGCATCGCCGCTGTCGCCCTGCTGCTGAACGTAGGCGGGCTTGTCATAGAGGCGCTCGGCGTCCTCCAGGGTCATCGGGGGCATGTCCATCGCCATGTTCAGCCCCTCCCCAGCGCCAATGGCACCGGTTTGTAGATCAGGCGCAGGGTGTTGGTGCTCTTGTCGAGCACCACGTCGGCGCCGGTGTCGATCTGTGCACCGACATCCTTGAGCACGTTGATCGGGGTGGCCTTGCGTACCCACACGTTGATGGGCTTGAGGTCTACACGCTTGCCGCTCTCGACATAGGCATAGCCGTAACGGCTGGCAAAAGTCTGCAGCAACTCCTGCGGCTTGCCGATGAAGTCGATATCCACCTGGTCGGTATCGACCGCAGCCTGCCGTGAGGCGGCCTGCACCCGGTCAGCATTCAGCCGCGAAACGTAGTTGTGTTGCGAGTTGACCGCCACCGACACCTTGTCTGCGATGATCCGGCTGGCAAACGCCTCGGTGTCTTCCGTGGTCGGCTTGGCCGAGCTTGCACAGCCCCCCAATGCGACCAGCGCCAGCAGCACGCTGCCAGCTTTGCAGCCGCGAACACCCATGAGCATTCCTTTCATGTAAAAACTCCTGAAGTTGTCATTCTGATCGACCCTGTGCCGGGGCCTGCGGCGGCCCGTTACTGGTAGCTCACCACCAGCCGGTCATGGCGTTGCCGTTCGAGGTACTTGCCCCATTTCACCGCCAGCGGGATCAGGTCTTTCTTGTAGATGTCGTTGTATTTGCGGGTACGCGAGTGATAGTTGGCAGCGCGTGTCCAGAAGTCCTGGCCATTGTTTTCGGCAAGTTTCTGGCGCAGCAACCAGGCCGCCAGCTCCGCGTTGTAGCAGCCGCGCCAGGCGACATCGGATTTGGTAATGGCCGGGTACGAGGCGAACACGCCCTTGGGCCCCCAGTGGGTGGTGTTGATCTGGAAGTGGCCAAGGTCGAAGGTGCCGTTGCTGTTCGACACGCTTTGCCCGTTCTTGCCGCTTTCCTTGCTGGAGATGGCAAGCAGCACGTTGGCCGGCACACCCTGGCGCTGGGCGGCCTGGACCACGCAATCGATATCGGCCGGGCGCACCGCATAGAAGTCATCGGCCAGCGCCTGAGCAGACCACAGCGCGAGCAACGCGACTGGCCATTGGAGCCTGTTGCGCATCATGCTCAGATGATCCATTTCTGATGCTGGAACCAGAACCAGAACGCGCCTTCGACAAACAGCTGCCCCGTCGAGACCTGCCAGCTGCGGTAGGACTTCTTCATGCCGAATACCCACAGCGCAAAACCAATCGACAACCAGTTGAGGGCGATCATGATGCCTGCGCCGGTCGCCAGCATGTACACGAACCCGGCAACGGCGAACAAGCTGGCAATGAAAAACGCCCTGGAATGCAGCTTGTGGTTGCGTGCGATACGGTCGATCTCGTCCCGTTCGATGGTCGTCAGCTGCGCTTTCACCCGCTCGTTGCGGTAGCGCGCAGCATGTTCACGGACCTTCCTGACATCGTCCTCTTCGAACAAGGCAAAGTCGCAATGGTTGCAACCCCAACTGTGCAGCACTCGCATCTTGCCTGCCGGGCTCTGCTCCAGCTCCTGATGGCCGCCCTCGGTCTTGAGCAGGATGCCCCGCTCGCACTCAGGGCAGGTGGGGCTGAAGTTCGACCGCCACAGCGACTTGATGTGCTGGTTGCCCATGCGCAACTGGTTCACGCCCAGCGCCGCCATCGGCATGGTGATGAACGCGAACTTTGCGGCCTTCTTCCCTGAATCGAACAACCCCATCACATCACCCTGGCATGCAAAAATTCTAGTTTCTGATTATCTGTTAGATATCTATCGTCGTCAATTTATGACAGCTACTTATATCCACTTCCGACCAGTGGACGAGGGGCCAGACGGCTATTCGCCTGGTCGATCCTTCACCATTGCCCGGCATTGCGCTTGCAGGTCACTCAGCCGCTTACGCATACCCGCCACATCCTGCGGCTCAGGTTCAGGCGATACGTGATAGGCCGTTTCGCGGGCAATGGCATCGCAGACTTCCTTGATCCGCTCCTCGGCCGCCCATTTGTCCGACAGCGATGCAAACCCTTCACCGGCCGCCATCACCTGCATGTCGAGCAGTTGCTGCGGCATGACGATGGCCAGCTCACGGGCCCACTCATCATCCAGCGCAGGCGCCTCTGCAGCAGCAACCGCCGGCGCCACGGGCGCAGTCATGTTCCCGACGATCAGGTCAGCCACAGCCAGCAGGCTGGCCTGGATCGCAGCCGGGCCTGGCGGATTCTCCTGCACTGCAACGGCGGGGGCAGCGGGCACCGTCTCCGGCACCTGCTTCTGCGGCAGCGGTGCAGGAGCAGTCGGTTTTTTCAGTTCGCCAGTCAGGTAAGCGCCAAGCACGGCGAACGACGTGTCCAGCCGCCCCAGCAGCGGCCGGTCCGGGTCTGCATAATTGTGTTCAAACGCACTGTGCATGCGCGCGAACACAGGATCCCCTTTCACCACCGCCCGCACCCGCCTGGCGAACGAGCCGTCTTTCAGGCTGTCCACAAATACCTGGCGCGACTGCCTGTTTTGCGGAAGGTCCGACGGCTCGGGCGGCTCGACCGGAATGAAATCGTTGATGCGCATTTCTTTCGGTGCCGGCCCGGCGGTGTAGAAGCCCATGCCCCGGATAAGGGCAACCCCGCCGGTTTGCCCATTCTGCGATTTCTTGCCGACCAGGAAGGTGAACTCGCCGTTTTCCTGCATGGCGACGTCGTCGTAGTTCAGCCGGCTGCGTTGCTCGATGGCAATGTTGTCCGACTGCCTGAGCTTTTCGTTACCCGCAATACGTTCGAAGTTGCCCAGCATGGCCTGTGAAGACTCGGCGGCCGCGCCCTGCACGCGTCGCCAGGTTTCCGACTCGGTCCCCGAGGTCAAGCGCCCGACGGCGCGGATGTTGGTGTTTTCCCAGGTGGCATCCGCCTCTTCGGCGCTGGATTTCTTCAGCGAGGAGAAGTCCTGCGCGGCGAAGGTGACGCTGAAGCCCAGGCTACGCGCCTGAGCTGGCGCCACGGCAAAGCCGACCACGGCGTAATAGCCGTATTCGTCCAGGATGGTATAGAACGGGAACTTCGACCCGGTCGGTCGGCTGTCGATGATTTCGCGCACCACACCCTCCACCCGGTTGCCCAGGCAGCCGGCCATCATTTGCTTGATGCTGCCGACGATCATCTTGCCGAGCATGCGCATGCTGTCCGGGGCACGCTCCAGCGCTGGCAGCAGTACCACCAGCAGCCTGCGGTTGATCACTACGTCATAGAAATCGACATCGCCGACGCGGGTCTTGAAGATGTGCCCGTAGTTGAAGGTCAGGTCGTTGAAGATCCGCCCCAGCTGCATGACGATGTAGCCGTGTTGCTCCAGGGTCTTGGTTTCCTGCTGCTTGTACTTGGCTTTCTGGTAGCCCGGCAGCGTCAGCAGGTAAGAACGCAGCGGGGCGACGATCACATCGAACATCTCGCCGTACTTGCCGCCGTGCTCCCACACCAGCTCTTCGATCACGTTCAGCTCGAAGTACTCCAGGTACTTCTCGGGCGACAAATTGATGTGACCCTTGTCACGCAGGTAGGTCAGCGGCCGCGTCAAGGCTGCCACGAACATGATCGCCCGCCCCTTCCACATATCGCCGCCACCGCCCGAGTCGTCCATCAGCGATACGATCAGCTCGATCAACATGCCCGACGAGGTGTTCCCCATCATGTTCATGTTGTTGGTCACCTTGTCGACCTGCTTTTCCACAAAGTCGCGGCCGGAGGTGATGAAGTTGATGATCAGCAGGTCATCTTCGCGCCCCAGGTAACGGGACAGGCGGAAGATCTCCTTCTGTAGCTTGGGGTCGCCCTTGCCGTCGACGTAGATGAAGCCTGTGTTCTGCACCAGTGCGTTGAACACGATGCCGAGCAGCAGCTCGGTGTTGTGGGTAACCAGGCTGTCGTCAGTGATGTAAAGGTGGTGCGGGTGGTCGATCTCGATGCACTGGCAAGACGCCTGACCGGCAGCCGTCACCTTCCACACCTCGACCCAGCCGTTGAATTTGGCAGAGCCACGCTTCTTGCGCACCTTGGGGAGCATCACCACCACGCCACGCCCCATCAGCTCGCGGATGGCATCGGTGGTCACCGTGTGCGCTTCTTCGTTGCCGTCCTGGCCGCGGGTAAGTACCCGCCACAGGTGGTCACCGGTGGACTGGGCCCGGCGGCCGTCGCGCGTGGCAACTGTCCAGATCGGCTGGATACCCTGCTCGATCACCCGCAGTACCGCCGCCTGCTTGCCGTCGGGCGTGCATACACTGTCCCCGACCTTTATCTGCCCCATCTGCACCCAGCCCTTCGGGGTGAGCACCTTGGCGTGCTTGGGTTGCGGCTTGCCGGAGCCGGTGGTGCCCAGTACCAGCTGGTGCGTCCTCAGGTCGCTGTCGCCGGCGTAGATCTGCTCCCGGGTCTCCAGGTCATTGCCGAACAGGGTCACGCCCTCGCCTTTCTTCTTGCCTTTGTACGAGCCGTCGTTGACGTCCGCCAGCTTGGGTACCCGATAAGGGAAGTCGAATGCACGATTGTCCACATCAACGAACTTGCGCTTGAACGCCCAGGCCAAGAGCAACAGCAGCTCACCCGAAAAGGGCACCTTGATCGAAATCAGCGCCAGGATCGGCAGCGCGAACGTGCCGAAGACTGCGCCGTCAGCAGACTGGAAAAAATCACTGAAGCGCTGCCCAGCCAGGCGCGTATCTTTGCGCCGCCGGCTGCTGCTGACTTCATGCTGACGGGATGCGCCCTTGTACTGAGCCATCTGTCACTCCCTTACACTACGTCTTCGTATGCACTGGCGCTGATGTAGTCAGCGACCAGATCCTTGGCGATGCGCGCAATCACGGACTGCTCCATGTCGTCATCGACGAACTCGACGTCCTTGAACGTCTCGCGCTTGAGCCGCTCCACCATGTCCTTGCAGCCACCCGACGGGAAGCGGCGGGCCAGCAACGCGAGCGCATCGGGGCGTGGCATATGCTCGTAGAGCATGGTGCGCAGCTTGCGGTCTTCGGCGGTGGTGGTCAGTGCCCACAAGCGCATCGGCCCGGCCGACATGGTGAACAGCTGGCTGTAGGTGGCGTTCTTGGTTTCGAACCGCGCCAGGAAGGTACAGCCGTGCTTGTTGGCACCGTGGACGAAGTTGACCAGCGCATGTTCTTCGGTGTCGGACAGGCCGATGTTCTTCCTCAGCCAGTCGCGGGTTTCCTTGGTCCCCGAGTCGAGGATGAAGGTGGCGGTGGCGATCTTGGTGAGTTGGCCAAAGTCTTCCATCAGCTGGGAGGCCAGGATGATCTCCATGTTCCACTTACGGGCCTCACGGCCGTCGGTCTGCATTTGTTCCTGCAGGCCCACGTGGCCACCGGTCTTGTGGAATTCGTCCATGCACATGACCTTGTATTCATCCACCAGGTCCGCCACCAGGCGCTCATAGAACGGCAGGTATTTCTCGGTGAAGAACGGGAAGTCTTCCTTCGAGAACGCCACCTTCTTCATGAAGCACTGGCGGGCGATCATGTACATCAAGGCCGTCTGCTTCTTGGCCGACGCAGAACCTTGCAGCGCAACGTCCTGCAGGTCGAGCGCCACGATGCGGGCACTGCCTACATCGAAGCGGGTGTGATCGGAGAACACCGGGAAGTCGCCGACAGCCTCACGAATACCGAGGATGAACGCGTCAACCAGGCTACGCCCGACCTCGCCGGAGCCTTCGTATTCGGCGCGAACCTCTTCGGTCGATGCGACTGCCACCAAGTCGTTGAGGGTCGGCACTGCGTAGCGCTGGGTGACCTCGGCCTCGTAGACCATGCCGGCGTCGAACATCGCATCGACCAGCTCCCAGTAGGTGGTCGCCGGCAGAATGCGGTATCCAAGCTGCGCCACGGCAGTGTCCACCACATCGTTGTGCCCCGGCTTGTAGGTTTCCGGGCTGGCCCGCTCGATCTTGTCGTCCTTGCGCCGGTATGCCAGGTCGACCATGCGGCCGACGAAGTTGCTCATGCCCTCATAGGGCTTCTCACGCTCGGGCGGCGTTACCAGGATGGTCAGGAAGTTCTTGTTGAACTCACGGTCCTTCGGCAGCGGGTAGCGCTGGCCCAACGGGGTATCCAGCGGGTTGATGCAGTCCTTCCTGGCGTTCTGCAAACGTTTGTACACCACCAGGTGATGAAGCCGTGGCGGCAGGTTGTCGCGCACCAGGTCACAGAAGCCGGACGAGGAAATACCGATGTCGGTAATGCCGATGTAGGGCAGGCCGGTCAGGCCAGGCATCAGGCAGGACTCGAAGTGGTTGTTGTTCATCAGCACCGACTTGCCCGAGCCCGGTTTGCCGGCGATCAGGGTGATCCAGGTGGTCTGCTGCGACGAGAAGCGCTGGTACTTGAGGATCTTCCCGTCCAGGCTACGGTAGATGGTCGAACCTTCCTGGAACGGCGAAGCCGGCCGGGTCAGCGGCAGCATGGCCACGGCATCGCCCAGCGGGGCGGCGGCAGGGTCACCCAGGTGCTTGGTGGTCAAGGCCAGGCAGTTGGACTGGAACGCCTGCATCGGGTTGCCCGTGCGCTCGATGAACACCGGCTGCCCCCACGCCTCCAGCGTGCGCCACAGCTTCGACTTGCGCAGTGCAAGCTCCTTCACACCCTTCTCGTCCGGGCTGGCCCAGGTCATCGCGGCAACCTGCAGCTTGACCATGCACTCACCGTCGCGCACCCGTTCACGCAGCTCCTTGGTGGCCAGGTTGATGTTGCGGTTCTGCTCGGACGTTACCGACAGCAACTGGGCGAACAGGCTCTTCCAGGCCAGCACGCTCATGCCATCGGAAGACAGCATGATCGAAACCGAGTATGGCAAGGCCCTCGACACCCCGTTTTCCTGGGTTTCGGCGCGGTTGAGGCTGTTGAACAAGGTGTTGAAATATTGCGGTTCTGCCGGCGGAATCGACATCAGCAAAGGCGCATACACACGCGAGCCTACCCGTACGCTGGTAGGGTCTGGCAGCAGACTGGTGCGCTCGCCACTGCCGATTTCAGCCGAGGTAACCATGATCTGGCTGGGCAGCGTCGGGTACATGAACTCCGACATGTCGCCACCGCGCTTGCTGGTTTTCCAGCGCATGGGAATGGGGCTGCCTGGAATATAGGGCTTCCAGGTACGCGGCGTGATATCGGGGTTAACCTTGGCGCGGATGGCGCGGATCGCTTCGCTGACGTCGAGTACATCCACCGAGCAGCCGAATTCGGGGGACGTCAGATCCTCGGAAATCTTGGTAACGAAAGAAAGATGGCGGTCCTTGAGGTAGGAAATGGGACGCAGCAGGTTTTGCGCATCCGCAGTGGCCGGCCACTCCGACGCCTTCCTGAACTCGTTCAGGGCCTCGCGGGCCATTGCCCTTTCGGTCTGGTCAAGCAGTGCGGGCCGCGACCAGAACACCAGGTAGCACTCTTCGTCATACACATACTGTGCATACTTGCTGACACCCTCATTGATCAGGTGTCGGACGTTCAGGTTAAGCCGTTCGGCGGTGGCCGCCTGCTGCTGGGCGTTCTGCTCCAGTGGCGCAGTGGCATCCAGGTCGCGGCTGAAAACGATCTGCAGGTGATGGCCGCGCACCTTGAAGTACACGGAAAGTGAGGCCTCCAACAGGCTGACAAGCCGTTCGAACTGCTCACGCCCCAATACGCTCTTGGTGCCGTTGAAGCGCACGATGGACGCCAGCGAACCGTCGTTGGCGACGATGGATTGCCCGCCATCGACCGTTTCAAGGTCGCAATAGTCCTGCACGTCGGCCTTGAGCTGGCTCAGAACCGTCAGGATCACCGCCTCGAGTTTGTTAAACATGTCCTTGTTCTCCCTTGATAACGTGCTCAACGGCGAGGCTGATCAGCGCTGCGTGCTTGTGCATCAAGCAAAGTTCTTGAGTAACTGGCCGGTCAATGCCGACCAGTTGTCGGGCAGAAACAGTGCACGGTTATTAGCCGCGTAATAGTCGAGCTGCCCGTCCTTGAACGCGCTCTTGGTTGGAAACAGCCGCAAGGGGGCCAACCACTCGGCGCGTCGTTCATATTCTTCATCACTGACAAGTGTTTTGCTGGCCAGGGTTTCTGCCACACCTAACACGGTGATGACTTCCCCACCGAATATTTCCTTGAGTGTGTCGCTACCACGAAACCGGAAAGCGGCCAGCAGACTGGTCAGCTTTTCGTTGACAGCCACATCCCCCAGCAGCTCATTGACATAGATGCACCGGGCAATGTTATTGATCTCGGTTTGCGTCAATTCTTGAACCGCGACGAAAAAACCCGTGCCATTCATGGCGCATGCACCAAGATGATGAACCTGACGGCACAAGTTACAGGCGGTAATCAGGTTTTCCTTTGTACAGTTTTCGGCATTACCGTCCAGTGCATGAAGTTCCTGATACTTGGCGGATTTAAAACCACAGAAGCGGCACGTGTAGTTATCACGCTGCCACACCGAAGTGCGAACCTTACTGTGCTCGTCCCGCCACAATTTGCGTTGATCATCGTCCGAGCGCCACAGTGGCCGGCGTACACCAAATACCGGTTGATTGGCAGTACGGCTTACATAGCCACTCGCCAGCGTAGGCACAGTGAATGCCCCGCCCTGAGCCGAGTTTGTTTCGCTCATGTCCGATAATCCCGAAACCGTGTTGAGAATGCGGGGCCTTGCGCCCCGCCCTAGGGTCAGCGGCGGGCAGCCTTAGTTGACCACGGTGTTGCGCATGATCCACATCACGGTGCCGACAGCGGCCATCAGGCCACCGATGAACAGGCCGACAATGGCCGACATCGGCTTCTCACGCTCGTCCTTGGAGGCTTTCCACAGGGTGTACAGCGAAATGGCGACAACCACGAAACCACCAATCGACACCAGCGAGATCAACAGCGTGGCGCCGCCCTGGGCGGTGTTGTCGATGTTGGTCATGACGTCGTCAGCAGTTTTGCCGCCCGACGTATCCTGGGTCAGGTCAGTCTTGGTAATGGCGAATGCCGACGGTGCTGCCAGGGCACCGATAACTGCTGTGGTCGCACGTACTTTGGCCGAATCGTAAGCAGCTTTCAGGGTTTTGAGTGCTTTCATGAGTGACGCTCCTTGGGTTTCTTAGTTCGAAAAGCCGTTACGACCACGGCGTGAAAAGACCCACCAGATTGAATCCGATGGTGTTGTTGAGTACATCGCTGAACCATTTGAAGTTCCACGCCAGCACACCGCCGATGATCCATCCGCTGGCGGTGCCCAGGCCGGCCTGGGTCTGATTGTTGTAATAACCGTTTACCGTCAACCAGCCTTTCACCATGGCAATCAGGCCAACCACCTGCATGATGCCCAGCAGGGCCAGCGTGGCCAGTTGTGCCTGCTCTTGCAACGTGGTGCCGGTAGAGGAATAAGACAGCATGCGCGAGTTGGCATAATCCCCGGTCAAGGTGCGCGACATGATGCCCATCCATTCCAGAGTGCCGATGGCCAGCAAGATCGAGCCAATGACCAACTGCACACAGGCAGAGCCGACAGAGAAACGCTGTCGCCCGGCCACATACTTCAATGCGTTGTCATGGGTAACGCCCCATATTTCAATTAATGCAGCACCTGTCAGGTAAAGACCGATAAGCGCGGCAATACCCTGGCACATCATGATCGCCGTCGGGATCACTTTCCCGATATTGACCATTACATCTACGAGATCGGCAAATCCGGCCGCCATGAGAACGTCCTTGTTTAAAGAGCAGGTGCAGTCACTACAATGCCGCTGTCGCGATCAACCGAAAGCACTTTCAATTCGCGTTGAACCGGTGGCAACGTGTCGCCAGCTTTTATGCTGTCCTCACTGTCGCCATTCTTCACCCAGGCCCGGTGCCCGACCACGGCCTGCACTTTGTAGCCACTCGACTGCGGGATCGGGTGGACGCTTCTGGCGCGCGCCTGCGAGACAACAGGTGCCGGCTCCCTGCGCGGCGGCTTGACGATCTCCACACGCTGGCGGCTTTGCTCGAAGTAGTCCATGCGTTGATTCAACCCGGTCAGGTTGTTGTCCAGCGCCTTGATCTGGCTCAGTAGCAGCTGGGTATTACGCTGGGATTCCTCGCGCACGATCTTCAACTGCTTCTCGCTGTTCTCCTGGGCCTGCAACGCCGCTTGCGCTTGCTCCCTGGACTTGGCCAGCTCGATGCTCAGTACATCCATGCGTGGCTGTTGCACCGATTGAGTCGGGTTTTGCGCCATGCGCCTGGCCTTGGCTGCTGGCGACGATGTCGCCTTCATCACGACCACGGCAACCACGATGAGCGCCACGAAGCTACCGGCAAAAACGCCGATGAGTTTTCCGAACGACCAGTTCTTCATGTCGAACTCCTTATCGAGATTGATCGTGAACGTCTTGCAGGAAGAACAGGCCGAAGCCTTTGTTCGCAGGCGTTGCATAGGTAGCCGGACGGTTGAACCCGCGGCGCACTTCCGATGCGATTGCGGTACCCATCTCGCCCACCGACGAACCGATGACCTGCTTGGTCGAAGGCTCGGTAGTGGTCTGGGCCACTACACCACTCGGGCTGATGATCGTGGTGCCCGCGGTCTGCTGGTAGGCACGACCGTAGCCGGACAACAGCGAGGCAGCCCCCAGGGCGAAATAGCGCGACATCGTGTGGTGGTCCTTGGTTTCGGCGATACCTTGCTTGGCATCGTCCTCACGCAGGGCCACGGCACTGATGCGCATGGTCGGACGGGGATCGTTCACCGGCGGCGCCAGAATGGTGAACTTCACGCGGATGTTGTCCGGCGCCTGCTCGATCTTGCCGATCAGCTTGGCGCCATTCCATTTGCCGCCACGAATGGTTGCCAGCACGTCACCGCCATCGTCGGTGTTGACCTCAGCATCCAGCGTGGCATACATGATGGTGCCCGTCTTGATGAGCAGCTCCCGGTCGGTGTCGCCCACGGCTTCGATATCGTTGGGGTCTTTCTTGTCTTTGGCCGTGCGCAGCGCGACATCACGGTCGCCGTTACCCGCACGTTCGGTCGGGTAGTAGCTGACGGTGCTGAAGCCGCTTTTATCTGCAAAGCCCTTCGCGCTTTCCGACTCGCCCATCAATTGCTTGATCGACTTCAGCGTCTCGGTCTTGAGTTCGTTAACGTACAGGTCGCGCTGTTGCTCGGCCTTCTTCAGCTCTTCCTCCAAGCGCCGGCGTTCCTGCTCGTCGGCCTGGGCATTGTTCACGCCAGCGCGCGGTGCAACCTGCGCGGTCTCGCGGGGCGGCTGTCCGGCCCCGACATAAATCGGCGGCGGTTGCGTGCTTGCGTCGCTGTACGGCTGCCCGGGCACATTGAACTGGGCGTTCTGGCCACGGGCCAGTTCCTTGCCGGTAGACTGAACGATGTTGGGATCGAAGCCCGGCTGGTACGACATACCGCGCTCGGCAGCCTGCTCGGCTTCCAGCGAGCTGCGCTGGGCGCGACGCTCCGCCTCGGCAGCGGAGATAGGGTCGACCGACACCTCGGGCTGCGGCGCACGCGGCACATCCACGGTGGATGCCTTGCCGGCCGGTTCGTCCTTGCCGGTCATGCCGTTGTAGGCCAGCGCACCCAGCGCAAGCACCACCAGGCCGGCGGCAATCAGCGAAACCTTGCCGACGCCAGAACCAAACACGGCCTTCAGGTTGCGCTGCATCTCATCGGACTTGCGCGCCTTCTTCACATGCGAGCCCGCCGGCCCGTCACGGTCGGCCACCAGGTGCTCGTCGTCTTCATCGAAGCCCGAGTCGCTCGGCGGCATGTTGTGATCACTCATTGCAGATTCCCTTGCTCGATGAAGACGGTTACGGCCTGCCCGCCAGTCGTGAACGTGACGCTGTTCTGCAAACCGGCGTAGCGGTAAACCGCCACACCCGTGGTGCTACGGGCAGCGTTGGTGTACGCGGGGTATTGCGCATCGGCCTTGGCTTTCACATACATGTTCGGGCCATAGCTCCAGGCTTCCACGCCCTCCAGCCCGGTCACCTTCAGGCGATTGGCCTCTTTGGGCGGTACGCCATCCAGGAAGTAGGTCAGCGCATCGTCGATGCTCGGCATCCCCAACATGGCCACAGTGGCCTCGGCATCCGGGTTACGTCCAGGCACCTTGGCATCCACGCGCATGTCCACCTCTTCCTGCCCGGCAGCCAGGATCAGGATGATCGGTGTGGCCAGGCCGCGCAGGGTGACGGTCACATTGCCGTATGCGGCCGCAGTGGCAGGGTCCAGTGTCAGGATATTGGTCGGCGCGACATTGCCGCCCTGGCCGTTCTGGCCGCCACGCTCGCGCCCGTCGCTGAACAGCTCGCGGTTGATCGACACGTTCTGGATCATCCATGGCTGCCCGGCATAGTCGGAGAACACGATCGACGACTGCTGCCCCTTGCTCAGGCGAACGATGGGCGGGGAAACGCCCGGATCCAGGTTCAGTGCAAGCGTGCGGGTCACCGGCTTGGCCGGGCTTACGTAGGCCGTGGCCTTCTGCTTTTCACGCTCGAGCCACAGCTGCTTGATCAGCTCTACCTGCGACGACGTCAGCTGCGAGTCCTGCACATCCTGGACCGTGTCACTGATGACATCTTCCGGGCGCGGGTACACCACTTGAGCAACACTGGAGACCTGCCGGCCCAGGCCATTCATCGGCGGCAAGGGCGGCGCGTCGCTGCCTTGCGCTGCGTCAACCTGGCCCACGCTACCTTCGGCGGCAGGCGCATTTTGCGCCTCGTTGGCAAATGCGGGCATGGCGATAGCGCTCGCAAGCAACGATGCGATCAGATGCTTCTTCATGGTCACTTCCTTGAGGTGTACGGCGACAGCTGAACAGAATCGACGGCGATGCCTTTGGTGTTGGTAGCCGAGGCTGGGATCTGAACGATGGTGACGGCTGCGAGGAAGTCCTGACGCGAGCGAGCCTGCTGATCACCGCCCACGTAGAACTCGATGGCAATCGGTACCTGAACCAGCCAGTAGTTCTGCCCGGTTGCCAGCGCACCGCTTTCTTCAACCTGAGGTATTTGCGTGGCCATGGCACGCAGGATCATCCGCCCCTTCAGCACACGCTCCAGGTTGCCAGAGTCGTCAAGCGTCTTCAGGAACGCCTTGCGCCCTTCATCCGTGTACCAGCGGGCACCCGCGGCATTGAGGTTGGAGCGGTAGTTCACGTAGTCGTAGGAATACGAGTTCACCACTGCGTCCTTGGCGTACTCGGCCAGTGTCGCCGGGGTGACACGCGGGTTGCTCTCGGTCGAGACCTCGCAGATGGCGTGGTTGTCGATGGTCGGAATCCAGCGGTACTTCGGGTACCAGAACACCACGGCAGCGATGGTCACGCCAAATACGCAGGTAAGGGCAAGCAGTTGCCCCCAGACGCGCTTGTTGCGGCGCTTGAGGTCCAGGCATTCCAGTTGCAGGCGTTTGACTTCGCGAACGGTGGCGGCTGCCTCGCCCGGCGTATCATCCAGCACCAGCTCAAGCAGCTTTTCTTCATCAGTGCCCTGCCGGGCCTTCGGCGCCTCACCACCAGGGGTTCCGCGTTGGGTTTCCTTACTCGACATTGCGGATTTCCCCTGTCGTTCCGTCGTAAATGCAAATCGAGTCGGTTCCGTCATAGAACACGACATTTTCAAAATTCGTTTGCGTCACCAGCCAGATGGCCGCAACGGCAACGCAGGGGAGCAAGGCGAGGCAAGCCCACTCACCGATATCCAGCATTACACCCAGCATGCGGTTGTAGCGCCGCAATGCGCGCACATCCACGTCATCGCCTGTCCCGCTGCCCCATGACGTTGTGGTTGATCCGAGTTCGTCCATATCTCGCTCCATGAAGCAGCATTTTCATTTAAAACTTAGAAAGGTGCAACAGCGAAATTTTGACATAGAGAAGAAATACACGCAATGCGCGACGTATTTTGACACGCCTACGTCAGCCTTCAGTCAGTCATGCCATACAGATTTTTACGCAAGCGGTAGCGCCATCGCGCGCCTCCAGTAGCGCTGAAAGCCGCTATTTACGGGCACTCAAGGGATAAAACTGACTGCAAAGCATCATCTGGAAACAGCACAAGCATGCTGTCACATTGATATCAAAAAAATGTACGTCACCGATATTTTAGATAGTCAAAACACAACCCTTTCGGCGCTCTCGGCGAGCACCAAAATTAAAGGTCAGGTTTCAGGCAACGGCCGCACAGGCCATAGCAGACGGGGCTTCCGGCATATTTCCGGGTAAAATCGGCGAGATTGACAGCGGGGTTTGCAGCATATCCTCCATGACAAGGCGGGAACCTGGTCCAGCCCTTCTCCTCAACGGCCCTATCACGCTGGGGCAATTTCAATAAAACCCTTTTAAAACAAGGGCTTTATAGCATTCCTTGAATCCATCTGATTCAGCGCTCGAAGTGTGCAAGACGGGTGAGCCATCACCTGCCTTGAGGCTACTTCAGTCGGTCACGATAGTGACTGAACATGGCAAAAATGTGATTTTCCACCATCCACACATTTTTTTGCGATAGCAGCTTTTTGCCACCATGCCTGCGAACCACACCCAAATCCCATGACAGCACCCGTGCAGGGCAGCCTACCGGGCACGACTTCTCCGGCCTGCAGTGAATGACACTGGTCGATTGAAATAGTTGTGAGCCGGGTAAAAATAATTGCAAAACGCCATGCTTTTGATACTCATAGACCACCTTTTGGCCTTGCTTGAGTCAGAGCACTTCGGAAAAGCAGCAGCGCCGGGCGAGCGCTTAAAAAAACAAAGGGCACCCATCCTCGGGTGCCCTTTGTTTTACAGCCAGGTGAACTCAATCACCCCATCGAACGCGCCCCCACCGGTTGCGCATGGCCCCGCGAAGTCACGATCCCCAGGAAGGAAATCACGATCGCCAGGCCCAAGGTCGAACTCACTTCCGCCCGGTGCTCAGGCGTGTACATCATCACCGCCAGCGCCCCGGCGATGAAGATGATCACCGCCCAGGTCAGGTACGGGAACAGCCACATACGGAACTTCAGCTCGGTGTTCTCCCGCTCCAGGCGGCGGCGCATGCGCAGCTGCGAGATGGCGATGACCATGTACACCAGCAGGGCGATGGCGCCAGAGCTGGCCAGCAGGAACTCGAACACGCCCTTCGGCGCGAAGTAATTGAGGATGGCGATGGCCGCGCCGATCAGGGTGCTGCCAAACACTGCAGCACGTGGCACGCCAACCTTGGAGGTCTTGTTGAGGAAGGCCGGGGCGTCACCGCGCTTGGCCAGCGAGTACATCATGCGCGAAGCAATGTAGATCGACGAGTTCATGCAGCTGGTCACGGCCACCAGCACCACCAGGTCGACCATGAACGCCGCATTGGGGATGTTCATGATTTCCAGCGCACGCTGGTACGAGCCCACCACGGCCAATTGCGGGTCGTTCCATGGCACCACCGAGATGATCACGAAGATCGACAGGATATAGAAGGTGCTGATACGCCAGATCACCGAGCGGGTGGCCTTGGCAATGTTGCGCGACGGGTCGCTGGACTCGGACGCAGCGATGGTCACCGCCTCGGTGCCGATGAAGCTGAACATCACGGTAATGAACGCGCCCACCACTGCCGACCAACCCTTCGGCGTAAAGCCGCCGTGCTCGGCCATCAGGCTGCTCAGGCCGCTGACCTCGCGGTTAGGCAGCCAGCCCATCAGCGCGGCAAAGCCCAGCCCGATGAAACCCAGAATCGCCGTTACCTTGAGAATGGCGAACCAGAACTCGAACTCACCGTACTTGGCCACGCTGAACAGGTTGGTGCCAGCGAGCAGCAGTACCGAGGCCAGGGCGAAGATCCAGCTGTCCACCTGGGGGAACCAGGCGTTCAACACATGCCCGGCGGCCAGCGCTTCGATGGGGATCACCAACACCCAGAACCACCAGTACAACCAGCCGATGGTGTAGCCGGCCCAACGGCCGATGGCCTGGTCGGCATAAGTGGAAAACGACCCGGTGTCAGGGTGCGCCACGGCCATTTCGCCGAGCATGCGCATAACCAGAACCACCAGGGTCCCGGCCACGAAATAGGAAATTATGGTAGCTGGCCCGGCCGCCGCGATGGCATGGCCAGAGCCTACGAAAAGTCCGGCGCCGATGATGCCGGCGATGGACAGCATCGTTACATGACGTGGCTTGAAACCTTGTGCAAGGTTGCCATCAGATCCCACGGTGTTCATTGATGTTGTTCTCTTTTTGCTGACACAAGGATGGACGGGCAGGCGTAGGCGAAAATATCTCCTTTCAAATCAATAAGTCGACAGGTTGCTCGCGCGCTGTTGTTGATATTTGGCACGCATCACAGAGCAAGGTGTCATTGCGGTTCGGGCTTCATTTAAGCCCCGTAGGGCTGTGGGAAATTACACGAGAACGCCCCGGAACTGTTCGATCACGACAGGGCAATTCCATTAACGCCAGATGGCGCGAATGGCATGCCCGATCGCGCCATCGGGCCGTCTGAAGCTTTTGTTTTTCATTTGAATGTGTCACTTGGTCTGCCCACGTTTGAGCGGCCACAAAAAAGCCCCGGTCTCCCGGGGCCTCTGTTGCCAAGGCGTCTGCCTACGCCTGCCCGGTGCGCTCGAAGCGTCGGGCCAGCAACAGGTAAGCGAGGATCCCCAGCACGCCATGGGCGGCCACGAACCAGAGTGCGTTATGGAACGAGCCGGTGCTGGCAACCACATAACCGATCACCAGCGGGGTGACGATACCGGCAACGTTGCCGATGCCATTGAACACACCGCCGCACAGGCCGACCATCTTCTTCGGCGCCACATCCGACAGCACTGCCCAACCTACCGCTGCCAGGCCCTTACCGAAAAAGGCCAGGGTCATCATGGCAATCACCGCCGCGTTGCTATCCATGTAGTTGGCCAGCACCAGGCTGGTGGACAGCGCCATGCCAACGATGAACGGCGTCTTGCGCGCCCTGGACGGATGCACGCCACGGCGGATCAGCCAATCGGACACGAACCCGCCAAGGATGCCGCCCGTGAAGCCACAGATGGCCGGCAACGCAGCCACCCAGCCTGCCTCCATGATGGTCATGCCACGGCCCTTGATCAGGTAGATCGGGAACCAGGTGATGAAGAAGTAGGTCAACGCCGTGATGCAGTACTGGCCCAGGTACACCGCCCACAGGTTGCGACTGGTGAACAGTTGCATCACTTCGGCACGGGTCGGTTTGCTTTGGGTCGCCTTGCGTTCCTTTTCCAGGTCGACCAGCGCGCCGCCTTCACGCATGTAATCCAGCTCTTCGCGGCTCAAGCCTGGCGCGCTGTGCGGTTCGTGGTACAGGCGGAACCACACCACGCTCAGTACCAGCCCCAACACCCCCATCCAGATGAACACGTGCTCCCAACTCAGCGTATGGGTCATCCACGCCATCAGCGGGGCAAATACCACCACAGCCATGTACTGCGCCGAGTTGAACAGCGCCGAGGCGGTTCCACGCTCACGGGTGGGGAACCAGCAACTGACGATGCGCGAGTTGGCCGGGAACGCAGGCGACTCCACCAGGCCCAGCATGAAGCGCATGGAAAACAGCGCGACCGCAGCAGACACACCGGCCAAACCCATCCAGCCGACAGTCCCTTGCAGCAGCGTGAACAGCGACCAGAGGATCAGGCTGATGCCATACACGCGGCGGGCACCGAAGCGGTCGAGCAACCAGCCCCCGGGCACCTGGCCCAGGGCGTAGGCCCAGGCGAACGCAGAAAAGATCATGCCCAGCATGACCGGGTCCAGGCCGAGGTCCTTGAGCACCTCGGTGCCGGTGATAGACAAGGTGGCGCGGTCGGCATAGTTGATGACGGTGATGACGAAGATCAGCGCCAGGACCAGGAAGCGATGGCGACCGATCCCGGCCACGGCCTGCGGTGCGGCGACGGCGGATTTGCTGTTCATGTGGACCCTCTTGCTTCTCGATGGAAGCGATTGTTCTTGTGAAGAGAAGGTGTGGCCCTTGGGCCTTTGAGCTGCTTGTACTGGCCTCTTCGCGGGCACGCCCGCGAAGAGGCCCTAGCGGTAAACCACCCGATTCGGCGGCATCTCACTCCGGAAGCAAGCCTCCAGATTGCTTAAGACCATGCCCCCCATCTCCAGCCGAGTCTGCAACGTGGCACTACCCCGATGCGGCTGAAGGCTGACCTGGTTGAGGTCACGCAAGGCCGGCGGCACCTGCGGCTCATCGACGAACACGTCCAGCCCGGCGCCGGCGATACGCTGCTCGCGCAATGCCTCGACCAGCGCGTCTTCATCCACCAACTTGCCGCGCGCCACGTTGATCAGGTAACCATTCGGCCCCAGTGCCTCCAGCACCTCGGCCGTTACCAACACCTGCCCGCCATCGGCGGAGGCAGCGACCACCAGCACGTCCACCGACCGCGCCAGCTCGACCAGGTCAGCCTCATAGCGGTAGCCCGTTTCCGGCTGTTCACGCCGCCCGTTGTAGGCAATGCGCATGTCGAATGCCGCCGCACGCCGGGCAATCGCCTTGCCCACCTGGCCAAGCCCGACAATGCCCAGGTCGATACCACTGACCCGCCGCGCCAGCGGCAGGTCGACCTTGCCCCACAAACCATCGCGCACCAGCCGTTCGCCCTCGCCCAAACGGCGCAAGGTGTTGATGATCAGGCCCATCGCCAGGTCAGCCACGTCGGCGGTGAGTACACCCGGTGTTGTGGTGACATGGATGCCGCGGCTGGCTGCATGGCGCAGGTCCACGGCGTCGGTACCGATGCCGCTGATGGCGATGATCTCCAGCGCGGGCAGCTGATCCATCAGCGCATTGGACAGCCCTTTGGCACCGCCAGTGACCACACCGCGAATGCGTGGGCCAACGTCGTTGATCAGCTGTTGCGGGTCGCGCTGTTGATACAGGCGATGCACCTGATAAGCGCTGACCAGCTGGGCATCGATGGCCTCGGGGACTGGCTGGGTCAGCAGCACTTCGATGGCATTTTCGTTCATGTCGAGCATCCGGCAGTTCGAAGACATGACTCGATGCTAGGCCTGCAATTGATACAGGTCTAATATAGATACTGGATCGAATAATTCAGGAATTGAATCATGGAGTTGCACCAGTTGCGCTGCTTCGTGGCCGTTGCCGAAGAGCTGCATTTCGGCCGTGCCGCCACCCGCCTGCACATGACCCAGCCGCCCTTGAGCCGGCAGATACAACTGCTGGAACATTCCCTGGGTGTACTGCTGCTTGAGCGTAACAACCGCCAGGCGCGGCTGACCCTGGCGGGCCAGAGCTTTCTTGAAGACGCCCGGCGCATCCTGCAAATCGCCGACTCGGCCAGCCACTCGGCACGGCGCATCGCCCATGGCGAGGCAGGCCGGCTGACCCTGGGCTTCACTGCGGTGGGGGCCTACAGCATGATCCCGCGCTTGCTGGTGCATGCCGGGCAGACGCTGCCGGATATCGAACTGGTGCTCAGCGAACGGGTTTCCAGTACCCAGGTGCACGACCTGGAAGCCGGTCTGATCGATGTCGGCCTGGTGCGCCAGGTGCTGCCCAGTGCGCGCGTGGAGTACCTGCCGATTCACCGCGAACCCTTCGTCGCCGCCCTGCCCGCCGGGCATGCGCTGGCACCGCGCGAGCGGATCAGGCCAAGCGACTTCGATGAGCAGCCTTTCGTGATGTACAGCGCCAACGAAGGGCGCTACTTCCATGACCGCATTGCCAACCTGTTTGCGCGGCACGAAGTGCAGCCGAAGTACCTGCACCAGCTGGGGCAGACGCATTCTATTCTGGGCCTGGTCAATGTGGGGTTGGGGTGCGCGGTGGTACCGGCCTCGGCGCAGGCGCTGCGCCTGGAACAGGTGGTGTTCAGGCCGCTGGTGGGGATGGAGCAGCAGGCAGAGATATTTTTGGCCTACTGCCGGGATAACCCCAACCCGGTGCTGGGGACATTTGTAGAGATGGCGCGGACCTTCTTTGAAGCAGGATAAAAGGTGATGGCCTCTTCGCGGGCAAGCCCGCGAAGAGGCCGGCAGCTTTAACGCACCAGGCAAGGCCGCTTGTTATCGAAGCTCCACCCCGGAATCAGGAACTGCATCGCCACGCTGTCATCCCGCGCGCCCAGGCCCATGTTGCGGTAGCACTCATGCGCCTTGGCCAGCTGATCCTCATCCAGCTCCACCCCCAGCCCCGGCCGTGCCGGTACCCGTACATGCCCGTCGACAATGCGCAGCGGCTCGCGGGTCAGGCGCTGGCCATCCTGCCAGATCCAGTGGGTGTCGATCGCAGTGATCTCGCCCGGCGCCGCAGCCGCCACCTGGGTGAACATCGCCAGCGAAATGTCGAAGTGGTTGTTCGAATGCGAACCCCAGGTCAGCCCCCAGTCATTGCACATCTGCGCCACCCGTACCGAACCCTGCAAGGTCCAGAAGTGCGGGTCGGCCAGCGGGATGTCCACTGACTGCAACTGGATTGCATGGCCCATCTGCCGCCAGTCGGTGGCGATCATGTTGGTGGCGGTCGGCAAGCCGGTGGCGCGACGGAACTCGGCCATCACCTCGCGGCCCGAGTAACCGTTCTCGGCACCGCACGGGTCTTCGGCGTAGGCCAGCACGTCGTGCTTGTCGCGGCACAGGGCAATGGCTTCCTTCAACGACCACGCACCGTTCGGGTCGAGGGTAATACGGGCTTCGGGGAAGCGCTCGGCCAGGGCCGTTACCGCCTCCATCTCTTCTTCTCCCCGCAGTACACCGCCCTTGAGCTTGAAGTCACTGAATCCATAACGCGCCTTGGCGGCCTCCGCCAGGCGCACCACTGCTTCCGGGGTCAGGGCCTTTTCGTGGCGCACGCGGAACCAGTCATCCTCGGCATCGGCTTCGTTGCGGTAGGCTAGGTCGGTCTGCTGGCGGTCGCCGATGTAGAACAGGTAACCCAGCATCTTCACGGCATCGCGTTGCTGCCCTTCACCCAGCAATGCCGCCATCGGCACGTTGAGGTGTTGGCCGAGCAGGTCGAGCAGCGCCGATTCGATGGCGGTTACCGCATGCACGGTAATGCGCAGGTCGAAGGTTTGCAGCCCGCGCCCCGCCGAGTCGCGGTTGGCGAAGCTCTGGCGCATGGCATTGAGCACGCGCTGGTAATGGCCGATCGGCTGGCCGACCACCAGGCTGCGGGCGTCTTCCAGGGTTTGCCGAATTTTTTCCCCACCCGGCACTTCACCCAGCCCGGTGTTGCCAGCGCTGTCGCGCAGCACCACTACGTTGCGGGTAAAGAATGGGCCATGGGCGCCACTGAGGTTGAGCAGCATGCTGTCATGGCCAGCCACAGGGATCACGCGCAGGTCGGTGACCACTGGGGTGCTGGTGTGAACGGCGGGATTGGTCTGCATATTCATGGTTGTTGTCTCGCAGTCATCAGTGGGTCTGGCCCAGGGCCGAACGGGCCTTGAGGTCGTCAGAAGGGGCGCCCTTCGGGCGAGTGCGTACAAAGAAGATGGCTATGGCCGCCAGCACCGAGGTCACCGCCAGGCCATACAGGCCGCCTTGGATCGAGCCGGTCTGCTGCTCCAGAAAACCGAAGGTGGTAGGGGCGACGAAGCCACCAAGGTTGCCGACCGAGTTGATCAGGGCGATCACGGCCGCCGCGATGCGGGCGTCCAGGTAACCCTGTGGAATCGGCCAGAACAGAGACGACGCCGACTTGAAACCGATGGCGGCGAAGCACACGGCCACGAAGGCAAACACCGGCCCGCCGGTGGTGGACACGAACATGCCGATGGCAGCGACCACCAGCGCCCCGGCCACCCACGCCTGCTGGAACTTCCAGCGCGCAGAACCGGCAGCGAAGGCATACATGGCCAGGATCGAGATCAGCCACGGGATCGAGTTGAAGAAGCCTACCTGCAAGTCGCTGAGGTCACCCATGCGCTTGATGATGCTCGGCAACCAGAAGGTGGCAGCGTAGATAGTCAGCTGGATGCAGAAGTAGATGAGGCAGAACAGGACAATCTGGCGGTCCTTCAGCAGGCTCCAGGCCGATGGTTTGACCGCCCCCACCGCTTCGCGCTCTCGCTGCTCGCGGTCGATGGTAGCCACGAGCGCGTCTTGCTCGGCCTGGCTCAACCACTTGGCATCCTGTGGTTTGGAATCCAGCCAGAAGAACACGAAGAAGCACAGCACCACCGAGGCCATGCCTTCGATGAACAGCATCCACTGCCAGCCATGCATACCCAGGCCCTGAATCTGCATCAGCGCACCGGCCAGCGGCCCGGAAATCAGCGAGGCCAGCGCCGAGCCGCTGAGGAAGATGGCAATCGCCTTGCCGCGCTCCGCACCTGGCAGCCAGCGGGTGAAGTAGTAGATCACACCGGGGAAGAAGCCCGCTTCGGCAACACCCAGCAAAAAGCGCAGCACGTAGAACTGGGTTTCGTTCTGCACAAACGCCATGGCCGTGGCCACCAGCCCCCAGGTGAACATGATGCGCGTCAGCCAAAGCCGCGCCCCCACCTTCTGCAGCAACATGTTCGAAGGCACTTCGAACAGGGCGTAGCCGATGAAGAACAAGCCGGCACCAAAGCCATAAGCCGCGGCACTGATACCCAGGTCGCTTTCCAGGTGCGGGCGGATGAAACCGATATTGACGCGGTCGAGGTAGTTGACGATGAACATGATGACGAACAGCGGCAGGACGTGGCGCTTGACCTTGGCCACGGCACTGGCCAACGCGTCGCCTTCAGTCCGGGCAGACGGAGCGAGGGTGTCGTTCACTTGTGAATCTCCCACTAATTGTTTTTGTGCGGGTCTGGGTTGTCTGACATGGCAGTGGGATGAGCATATGCCCAGCGAAGTTGTACGACAAGATCAACAAAGTCGACAAATAGGCAAAATACAAGCTGTCACAATGCCAAATTGCTGCGATCGTGCAAAATCAAAGTGGCTACTCGTGGGATTGGCGACAGGAAAAAACGGCAAAAAATATTTTAATGGTTTAACTTGTCGTACAAGCACAACAAGAAGTGGCTCACACCATGGAACCCGAACACACGCACAAACGCGGCCATAGCCGCGCCCATGACCTGGTCTCCAGCCTGACCCAACAGATTTTGTTGGGCACCTTCAGGCCTGGGGACAAATTGCCCTCGGAGAACACCCTGGTGCGCGAGCATGGCGTCAGCCGCACGGTGGTGCGTGAAGCCTTGTCGAAATTGCAGGCCTCGGGGCTGGTGGAGCCGCGCCACGGTATCGGTACCTTCGTGATGGAGCGCCAGCCGCAGGCGGGGCTGCGCATCGGCGCGGAGAGCGCAGCCAATGTGCGCGACCTGCTGGAGCTGCGCATTGGCCTGGAAGGCCAGGCCGCTGCTCTGGCCGCGCTGCGCCGTGACGAGGGGCACCTGGCTCGCATGCGCCAGGCACTGGATGACTACCAGGACCTGGCGGCGGCTGGTGACAGCTGCATCGAGGCGGACCGGCGCTTCCACCTGTTGATTGCCGAGGCCACGGGTAACCTGTACTTCACCGAGATGCTGCTGCAACTGGGCAACAGCCTGATCCCCCGCAACCGCATGGCGCTGGCCGAACGCGGTGGGGCGAAGCTGGCGCGGCAGGCTTACCTGGCGAACCTGGAGCATGAGGCCGTGCTCAATGCCATCCGCCGGCAAGACCCGGATGCAGCGCGGGCGGCGATCTGCCTGCACCTGTCCAACAGCCGTGACCGGTTGCTGCCGGATTAGATGTTGTGCCCACCCGGCCGTTACATTCGGCCGGCTCACCTCACCAGGTCAGGCAAATCTTGCCGAAATGCCGGTTGCTTTCCTGGTAACGGAACGCCTCGACGATCTGCTCCAGCTCGAAGTGCTTGTCCACCACTGGCCGCAGCCCGTTGGCATCGATTGCCCGCACCATCGCCTGTTGCTGCGCGCGGCTGCCCACCAGCACACCTTGCAGGCGAATTTGTCGCACCAGCGCCTGTACCAGCGGCAACTGCCCCGCCACACCGGTGAGGATGCCGATCAGCGACACATGCCCACCAATGCGCGCGGCAATCATCGACTGCTCCAACGTCGCCGGGCCGCCCACTTCAATCACATGATCGACGCCGCGATTACCGGTCAGCTCGCGCACTTTTTCACCCCAGGCAGGGGTGCTCTTGTAATTGATAAGGTGATCGGCACCCAGGGCCTTGAGGCGCTCCAACTTGGCATCGCTGGACGAGGTGGCGATTACCGTGGCGCCGGCCAGCTTGGCGAACTGCAGGGCGAAGATCGACACGCCACCCGTGCCCTGTACCAGCACCGTGTCGCCCGGCTTGAGGTGGTCATCGCTCATCAACGCACGCCAGGCGGTAAGGCCGGCTGTAGTCAGCGTAGCCGCCTCGGCGTGGCTGAAGCCCTTGGGTGCCAGGGTAAACGCGGTAGCGCGGGCAGTGACCTGTTCACGGGCATAACCATCGATGCCGTCGCCGGGCACTCTGGCAAAGCCTTCGACATTGGCCTGGCCGTCGAGCCAGTCGGGGAAAAAGGTGCTGACCACGTGGTCGCCAACCTGGAACTCGGTGACACCAGCCCCCACCGCGACCACTTCGCCGGCGCCATCGGCCATGGGGATGCGCCGCTCGCTCGGGCCCCACATGCCGCTGACCACGGCGAAGTCGTGGTAGTTGAGGGAGCTGGCGTGCAAGCGCACGGTGATCTCGCCGGCCTCGGGCGCGGCAGCCTCGCGGGTGCCGATCTCTACCTTGTCGTAGCCGCCGCCGGGTTGTACGTAGATGGCTTTGCTGGTCATGGGTGGGTCTCCGTATCAGGGGAAAGAGTGGAGTTCAGCATAGACAGGTCAGGTCCTTTCGCGGGCATGCCCGCCAAAGGGCCCGTACAGGCGACACAACGGTCAACCCAGCATCACCTTCAATTTCCGGCAATCGGCAGCATGCCAATCCACCAGCTCCGGCCATGGGTTATCCGGCAAGTTCACCAGCACCGTCCGCGCGCCCGCCGCGCGCCCGCAGTCCAGGTCGAACCGGTAATCCCCCACCATCACCAGCTCGCTCGGCGCCACGCCCCAGGCACTGGCAATCTTCAGCAACCCATCCGGGCTCGGCTTAGGTGCGGCCTCGTCACGTCCCAGAATGTGCTCCACCGGGAAGCAGTCCGCCAGGCCGATGGCCTCCAGCGTCACATGCGCCAGCTCACGTGCATTGCGGGTGAGAATACCCAGCCGGCAACCACGCTCGGCCAACTCACGCACCAGCTCCACCGCCCCGGAGGCCGCCGTGGAGGCGAGCGCCAGGTCGCGTTCGTGCTCCAGCAGCCAGGCATGCTTGGCCGCCGCTTCGTCTGCCGGCAAGGCCGCCAGGTGGGTGAGGATGTCGTGCTCGACCGGGATGTCCAGCGCCACGCGGATGGCAGCGAAATCGTGCACGGCCACGGTCAGGGTGCCGTCCATGTCGAACACCCAGTTGCGTACCTCGCCCAGGCTCATGCCCAGTCCTTACGGTGGCGAATCAGGCCTTCCTGGCTCGACGATGCCACCAGTTGCCCGGCCTGGTTGAAGATGCTGCCACGGCAGAAACCACGGGAATTACCGGCCCACGGGCTGTCGGTGGCGTACAGCAGCCACTCGTCGGCACGCAGGTTGCCATGGAACCACAGTGAATGGTCGAGGCTGGCGATCTGCATGTCGCGCTGCCACACCGATTTGCCATGCGGTAACAGCGAAGTGGTCAGCAGACCAAAATCCGAGGCGTAGGCCAGCATGTATTTGTGCAGGGCAGGTAGGTCGGGCAGGTTGCCGTCGGCGCGGAACCAGGCGTACTTCACCGGGTCGCCAGGCTTGGGGTTGAACGGGTCGCGCTCGGTGACCGGGCGAATTTCGATCGGCTTGGCGCACAGCACCTTGTCGCGAATGCGCTCTGGCAGCTGGTCGGCCATGGCGCGGGCCAGCTCCACCTCGGTGGGCAGGTTTTCCGGGCCGACCACGTCTGGCATCTGCGCCTGGTGCGCGAAACCTTCCTCGTCGTACTGGAACGACGCGCTGCAGGTGAAGATGGTCTGGCCCTTCTGAATCGCCGTCACCCGCCGGGTGCTGAAGCTGCCGCCATCGCGCACGCGGTCAACCGAGTACACCACCGGCAGGCTGGCATCGCCCGGGCGCAGGAAGTAGCCGTGCAACGAATGCACATGGCGAGCGTCCTCTACCGTCTGGCTGGCCGCCGACAAGGACTGGCCCAGCACTTGCCCACCGTACAGCTGGCGGAAGCCCAGGTCCTGGCTACGTCCACGGAACAGGTTCTCCTCGATGGCTTCGAGGCTCAACAGGTCGACCAGGTCGTCCAACACATGACTCATTGGGGGTTCTCCTCGCAAGGCAACACGTCTCTACAGCGCTCTTTGATAAGGGCAAATGATACAGGGTTTGTCATTCGCGCCGGGCATGGCCGTGCATTCAGGCACGCAGGGTCTTTTCCCAGTGCGCGCGGTCGATGCGGTACAGCACATGCGGACGCAGCGGGTGGCCCTCGGGCAGGCGGGGGTGTTCGAAGCTGCCGTTCAGGTCCTGCTGCATGCCAATGGCCTGCATCACCTTCTGCGACGGCAGGTTGCTCTCGCTAGTGAACGACACCACCTCTTCCAGGCGCAATTGGGCGAAAGCACAACGCAGGCAGGTCCACGCCGCCTCGCTGGCGAACCCCAGGCCCCAGTGCCGCCGTGCCAGGCGCCAGCCAATCTCCACAGCCGGCGCAAAATCGGCATCGAAGCCGACATGCAACAACCCGGTCATGCCGATGAACGCACCGCTGTCCTTGCGCTCCAGCGCCCATAAACCAAAACCGTACTCGTTGAAGTGCCCACGCACGCGGCCAATCAGTGCAGCCGCTTCAAGGCGCGTCAGCGGCGCCGGGAAGTAGCGCATTACCTGGGGGTCTGCACACAGCGCGGCGAACTCGCGCAGGTCGTCGTCATGCCATTGGCGCAGCACCAGCCGTGCGCTTTCCAGTTCAAGAATGGGGGTCATCGGGCCTGCTCCGGTTTTGCCGTGTTGCAGTTTACAGCGTAGGCGCGGGCGCAGGTTTCACCCAGCCGCCATCAGCCGAATGCAATTTTCACATGCCCTTCACTGCCTCCCGACAGGGCGCTTGGCAGGATGCCGCCATCACTGCCGCGCCAGGCGCGGCCATGCCAAATGGAGCAACGCATGCTATCGAGCAATACCCTGGGGCACCCTGCCATCCACGCCCGGCGCAAGCGACGCCTGTCCCGCAAAGCCCTCGGTGCCGCCCTTGGCCTGTGCATGGTCGTGGCGGCGTTGACCACCTGGCTGGCGACGAGGACGCATATCGTGGACCTTGGCAACGAGCAACAACTGAGTGACAGCGGCCTGCTGCAGGATTGGGCCGATGGCGCAGTGATCGTGATGATCCGCCACGCCGAACGCTGCGACAGCGCGCCCGGCCCCTGCCTGGACGACCCCACCGGCATCACCGTGGCCGGCAGCCAGGCCGCTGGCCGCGTTGGCCAGGGGCTGCACCAGTTGGGCCTGGACAATGCCGACCTGCTCAGCAGCCCGAAACTGCGTACCCGGCAAACCGCGCACTTCATCCTCGGCCAGGCGGTGGCCAGCGAGGACTGGCTGGAAGGTTGCGACAAGCAATTCGCCAGTGAGGCATTGGCCCATAAACGGCCCGGGCATAACCTGGTGCTGGTAACCCACAACGGCTGCATCGACCATTTCGCCCGCCAGCAGAACGTTGTGGGGGGCGAGCGTGAAAGCGGCTATGCCAGCGCCCTGTTCGTGTCGGTGGATGGCAACGGCAAGGCGCGTATCCTCGGGCGCCTTAACGAGCCGGACTGGCAACGCGTATTGGCCAGCGCAGGGCGATAACTGGCAAGATCAGCACTGGCCCCGATTGCGAACACCCCATGCCGCTGCCGCTGATCTACCACGAAGACTACAGCCCGGAGTTCCCCGCCGAACACCGCTTCCCGATGGACAAGTTCCGCCTGCTGCACGACCACCTGGTCGACAGCGGGCTGACCACTGATCAGGCCCTGCTGCGCCCGGACATCTGCCCCAACGACATCCTCGCCCTGGCCCACGACCGCAGCTACATCGAACGCTACATGAACGGCGAACTGTCCCGCGAGGACCAGCGCCGCCTCGGCCTGCCCTGGAGCGAAGCCCTGGCCCGGCGCACCGTACGCGCCGTAGGTGGCTCGCTGCTGACCGCCGAAATGGCGCTGCAGCACGGCATCGCCTGCCACCTCGCTGGCGGCACCCACCACGCCCATTACGACCACCCCGCCGGCTTCTGCATTTTCAACGACCTGGCCGTGATCAGCCGCTACCTGCTGGAGGCTGGCCGGGTACACCGGGTGCTGATCTTCGACTGCGATGTGCACCAGGGCGACGGCACCGCACGCATTCTGCAAGACACACCCGAGGCCATCACCGTGTCGCTGCATTGCGAACAAAACTTCCCGGCGCGCAAGGCACAAAGCGATTGGGACATCCCCCTGCCACGCGGCATGGGCGACGCAGCCTACCTGAAGGTGGTGGACGACGCCCTCAACTACCTGCTGCCCCTCTACCAACCCGACCTGGTGTTGTATGACGCTGGCGTCGATGTGCACAAGGACGACGCGCTGGGTTACCTGCAACTGACCGACGCTGGCGTTGCTGCCCGTGACGAAGCAGTGCTGCGCCATTGCCTGGGCCGCGATATCCCGGTGGTGGGTGTGATCGGCGGCGGCTACAGCAAGGACCGCGAGGCCTTGGCCAGGCGCCACGGCATTCTTCACCACAGCGCTGCACGGGTCATCGGTTGTTCACAATGACTGTGGAGCCGCTTGTGGATAACCTGCGGGAAAGGCGCTGTAGCCCTTTGCGGGCAAGGCCTGCAGGATACTGATTATTTTTTGACCAGTGCTTCCATGGGCAGCGCTGCGCTAGAATGCGCCTCTTTTCCACAGCCTGCTGCCCACCATGCCCGATCTCAACCCCGCCTCCTCTCCCCTCGCTGTCGTCATCGGTGGCGGCCCTGCCGGCCTGATGGCCGCAGAAGCACTGGCCCACGCGGGCCTGGCGGTCGAGGTGTTCGATGCCATGCCTTCCGTGGGCCGCAAGTTCCTGCTGGCGGGTGTTGGCGGCATGAACATCACCCACTCCGAGCCCTACCCGGCCTTCGTTGCCCGCTATGCCGGGCGTCAGGGCGAAATCGATGCGCTGCTGCGCGACTTCGATGCCGACGCCTTGCGCCAGTGGATTCACGGTTTGGGCATCGAGACCTTCGTCGGTACCTCGGGCCGGGTGTTCCCCACCGACATGAAAGCCGCGCCACTGCTGCGTGCCTGGCTCAAGCGCCTGCGCGACGCCGGGGTAGTTATCCACACCCGACACCGCTGGCTGGGCTGGGACGCGGATGGCGCCTTACGGATTGCTTATCCACAGGGCGAGCGTGCGGTGAAGGCTGCGGTCGTAGTGCTGGCGCTGGGCGGTGGCAGCTGGGCGCGATTGGGCTCCGACGGCAGCTGGCAAGCGCTGCTGGCCGAACGGGCTGTGGATATCTCGCCTTTGCAGCCGAGTAACTGCGGTTTTGAAGTTGAGGGCTGGAGCGCACTGCTCAAGGACAAGTTCGCGGGCGCACCGCTGAAGAACATTGCCCTCAGCGTTCCGGGCAACGCACCGCGCAAGGGCGAGTTCATCCTCACCGCGCAAGGGGTGGAGGGCAGCCTGGTATATGCCTGGTCGGCATTGGTGCGCGAGGCCATCAATCGCGAAAGCCGTGGGCTGCTGTTGCTCGACCTGCTGCCGGACAAGCCTGTGGACAAGATTGCCCAGGCACTGGCCAAGCCACGCGGCTCGCGCTCCATGGCCAAACACTTGCACAGCCAGTTGGGGATTGACGGAGTGAAGGCTGCGTTGCTGCGCGAGCTGACCGATCAGGCGACCTTTGCCGACCCGCAGGCGCTGGCTCAGGCGATCAAGGCATTGCCGATCACACTGGTGCGTACGCGGCCGCTGGATGAAGCGATCAGCAGTGCTGGCGGGGTGCGCTTCGAGGGGCTGGATGAGGGGTTGATGGTCAAGGGCATGCCGGGGGTGTTCTGTGCCGGCGAGATGCTGGACTGGGAGGCGCCGACCGGGGGGTATTTGCTGACGGCGTGCTTTGCCAGCGGCTTGCGCGCCGGGCGGGCGGCGGCGGATTGGCTGGCACGGGATTCCTGATAGATTGCCGGGGCCGCAAAGCGGCCCCAAAAATCTCAAGGCTTACGCTTACGCGGCCCACCATTGAAGCTTGGCACCTTGCGCACCGCCTTGACCGCCGGCTCCGCATTACCCGCTTCAGTGCTGTCCATCCAGCGCCCCAGCCCACGCTTGGCGCTGTTCTCTTTCGGCTTCTTGGGCTTCTTCGGCTTCTTGATCACCTGGCCAGTGGCATCGGTCATCGGCACTCGGTGATCGGGGATGAAGTCCGGCTCTTCATGGCGCGGCAGTGTCTGGCGAGTCAGCACTTCGATGGCCGCCAGCAGTTGCACTTCATCCGCGCACACCAGCGAAATGGCCTCGCCCTTGTTGCCGGCTCGCCCAGTACGGCCGATGCGGTGCACGTAATCCTCGGCCACGATCGGCAAATCGAGGTTGACCACCAACGGAAGATCATCGATGTCCAGGCCACGGGCCGCCACGTCGGTCGCCACCAGCACCTGCACCTCGCGGGCCTTGAAGCTGTCCAGCGCGCGCTGGCGGGTGGCTTGCGGCCGGTCACCGTGGATACCATCGGCATTCACACCCTCGGCCAGCAAGCGCTCTACCAGCTGGTCAACGCCATTGCGGGTCTTGGCAAATACCAGCACCTGCTTCCAGCGCTGTTTGCGCAGCAGGTGGCAGAACAGGTCGACCTTGCGCTTTTTATCCACAGGCACCAGCCACTGCTTGACGCTGGCGGCCGTGGCATTGCGCGGGCTCACTTCGATGCTGAGCGGGTCATTCAGCGCCAGCCCCGCCAGCATGCGGATCTGGTCGGAGAAGGTGGCGGAAAACAGCAACGTCTGGCGCTTGCGTGGCAGCGCGGCGTACACCGATTGCAGTTCTTCGGCAAAGCCCAGGTCGAGCATGCGGTCGGCTTCATCCAGCACCAGCGTTTGCACCTGGTTGAACTTCACCGCGTTTTGCCGGAACAGGTCGAGCAAGCGGCCCGGGGTGGCCACCAGCAGGTCGACGCCACGGCGCAGGCGCATCATCTGGGGGTTGATACTGACCCCGCCGTACACCGCGTAAGTGCTCAGCGGCAGGTTCTCGGCGTACTCGCGCACGTTGTTGTGCACCTGCTCGGCCAGCTCGCGGGTGGGCACCAGCACCAGCGCACGGATCGAGTTGCTGGCCACTTTCTCACCCTCCAGCGCCAGGCGCTGCAACACAGGCAAGGCAAAGCCCGCAGTCTTGCCGGTGCCGGTCTGGGCTGCGGCCATCAGGTCGCGGCCAGCCAGCACGGCAGGGATGGCCTTGGCCTGCACCGGGGTCGGGGTGGTGTAGTCCAGTTGCTGCAGCGTGCGCAGCAGCGGTTCGATCAGGCCGAGTTTGGCGAAATTCATGGCAATACCGTCAGGGGGTTCAGCGAAGGCGGCAAGTTTACCGCATCGCCCCTGCCTACTTGCAGATTTCGCCTTTCAACGGCTGAGGGGGCTGGGGCGCCTTGCGCCACTGTGGCAGGCCGATCAGCACCACTGCACCGATGATCACTGCCATGGCCACGCACTCTTCGGCACCAATCTGTTCACCGGCAAAGACAATGCCCAGCAGCACAGCCACTGCCGGGTTGACGTAGGCATAGCTGGTGGCGGCAGCCGGGCGCACATGCTTGAGCAGATACATGTAGGCACTGAACGCCAGGATCGAGCCGAAGAACACCAGGTAGGCCAGCGCTCCCCAGCCAGCGGCAGTCGGCATCTGCGTCATGCGCTCGCCCGACAGCACGCTGCCCAGCAACAGCACCGCACCACCCACCAGCATTTCCGCAGCACTGGCCATCGGCCCCTGAGGCAACGGCAAGGTCTTGCTCCACACCGAGCCGAATGCCCACGACGCCGCCGCGAAAATGATCAGCGCCGCACCAATCGGGCTCGCCTGCAAGTTGGACCCCATGTTCAGCATGCCGATGCCCACCAGCCCCAAAGCGATGCCCGCCCACTCCAGCTTCGAATTACGGTGCCCGAACAGCAGGCCAAACAGCAAAGTGAACAACGGCACTGTCGCCACTGCCAGCGCCGCCACACCCGACGCCACCCCAGCGTGTTCGGCCACGGTCACACCGCCGTTGCCACAACTGAGCAGCAAAAAGCCGATCGCTCCCGCTGCCCGCCATTGCGGCCAAGTCGGTGCCGGCACGCCACGCCAGCGCAAGAAACCGTACAGCAGGCCCCCGGCAATCAGGAAGCGCACGCCGGCCATGAGCATCGGCGGCCAGCTCTCCACGCCGATGCGAATGAACAGGTAGGTAGACCCCCAGACCAGGTACAAGGCCAGGAAAGCACCAATGAGCAACAGTGGGAAACGACGGGCGGCAGGCATGGGAAAACTCGAAATCCGTTTACGGGTGACTCAGTTTAACGGCCTGCCTGAGTGAAGATACGTTACAGAACCGGCGCAAATGAGCGGCACACTTTTGGTGCGTTCGGTTTGGGTGGGGGGAAGCCTTAACGGGATTTGGCCAAGGTTTCGCGAATCTTCGCGGCGGGCACTTTCTGCAAGCGGCACAGGAACTCGTGTGAAAGTTGCTGGATACCATGGGCCTGACGCAGTTCACCGGCCAGGTGTTGCAACAGGTTGGCCGCCATCTCGGCATCGGCCATGGCCCGGTGCGCGGTACCGGTGTCCGGCAGCCCGGCCCAGCGGGTCAGGGTGCCCAGCTTGTGGTTCGGCGCCATTGGCAGCAGGCGCCGCGACAACAGCAGGGAGCAGGCGAACGACTGGCGGCGGCTACGACCGATGCGGCTCAGTTCGTAATCCCAGAACTTCTGGTCGAACGCCGCATTGTGTGCCAGCAACGGGGTGTCGCCGACAAACTCGGCCACTTCATTCATTACCTTGTCCACCGGCGGCGCGCTGCGCAGCATGGCAGTGGTGATCCCGGTCAACCCGGCAACGAAGGCCGGTACCGGCACGCCCGCGTTCATCAGGCTCTGGTAGCGCTCGACGATGCGCCCGTCCTCCAGCATCACCACCGCCACTTCGGTGGCACGGCAACCTGCGCTGGGGGTGATACCGGTGGTTTCAAAGTCGATGACAGCAATACGTTCCATGCAAGGGCCTCAATGTTTGAGCAATAGCTTACCCTCGATGGGCACATAACGGGTGGCGGCACGGATCAGCGACAAGGCGGTGAGCCCCGGCACGCCATATACCACGGCCTCGGTGCCATGGCGCTGGATCACCCGCTCCAGCAGCAAGTCGAAATCGCCATCACCAGAGGCCAGCACCACCTGGTCGACCCGGCTGGCTGCATCGATTACATCCAGGGTGATACCCACATCCCAGTCACCTTTGGCCGAGCCGTCGCTGCGCTGGATGAAGGGTTTGAGGCGCACATCGAAACCGAGGTTGCGCAAGATCTGCTGGAACTGCTGTTGCTTGCTGTCGCCACGGTCGATGGCATAGGCCACGGCTTCGACGATCTGGCCTTCACGGCTGACGTCGGCCCACAATTCGGTGTAGTTGAAATGGCAGCCATGGGCCTGGCGCACGGTGTAGTAGAGGTTCTGCACATCGGCGAACAGCGCGATCTTTTTCACCTTGAACCTCATGGTCGGCCTGGAATACAGAGGGCTGCAAAGCAGCCCCCAGAAATGCCAGCAGTATGCCAGACCTGTCAGACGTACGAATCGTCGTCCGAGAAGAACCCGCCATCATCGCTGCCGTAATCGGTGTCGGCATAACCGCCTTGGTCATTGCCCCAACCACCGTTGTCAGCCACTTGCTGCTGCCCGCCCTGGTCGTTCCAGCCGCCGCTGTCACTGGCCGGTGTCGGCTCTTCCTTGATCACCTCGACCACCTCTTGCGGCTGCGAGTTGTGGTTGAACAGGCTGCTGATGCCCTGCGCCAGCAACACACCACCGGCTACACCTGCTGCTGTCTGCATGGCGCCGCCCAAGAAGCTGCTGGCACCACTGCGCGCTGGCCCCGCGCCAAAGCCGGGCTGTTGCGCTTGCGGCTGGGAGAAGCCAGGTGCCGACGGCTCGCGCCAGCCACCACCGGACGCTACAGGCGGCGCGGAAGGGCGCTGAGGCTGCACAGCCGGGGCCGCGTTACGCCCACCCGAACCAAAGATGCTGGACAGGAAACCACCACCGCCATTGCTTGGCGCACTGGTGGCGGCTTGTGCGGCCTGGGCCTGAGACCGGGCCTGCTGCAACTCGGCCTCCAGTTGCTTGTTCTGCTCGTCGAGGCGCTTGATTGCCGCCTCCTGCACCAGGATGGCCTGGGCCATGTAGTAAGGCGCCGCCGGCTGCTGGCGCAGGTGTTGCTCGATACACGCCTGGGCCTGCGCGTCACGCGGCTGGCTCGGGTCTTCGGCTTGCTTGATGCGGCCGAACAGGCCGTCGATCAGGGTTTGTTCTTCAGTGTTCATGGGGCGACCTCGTGGGGTAGCGGGACAACGGACAGCGTCAAAGATGGGGCGTACAGGCGCGGGATTCAATCACCGCTGCGGTGAAACTTTTTTCAGCAAGTGACAGCCGCAAGCCCGCTTTGGGCTAAAGTTAGGCCCCTGTTTTAACTGCCATGCGATGTTGACTGATGAATCCGCTGAGCGTTCTGCGCGACTCCCTGTACTTCTTCCGCCGCCACCTGCCGAACATCCTCCAGCTGTGCCTGCCGCTGGTGGTGCTGGAAGCCCTGCTCACCCAACTGCTGTACCGGCAGCTGGGCGACCAGGCATCACCGGCCTACGGCATGCTGGTCAGCCTGCTGTTCTACCCACTGTACAGCGCCGCGCTGATCCTTTACCTGCACACCCGCAGCAACGGCCAGGACATCGCCAAGCGCGACCTGTTCGCCCGCGCCCTGCAACTGTGGCCGCAGCTGGCCCTGCTGATCCTCATCAGCTCACTGCTGATCATGGCGGGCCTGGCGCTGTTCATCTTCCCGGGCGTGTGGATCATGATCAACCTGGTGTTCGCCGAGTACCTGCTGGTACTGCGCGGCCGCCCCGTGGTGCAGGCGATGCGCGAAAGCGCAGCCATGACCACCGGGCACTTCATGCGCATCATGATCTGCGTGGTGGCCGTGCTGGCACCGATCTGGCTGATCGACGGGCTGCTGCTGATGGCCTTCCCCGAGCCATCGCCCGGCATGGAGCTGGCCATGGACAGCCTCAGCGGCTTCCTGCAGCTGTTCAGCACGGTGGTGTTGTACCGCCTGTTCATGCTGCTGGAGAGCGAAGCCAGCACTTGAACCAACACGGGAAGGCCTTCGATCTGCTGTGGTCTGCGCACTTGGCATTAGGGTGCCCCCTCAATGCCAATCGTGGAGCACACCATGAACGAAGCCATTCAAACCGGGTTTGCCAGATCGTTTCGCGGCAAGCTGTACGTGCGCGGCGCCAAAGGCAACATCCCGCTGCGCCTGAGCCGCAGCACCGACAAGTTCAGTTGGGGCGTCACCCCTGAGGATGACTGGTTGCAGGCCGGCGGCAAACAGGACTCGCCGACGATGGACTTTCATTACCAGTCAGGCAGCGAAAACCGCCTGCACTACCACATCAGCATTCCAGGGCGCCCAGAGGCCAAAAAGCTGGGTGTAAGCCTCAATGGCTACCTGGGTTTCTACTGGTTTGCCCAAGTCACCGACGACTGGAAAATCGAACCGCTGCAATTGACCGAGGAAGGCCTGGTTTGCCATCTGCGCGACCATCGAGGCTACCGGGTGGGGGGCATCATGGATGATCCCCACATCAACGGAGACCTTGTGGCGCTGCTGAACGTCGAGCAAGGTGTGGTACTTACGTTCCTTCTCAAACCGATTGGCTGACCGCAGTCAACCAGGCCTTCAGGTTCCGCGAGGCTTGGCCCGCGCGGTGGCCTCGGCCACCAGCGGGTCATCTGGCCAATAATGCTTTGGATAGCGCCCTTTCAGGTCCTTCTTCACCTCGGCATAAGTCGTACGCCAGAAATTGGCCAAGTCCTGGGTCACCTGCACCGGGCGGCGGGCCGGTGACAGCAGGTGCAGCTTGACCTGCTGGCGGCCATTGGCAATGCGTGGGGTATCGGCAAGGCCGAACAGCTCTTGCAGGCGCACGGCGAGAATCGGCGGGTTTTCACTGTAGTCCAGCCGAATGTGGGAGCCGGAAGGCACGGCCAGGTGCGCAGGTGCCTGTTCTTCCAGCCGCTGTGGCAGCGGCCAGGGCAACAGGTTACGCAGCATCGACGGCAGGTCCAGTGCGGCGAAGTGGCTAAGGCGCGATACCTTGCCCAGATAAGGCTGCAGCCAGTCTTCCAGGCTGGCGAGCAACGCCTCGTCCCCCAGGTCGGGCCACTCGCTGTTGCCCGTCTTTTCCACGTCGAGCTGACGCAGCAGTGCCACCCGTGCCTGCCACTGGCGCAACTCCGGGGTCCAGGTCAGCAGATTCAGGCCTTTACGCCGGACCAGGCCAAGCAGCGCCCTTGCCCTGGCGTCATCATCCAGCCCCGGCAGCGGCTCACGGCTGAGCACCAGTTCACCAACCTTGACCTGACGCTCTGCGCGCAACACCTGCTCACGCTCGTCCCAATCCAGGATATCGACCCGCTCGACCTGCTCGGCCAGCACACCGTCGAGCAAGGCTGGATCGAACTCGGCGGCGAGGTAGATCCGCTCTTCGCGCTGCCCTTGGCGGCTCCCCAGGTCGGCGATCACCAACCATGGGCACTTCATCAATGCATCGACCTCGGCGAACAGCGCTGCACGGCCGTTGGCCAGCCGGTACTCCGCACCGCCCTCGCGGCGCTGCTGGGCGACACGGTCGGGGTAGGCCAGCGCCAGCAGCGCGCCCAGCCAACGCGGGTGTTCGGGGTCGGCGACCGCAGCCCCAGGCTTGCCACGCAGCAGGCCGCGGTACTGGCGAGCCAGCTGGCGGGCACGCTGCACGCCGCCCTGGCCACTACGCGCAGCCTTGCTCTCGCCGCTCACCAGCGCCAGCCGGCTGTGCAAGTCGGCGCCACCGCCCCGCTGGATATCCCGCTCCCCCAGCAACGCAGCCACATCGCACGCCATCTGTGCCAGGCCCAGGTTCTGGCCCCGTAGCAACAAATGCGCGATGCGTGGATGAGCTGGCAGTTCGGCCATGGCCTGGCCATGTTCGCTGAGGCTGTCACGGCTGCCGGGCTTGAAGGCATTGAGCCGCGCCAGCAGGTCCTGGGCCTGGGCGAATGCAGCAGGCGGCGGCTGGTCGAGCCAGCACAACTGCTCGGGGGTAACGCCCCAGCGCGCCAGTTGCAGGGCCAGGCCGGCCAGGTCGGCCTGAAGGATCTCGGCACTGCCATAGGCGGCCAGCTGGTCATGCTGGGCCTCGGACCACAGGCGGTAGCAGACACCAGGCTCCAGGCGGCCGGCACGCCCGGCGCGCTGGGTGGCACTGGCGCGGGAAATGCGCTGGGTGTCCAGGCGGGTCATGCCGCTCCCGGGGTCGAAGCGCGGCACGCGGGCCAGGCCGGCATCGATCACCACCCGCACGCCGTCGATGGTCAGGCTGGTTTCGGCGATGTTCGTGGCCAGCACCACCTTGCGCAGGCCCTGGGGCGGAGGGTCGATGGCGGCACGCTGGGCATTGAGGTCGAGTTCGCCGTGCAGCGGGCACAACAGGATCTCGGGGCGCTCACCCAGCGCCTCCTGAAGGCTTTGGTGCACCCGGCGGATCTCCGCCTGGCCGGGCAGGAATACCAGCACGCTGCCAGCCTGGTCGGCCAGCGCCTGCAACACGCTGTCCACCACCCGTGGCTCGATGAATTCGCCCGGCTGAAACGGCCGCCCCCAGCGGATGTCCACCGGATGCATGCGCCCTTCACTGCGAACCACCGGGGCATCGTCCAGCAGCCGCGACAGCCGCTCGCCCTCCAGGGTGGCAGACATCAGCAGCATTTTCAGCGGCGGTCATCACGCAGCAGTTCGCGGCCATTAAGACTCAGCGCAAGGGCAAGGTCGGCATCCAGGCTACGCTCATGAAACTCATCGAAGATCAGCAAGCCTACGCCTTCCAGCGCCGGGTCGGCCTGCAGGCGGCGAGTGAGGATACCTTCGGTTACCACTTCGATGCGGGTGTTCGGCCCGACCTTGCTGTCCAGGCGAATGCGGTAGCCCACGGTCTGGCCCACCTGCTCGCCCAGTTCGCTGGCCAGCCGCTCGGCAGCCGCCCGCGCGGCCAGACGCCGGGGTTCCAGCATGAGAATGGTCTGCCCGGCCAGCCACGGCTCGTTCAGCAGCGCCAGCGGCACGCGGGTGGTCTTGCCGGCGCCTGGTGGTGCTTCAAGCACCGCTTCGTCACGTTTTTCCAGGGCTTGGCGCAAGGCGGGCAAGACGGCATCGATCGGTAATGAAATCATGGTGGTCCTCGAACAGTCTCGCGAGTATAACGGCGAACCCAGCCTGCTCTATCATGGTCTTAAGCTTCAGGCGCAGGCGCTTCGCTTGCCCTGCTGAATACCTTCTCGGAGATTTACATGCGCATCTCGACCCGCGTCATCGGTGGCGCCCTCATCGCCACCCTGCTGACCCAACTGACGGCCTGCGGCACCATTTTCTATCCAGACCGGCGCGGCCAGATCGGCGGCAAGATCGACCCTGTGGTTGCCGCAATGGACGCCATTGGCATCCTGTTCTACGTGATCCCGGGCCTGATCGCCTTCGGCATCGACTTCGCCACGGGCGCCATCTACTACCCGGGTGGCCGCACCGCCCAGGTCGACCCGACCAAACTGCAAGAAGCCGTCAGCCCCGACGGCAAGGTCGACAACCTGAAGCTGCAGGCCATTCTTGAAAGCGAGCTGGGCCAACGCCTGCCGCTGAACGACCCGAGGCTGATCCAGCACCGCGGCAGCGTCGAGCAACTGGCCAGCCTTGGCCTGGTGCCGGCAGCCTGAAACCCCCACGGACATTGACCACGGATGATCACCCCGGCTGAACACCAGCGCCTGCTACGCCTGGCCACCCGCGCATCACTGACGGTGGCCAGCATCCTTGTACTGAGCAAGGCGCTGGCCTGGTGGCTGAGCGGCTCGGTGAGCTTGCTGGCCGGGCTGACCGACTCGGCACTGGATGCCGTTGCCTCGTTTCTCAACTTGCTGGCGGTGCATTACGCCCTGCGACCGGCCGACGACGACCACCGCTTTGGCCACGGCAAAGCCGAAGCGCTGGCAGGCATGGCGCAGGCGCTGTTCATCGCCGTCAGTGCGGTGCTGATCGGCGTGCAGGCAGCCGAACGCCTGCATACACCGCAACCCTTGGGCGATACCGGTATCGGCATTGCCGTGATGCTGCTGTCACTGGTGCTGACCCTTGCCCTGCTGGCATTGCAGCGCAAGGTCATTCGCCTGACCGGCTCCACCGCCGTGCGGGCCGACTCCCTGCACTACCGCTCGGACCTGCTGCTGAACGGCAGCATCCTGTTGGCCCTGTTGCTGGCGCGTTTTGGCTGGCCGCAACTGGATGCGCTGTTCGGCCTTGGCATAGCCTGCTACATCCTCTGGAGCGCGCTGCAGATTGCCCGCGAAAGTACGGCGATCCTGATGGACAAGGAACTGCCCGGCGATGTTGGTGAAGGCATGGCCGCACTGGTACTGGCCATTCCCGGCGTGAAAGGCGTGCACGACTTGCGCACGCGGGTATCGGGCAACCAGTGGTTCGTGCAGTTGCACCTGGAGCTGCCGGGGCAGCTGCCGCTGCATGAGGCGCACGGGTTGTGCGTTGAGGCATCAAAGGTAATCCGCCAGCGTTATCCACAGGCGGATGTGATGGTGCACGCAGACCCGGTATAGCGATCAGTTGATGCTGTAGCCTCGCCCACTGAAGCAAGCCCCCAGCGCCCGCCGGTAGTTGTCCAGCACATTGGCAGGTGGCGCATACGTCGCCGTCGCGGGGTCGAAGCCAGACTGGCTCACCGCCCAGCGATGGCACTGGTAGCGGTCCTGGTCCTGCTGCTGTTGCCCCTGCCCATACATCGGGTAAGCCACCACGTCATAGCCGCCGTTTGCCGGTGCCACCGGCACGGGCGCCGGTACGCCGACCGGCGGGTTGACCACCACGTACTCCTGGCTGTCCGCCAGGTACTGGTAATAGGTATCGGCCACCAGGAAGAACAGCGCCCCTCCCAGCCAGACCTCACGCGCATAGGAAGGCAGGTAACTGACCCGTACGCCGTAGGGCGGGGCCACCACGATGTAACTGCCACCGTGTGGGCGGTACCAGTAGCCACCAGAATAGAAGTAATCCGCGCCACGGTAGGGCACCTTCCAGTAACGGTCGGGCAAATGATCAATGGTGTGGCCCGGGCGATACTGCGGCCCAGGCCCCCAGCCATTGCCATGGCCATCCGGGCGCCCCTGCCAGTCACCGCCGGGCCGTGGGCCACCGGCTTGCCAGTGGTGGTCGTCGCCATGGCGATGGGGAATGTCCTGGTAATAACCCTGGCGCGGCGGCTGGGTCTGGCGCACTTCATCGCGCGAGTTGAGCGAGCGGCCTGGCCCGCCCTCGCCTTGCACCTGCTGGCCGCGTTCGCCATGCCCCTCGCCCGGCCCCTCGGCCAGTACCCCGAGGCTGATGCTCAAACCCAGCAAACCAACACCTGCCAACTGCCAGATGCGCGACTTCATGGTATTCCTCTCGGTAGAAAATACAGCAACCACAGCCAGTCTACCGCGCCCGTCACACAGGCCAATTAAATTTCCAGACATGAAAAAAGGGAGGCCGCAGGGCCTCCCTTCAGGAATTGTCGTCCGTGCTCGGCACTTGTGGCGCCGGCTCACCTCACACCGTCTTCTGGAGGGTGTGTAGCCCGGGGGCCTGCAGATCCTGTTGGATGGCTGGCCGCGACCGCCCGCCTAGGGCGCGTCGCCGTGGACTGATGTCCGGGCAGTGATTCTGGTGATAAAGATACCGGACAGGTTGCGGCAGAGGATTGCGAAGATTGCTCGGATAAATAGCACTTGCGCAATTTTTCACCCTGGATTGATAATTCGCCGCAATACGAACAGAAAAGGGCAAATGCCATGAGCAAACTTGACCGTTACGACCTGAGCATCCTCGCCGAACTGCAGCGCGATGCGCGCATTTCCAACCAGGAGCTGGCCGAACGCATCGGCCTGTCGCCTTCGCCATGCTCGCGTCGGGTCAAGCAACTGGAGGACGACGGCTACATCTCGCGCCAGGTGGCCCTGCTCGACCGCAAAAAGCTGGGCCTGAGCCTGACCGCCTACGTGCTGATCGGCATGGACCGCCACACCCCGGAGCGCTTCGAAACCTTCGAGGCAGCCATCCGCAACCTGCCACAGGTGCTCGAATGCAGCCTGGTCACCGGCATGGATGCCGACTATCAGCTTAAGGTGGTGGTACCCGACATGGACCACTACCAGAAACTGCTTCTAGGCAGCCTGACGCGTATCGAAGGCGTCACCAGCGTGCGTTCGAGTTTCGTGCTCAACCAGGTGCTGGCCAGTACCGAGATGCCATTGACCCACCTGCGTTAATTGCCCATGGCAGCCGGCGTATGATCGGCTGCTCAGACTGCCTGGAGAACACCGATGGATCCCGCCGTATTCGAAGAATGGATGATGATCATCCTGGTCACCGTGTTGATCGGTTTCATGGGTTTCATCGTCTGGGACCTGGCGAAAAAGTCCAAGGCCGGAAAGTTCGGTACGTTGATCCTGTTCTTCGTGTTGGGGCTGGGGGTGTTGGCCTTTATCATCAAGAGCGTGGTGGTGGGGTTTCTGGAAGGCGTGTAGAACCTTCAGGGCCTAAAGCCTGGCGGGGACGTCGCGCCAGCAGCCCTGCTCCAACCCATCCAGCGCCCAATCCCCGATCCGTACCCGCACCAGACGCAAGGTCGGCAGCCCCACCGCCGCCGTCATCCGCCGCACCTGGCGGTTACGCCCTTCGCGTATCACCAGCTCCAGCCAGCTGGTTGGCACGCTCTTGCGAAACCGTACCGGCGGGTTGCGCGGCCACAGCTCGGGTTCGTCCAGCCGCCGTGCCTCGGCGGGCAAGGTAGGCCCATCGTTCAGCTCCACGCCATTACGCAAGCGCTGCAACTGCTCGTCGCTCGGTTCCCCCTCCACCTGCACCCAGTACGTTTTGGCCAGCTTGTGCTTGGGGTCGGCAATGCGCGCCTGCAGCCCGCCATCGTTGGTGAGCAACAGCAAGCCTTCACTGTCGCGGTCCAGCCGCCCTGCCGGGTACACACCCGGGATGTCGATGAAGTCCTTGAGCGTCGCCCGCCCGTCGCCGTCGCTGAACTGGGTCAGCACGTCGAACGGTTTGTTGAACAGGATCAGGCGCGGCTCGGCCGGTGGCGCCTTCGGCTGGCGACGTGGGCCGGCGGCAGGCCGCGCCTGGGGACGGCGCGGCTTGTTACGGGGTGGCAGTGACATGGATCCTCAGCGGAACGGCGGCTCATCGAAGCTGCGCAGTTTACGCGAGTGCAGCGAGTTGAGCTCGGTGCGCAGCAGGTCGAGGGCGGCAATGCCGATCTTCAGATGCTGGCTCACCGCCCGGTTGTAGAAGGCGTTGGCCGAGCCCGGCAGCTTGATCTCGCTGTGCAGCGGCTTGTCGGACACACACAGCAAGGTGCCGTACGGCACACGCAGGCGGTAACCCTGGGCGGCGATGGTACCGCTTTCCATGTCCACCGCCACGGCACGCGACAGGTTGATGAGCGGGCGTTCCTGAGCCCAGCGCAGCTCCCAGTTGCGGTCGTCGTAGGTCAGCACGGTGCCGGTGCGCAGGCGCTTCTTCAACTGTTCGCCACGCTCGCCGGTAACCTGCGCAGCCGCCTCCTGCAAGGCCAGCTGCACTTCGGCCAGGGCCGGAATCGGGATGTTCGGCGGCACCACCCGGTCGAGAATGCCGTCACGGCGCATGTAGGCGTGGGCCAGCACATAGTCGCCGATGGTTTGCGATTGCCGCAGCCCGCCGCAGTGGCCGATCATCAGCCAGCAGTGCGGGCGCAGCACGGCCAGGTGGTCGGTGATGTTCTTGGCGTTGGACGGGCCGACACCAATGTTGACCAAGGTAACGCCGTCGCCGTCGGCGGCGATCAGGTGGTAGGCCGGCATCTGGTAGCGGTGCCAGATCACGCTGGCCACCAGCGCCTGGGTTTCACCGTGGTCCATGCCCTTTTCGATCACCACATTGCCCGGGAGCACCATGCGCACGAAACGCGGGTCGTCACGCAGCTGCTCCAGGCCATGGCTGATGAACTGGTCGACATAGCGGTGATAGTTGGTCAGCAGTATCCATGGCTGCACATGGCGCCAGTCGCTGCCGGTGTAGTGCACCAGGCGGCGCAGCGAGAAGTCGACGCGGGCGGCGTCGAACAGTGCCAGCGGAAAAATTTCGGCACGGTCCCAGTCGTACAGGCCATCGGCGATATTGTCGGTGGCGGCCGAAAGGTCGGTGCTGGGGAACACCCGCGCCAGTTGCGCGGCGGTAATACCGCTGCCGGCCAGCTCGTCGCCCTGGTCGACCACGTAGGGGTAAGGGATGTTCTGTTCGCTGACGCCGACCTCTACCGTGACGGTGTAGTCGTGCATCAATGGGCGCAATTGCTCCAGCAGGTAGCTACGGAACGCGGCTGGCTGGGTGACGGTAACGCTGTAGGTGCCGGCCACCTGGACCTTGGCATAGGCCCGCGTGGTGGCGGCCACTTCGCCGTGGCTGTGGTAGGTCAGGCGCAGTGCCGGGTAGCGGAACAGGTCCCGCTCATCGGCGCCCGGCTCGGTACGGTCCTTCAGGTAACGCTTGAGGGCCTGGCTCAGGGCCCCGGTGGCCTGTTCATGCAAGGCCGCCAGACGGTCGACGGCCTGTTCGGGAGTATCAACGACTACAAAAGCGTGGCTCACACTGTGCTTCCTGTCTGGACATGCATGTGGACCATCTTGCCTGCCTTCTTGGGTAAAAACATCCCCATTGATCGGTGTTGGCTTCTTCGCGGGCACACCCACCCCCACAGGATATGCGCAACCCTGAGATCAGCACGGTATCTATGGGAGCGGGCGCGCCCGCGAAGAAGCCAACTCAGCCCTCCCAGACTGGTGTTGCTCTGGCCACCAACGCCTCCACATCCACGCCCCGCGGCAATGCGCCATACACCCGGCCACCACCTGTCAGCCGGCTTCCGATAAACGCATCACTCACCACCGCATTCCCCGCCTCCAGCAACAGCTTGGCCTGCAACGCCAGGGCAATGTCCTCAGTCAACTGCCGCGCCCGGTACTGCATGTCGCCCGTGTCGGCAAACGCCCCTTTGAGGTTACCGATGTGCGCGGCCAACCGTGGGTCGCCATGCCCGTCGCCCAGTTCGGCGAACAACGCGTCCAGCACACCCGGCTCCTTGGACAACGCCCGCAACACATCCAGGCATTGCACATTGCCCGAGCCTTCCCAGGTCGAGTTGACCGGTGCTTCGCGGTACAGCCGCGGCAGGATGCTGTCCTCCACATAACCCGCACCGCCCAGGCATTCGGCTGCCTCGTTGATCATGGCCGGCGCTCGCTTGCAGATCCAGTACTTGCCCACGGCCGTGACCAGCCGTGCGAAATGCGCCTGCTGCGGGTCGTCGAGCTGCTCCAGCGCCTGCCCCATGCGCAGGCTCAGGGCCAGCGCGGCCTCGCTTTCCAGCGCCAGGTCGGCCAGCACGTTCTGCATCAGCGGTTGTTCGTTCAACACCCGGCCACCGACCTTGCGGTGCGCGCAGTGGTGAGCCGCCTGAGTCAGCGCCTGGCGCATCAAGGCGCTGGAGCCGACCATGCAGTCGAAGCGGGTCATGGCCACCATCTCGATGATGGTCGGCACGCCCCGCCCTTCCTCGCCAATCATCCATGCCAGCGCCCCCCGGAACTCCACCTCGCTGGAGGCATTGGAGCTGTTGCCGAGCTTGTTCTTCAGCCGCTGGATGTAGAACTGATTGCGGTTGTCGTCCGGGCGATGACGCGGCAGCAGGAAGCAGCTCAGGCCTTTTTCGGTCTGGGCCAAAGTCAGGAAGGCATCACACATGGGCGCCGAGCAGAACCACTTGTGCCCCACCAGCTCGTAGGCCTGGCCCGGGCCGGGAGCGCCCACCGGATAGGCCCGCGTGGTATTGGCGCGCACATCGGTGCCGCCCTGCTTCTCGGTCATGGCCATGCCCAGGGTAACCCCGGCCTTGTGCCGGTCGCCGATGTTGCGAGGGTCATATTCGCAGGCCAGGATTTTCGGCAGCCAGTACTCGGCCAGCTCGGGTTGCAGGCGCAACGCCGGCACGGCGGCGAAGGTCATGGTCAGCGGGCAGCCGGTCCCGGCCTCGGCCTGGCTGTGCAGGTAGGTCATGGAAGCCCGCGCCACATGGGCGCCAGCACGGGCCTCGGCCCAGGGCAAAGAAGGCAGGCCGTGTTCGACGGCGGTGCGCATCAGCTCGTGGTAGGCGGGGTGAAACTCGACCAGGTCGATGCGATGACCATAGCGGTCGTGGCTGACGAATTCGGGTTTGTGTGCGTTGGCCAGGAAACCGGCCTGCATCAGCGGGCCGCCAGCCAAGGCACCATAGGCGTCGATCCGCGACTCGGCCCAGCCTGCGCCAAAACGCCGGGACCAGTCCTGCAGCGGCAGGTCGAGGCGGTAGAGGTTGGCGCCGTCGAGGGGCGGAGGCTGGTTGGTGACTTCGTGGGTTTCAGCGTACTGGTGCAGGTTCATCGGGGGCTCCTGGATCCGGGTAGGCTTGAGAGACCCAGTGAAGCACTGGTTGCGGGGGAGTCAAAGGGGCATTAATGACTAAACGTGGGGTGGGAGCATGGTTTGAGGATGTGTCAGGGCTGACAGGTGTCCGCCCTGCCCCAATCCCACACCTTCAAAGCGAACGCCGCGCCTGCAGCATGCTCGGGCTCACCTGCACCTGCGAAATCGCCATGTTCAAGCTCAACTCGAACCGGCTCCCCAGCCCGCGCGTCGACTCATGCGCCAACCGCGCGCCGAGCAATTCCCCCATCTGTCGGCAGATCGACAAGCCAATCCCCAACCCGCCATAGCGCCGGGTCATCGACCCATCCACCTGGAAGAACCGCTGGTACAGGGTCGACTGCTCAAGGTCGTCAAAACCAATCCCGCTGTCACTGACCGTAAAGGTCAACGCCAGATCCCCCGGCCCTACCCGGCGCCCGCGCACCTGGATCATCACCCCGCCCTGGTGGGTGAACTTCAACCCGTTCTCCACCAGACAGCCAAGGCAGCGGGCCAATTTCTCTCCATCGCCCTCCAGCGCATCCGGCAGGTCAGCCGGGATATCCAGGCTCAGGTACAAGCCTTTGCCCAAGGCCTGCCCGGCATAACCGGCGCGCAAACCCTGCAGCAGTGTGCGCAGGCTGAACGGCGCCGGCTGCGCACGCAGGCGACCGGCCTGCAATTCAGACAAGGTGAGAATGGCATCGACCATGTCCATCATCCCCTGCGCAGACCCCACCGCCGTGCGGTGATACTGGGCCATCTCGGCCTCCATCGGCAGGGTGTGCATCAGTTCCAGCGAGCCGATCACACCATTCATCGGGGTGCGCAGTTCGTGGGTCACACTGGCCAGAAACTCATCCTTCAACCGGTTGCTTCTGGCCAGTTGCAGGTTCAACTGCTCCAGCGTGCGTCCGGATTCGCGCAAGGTTTGCGCCTGCTGCTCGCGCAGGCTGTTGATGCGGTCGGCCAGCGCCAGCGACAGCAGTGCCACCTCCAGCGCCGAACCCAGCTGGCTGGCATACATGGTGATGAACAGGTTCGGCAGGTAGCCCAGCACCATCAGGGTGTTGACCAGGCCACCGAGCAGGAAGGCCGTCCAGGCGATGATGAACCAACGCGCCACGCGCAAGCCCCGCCACCAGGCGTACAGCCCCGCACTGAAGATGCTCACGGTAAACAGCAAGGCCAGCAGCGTGGCCATGCGCAGGGCAATGCCATAGGGCACGCTCACCGCCATTACCATGACCAGCGCGCCACCCAGCATCAGCAGTTGCAGCAAACGGTCAAAGCCGCGGCTGATGTTGCCCAATTGCAGGAAATGCCGGGCAAACTGGCAACCGAACAAGCCTGCCGCACCGATGAACAGTGGTGTCGAGGCATTCGCCCACCAGGGGCTGTCCGGCCAGAAATAAGCGACACCCGCACCGTTCACCGACACCTGATAGAAACCGAACGAGGCAATGTAAAGGATGTAATAGAGGTAGCTGACGTCCCGCACGCTGAGGTAGATGAACAGGTTGTACACCAGCATCACCAACAACACGCCGTAGATCATCCCCAGCACATACAGGCGCGTGGGCTGCTCTTCCATATAGGCTTCAGGGGACCACAGCGCCAGCGGTGCCTGCACCGAGCCCTGGCTGTGCAGGCGCAGGTAGGCAGTAGTCACCTCGCCTGGCGGCAACTGCAGCTCGAACAGGTAGTTGTTCTGCCGGATCTGCCGGCTGTCGTAGGGCAAGGCATCGCCGGTGCGCTGCGCCAGGCGGTAGACACCGCCGCTATCAGGCAAGTACAGCTCCAGGTGGTCCAGCGGCGGGTAAGCCAGCTCAAGTAGCCACTGCCGAGGGGCAGCGCCGGGCGCGGCAACCGGGCGCAGCTCGACCTTGAGCCAGAACACCGAGGTGGAATAACCGGCATTCAGCACGTCTTTATCGTGGGGGCGGAAATGTTTGGCAAACCCGGGGGCACTGACCTGGGCGATGCTGGCACTGCCATCAAGGTCTTCATACACCTGCATGGCCTTGCCCAATGGAAGGTGCTGCGTAGCGCTGTCGAAATCGACCGCTCCAGCCAGCACGGGCAGCAAGCCCAGAAGCACAATCAGCAAATAGCGCATACAGCCCCAGCATGGCCTGCTCGGTCGCGTCGCGGTTGCCTCCCATCCGTTTGAGACGACGTGATCCTGCAGAACCCGTTTATCGAGTTATCCGAGCACTCTAGCATAGCTTCGCAACCTGGCAATCGGCCATATCAAAAATCAAAGAAAAGGCTCTAAATCAATACTTTCAGAAAAATTCAACAAACAATTCTGACCGAACGATCAACAAAACTCGTTTGTCGGACGATCCGCCCAAACAGGTTTGGTGGTAAGCTCGCCGACCATGAATACCTACAGCTCCCGCCCCGTTGTCCTCTGTCTCTCCGGCCACGACCCAAGTGGCGGCGCCGGCTTGCAGGCAGATATCGAAGCCCTGATCGCCCAAGGCTGTCACGCCGCGCCCGCCGTGACCGCCCTGACCGTGCAGGATACCGTCAACGTTTCCGACTTCCGCGTGCTCGACCGCGAGTGGGTACTGGCCCAGGCCAATGCCGTGCTGGCCGACTCCACCGTGGCCGCCGTCAAGCTGGGCATGCTCGGCTCGATCGAGATGGTCGACACCGTGGCCGAGCTGCTAGCTGCCCATCCGCACCTGCCGCTGGTGTGCGATCCGGTGCTGCGTGCCGGTGGCGGTGGCCGCCTGGGCAAGGACGAAGTGGGCTATGCCCTGCGCGAACGCCTGCTGCCGCTGGCGACCATCGCCACGCCAAACCTGCCTGAGGCGCGCATCCTCGCCGAACTGCCCGAGGGCACCGCCGACGAGTGTGCCGAGAAACTCTTGCCGTTCTGTAGACACCTGCTGATTACCGGCGGTCACGGCGACGAAGACGAAATCCACAACCGCCTGTACACCCAGGACGGCAAGCACCACACCTGGACCTGCCAGCGCCTGCCGGGCAGCTATCACGGCTCGGGCTGCACCCTGGCCAGCGCCCTGGCCGGCCGCCTGGCCCTCGGCGAGCAACTGGTAAGCGCCGTACGCAGCGCACTGGACTACACCTGGCGCACCCTGCGTGACGCCGAACAGCTGGGCAAAGGCCAGTACGTGCCGCGCCGCCTGCCCCTGGACTTCTGCTCCTGATACGAGGCCTTCCATGAAGCTACGCGGTCTGTACGCCATCACCGACAGCCAGCTGCTCGCCGGCCGTTTCCTGTCCCATGTCGAGGCGGCACTGGAAGGCGGCGTGTGCCTGCTGCAGTACCGCGACAAAAGCGACGACGCAGCGCGCCGCCTGCGCGAAGCCGAAGGGCTGATGAAGCTCTGCGAGCGCTACGGCACCCAACTGCTCATCAACGACGACGCCGAACTGGCCGCACGCCTGGGCGTCGGCGTGCACCTGGGGCAGACCGATGGCCCGCTGACCCCGGCCCGTGCCCTGCTTGGCCGCCAGGCGATCATCGGCTCAACCTGCCACGCCAGCCTCGACCTCGCCGCCCAGGCCGCCAGCGAAGGGGCCAGCTACGTGGCCTTCGGCCGCTTCTTCAATTCCGTCACCAAGCCGGGTGCGCCCGCTGCCAACGTCCAACTGCTGGAGCAGGCACGCGCCCAGGTGAAACTGCCGATCGCGGTGATCGGCGGCATCACCCTCGACAACGCCGCCCCGCTGGTCGCCCACGGCGCCGACCTGCTGGCGGTGATCCACGGCCTGTTCGGTGCCGACAGCGCGCAGGAAGTTACCCGCCGCGCCCGCGCCTTCAACGCCTTGTTCGCATCCTGATTTCGAGAGAACTTTCATGTCCCGTTCCGAAGACCTGTTCGCCAAAGCCCAGAAGCACATCCCCGGTGGCGTCAACTCGCCAGTGCGCGCTTTCAAAAGCGTGGGCGGCACGCCGCTGTTCTTCAAGCATGCCGAAGGCGCCTACGTTGTTGACGAGGACGACAAGCGCTACGTCGACTATGTCGGTTCCTGGGGCCCGATGATCCTCGGCCACGGCCATCCGGACGTGCTGGAGTCGGTACGCAAGCAGCTGGAGCACGGCCTGTCCTATGGCGCACCGACCGCCATGGAAACCGACATGGCCGACCTGGTCTGCTCGCTGGTGCCGTCCATGGAAATGGTGCGCATGGTCAGCTCGGGCACCGAAGCCACCATGAGCGCCATCCGCCTGGCCCGTGGCTACACCGGCCGTGATGCCATCATCAAGTTCGAAGGCTGCTACCACGGCCACTCCGACAGCCTGCTGGTAAAAGCCGGTTCCGGCCTGCTGACCCAGGGCGTGCCAAGCTCGGCGGGTGTACCGGCTGACTTCGCCAAGCACACCCTGACCCTGCCGTTCAACGACATCGCCGCCGTCGAGAAGACCCTGGCCGACGTCGGCCAGACCGTGGCCTGCATCATCGTCGAGCCGGTGGCCGGCAACATGAACTGCGTACCGCCGGCACCGGGCTTCCTCGAAGGCCTGCGCGAGCAGTGCGACAAGCACGGCGTGGTACTGATCTTCGACGAAGTGATGACCGGCTTCCGCGTTTCCCTGGGCGGCGCCCAGGGCCACTACGGCATCAAGCCGGACCTGTCCACCTTCGGCAAGATCGTCGGTGGCGGCATGCCGGTCGGCTGCTTCGGTGGCAAGCGTGAAATCATGGGCTGCATCGCCCCGCTCGGCCCGGTCTACCAGGCCGGCACCCTGTCGGGCAACCCGCTGGCCATGGCCGCCGGCCTGACCACGCTGAAGCTGATCAGCCGTCCGGGCTTCCACGCCGAGCTGACCGACTACACCAGCCGCATGCTCGACGGCCTGCAACAGCGCGCCGATGCCGCTGGCATACCGTTCGTCACCACCCAGGCCGGTGCCATGTTCGGCCTGTACTTCAGCGGTGCCGACGACATCGTCACCTTCGAAGACGTGATGGCCAGCGATGCCGAGCGCTTCAAGCGCTTCTTCCATTTGATGCTGGACGGTGGCGTGTACCTGGCACCAAGCGCATTCGAGGCAGGCTTCACCTCCATCGCCCATGGCGACAAAGAGTTGCAGATCACCCTCGATGCGGCTGAAAAGGCCTTTGCAGCCCTGAAGTAACGGTCAGCCTGTACCGGCCTCTTCGCGGGTAAACCCGCTCCTACAGGGGCTGCGTCGCTTTCACGGGTGGCGCGGTCATTGTAGGAGCGGATTACCCGCGAAGAGGCCGGTGGAGGCAAGAAATATTCATGCACAATCAGCTGACTTCCCCAACCAAGCAGAAATTCGAGTAAAACTTTGTAAGGTTGGCGCTGCTTATCCCATAATGTGCCACCAGAGACCTTGGCCGCAGCTTTGCAGAGGTAAGTCGATCCCCATGAACCGCACCGGCCGCGCCCTGACCCTGGGCTGCCTGTTGCTTCTTCAGCCCCTGCTGGCCCTGGCGGAGGGCGGTAACTCGTTGCTCATTCCAGCGACGGGCCGCTGCACCTTGAACGTTCAGCCTGAAGACCTGGCAAACGCCCTCAAGGCCTGCGAGCAGACGGCAACCGCAGGGGATGCCCAGGCGCAGTTCGAACTGGGCGAGTACTTCTACACGCAAACGCCGAAAAACCTCGACAAAGCCCTGGACTGGTTCCAGAAGGCTTCGCTGCAAGGCCACGCTGACGCGCAGTACCGCCTGGGGGCCATGTTCTTCCATGGCGAAGGGGTCAAGGCCAACAACGTGCAGGCCTACATCCTGCTGAAGATGGCCGCCGTCAACGGCGCAGAAGATGCACTGGACATGGCCGACGAAGTGACCGAGCAAATGCCCCGCGACGAGCTTGAGCACGCCACTCAAGTGCTCGGCCAGATCTTCCGCAAGTACCTGCTGGAACTGCAGAACGCCGAAGGGCGTACGCCGTTCTCGCCGCTCCCCTGAGGCTTACCTTTCCGGCATCGGCATCGGGAACGGCATGACATTGCCGCCGCCCTTGGCTTCGCTGATCTTGGCCGTGCCCAGACGCTCCACCTCATCGATGCGCACGATCGAGTGCATCGGCACAAAACTGCGGACTACCCCTTCGAACTGGCTCTTGAGCTTTTCCTCGCTCGGGTCCACCACCAGTTGCGAGCGCTCGCCGAACACGAACTCCTCGATTTCCAGAAAGCCCCACAGGTCGCTCTGGTAGATCTGCTTGGCATACATCTCGAAGACCTGCCCCTGGTTGAGGAAGATCACTTTATAGATGGCAGGTTCGCGTTTGCTCATGTTCGGCGGGATAACACATGCGTAAGAAAAGGCGGCCATCATAGCAGACAGGTTTGCTGATCTGGTCGGCTGTACCGGCCCTTCATACCGTTGAACGTTTCAGTGCTTTCGCCACTGCCATTCAAGGGTTATTCTTGAGTTCACATCCATTGCCGTCGAGCGGCTAAAAACGACCTTGAACGCACCCATAGAACCCCATCGTTTCATCCTCGAGCCCTTCGAGGCCCACCGTTTCGCCAACCTGTGCGGCCAGTTCGACGAGCACCTGCGCCTGATCGAACAGCGCCTGGCCATCGAAATCCGCAACCGCGGCAATCAGTTCGAACTGATCGGCGAACCCAAGACCACTTCCGCTGCCGAACAGTTGTTGCGCCGTCTCTACCGCGAGACCAAGGCCACCGACCTGTCGCCGGAAACCGTACACCTGTACCTGCAGGAGTCGGCCGTCGAGAACATCGACAACCCGGCCGTCAACGAGGTCAGCGTGTCGCTGCGTACGCGCAAAGGCAACATTCGCCCGCGCGGGCTCAACCAGCAGCGCTACGTGAAGGAAATCCTGGCCAACGACATCAACTTCGGCATCGGCCCGGCCGGTACCGGCAAGACCTACCTGGCCGTGGCCTGCGCCGTGGACGCGCTCGAGCGTGAACAGGTACGCCGTATCCTGCTGGTACGCCCGGCGGTCGAGGCGGGCGAAAAGCTCGGCTTCCTGCCCGGCGACCTGGCGCAAAAGATCGACCCGTACCTGCGCCCGCTGTACGACGCGCTGTACGAAATGCTTGGCTTCGAACACGTGGCCAAGCTGATCGAGCGCCAGGTGATCGAGATCGCCCCGCTGGCCTACATGCGTGGCCGCACCCTGAACAACAGCTTCATCATCCTCGACGAAAGCCAGAACACCACGCTGGAACAGATGAAGATGTTCCTCACCCGCATCGGCTTCGGCTCCACGGCGGTGATCACCGGCGACATCACCCAGGTCGACCTGCCGCGCGGCACCAAATCGGGCCTGGCACACGTCATCGAGGTGCTGAAAGACGTTCCAGGTATCAGCTTTACCCACTTCCAACCCAAAGATGTGGTTCGTCACCCACTGGTGCAGCGCATTGTCGAAGCCTACGACCGCTTCGAAGCCCGCCAGGCCAAGCCCGAGGCGCCCGGCAAAGATGCTTGAACTTGATATTCAACGGGCCACGGACGCTGCCGCCCCGGATGACGCCGCCTTCCGCCGCTGGTGCGAACTGGCCCTGCGCCAGCGCAGTGCCGACTCGGAAATGACCATTCGCCTGGTCGACGAAGCCGAAGGCCGCGAGCTGAACCACACCTACCGGCACAAGGACTACGCGACCAACGTGCTGTCGTTCCCGGCCGACGTGCCTGACGACCTGCTCGATATCCCGCTGCTGGGCGACCTGGTCATCTGCGTGGCGGTGGTCGAGCGCGAAGCGGCCGAACAGGGCAAATCGCTCGAAGCGCACTGGGCACACCTGGTCATCCACGGTTGCCTGCACCTGCTCGGCTACGACCACATCGAAGATGAGGAAGCCGAGGAAATGGAAGGCCTGGAACGAGAATTGCTGGCAGAACTGGGTCACCCCGACCCGTATGCCGACGATGAAACCGACTCAATCACACACTGATACACGAAGGATCACGAGAACCGCCATGAGCGAAGATCGATCGAGCAACGGGCAGAAGTCCTGGCTGGGTAAACTGACCCAGGCTTTTGCCCATGAGCCGAAAAACCGCCAGGAGCTGCTTGAGCTGCTGCGCGAAGCCCACCAGAACAAGCTGCTGGACAGCGAAGCACTGACCATCGTCGAAGGCGCCATCCAGGTCGCCGACCTGCAGGTTCGCGACATCATGGTCCCGCGTTCGCAGATGATCAGCATCAAGGCCAGCCAGTCGCCGCGCGAATTCCTGCCGGCGGTGATCGACGCCGCGCACTCGCGCTACCCGGTGATCGGCGAAAGCCATGACGACGTACTCGGGATCCTGCTCGCCAAAGACCTGCTGCCGCTGATCCTCAAGGAAAACGGCGACAGCTTCAACATCAAGGACCTGCTGCGCCCGGCCACCTTCGTGCCCGAGTCCAAGCGCCTGAACGTGTTGCTGCGCGAGTTCCGTGCCAACCATAACCACATGGCCATCGTCATCGACGAATACGGCGGTGTGGCGGGCCTGGTGACCATCGAGGACGTGCTGGAGCAGATCGTTGGCGACATCGAGGACGAGCACGACGTCGAGGAAGACAGCTACATCAAACCACTGCCCAGCGGTGACTTCCTGGTGAAGGCGCTTACCCCGATCGACAACTTCAACGAGTTCTTCGACAGCGAGTTCTCCGATGACGAGTTCGACACGGTTGGCGGCCTGGTGATGAGCGCCTTCGGCCACCTGCCCAAGCGCAACGAAACTACCGAGATCGGGTCTTACAAGTTCCGTATTCTCAACGCCGACAGCCGGCGGATACACTTGCTGCGCCTGACCCCGATCACCCGTTAAGGACAAACATGCGTTGGATCACCCGCCCCGGCTGGCCCGGTAACCTGCTGGCCCTGGCGGCCGGTGCCTCCACACTCCTGGCCCTGGCGCCGTTCGACATCTGGCCGCTGGCCGTGTTGTCCATCGCCATGCTCTACCTTGGCCTGCGCGAGCTCAGCCCGCGCCAGGCCATGTGGCGTGGCTGGTGGTTCGGTTTTGGCCTGTATGGCGCCGGCACCTGGTGGATTTACGTCAGCATGAACACCTACGGCGGTGCCTCGCCGCTGCTGGCGATTCTGCTGCTGCTGGCGTTCTTCGCCGCGCTGGCCTGGTTCTTTGCCTTGCCCACCTGGCTGTGGGCACGCTGGCTACGGCGCAACGAAGCGCCGCTGGCCGATGCACTGTGCTTCGCGGCGCTGTGGCTGCTGCAAGAGGCCTTTCGCGGCTGGTTCCTGACCGGTTTCCCCTGGCTTTACGCCGGCTACAGCCAGCTGGACGGCCCGTTGGCCGGCCTGGCGCCGCTGGGCGGCGTGTGGCTGATTTCCTTCACGCTGGCGCTCACTGCTGCCCTGCTGTGCAACCTGCACCGCCTACGTGCCCGCCCCTCGTTCCTGGCCGTGGGCTGCCTGCTGTTGTTGGCCCCATGGGCACTGGGCCAGGCGCTCAAGGGCCACGCCTGGACCAAACCGGTAGGTGACCCGTTGAAAGTGGCGGCCATTCAGGGCAACGTCGAGCAAGACCTGAAATGGGACCCTGCGCACATCGACGCGCAACTGGCGCTGTACCGTGACTTGAGTTTCAGCTCAAAGCCCGTGGATTTGCTGGTATGGCCAGAAACGGCGGTGCCGGTGCTCAAGGACCAGGCCCAAGGCTACATCGACGTAATGGGCCGTTTTGCTGCCGAGCGGCATTCAGCGCTGATCACCGGCGTGCCAGTGCGGGAAGTGGTGCACCATCAGCGCCGCTACTACAACGGCATCACCGTGACCGGTGAGGGTGACGGCACCTACCTCAAGCAGAAGCTGGTGCCGTTTGGCGAGTACGTCCCGTTGCAGGACATGCTGCGTGGCGCCATCGAGTTCTTCAACCTGCCCATGTCGGACTTCGCCCGTGGGCCGGAAGACCAGCCACTGCTGCAGGCCAAGGGTTATCAGATTGCGCCCTACATCTGCTACGAAGTGGTCTACCCCGAGTTTGCTGCTGGCCTGGCGTCACGCAGCGACCTGCTGCTGACCATCAGCAACGACACCTGGTTCGGCACCTCGATCGGCCCGTTGCAGCACCTGCAGATGGCGCAGATGCGCGCACTGGAAGCCGGCCGCTGGATGATCCGCGCCACCAACAACGGCGTGACAGCGCTGATCGACCCGTTTGGCCGTATTACCACGCAGATTCCGCAGTTCCAGCAGGCGGTGCTGTATGGTGAGGTGGTGCCAATGCAACAACTGACGCCTTACCTGCAATGGCGTTCGTGGCCGTTGGCGATTGTCTGCGCATTGCTGCTGGGCTGGGCATTGCTGGCAGGCCGCATCGCCAAAACCGTCTGAGTTATCCTGTCCCGGCCTCTTCGCGGGCAAGCCCGCGAAGAGGCCGGGACAGGCAGTGCAAGGCTCAATAGAAAACCCGATACCCCACCAACCCCACCGCCTCATTGAACAACTGCCCGCTCTGCCACATCGCCCGGCTCTCCGGCAGCAACCCGCCAAACGGCCGCGCATGATCCTGCCCCAGGAACCCCACCGGCGCCGGCACCACCTCGAACCCCGCTTGCTCAAAGCTCCAGCGCGAGCGCTGCATGTGCCAGGCCTGGGTCACCACCACCACACGACGAATCCCCAACGGCTGCAGCACCTTGGCCGTGAACTGGGCATTTTCCCAGGTCGTGCGGCTGGCCTCTTCACGCCACTTCACCTCAACAGCAAAGTCTTCGTGAAGGCGATCCGCCATCAACCGCGCTTCGCTCGGCGGCGTGCCATAGTGCAACCCACCACTGGTCAGCACCGGAAGGCCTGACGCCTTGGCCAACTGCGCAGCAAAACGCAGGCGCTCCAAAGCCGTGGCCGTGGGCTGGTCGCTACCGCCCCAGGCCGGGTCGCCGCGCTCACGCCCTGCGCCCAGCACCACAATGGCATCCGCCCGCCGCGCAAGCGCGGTCCAGTCGTTTACGGCCAAGGGAGGCTCGCTTTCCAGCCTATGGGCGATTTCCTGCACCACCAGCGGCAAACTCATGAGCCACAGGCCACCAAGCCCCACGGCAAAGCAAAACGCCGCCAACCGTGGCCGTCGGGCACGCAACCACCACGCCGCAAGCAGCAGCAGAAACAGGATGCCCGGCGGCATCAGCCATTGTTTGATGAAGAATCGGATCGGCATCGGCCACACCTCCTTGGCAGGCGTGCAGCCTAGAAGGATCGGCGCCGGTCAACAAGGGTGCGGCCGGCGCCGATCGTGAGTTGTGTGATAGTGAAGAACCGGCGCGCGATCGCCCGCGCCTGGCGTCCTGAACGGCTAGCGATGTGGCAGCGTCCTGGATCTCGCCGTATTGGCGGGGCGTTTCTTGTCCTTGAGCCAGATGATCTTGGCCGATGTCGGCTCCGCTTGCGGGTAACTGCCGACAGAGGCATTGTGGCGCTCCGGGAGGGATTCCAGGTAAGCCTTGATCACTTCGAACTCTGCGTGGCTCAGGCCACGCAACTCCAGCTCGGCTGGCATCTCGTCGCGCAATCGTACCGAGGTCCTTGCCACTTCCAGTGCCAGGCCAAGCCGGTCGATCAGGCGCTCGTAAAGCTCCGGTTTCATTGCGGGTAGCTGCGTCTCTCCCATCCGTTCACCTCAATTGAAGATAAAGAATATCTCCCCCCACACCTGAGCTTAGCGGCGCCATGAAAAGCAGCCGGGTGCTGCGACCAGCGGCCATTCGCAACGAAGGTTTCCCACGATGCGCAGCGCTGCTGTATGCTACGGCGTTCACTCTAAACGACACCGGAGTGCCGGACGCAGCGAGGTTCCGCTGCCTGGAACAAGGTCTCTTCTCTCTCAGCCAAAAGTAGCCATGCACGAACAATACACGCCCCGTGATATCGAAGCCGCCGCCCAGAAGTTCTGGGACGAGCAACAATCGTTCGCTGTTACCGAACAGCCAGGCAAAGACACCTACTATTGCCTTTCGATGTTCCCGTACCCGAGCGGCAAGCTACACATGGGCCACGTTCGCAACTACACCATCGGCGACGTGATTGCCCGTTACCAGCGTATGCTGGGCAAGAACGTCCTCCAGCCGATGGGCTGGGACGCATTCGGCATGCCCGCGGAAAACGCGGCGATGAAAAACAACGTCGCCCCGGCCAAGTGGACATACGAAAACATCGACTACATGAAGACCCAGCTCAAGAGCCTGGGTCTGGCCATCGACTGGGCACGTGAAGTCACCACCTGCAAACCCGACTACTACCGTTGGGAGCAGTGGCTGTTCACCCGCCTGTTCGAGAAAGGCATCATCTACCGCAAGAACGGTACCGTGAACTGGGACCCGGCAGACCAGACCGTACTGGCCAACGAACAGGTCATCGACGGCCGTGGCTGGCGTTCGGGCGCGCTGATCGAAAAGCGCGAAATCCCGATGTACTACTTCCGCATCACCGACTACGCCGACGAGCTGCTGGAAAGCCTCGACGAGCTGCCGGGCTGGCCTGAGCAGGTCAAGACCATGCAGCGCAACTGGATCGGCAAGTCGCGCGGCATGGAAGTACAGTTCCCGTACGACCAGGCCACCATCGGCCACGAAGGCACCCTGAAAGTCTTCACCACCCGTCCCGACACGCTGATGGGCGCCACCTACGTCGCCGTCGCCGCCGAGCACCCGCTGGCCACCCAGGCGGCCCAGGGCAACCCGGCGCTGCAGGCGTTCATCGACGAGTGCAAGAGCGGCAGCGTTGCCGAGGCCGACATGGCCACCCAGGAGAAGAAAGGCATGGCCACTTCCCTGCTGGTAGAGCACCCGCTGACCGGCGAGAAGCTGCCGGTATGGGTCGCCAACTACGTGCTGATGCACTATGGCGATGGCGCCGTGATGGCCGTGCCGGCCCACGACGAGCGCGACTTCGAGTTCGCCCACAAGTACAACCTGCCGGTCAAGGCCGTGGTGCGCACCAGCGCGGGCGATGAAGTGGGCAGCGAGTGGCAGGCCGCCTATGGCGAGCACGGCCAGCTGATCAACTCCGCCGAGTTCGACGGCCTGGACTTCGCCGGCGCCTTCGATGCCATCGAAGCCGCCCTGATCCGCAAGGAACTGGGCAAGTCGCGTACCCAGTTCCGCCTGCGTGACTGGGGTATCAGCCGCCAGCGCTACTGGGGCTGCCCGATCCCGATCATCCACTGCCCGTCCTGTGGCGACGTGCCGGTGCCGGAAGACCAGCTGCCGGTCACCCTGCCCGAGAACGTGGTGCCGGATGGCGCCGGCTCGCCGCTGGCGCGCATGCCGGAATTTTATGAGTGCACCTGCCCGAAATGCGGCACTGCGGCCAAGCGCGAAACCGACACCATGGACACCTTCGTCGAGTCGTCCTGGTACTTCGCCCGCTACGCTTCGCCGAACTACGACAAGGGCCTGGTAGACCCGAAAGCCGCCAACCACTGGCTGCCTGTCGACCAGTACATCGGCGGTATCGAGCACGCGATCCTGCACCTGCTGTACGCGCGCTTCTTCCACAAGCTGATGCGTGACGAAGGCCTGGTTACTTCGAACGAGCCGTTCAAGAACCTGCTGACCCAGGGCATGGTCGTGGCCGAAACCTACTACCGCGTGGCCAGCAACGGCGGCAAGGACTGGTTCAACCCGGCCGATGTCGAGATCGAGCGCGATGCCAAGGCCAAGATCATTGGTGCTCGCCTGAAGACCGACGGCCTGCCGGTGGAAATCGGCGGCACCGAGAAAATGTCGAAATCGAAGAACAACGGCGTCGACCCGCAGTCGATGATCGAAGCCTACGGTGCCGACACCTGCCGCCTGTTCATGATGTTCGCCTCGCCGCCCGACATGAGCCTGGAATGGTCCGACTCCGGCGTCGAAGGTGCCAGCCGCTTCCTGCGCCGCGTCTGGCGCCTGGCTCAGGCTCACGTCAGCCAGGGCCTGCCGGGCAAGCTGGATGTCACCGCACTGGACGACGCGCAGAAGGTCATCCGCCGCGCCATCCACGCAGCCATCAAGCAGGCCAGCAACGACGTGGGCCAGTTCCACAAGTTCAACACCGCCATCGCCCAGGTGATGACCGTGATGAACGTGCTGGAAAAGGCCCCGCAGGCCAGCGAACAGGACCGCGCCCTGCTGCAGGAAGGCCTTGAAGCCGTCACCCTGTTGCTGGCACCGATCACCCCGCACATTTCCCACGAGCTGTGGCAGCAACTGGGCCACCAGCAGGCCGTGATCGACGCTGGCTGGCCAGCTGTCGACGAAGCAGCCCTGGTGCAGGACACCATCACCCTGGTGGTGCAGGTCAACGGCAAGCTGCGTGGCCAGGTCGAAATGCCGGCTGCTGCCAGCCGCGAAGAAGTCGAAGCCGCTGCCCGCAGCAACGAGAACGTCTTGCGCTTCATCGATGGCCTGACCATCCGCAAGGTTATCGTGGTACCGGGCAAGCTGGTCAACATCGTCGCCAACTGATGGCAGCGCCCGCTCGCAGTCACTGCGGGCGGGCGTAAAAGGCCCACAAGGGAGCAACAACATGATCAAACGCAATTTGCTGGTAATCGGCCTGGCGGTCATGCTCAGCGCCTGCGGTTTCCAGCTGCGCGGCACCGGCTCTACCGAGCTGAGCGTGAAGGAAATGGACGTTAGCGCGCGCAACGCCTATGGCCCGACCGTGGTCCAGCTGCGTGAAGTACTGGAGCGTAGCGGCGTCAACGTACATGCTGGCGCACCGTATCGCCTGGTACTGACCAACGAACAGGAGCGCGAGCGCGCGGCCACCTACAACAGTGGTAACCGCACCGCCGAGTACGAGCTGACCACGGTGTTGAACTACAGCATTCAGGGCCTGAACAACCTGGAGCTGATGAGCGACAAGCTGGAAGTGCGCAAAATCTACCTGCGCGACGGCTCGAACATCACCGGTTCCGAGCAGGAAGCCAACCGCGCCCGTGAAGAAATGCGCCGCGATCTGGTCAACGCCATGGTCGTTCGCCTACAGATGCTGAGCCCGTCCCAACTGGACGAGCTGCAGCGCAAAGCCGACGAACGCGCCCAGGCCGAAGCCGCCGCGCTGGAAGCTGCCCGCCGTCAGCAGGCCGAAACGCCTCAGCAGTCGCCGCTGGAAGTACCGGGCAACTAAGCCCGTGTGGGGCACCTTCGGGTGCCCCCCCCTGTTTCCCATGAAACTCGCCCCCGCCCAACTCAACAAGCACCTGCAAGGTACCTTGGCACCGGTCTACGTGGTCAGCGGTGACGACCCGTTGCTATGCCAGGAAGCCGCAGACGCCATTCGTAATGCCGCGCGTCAACAAGGTTTCGACGAGCGCCAGGTGTTCAGTGCCGACGCAAACTTCGACTGGGGCACCCTGCTCCAGGCTGGAGCGAGCCTGTCCCTGTTCGCACAACGCCGCCTGCTGGAACTGCGCCTGCCTTCGGGCAAACCTGGTGACAAAGGCGCCGCGGCGCTGATGGAATACTGCGCCAACCCCGCCGAAGATACCCTGCTGCTGGTCAGCCTGCCCAAGCTCGACGTTAGTGCGCAAAAGACCAAGTGGGGCAAGGCGTTGATCGAAGGCGCGCATTGCCAGTTCATCCAGATCTGGCCGGTGGATGTGCATCAGTTGCCGCAGTGGATCAACCAGCGCCTGCAACAGGCCGGCCTGTCGGCACAGCGTGACGCTGTCGAGCTGATTGCCGCGCGCGTGGAAGGCAACTTGCTGGCAGCCGCGCAGGAAATCGAAAAGCTCAAGCTGCTGGCCGATGGCAACCAGATCACCGTGGAAACCGTGCAGGCCGCTGTTGCTGATAGCGCCCGCTTCGATGTCTTCGGCCTGGTGGACGCCATTCTCAATGGCGAAGCTGCACATGCCCTGCGTATGCTTGAGGGGTTGCGTGGCGAGGGGGTAGAACCGCCGGTCATCCTCTGGGCTTTGGCCCGTGAGCTGCGCCAGCTGGCTGGGCTAGCCCAACAGTTCAGCCAGGGTGTACCGCTGGACAAGGCCTTCAGCCAGGCCCGCCCGCCGATCTGGGACAAACGCCGACCGCTGGTCAGCAAAGCCCTGCAGCGCTTGTCGGCGCAACGCTGGGCTCAGTTGTTGCAGGATGCCCAGCGTATCGACGCGCAGATCAAGGGGCAGGCCGAGGGGTCGCCCTGGACGGGGCTGTCTCGGCTTTCCCTGTTGATGGCTGGTCAGCGCCTGGCGCTACCTCCAGAATAACTGGGGTCGCGGTGGGAGCAGGCATGCCCGCTCCCACAAGACTGTGATCGACCATAAACATTATCAATTGGCCCCTACCCGCACCAAGCCCTAAAGTGCGCCCCGAAAACCACCCAACCCGGGAACCCCGCCATGAGCAAAAAGCCGAAAAAGCACGGCCCCAACAAGGCCAAGTCCATCATCGCCCAACCGCTGTTCCGCTGCCGCCAGGAACAACCGGCCAAGGGCAAAGGCAGCTACCGCCGCGAAGCCTTCCAATCGAGAGATTGGGAGGCTTCCTACTTTTTGGCTGCATGAAAGCATCGCAAGCGCAGGCATGGTATGGTCGTCACCTGACCTGCAATTCTGGATCTGTGCATGCTCTTCCGTCTTCTCCCCCGTTGGGAAACCCGCCAGCTGATCGCGGCCTCCAGCTTCATCCTGCTTGTGGCCTGCGCGGAAAAACCCACCGCCGCCGACGCACTGCCGCTGGCCCCTGCGCAACCCGCTCCCGTGGTAACCGTGCCCGGCGCGACGCCTGACGTCAGCACTGAAATCCAGCCTCTGCAAACCTTCGCCCAGTGGCAGGCCGGCTTCCGCCAACAGGCCCTGCAAGCCGGGATTTCACCCAGCACCTTCGACCGCGCGTTCCTCGGCGTCACCCCTGACATGGACGTGATCAAGGCCGACCGTAGCCAGCCGGAGTTCACACGCCCGGTATGGGAATACCTCGAAGGCGCCCTGTCGCCCCTGCGCGTGCGCAACGGCAAGAAGCTGCTGGAGCAGAATGCCGAGCTGCTGACACGTATCGAACAACGCTATGGCGTGGACCGCCAGGTGCTGGTCGCGGTGTGGGGCATGGAAAGCAACTTCGGTCAGTTCCAGGGCAACAAGTCGGTGATCCGCTCACTGGCCACCCTGGCCTACGAAGGCCGCCGCCCACAGTTCGCCCAAGACCAGCTGATCGCTGCGCTGCAAATCATCCAGCATGGTGATATCGAGCCTGAAGCCATGCGCGGCTCGTGGGCCGGCGCCATGGGCCAGACCCAGTTCATCCCGACCACCTACAACACCCATGCCGTGGACTTCGACGGCGATGGCCGCCGCGATATCTGGAACAGCAAACCGGATGCCCTGGCTTCGACCGCGCACTACCTGCAGAGCTCGGGCTGGAAACGTGGCCAACCGTGGGGCTTCGAGGTACAGGTGCCGACTGGTTTCGATTTCTGGCAAGCTGATGGCGCGCTGCGCAAACCGGTGAGCGAATGGCTGGCGATGGGCGTGAAACTGCCTGCAGGCACGCAACTGCCCGCCAACAGCAACCAGTTGTCTGCAGCCCTGCTGCTGCCGGCGGGTGCGCGTGGGCCGGCGTTCCTGGTCCTGGACAACTTCCGCGCCATCCTCAAGTACAACAACTCGTCGTCCTACGCGCTGGCGGTGAGCTTGCTGGGGGATCGCTTCAGCGGCTGGGGCTTCATTGCCGGCAGCTGGCCGAAGGAAGACCTGCCGCTGAGCCGCAGCGAGCGTATGGAATTGCAGAACCTGCTGAACAGCAACGGGCATGAGGCCGGAAATGCTGATGGCATTATCGGCGCCAATACCCGCAAGGCCATTCGCAATGCCCAGCAGGGGCTGGGGTGGCCGGCGGATGGGTATCCGACCCACAAGCTGCTGGAAAGCCTGCGCCAACAGTGAGATTGCCGGGGGGGGGCGTTGCGCCCCCCGGCAATCTCAAGCCTTGAACAGGTCCTGTTCCAGCACCAATACCTGCCGATCACTGTCCAGCCTCACCCGAGCCCCCAGCGGCAAGCACACGTTCGGGTCACAATGCCCACTGCGCCACCCCGCCAGCACCGGTATCCCCAGAGGCGCAAAGGTTTCCACCAACAACGGTGCAAGCGCCGCCGTGGTAATCCCGGCAAAATCCCCCACCAGCACGCCCTTGACCCCTTCCAGCTTGCCTGCCAGGCGCAACTGGGTCAGCAACCGGTCCACCCGATACAACGGCTCGTTGACGTCCTCGATAAACAAAATGCAGCCCTGCGTATCCAGCTCGGCCAGCGTCCCCATGGTCGCACCCAGCATCGACAGGTTGCCGCCCAGCAGCGGACCACTGGCCACACCTGCCAATACACTGCTCAAGGCATAGTCCGTCGGGTGCACGATCTGCTCGCCTGCCCGCACATGCCCAGCCAGCTGCGCCAGCAACGACGATTCAGTTGGAGGCAACTTCGCCCCCAGAAGGTCGGCATTGAGCATCCCACCATGGAAGGTAACCAGCCCGCTATGCCGATAGATCGCAGCGTGCAGCGCGGTAATGTCGCTGTAGCCGATCAACGGCTTGGGGTTGCGCCGAATCAGGTCAAAGTCGAGCCGGTCGAGCAGGCGCATGCTGCCGTAACCACCGCGCATGCACAGGATGGCGTCGATGGCCGGATCGGCAAAGGCATCGTGCAAGTCTTGCAAGCGCTGCTGGTCCGAGCCTGCCAGGTAGCCCTGGGCCTGGTGTACACCGGGGTAAAGGCGGCAGCTGTAGCCACGGTCGGCAAACCACTGGCTGACCTTGTGCGTATCCAGCCGCGCCGCGCCTGCCGGGGCGACAATGGCAAAGCAGGCGTTAGCCGGCAACGCGGCTGGCAGGCTCGGTAGTAAGGTTTCGGCGCAGTTCATTGCGGCTCCTTGCAGCGCTTGGTACACAAACAAAAATGCCGATGCCGCCCTTCGGCGTGCATCGGCATGCGTGCCTCGGACCAGGCTCAGAGCTTGATCTTGGCTTCGTGGGCCTGCTGGTCAGCGTGGTACGAAGAACGCACCAGCGGGCCGGAGGCGACGTTCTTGAAGCCCATCTTGTAACCTTCCTCGGCGAACCAGGCGAAGGTGTCCGGGTGCACGAAACGCTGCACTGGCAGGTGGCTGCGCGACGGCTGCAGGTACTGGCCGAGGGTGAGCATGTCGATGTCATGCTCGCGCATGCGGTGCATCACTTCGATCACTTCCTCGTCGGTCTCGCCCAAGCCGAGCATCAGGCCCGACTTGGTAGGTACATGCGGGACCATCTGCTTGAACTTCTGCAGCAGGTCCAGCGACCAGTCGTAGTCCGAGCCCGGGCGCGCGGCCTTGTACAGGCGCGGTACGGTTTCGAGGTTGTGGTTGAACACATCTGGCGGCTCTTGCGCGGTGATTTCCAGCGCGACGTCCATACGGCCACGGTAGTCCGGCACCAGGGTTTCCAGCTGCACGCCCGGCGACAGCGCGCGGATCTCGCGGATGCAGTCGGCAAAGTGCTGGGCACCACCGTCACGCAGGTCGTCGCGGTCCACCGAGGTGATCACCACGTACTTCAGGCGCAGGTCGGCAATGGCGACCGCCAGGTTTTTCGGCTCGTCCAGGTCCAGCGGCTTCGGCCGGCCGTGGCCCACGTCACAGAACGGGCAACGACGGGTGCAGATGTCACCCATGATCATGAAGGTGGCGGTACCACCGGAGAAGCACTCGCCCAGGTTCGGGCAGGAAGCCTCTTCACACACGCTGTGCAGCTTGTGCTTGCGCAGCAGTTGCTTGATGCGGTCTACCTCGGGCGATACCGGAATACGCACGCGAATCCAGTCAGGCTTTTTCGGCAGCTCTTCGGTGGGGATGATCTTCACCGGGATGCGCGCCACCTTATCGGCGCCACGCAGTTTTACCCCAGCTTCCACCTTCTTCGGCGCTGGGCGCGGGGTGACATCCTGGGTGGGTATCAGGTTCGGCACGGCTTCTTGCACAGTTGTCATATTCAGTCGATTCCGCCCGTGAGGGTCGTCTGCTCAGCGTAGTCGAGGTGCTTGACCAGCTGTCCGCGCAGCCTTGTCCTGACCTCGTCGAGTTCGATCGGACCTGCCAGGTCGCGCAGCTGGGTCATCGCCAGCCCCGCATAGCCGCAGGGGTTGATTCGGCGGAATGGCGCAAGGTCCATGTCCACGTTCAGGGCAAGGCCGTGGAACGAACGGCCGTTGCGAATTCGCAGGCCGAGGGAGGCGATTTTCGCTCCATCGACATAGACGCCCGGGGCGTCGGGCTTGGCAGAAGCCTGCACGTCGTAACTGGCGAGCAGGTCGACCAGCGTCTGCTCGATACGGCTGACCAGCTCGCGCACGCCAAAGCCCAGCCGGCGCACATCCAGCAGTAGGTAGGCCACCAACTGCCCGGGGCCATGGTAGGTCACCTGGCCGCCGCGGTCGGTCTGCACCACCGGGATGTCGCCCGGCACCAGCAGGTGCTCGGCCTTGCCAGCCTGGCCCTGGGTGAAGACCGCGGGATGCTCGACCAGCCAGATTTCATCCTGGCTGTCCGGGGTGCGCTGCTCGGTGAAGCGACGCATGGCCTCCAGCACCGGTTCGTAGGGCTGCAGGCCGAGCTCGCGAAAACCGAGGCAGGCGGACATCAAAGCACCATTTTCACGATGCCGGTAGCGCGCAGGGCGCTGTTGATATCGTGCAGCTGGTTCTCGCTTTCGGCAACGATGTGCAATTGCACGGTGGTGTACTTGCCTTCCTTGCTCTGGCGCTCGGCCAGGGTGGAGAGGTCGACTTTGGCGTGCTTGCTGAGGATTTCGATCACGGTGTCCTTGAAGCCGACAACGGTATCGCCGATTACCTTGATCGGATAATCGTCGCAAGGGAATTCGATTTTATGCGACTTGACGTCTGGTTCGCTCATGGCGGAAACGGCCTCGTAAGCCGTGGCAACAACAATGCCCCCGCGAGATACGCGGGGGCATGCAGGTCACGTATCAGTTGAACAACCCGTAGAAGAATAGACGGATGCTATCCCACATACGGCGGAAGAAACCACCTTCCTCGACGCCATCGAGGGCGATCAGGTCGGCACTGTGAACCACTTTCTCGTCCAGTTTGACTTCCACTTTGCCGATCACGTCACCTTTGGCGATGGGTGCGGTGAGCTGCGGGTTCATGGTCATCGAAGCCTGCAGGCGCTTCAATTGGCCTTTAGGCATAGTCATGGTCAGGTCGTCGGCCAGGCCAGCCTTGATCTGGCCGGTGGCGCCCTTCCAGACAGGAGCCTGGGTCAGCTCGGTGCCCTTCTGGTAGAAGGTCTGGGTTTCGAAGAAGCGGAAGCCATAGGTCAGCAGCTTCTGGGTTTCGGCAGCACGCGATTGCTCGCTGTTGGTACCGAACACCACGGCGATCAGGCGCTGGCCGTCGCGAACGGCCGAAGCCACCATGCAGTAGCCAGCTTCGTCGGTGTGGCCGGTTTTCAGGCCATCGACGGTCTTGTCACGCCACAACAGCAGGTTGCGGTTCGGCTGCTTGATGTTGTTCCAGAAGAATTCCTTCTGCGAATAGATGGCGTAGTGGGCCGGGTCGACGGTGATGATCGCACGGGCCAGGGTGGCCATGTCGTGCGCAGACGAATAGTGGTCCGGGTGCGGCAGGCCGGTCGGGTTCATGAAGTGGCTGTTGGTCATGCCCAGGTCGGCAGCCGTCTTGTTCATCATGTCGGCGAAGGCATCTTCGCTGCCGGCGATGTGCTCGGCCAGGGCGACCGAAGCGTCGTTGCCGGACTGGATGATGATGCCGTGCAGCAGGTCGCTGACGGTCACCTGGCTGCCCACCTTGATGAACATGCGCGAACCGCCAGTACGCCAGGCGTTTTCGCTGACGGTGACCGGGTCGTTTTCACCGATCTGGCCACGGCGGATGTCCAGGGTGGCGATGTAGGCGGTCATCAGCTTGGTCAGGCTGGCCGGCGGCAGGCGCTCGTCACCGTTGTTCTCGACCAGCACGTTGCCGCTGGACGCGTCCATGAGTACGTAGGACTTGGCTGCCAATTGAGGTGGTGCCGGCGTCATCTGCTCAGCCGCGAAGGCGGCAGGCGTGATCATCAGCAGTACAGGCAGGCAAAGTCGTTTGGCAAGGTTGGTGATGTTCATCCGTCTCTCGAAAATCGCTAATGGTCTGAGATGTTCCCTGGGCAAGATCGTGTGCCCAGCGCCAGTCAGTCTAGTTTTTTGGCCGTCGGCCTGGCCCACGAACGTGCGGCTTTATGTCGCTGCGGGCAAAAGCCGTCATTGTACATGGGCGCGCCCGGCAATTCATGACAAAACCGACAGTTTGGTTGCGGCCACGCTGATGGCCGCCCCATATAAACGGTCAGTCTGCTGTGACCAGCTTGGCCTGCCCCAAGTTCGCCAGGCGGATGCTGTCTTGTGCCTGCTGGATCTCGCCCTGGCTGCCAATCGGCCCCAGGCGTACGCGGTGCAGGGTCTGCTGGTTACGCACGATCGAGCTGATGAACACCGGCGCATTGACCATGGTGCTGAGCTTGGAGCGCAGCAGCTCGGCTGCGTCCGGGTTGGCAAAGGCGCCTACCTGCAGGAAGCTGCCGCCGTTGCCCGCCGGCACGTTGTTGCCCCCCACCTGCACCGGCACCACCGGCGCTGCGTGCTGCTGCGGCGGCGGGGTCCATTGCTCGACACGCCCGGTGTTGGCCGGGATCGCCTGGGTCTGGGCTACCTGCGGTTCTTTGAGCACCATCGGCGGCGTCTGGCCACGCTGGGCCCACCACTGCTGCGGGTCGATACCCTCGACGCGCACATGCGCGGTGCCGATCTCGGCGTAACCCAGCTTTTTCGCAGCCGCATAGGACAGGTCGATAATACGGTCGGAATAGAACGGGCCACGGTCGTTCACACGCAGGATTACGCTGCGACCGTTGGCCAGGTTGGTCACCCGCACATAGGCCGGCAGCGGCAGCGTCTTGTGCGCTGCGCTCATGCCGTACAGGTCATACAGCTCGCCGTTGGCGGTGTTCTGCCCATGGAACTTGGTGCCATACCACGACGCGGTGCCCTCGGCGCGGTAGTTGCGCGAGTCCTGCATCGGGTAATAGGTCTTGCCCAGCACCGTGTACGGGTTGGCCTTGTAGTTGCCCGTATGCACGGTCGGCGTGGCATCGGGGATCTTGTTCACATCCACGTCCCACCACGGCGCGCCGTCCTTGTGTGCCCGGTTGATGTCCAGGCCTGGCTGACTGCGCACGACGTTGCCACTGCTTTGCTGGGCCGGGCGGTTGGAGGAGCAACTGGCCAGCACCACGCCAACGGCGAGGCAGGTGAGCAGCTTGAAAGAATTGGCAGAGATGATTGCGCGCATTACTTGACGCCCCGTACTTGAACCAGCTGTTCCGCAAGCTGATGCACCGCCATGGCATACATCACGCTGCGGTTGTAACGCGTGATCGCGTAGAAGTTCTTCAGGCCCACCCAGTACTCGGGGCCATTGTCACCCTCAAGGCGGAAAGCGGTAACCGGCAGATCATCGCGCAGCGAATCATGAACCGACCAGCCGAGCGTGCGCAACTCCCCGACGGTTTTCACAGGCTCGATGCCTGTGGTCAGGCCTTCGTCGGCGCGCGCGCCATCCACCCAGGCGCGGCTGACCACGCCCCCACCGGCCACCCAGCCATGGCGCTTGAAGTAGCTGGCGACGCTGCCAATGGCATCGTCCGGGTTGTTCCAGATGTTGATGTGGCCATCGCCGTCGAAGTCCACCGCAAAGTTGCGGAAGCTGCTCGGCATGAACTGCGGCAGGCCCATGGCGCCGGCGTAGGAGCCTTTGAGCGTGAGCGGGTCGAGCTGTTCATCGCGGGCCAGCAACAGGAATTCGCGCAGTTCCTTGCGGAAGAATTCAGCCCGAGGCGGGTAGTCGAAGCCCAGGGTCGACAGGGCATCGATCACCCGGTAGTTGCCGGTGTTGCGGCCGAAGAACGTTTCCACACCGATGATGGCGACGATGTACTGTGCCGGCACGCCGTATTCCTGCTCGGCACGGGCCAATACCGCCTCGTGCTGGCGCCAGAAGTCCACACCACGGGCGATGCGCGCGTCGGTGAGGAACATAGGCCGGTAGTCCTTCCACGGCTTGACCCGTTCGGCCGGGCGCGAGATAGCGTCGAGGATCGACTGCTTTCGCTGCACGTCAGCGAACACGCCCATCAGCTGCTCAGGGGCAAAGCCATAGTCGCGGCTCATTTCGCCGACAAACTGGGCCACCTGCGGCGAGCCTTGGTAATCACCGGCGTGGGCCAGCTGTACAGCGCCGAACAGGCCCACCGCGCCGATCCACGGCGCACAACGGGCAGCCCAGTTACGCACTGCTTGCATGAAATTCTTCACCTTATTCAAACCTGTGCGATCCATTTGCGGTGCGTGTGGATCGACATCAGAACGCCAAACGCTGACAGCAGCGTCACCAACGATGTTCCGCCATAGCTGATAAACGGCAGCGGCACGCCCACCACGGGGAGAAGGCCGCTGACCATTCCGATATTGACGAACACGTATACAAAAAAGGTCATGGTCAGGCTGCCCGCGAGCAGCTTGCCGAACAGGGTCTGCGCCTGGGCTGTGATCATCAGGCCACGGCCGATCAGCAACAGATAGACAATCAGCAACAGGCAGATGCCGACCAGGCCGAATTCCTCGCCCAGTACGGCGATGATGAAGTCGGTGTGGCTTTCGGGCAAAAAGTCCAGGTGCGATTGGGTACCGAGCAGCCAGCCCTTGCCGAACACTCCGCCCGAACCGATTGCGGCCTTGGACTGGATGATGTTCCAGCCCGTGCCCAACGGGTCGCTCTCCGGGTCGAGGAAGGTCAGTACCCGCTGCTTCTGGTAGTCGTGCATCACGAAGAACCACATCGCCACCGCCACCGGCACTGCCGCTGCCAGCACGCTGAGGATCCAGCGCCAGCGCAGGCCGCCCATGAACAGCACGAAGGCACCGGAGGCAAGGATGAGCAGCGCGGTGCCCAGGTCGGGCTGGCGTACGATCAATATGAACGGCACGCCAATCAGCACAAGGCTGATGGCCACGTGCTTCAAATGCGGTGGCAAGGTGCGTTTGGACAGGTACCAGGCGATGGTCGCCGGCATGATGATTTTCATGAATTCCGAGGGCTGGAAGCGGATCACCCCGGGGATATTGATCCAGCGCGTGGCCCCCATGGCGTTGTGGCCCATCACGTCCACCACCACCAGCAACAGCACACCGGTCAGGTAGGCCAGCGGCACCCAACGGGCCATGAAGCGTGGCTCGAGCTGGGCGATGACGAACATCGACACCAGGCCGATGCCGAACGAGGTGGCCTGCTTGAGCAGCAAGTCCCAGTTCTTGCCACTGGCCGAATACAGTACGAACAGGCTGCCGGCCGCAAGGGTGAGCAGAATGACCAGCAAGGGGCCGTCGACATGAATGCGCTGCAGAAAGCTGGCGCGCCGACGCATCACATCCTCGCTGGAGAGCATGCGATCGAAATTGTTCATCACAGGGCCGATTCCTGGGTCACGGTGGCAGGCGCGAACTCGGGCTTGAGCCGGCCGTTTTCGTCGAGCAGCCAGGCGTCCATGATCTGGCGTACCACGGGGGCAGCAACACCAGAGCCGGACTCACCGTTCTCGACCATCACCGAGACCACGATCTTCGGGTCATCGGCCGGGGCAAAGGCGACGAACAGGGCGTGGTCGCGGTGGCGCTCCTGAAGTTTGTTGCGGTCGTACTTCTCACCCTGCTTGATCGCCACCACCTGGGCGGTACCGCTCTTGCCGGCAATGCGGTACTGGGCGCCAGCAGCCGCCTTGCGTGCGGTACCACGGGCGTTGTGCATCACCTGCTCCATGCCGTGGGTGACCTTGGCCCAGTCGGACTTGTCACGCAGCACGATGTTGTCCATGGGGTTTTCGTCCACCGGCGCCTGGCCTTCGATGGTCTTGGCCAGGTGCGGGCGGTTCCACACGCCCTTGTTGGCGATCAATGCGGTGGCCTGGGCCAGTTGCAGTGGCGTGGCCTGCATGTAGCCTTGGCCGATGCCGAGAATCAGGGTTTCACCCGGGAACCAGGCCTGGCGGCGCGTGGCACGCTTCCATTCACGCGATGGCATCAACCCGGCGGACTCCTCGAACATGTCGAGGGAAACCCGCTGGCCGATGCCGAACTTGTTCATGTAGCTGGACAACCGATCGATGCCCATCTTGTGCGCAAGGTCATAGAAGTAGGTGTCGTTGGAACGCATGATCGCGGTGTCCAGATCGACCCAGCCATCGCCGGAGCGGTTCCAGTTACGGTATTTGTGGTCATAGTTGGGCAACTGGTAGTAGCCCGGGTCGAACACCCGGCTGCTGGCGTTGACCACGCCACTGTCCAGGCCGGCAATCGCCACGGCCGGCTTGATGGTCGAACCCGGCGGGTACAGGCCACGCAGCACGCGGTTGAACAGCGGCCGGTCTATCGAGTCGCGCAGTTCGGCATAGGCCTTGAAGCTGATGCCCGTCACGAACAGGTTGGGGTCGAAACTTGGCTGACTGACCATCGCCAGCACCTCGCCAGTACGCGGGTCGAGCGCCACCACTGCGCCACGTCGGCCGCCCAGCGCGGCTTCGGCGGCTTCCTGCAGCTTGATGTCCAGGCTCAGCACGATGTCCTTGCCAGGTTTCGGGTCGGTGCGCTTGAGCACTCGCAGCACACGGCCACGGGCGTTGGTCTCGACTTCCTCGTAGCCGACCTGGCCGTGCAAGGCGTCTTCGTAAAAGCGCTCGATGCCGGTCTTGCCGATATGGTGGGTGCCGCTGTAGTTCACCGGGTCGAGGGTTTTCAGCTCTTTCTCGTTGATGCGCCCCACATAACCCACCGAATGGGCGAAATGCGCCCCCTGCGGATAATGCCGCACCAGCTGCGCAACCACTTCCACACCTGGCAGGCGGAACTGGTTTACTGCCACCCGGGCGATCTGCTCTTCATTCAGCTCGAACAGGATCGGCACGGGCTCGAAAGGCCTACGGCCCTGACGCATGCGCTTCTCGAACAGCGCCCGGTCGTCGGCAGTCAGCTCCAGCACTTCGACGATAGTATCCAGCACTTCTTGCCAGTTACCTGCACGTTCGCGGGTCATCGACAGGCTGAAGCTGGGCCGGTTGTCGGCAACGATCACCCCGTTGCGGTCGAAAATCAGCCCGCGAGTCGGCGGAATCGGCTGCACATGCACCCGGTTGTTCTCCGACAGCGTCGAGTGGTAGTCGTACTGGATGATCTGCAGGTAATACAGCCGCGCGATCAGCACACAAATAAGCAGCATGATCGCCACCGCGCCAACCACGACGCGGTTGCGCACCAGGCGGGCGTCTTTCTCGTGGTCCTTGAGACGGATCGGCTGCGACATCGGACTGCTTACAGACTCATTTGTGGTAAGGGTGCCCGGACAACACGGTCCAGGCGCGGTAGATCTGCTCGCCGATGAGTATCCTTACCAACGGGTGCGGCAGGGTCAGCGGCGACAGCGACCAACGTTGCTCGGCGCGCGCACAGACCTCAGGCGCAAGGCCTTCCGGGCCCCCCACCATCAAATTCACCGTGCGCGCATCCAGGCGCCAGCGGTCCAGCTCGGTCGCCAGCTGCTCGGTACTCCAGGGCTTGCCATGGACCTCGAGGGTGACAATGCGTTCCCCAGGCTGCACCTTGCTCAGCATGGCTTCGCCCTCCTGACGGATCAGGCGGGCGACGTCGGCATTCTTGCCACGGGTGTTCAGCGGGATTTCCACCAGCTCCAGCGACAGCTCGGCAGGCAGGCGCTTGGCATATTCATGCCAGCCTTCCTCGACCCACTTCGGCATGCGCGAGCCGACCGCGATCAGGCGCAAACGCACAGCGCTGCCCTTATTCGCGGTCTTTGAGCTTGTCGGAGTACTCGTGAGCGTGGTCCGGGCTGTGGTGCTTGCCATCGGCAGCACGGCTTTGCTCGGCACCCTGCCACAGGCGCTCCAGGTCGTAGAACTGGCGGGCAGCGGCAGTCATCATGTGCACGATGACGTCGTTCAGGTCCAGCAGCACCCAGTCGCTGTCGCCCTTGCCTTCTTCACCCAGTGGTTGGGCGCCCTTGGCCTTCACGGCTTCGCGGACCTTTTCCAGCATCGCGTTGATCTGGCGGTTGGAGGTACCGGTGGCAATGATCATGTAGTCGGTCAGGCTGTGCTTTTCGCGCACGTCGATGACCTGGATGTCCTGGGCCTTGACGTCTTCCAGCGCTGCCTTGGTCAGGGCGACCAGTTCTTCGCCGTAAATTTTCTGCTTGGTCATATAAAACTCGTTCAACTCGTTGGATGAGGCGCCAGAGGCACCGTCAGTTGGGCGCACGATACAGTTCGTGCGCCTCGATGTAGGCCAGTACGGCGTCCGGCACCAGGAACCTCACCGATTTGCCGCTGGCCAGCAGCTGTCGGATCTGTGTAGCCGACACCGCAAGCGGCGTCTGCCAGACGAACGAAATATTTCCCGCCGGGCCGGACATGGCGGCAGGATCGCTCTCCGAGCGCGCAGCCAGCAGGTTGCGCAGCTCGTCAGGGGGTTCTACGTCGGCATCCGGGCGTTGCAGCACCAGGATGTGACAGTGTTGCAGCAATTCTTCCCAGCGATGCCAGGTAGGGAGGCCACAGAAGGCATCCCAGCCCAGCACCAGGAACAGCTGGTCGTTGTCGGCCAGTTCGGCGCGGATCGACTCCAGCGTTTCGATGGTGTACGACGGTTTGTCACGTTCCAGCTCGCGGGCATCGACGCTCAGGCAGGCAACGCCTTGCACCGCTTCACGAACCATCGCCAGGCGATCCTCGGCGGCCACCTGCGGGGTGTCGCGGTGCGGCGGCCGGGCGTTGGGCAGCAGGCGCAACTCATCCAGCCCCATGAACTCGGCCACTTCCAGCGCGCTGCGCAGGTGGCCGATGTGCACGGGGTCGAAGGTGCCGCCTAGAATGCCGATGCGCCGGACTGCCTGGGCCTTGCTCAACTCAGCACGACCCCTGGCCGCGCAACTGGCCATCGCCGATGACCACGTACTTCTCGCAGGTCAGGCCTTCCAGGCCGACCGGGCCACGGGCATGCAGCTTGTCGGTGGAAATGCCGATTTCCGCACCCAGGCCGTACTCGAAGCCGTCAGCAAAGCACGTCGGGGTGTTGAGCATGACCGACGCCGAGTCGACTTCAGCCATGAACTGGCGAGCTTCGCCCTGGTGTTCGCTGATGATCGAGTCGGTGTGGTGCGAGCCATAGTGGTTGATGTGCTCGATGGCCTGGTCCAGGCCGTCCACGATGCGGATCGACAGGATCGCGTCCAGGTACTCGGTGTGCCAGTCGTCTTCGCTGGCAGGCTTGGCCTCGATCAGCGCACGGGTACGCTCGCAGCCACGCAGCTCCACGCCCTTCTCCTGGAAGCGGCGGGCCATTTCCGGCAGGAAGCGCTCGGCCACCTGCTGGTCGACCAGCAAGGTTTCCATGGCGCCACAGATGCCATAGCGGTAGGTCTTGGCGTTGAAGGCCACGTTCCAGGCCTTGTCCAGGTCGGCATGCTGGCTGACGTAGACGTGGCAGATACCGTCCAGGTGCTTGATGACCGGCACCCGGGCATCGCGGCTGATGCGTTCGATCAAGCCACGGCCGCCGCGCGGCACGATGACGTCGACGAACTGCGGCATGCTGATCAGCGCGCCCACGGCTTCGCGGTCAGTGGTCTCGACCACCTGAACCACGGCTGCCGGCAGGCCGGCTTCAGCAAGGCCACGCTGAATGCAGGTGGCGATGGCGCGATTGGAATGGATGGCTTCGGAGCCGCCGCGCAGGATGGTCGCGTTACCCGACTTCAGGCACAGGCTGGCGGCATCGATGGTCACGTTCGGGCGCGATTCGTAGATGATCCCGATCACCCCCAGCGGTGTGCGCATCTTGCCGACCTGAATGCCCGATGGGCGGTAGCTCATGTCGCGAATCGCACCGACCGGGTCCGGCAGGCTGGCCACCTGGCGCAGGCCAGTGATCATGCTGTCGATGCGTGCCGGGGTCAGCGCCAGGCGGTCGAGCAGCGCCGGCTCCAGGCCATTGGCGCGGCCGGCGGCCAGGTCCAGCTCGTTGGCGGCCGTCAGCTCGGCACGGGCAGCATCCAGCGCATCGGCGGAGGCTTGCAGGGCGCGGTTCTTCTGCGCGGTGCTGGCACGGCCGATCACCCGGGAAGCCTCACGGGCAGCGCGACCCAGGCGGGTCATATAGTCAAGAACGGACTCAGTCATGGGTTCGGTGTCTTGGCGAAGGGGAAATCGGCTGATTATAACTGCCGCGCAGGTGTACGCCCAGCGGCGGGTGGCGGATGGTAGAAAATGGTAGTTCGTCTCACGATTATCTGCGCCTGTGAAATCGAGCGCCGCGCGGGCGGCGCTCGATTTCAACGACAACGAATACACCACGGCGAGCACACCGAAGCCCCACCAATGAAACATACAGATACCATTCAATCGCGCCCCTGGTTCAGCCTCGATTAAGCCATTCATTGCTATCATCCCGCCTCCCCAGCCACGAACCGCCCGCATGCCAGCCCTGCCCGACAGCTTTTTCGACCGCGATGCCCAGACCCTGGCCAAAGCCCTGCTAGGCAAGGTTATCCGCCATCGCCACGGCGACCTGTGGCTTGCCGCGCGCATCATCGAGACCGAGGCCTACTACCTCACCGACAAAGGCAGCCACGCCTCGCTCGGCTACACCGAAAAGCGCAAGGCGCTATTCCTGGATGGTGGTCACATCTACATGTACTACGCCCGCGGCGGAGACTCGCTGAACTTCAGCGCCCACGGGCCGGGCAACGCGGTGCTGATCAAGTCCGCCTATCCTTGGCAGGATGCCCTTTCAGGCCCCAACAGCCTGGCGCAAATGCAACTGAACAACCCCGATGCCAGTGGCAAGCTGCGCCCGGATGAGCGCCTGTGCGCGGGCCAGACCCTGCTATGCCGGGCCCTGGGCCTGAAAGTGCCGCACTGGGATGCCCAGCGCTTCGACGCCGAGCGGCTGTATGTGGACGATTGCGGCAACGCCGTACCACGGGTCATCCAGACCGCGCGCCTGGGCATCCCGCACGGGCGCGACGAACACCTGCCCTACCGTTTCGTCGACGCCGACTATGCCCGCTTCTGCACGCGGAACCCGTTACGTCGCGGCCAAGTCGAAGGCCGTGACTTCTTCATTCTCGAACAAGGAAGCTGAACATGGGCCAATGGCTCGACAGCCTGACCGGCTGGCTCAGCGCCAACCCGCAGTGGCTTGGCCTGGCGATTTTCCTGGTGGCCTGCATCGAATGCCTGGCCATCGCCGGCATCATCGTGCCGGGCACCGTGCTGCTGTTCGCCGTTGCGGTACTGGCCGGCAGTGGCACCTTCAGCCTGGGTGAAACCTTGCTGCTGGGCTTCCTTGGCGGCCTTTTGGGTGATGTGCTGTCGTACACGGTGGGCAAGTACTTTCACCAGAACATCCGCCGTCTGCCCTTACTACGGCACCACCCGGAATGGATTGGCAGCGCCGAGACCTACTTCCAGCGTTATGGCATTGCCAGCCTGCTGGTAGGCCGCTTCATCGGCCCTCTGCGGCCGATGCTGCCGATGGTGGCCGGCATGTTCGACATGCCTCTGCCGCGCTTCATTGCCGTCAGCCTGGTGGCCGGCGCTGGCTGGTCGGTCGCCTACCTGCTGCCCGGCTGGGCCACTGGCGCAGCCATGCGCCTGCCGCTGCCGGAAGGCTTCTGGCTGGATGCGGGCATCATCGCCGGCACCCTGGCCGTACTGATTGGCCTTAGCCTCAACAGCAGCCTGCGTGACCAGCGCCACGGCACCCGGCTGGTTGCCGGCCTCAGTTTCATCGCCCTGGCCGGGATATTTATCGGTTGGCCTTACCTGCATGAGTTCGATCAGGGCGTGATGACACTGGTGCAGGAGCACCGCAGCCAGGCCATCGATGGCAGCGTGGTGCTGGTGACCCGGCTGGGCGATTTTCGTACCCAGCTGTTCCTCGGCGGGCTGCTGACAGGCCTGTTGCTGCTTGCCCGGCAGTGGCGACACGCCATGTTCGCTGCCGGCGCCCTGATGAGCACGGCGATTGCCAACGGCACACTCAAATGGCTGTTCGCCCGGGCACGGCCGGAAGTGCTGACCGACCCGCTGACCAGCTACAGCATGCCCAGCGGGCACAGTTCGGCGTCGTTTGCGTTCTTTCTGGTGATGGCCGTGCTGGCGGGGCGTGGGCAGCCGCCGCGGATGCGCCTGACTTGGGTGATGCTGGGTTGCATTCCGGCCCTGGCGATTGCCCTGTCGCGGGTTTACCTGGGGGCTCACTGGCCGACAGACATTCTGGCCGGAGCACTGCTGGCGTGTTGCGTGTGTGCGCTTAGCCTGACCCTGGTGCAACGGCGCCAGACACTGCCAGCCTTGCCGCAGCGGGCGTGGTGGCTGGTGTTGCCGGCCTGCGTGGCGCTGCTGGCGTTCTTTGCCATGCATGCGCTGCCGCAGGCTTTGCTTCGATACCAATATTGATGTAGCCAGTACCCTCAGGCAAACAGTTCGCCCTGAATCCGCTCCAGCAGCTTCTGGATCTCCCCCAGCCGCTGCTGCGGTGAATCCAGGGTCAACAAGTCCAGCTTGTCCTCTTCCATGAATGGCAGCAGGTACGCCAGCTGATTGGACAGCGCCTGACGCCCGTCCACTGGCCTCGGCATGTCCAGCGCTTCGACCATCGGGTGCTCACCCAACGCCACCAGCAACGCCAGCAGATCGTCGTCCGCCTCCAGCAACGGGCTGTCTGCCTGCTCCGGCAACCACTGCACCTGCCCCACCAGCAACTGGTCCTTCTGCACTTCGGTGCTGTCGAGGTTAAAGCGCCGAACGCCTTCAACCCGGATACCCAGCAACCCGTTGTCCTGCTGCACGAAGTCGCGGATGACCGCCTCACAGCCAATCGAGGCGACCATCGGCGGCGCTTTGCCAACCTGCTCGCCCTCAAGGATGCACACCACACCAAAACCTTCGCCCTGCTTCATGCAGCGGCTTATCATGTCCAGGTAGCGCGCCTCGAAAATCTGCAAGTCGAGAAAGCAGCCAGGAAACAGCACGGTATTGAGCGGAAACAGCGGTAGCGTCATGACAAGTCCTCAAGCCACCAGGCTGACCGCCAGCGGCAGGAACACCGCCGTGGCCACGCCCATCAGGCTCATCGCCAGCGCGGCAAAGGCGCCGCATTCATCACTTTCCTGCAGGGCCACCGAAGTGCCCACCGCGTGCGCGGTCACCCCCAGCGACATCCCTCGCGCCTCAGGGCTGTGTACCCCGAAGCGATTCAGCAGTGCCGGGCCGAAGATGGCCCCGATCACCCCGGTAATCAATACGAACACCGCAGCCAAGGCCGCCACGCCACCAATCTGTTCGGCCACCAGCATGGCGATCGGCGAGGTCACGGACTTCGGCGCCATGGTCATCAGGATCATGTGTTCGGCACCAAACCACCAGCCCAGCAACAGGCAGAACAGGGTGGCGAACAGGCCCCCGACTACCAGCGTAGTAAATGTGGGCCAGAACAGCTGGCGGATACGCCGCAGGTTGAGATAGAGCGGCACAGCCAGGGCGACAGTGGCAGGCCCCAGCAGGATGTTCATGATTTCGGTGCTTTTGCGGTACTCGCTGTAGTCGATACCGCACAGCAGCAATACACCGATTACCAGCAACATCGACACCAGCACCGGCTGCAGAAAGATCAAGCGGGTCTTTTCGTAGGCCGCCAGCACAACCTGGTAGGCCCCGAGCGTAATGCCGATACCGAACAACGGGTGATGGACGACTGCGTCAAGCGCGCCTTGCCAGTCGAGCATCATGGCTGCTCCTCACGCTTGCCCTGGCGCTGGATGAGCTTTTGCATCAGCACCCCGACAAACACCAGCGTCACCAGACAGGAAATCAGCAAGGCACCGACAATGGCCCAGAAATCAGCGGCAATGTCCTTGGCATACACCATCACCCCTACCGCCGGCGGCACCAGCAACAGCGGCAGGTAGCGCAACAGGCTACTGGCGGCCTCGTTCAACGGCTTGCCCACTTCACCGCGAGCCATGAGAAAGAACAACAGCAGCAACAGGCCAATAATCGGCCCCGGCAAAACCGGCACCAACAGGTGATTGATCGCCGTCCCCAGCAGCTGGAACAGCACCAGCCAGGTCAAACCACGCAACAGCATAAGCATCTCCCTCGGGCATGGAGGCCATTATAAGCACGCCCGGCTATAGACCGATATTCGCCGAAAAGCGGGCAACTTGACTGAAACGGTTAGCCGTGCTGATCTTGCACTTTCGTACCAACTGACAACCCGGAGAGTCCGCGATGCCCTATGTACCGGTTACAGAGCTTTCGCAGTACGTTGGTAAGGAACTGGGCCGCTCTGCCTGGCTCAAGATCGACCAGCAGCGCATCAACCTGTTCGCCGAGGCAACCGGCGATTTTCAGTTCATTCATGTCGACCCTGAGAAGGCGGCAAAAACACCGTTTGGCGGCACGATTGCCCACGGTTTCCTGACGTTGTCGCTGATTCCCAAGCTGATCGAGGACATCCTGGTCCTGCCGCAAGGGCTTAAGATGGTGGTGAACTATGGGCTGGACAGTGTGCGGTTCATTCAGCCGGTCAAGGTCGACAGCCAGGTGCGGTTGAAAGTGGAGCTGGCCGAGGTGACAGAGAAAAAGCCGGGGCAGTGGTTGCTGAAGGCGATTGCCACCTTGGAAATTGAGGGTGAGGAGAAGCCTGCTTATATAGCTGAGTCGCTTTCCCTGTGTTTTGTCTGACGCATTCCGGGGGCGCCGCGTGCGCCCCGATCCACAAATCCCCCGCACTCGCGTAAACTGCCAGCCTTCGCGCAGCCTAGGGCTGCCCCTGTCGATTTACCAAAGGTGCCCGCCATGCCCTGGCTGCAAGTACGCCTGGCCATCAGCCCGGAACAAGCCGAAACCTACGAAGACGCCCTGCTTGAAGTAGGCGCCGTCTCGGTCACGTTCATGGACGCCGAAGATCAACCGATCTTCGAGCCAGACCTCAACACCACCCCGCTGTGGTCGCACACCCACCTGCTGGCCCTGTTCGAGGCCGATGCAGAGCCTGAGCAGGTGTTTTCCCACCTGCGCCTGCTGACCGGCGCCGAGCTGCCCGAGCACCAGGCCGAAGTGATCGAGGACCAGGACTGGGAACGCAGCTGGATGGACAACTTCCAGCCGATGCGTTTCGGCCAACGTCTGTGGATCGTGCCGAGCTGGCACGATGCCCCGGAAAAGGACGCCGTCAACCTGCTGCTCGACCCGGGCCTGGCCTTCGGCACTGGCACCCACCCCACCACGGCCCTGTGCCTGGAGTGGCTGGATGCCCAGCAAATGGAAGGCACCCAGGTGCTGGACTTCGGCTGTGGCTCGGGCATCCTGGCCATTGCCGCGCTGCTGCTGGGCGCCCGTGAAGCTGTCGGCACCGACATCGACGTGCAGGCCATCGAGGCTTCGCGCGACAATGCCCAGCGCAACGGCATTGCCGATGAAAAGCTGGCGCTGTACCTGCCCGAGCACATGCCGGCCATGCAGGCCGACGTGCTGGTCGCCAATATTCTGGCCGGCCCGCTGGTATCGCTGGCGCCGCAGTTGTCCGGCCTGGTCCGCCCAGGTGGCCTGCTGGCCCTGTCGGGCATCCTCGCCGAGCAGGGCGAAGAAGTGGCTGCCGCCTACGCCGCCGACTTCGAGCTGGACCCGATCGTCGTGCGCGACGGCTGGGTGCGCATCAGTGGTCGCCGCCGTTAAGCGGGCCTAGAATAGTCTTCTGCACAGCTCCCGGATTGCCGCATGACCGACAGTTTCGTCACCCAGTGCCCGCATTGCCAGACCAGCTTTCGCGTCACCCACCACCAGTTGAACGTGGCTCGCGGTGTGGTGCGCTGCGGTCACTGCTTGCAGGTGTTCAATGCCGCCAAGCAGTTGCTGGAGCAGAACCGCGCCAATGCTCCGGTGGTGCCTGCGCCAGTACCCGCTGTGCCGGCCGAACCGCTGATCGAACAGGCGGTCACCCCTGAGCCCACCATCGAAGTACGCAACGATAGCGCTGACGATGCCTGGGCGCTTACCGCCCAGGCCCTGGATGAGCTTGACCTCGACAAGGAACTGGAGCGCCTGGAACGTCGTGGCCAACCGGCACCCACACGCCCGGCCAACCTGGAGGGTGGGCTGCAGGCACGGCGCGACGAGCTGCACCCGGACGAGCACGCAGACGACCTGTTTGGCACGGCCACCGACGAGCCCTTCGAACCCCAACAGCCGACAGAAGCCGCCCCGGTGCTGCCGGAGCCAGAGCCCCTGGCGCTGGACCTGGAACCGGCACCCGGCGAGCGCACCGAGCCGACCCTGGGCAGCAACCTCGACCTGGATATCGATGACGAGCCGCCCGTACACCGCGCGCCCGAAATCGATAAGCAGCCTGCCTTCAGCGAGCCACTGCGCGCCAGCGATGACGAAATACCGGAAAAAGGCCTGAGCGCCCGCGACGATGAGCCGCTGGCGCTGCATCTGTCGGCCCGCGACGATGAACCTGACGAGCCACTACCCGGCGACCGCCTTGAACCAGGCCTTGCCAGTAAACCCGAGCGCCCGGCACGCAAGGAACCGCTGGTCGACGTGGTCGACGACCCGCTGCAGCTGGGCTGGGAAAAACCCGCCCCCAACTGGGGCAAGCGTTTGCTGTGGGGTTTTCTGACCTTGCTGGCTGCTGGCCTGCTGGCCTTCCAGTACGTGTGGTTCCACTTCGACGAAATGGCCCGCCAGGACCAATACCGGCCAATTTTCCAGCAGATCTGCCCGATGGTCGGTTGCCAGGTGCCCACCCGCGTCGATATTGCACGCATCAAGAGCAGCAACCTGGTGGTGCGCAGCCACCCCGACTTCAAGGGTGCACTGATCGTCGATGCGATCATCTACAACCGCGCCCCCTTCTCCCAGCCGTTCCCGCTGCTGGAACTGCGCTTTGCCGACCTCAATGGCCAGCTGATCGCCAGCCGTCGCTTCAAGCCCAGCGAGTACCTTTCAGGCGAATTGGCAGGGCGTGGCGACATGCCCAGCCAGACGCCGATCCATATTGCCCTGGACATCCTCGACCCGGGGCCGAAGGCCGTCAACTACAGCCTGAGCTTCCGTTCCCCGGAATAGGCAGTGCACCAGCGGGGCTGCCAGGCGGCCCCGCTGTCCATATGTCGCACCAAAAGTCATAAGCCGACAACTGTTCAGATTTTATCCAGATCCATCTTTATCCGGTCACCGAGAGCGGGTATCATGCCAACCCTTTTTCGAACTCCAAGATTCGGCCCCACAACAGGGATCACCTATGTCGGCGGTACGCATCGGCCAATACACACTGCGTAACAACCTGATCCTCGCGCCCATGGCCGGGGTCACGGACCAGCCTTTCCGTACACTTTGCCAGCGCCTGGGCGCGGGCATGGTGGTGTCGGAAATGGTCAGCAGCGACATGAGCCTGTGGAACAGCCGCAAGTCGAGCCTGCGCCGCATCCATGAAGGTGATCCCGAGCCACGCTCGGTGCAGATCGCCGGCGGTGATGCGCAGATGATGGCAGCGGCGGCGAAGGCCAACGTCGAAGCGGGCGCCCAGATCATCGATATCAACATGGGCTGCCCGGCAAAAAAAGTCTGCAACAAAGCTGCAGGCTCTGCTTTATTGAGAGATGAAGCCTTGGTCCACGAAATCCTCCACGCCGTTGTAGGCGCCGTGGATGTTCCGGTGACCCTGAAGATCCGCACCGGTTGGGACCGGGCGAACAAGAACGGCCTGAACGTGGCGAAGATCGCCGAACAGGCCGGCATCCAGGCGCTGGCGGTGCATGGCCGTACACGCGCCGACCTGTACACCGGCGAGGCCGAATACGACACCATCGCTGCCATCAAACAGGCGGTGTCGATCCCGGTTTTTGCCAACGGCGATATCACTTCGCCAGAAAAGGCCCGGGCGGTGCTGGATGCCACCGGGGTCGATGGCCTGTTGATCGGCCGCGCCGCCCAAGGGCGGCCGTGGATCTTTCGCGAGATCGAGCATTACCTGCGCACTGGCGAACACCTGCCAGCGCCGCAGCTGGACGAAGTGGAACGCATCCTGCTGGAGCACCTGGCCGCGCTGCATGCCTTCTATGGCGATGTGATGGGCGTACGTATCGCCCGCAAGCACGTTGGCTGGTACCTGGCAACACGACCCGGCGGCAAGGAGTTTCGCTCCCGGTTCAACGCTTTGGAAGACACACAAGCGCAGTGCGCCAACGTTCGCGCGTTTTTCGGTGAACGTCGACAGAGCCTTGAGACAGAGGACGGACAAGGGGTGGCCGCATGACGATGATGACCGAGACATTTGTGAGTGGAACAACGCCCGTGAGCGACAACGCCAACCTGAAACAGCACCTCAACACGCCGAGCGAAGAGGGCCAGACCCTTCGCGACAGCGTCGAGAAGGCGCTGCACAACTACTTCGCCCACCTGGAAGGCGCGACCGTGACGGACGTGTACAACCTGGTGCTCTCCGAAGTCGAGGCGCCCCTGCTCGAATGCGTGATGAACTACGTGAAGGGCAACCAGACCAAGGCCAGCGAGATGCTCGGGCTGAACCGAGGCACCCTGCGCAAGAAGCTCAAGCAGTACGACTTGCTGTAAGCCAGAATCCCAACCAGAAAAGGCGGCTCCCTGAACAGAGGCGCCTTTTTTGCTGACTCCACCGCGTTATTGGAACCCGAAATGACCGACCAGACTACCCGCCTGCCAGTCCGCCGCGCCCTGATCAGCGTCTCCGACAAGACCGGTATCCTCGAATTCGCCCGTGAGCTGCAACAGCTCGGTGTCGAGATCCTGTCCACCGGCGGCACCTACAAGCTGCTCAAGGACAACGGCGTGAACGCGGTGGAAGTGGCCGACTACACCGGCTTCGCCGAAATGATGGATGGCCGGGTCAAGACCCTGCACCCGAAGATCCACGGCGGCATCCTCGGCCGTCGCGGCACCGACGACGCCATCATGAACGAGCACGGCATCAAGCCGATCGACCTGGTCGCGGTCAACCTGTACCCGTTCGAAGCCACCATTTCCAAGCCGGGCTGTGACCTGCCGACCGCTATCGAGAACATCGACATCGGCGGCCCGACCATGGTCCGTTCGGCTGCCAAAAACCACAAAGACGTGGCCATCGTGGTCAACGCCAGCGACTACGCCGGCATCGTCGAAGGCCTTAAAGCCGGTGGCCTGACCTACGCCCAGCGCTTCGACCTGATGCTCAAGGCGTTCGAGCACACTGCCGCCTACGATGGCATGATCGCCAACTACATGGGCACCATCGACCAGGCCAAGGACACCCTTTCGACTGCCGATCGCAGCGAATTCCCGCGCACCTTCAACAGCCAGTTCGTCAAGGCCCAGGAAATGCGTTATGGCGAGAACCCGCACCAGAGCGCGGCGTTCTACGTAGAAGCCAAGAAAGGCGAAGCCAGCATTTCCACCGCCATCCAGCTGCAAGGCAAGGAACTGTCGTTCAACAACGTGGCCGACACCGACGCCGCGCTGGAGTGCGTGAAGAGCTTCGTCAAGCCGGCCTGCGTCATCGTCAAGCACGCCAACCCGTGCGGCGTGGCCGTTGTGCCTGAAGACGAAGGCGGTATCCGCAAGGCCTACGACCTGGCCTATGCCACTGACACCGAGTCGGCATTCGGCGGCATCATTGCCTTCAACCGCGAGCTGGACGGCGAAACCGCCAAGGCCATCGTCGACCGCCAGTTCGTCGAAGTGATCATCGCGCCGAAAATTTCCCAGGCTGCCCGTGAAGTGGTTGCCGCCAAGCAGAACGTACGCCTGCTTGAGTGCGGCGAATGGCCTGCCGAGCGCGCCGCCGGTTGGGACTTCAAGCGCGTCAACGGTGGCCTGCTGGTGCAGAGCCGCGATATCGGCATGATCACCGCTGATGACCTGAAAATCGTCACCAAGCGCGCCCCGACCGAACAGGAAATCCATGACCTGGTGTTCGCCTGGAAAGTGGCCAAGTTCGTCAAGTCCAACGCCATTGTCTACGCCAAGCAGCGCCAGACCATCGGCGTAGGCGCTGGCCAGATGAGCCGCGTCAACTCCGCGCGCATTGCTGCAATCAAGGCCGAGCATGCTGGCCTGCAGGTGCAGGGTGCGGTCATGGCCTCGGACGCGTTCTTCCCGTTCCGTGATGGCATCGACAATGCGGCTAAAGTGGGTATCAGCGCCGTGATCCAGCCAGGTGGTTCGATGCGTGATGCTGAAGTCATTGCTGCTGCCGATGAAGCCGGCATTGCAATGGTGTTCACCGGTATGCGCCACTTCCGCCACTGATTTACGACAATCGGCCGCACTGAAGCAGGCATCTGCTGCGTTGGGGCCGGTTCCGCTGATGCTCATTGCCAAAAGGCAACTCCGCTCATCGGAATCGGCCCCGCCTTGCATCTACCTGCTCCAGTGCGACCTCGTACAGCGTGAAGCTTTGCCTTACGCCCGAAAGAATTCGAGGTTTTGACATGAAAGTTTTGATCATCGGCAGCGGCGGCCGTGAGCACGCCCTGGCCTGGAAAGTCGCCCAGGACCCACGCGTCGAGAAAGTCTTCGTTGCCCCGGGCAACGCCGGCACTGCCATTGAAGCCAAGTGCGAAAACGTCGCCATCGACGTCTGCGCGCTGGAGCAACTGGCCGACTTCGCCGAGAAGAACGTCGACCTGACCATCGTCGGCCCGGAAGCACCGCTGGTCATCGGCGTGGTGGACCTGTTCCGCAGCCGTGGCCTGGACTGCTTCGGCCCAACCAAGGGCGCGGCCCAGCTGGAAGGCTCCAAGGCCTTCACCAAGGACTTCCTGGCACGCCACAAGATCCCGACCGCCGACTACCAGAACTTCACCGAAATCGAGCCTGCACTTGCCTACCTGCAAGAGAAAGGCGCACCGATCGTGATCAAGGCCGACGGCCTGGCTGCGGGCAAAGGCGTGATCGTCGCCATGACCCTCGAAGAAGCCGAAGCCGCCGTGCGTGACATGCTGGCCGGTAACGCCTTTGGTGAAGCCGGTTCGCGTGTGGTAATCGAAGAGTTCCTCGACGGCGAGGAAGCCAGCTTTATCGTCATGGTCGACGGCCACAACGTGCTGCCCATGGCCACCAGCCAGGACCACAAGCGCGTCGGCGACCAGGACACCGGCCCGAACACCGGCGGCATGGGTGCCTACTCCCCTGCCCCGGTGGTGACCGCCGACGTGCACCAGCGCGTGATGGACCAAGTCATCTGGCCGACCGTGCGCGGCATGGCCGAGGAAGGCAACGTCTACACCGGCTTCCTCTACGCAGGCCTGATGATCGACAAGGCGGGCAACCCCAAAGTCATCGAGTTCAACTGCCGCTTCGGCGACCCAGAGACCCAGCCGGTCATGCTGCGCCTGGAGTCGAGCCTGGTGCTGCTGATCGAAGCCGCTTTCGCCAAGGCGCTGGACAAAGTCGAAGCTCAGTGGGACCCGCGTCCAAGCCTGGGCGTGGTGCTGGCAGCTGGCGGTTACCCTGGCGACTACGCCAAGGGCGAGGCGATCAGTGGCCTGGACGCTGCGGCCAAGATCGAAGGCAAGGTGTTCCATGCCGGTACTTCGCTCAAGGATGGCCAAGTGGTCACCAACGGCGGCCGCGTTTTGTGTGCCACCGCCATGGGCAGCACCGTTGCTGACGCGCAGCAGCAAGCTTACCGTCTGGCCAAGGAAGTGAGCTGGAACGGCAGCTTCTACCGTACCGACATCGGTTATCGGGCCATCGCCCGCGAGCGCGGTGAGCACCAGCAGTAAGTACTACCGGAGCGCCGTAGCGCTTTCAGCGCACGGCATCCGGCTCGTCGACAAGGCCCGCCACGGGCCTTGCCTTCGACTTGGCGCGCCGCGCATAGTGAGTACCCGGCACATCGACCAAGAAGGGATTTCGTAGTGCGTCGGCTTCGGATTGCCTCAGCTCTGATCGTCAGCTTGCTGACCTTGCTCTGCATGTTCCCGGCAGCTGCCGAACATGACGGAGGCTGGACCGTTCTGCTCGACGAACAGGCCAACCTGCAACTGAGCGATGTGCGCTCCGAGCGCTACCGCAACCAGTTCAGCCCTCTGATTCTCGCCGAGCTGGATGCAGCGCCTGCGGAACAGGCCTTGTGGCTGCACTATCGCCTGCAACCCGGCGACCAGGAACAACTGCTGCGGGTATTTGCCCCGGACCTTTCTGGCCTGGACCTCTACGCCCTCGAGGGCAACCAGCTTCTGCGTCAGCTGCACCACGGGCGCCTGGCCGGCAACGCCAGCCCCACCCTGCGTGGCAGCGACCATGTATTACCCCTGCCCAACAGCAAACAACCGCTGGACATCTACCTGCGCCTGGTCTCAGAACACCAGCTACGCCCGGCCATCAGCCTGGAACCGGCAGCCGTAGCGGCCTCAGACCAAAGCCAGCCCCTGCTGTTCGGCATGCTGTTCGGCGGCCTGGTGATGCTGATCATGCACAACCTGATCCGCTTCCTCTACAGCCGTTCCACCACCACCCTGATCCTGGCGCTGTACCACGGCCTGATGCTGCTCAGCGGCCTGATCCTGCTGAACCTCAGCGGTCCTTGGTGGCATGTGTGGCACAACGCGCAAACACCCGCCGCCTACCTGACACTGGTGCTGGCAGGCCTGGCCGGGCTGTATTTCACCCAACATTTCTTCACGCCGTGCAATTCGCCACGGCTTAACCGCCTGCTGCAAGGTGAAATGCTGGTGGTCGGGGTCAGCGGCCTGGTGCTGCTGTTCGTCGACACCCTGCCCCTCAACCTGATGACCTACGCCCTGCTGGCCTTGGGCAGCGTGAGCATGCTGCTGGTCAGCAGCTACCACTGGTACCGTGGCTATGCACCGGGGCGCCTGTTCAGCCTGGCCATGGTGGTGTTCAACCTGGGTGGCCTGGTGCTGCTGCCGGCCCTGTTGGGCCTGACCCGCACCTCGACGCCCTGGTTGCTGTGCATCCTGTTGGGTCTGACCGTGGTCAGCGGGCTGCTGCTGAACCTGGCCGTCAGCGAACGCCTGCGGCGCATGAGCGAGGAGCGCTTCAGCGCCAGCCGTGCGCTGGCCGCCAGCGATGCCGAAATCAATGCCAAGGCCGAGTTCCTGGCCAAGATCAGCCACGAAATCCGCACCCCTATGAATGGTGTACTGGGCATGACCGAACTGTTGCTGGGCACACCGCTGTCGGTCAAGCAACGCGACTACGTGCAGACCATCCACAGTGCCGGTAACGAGCTGCTCACGCTGATCAACGAAATTCTCGACATTTCCAAGCTGGAGTCCCGGCAGATCGAGCTGGATGATGTGCAGTTCGACCTTAACGCGCTGATCGAGGACTGCCTGAACATCTTCCGCGCCAAGGCCGAGCAACAGAACATCGAGCTGATCAGCTTCACCCAGCCACAGGTGCCGCGCGTGATCAGTGGCGACCCGACGCGCCTGCGCCAGGCCTTGTCGAGCCTGTTGGAGAATGCGCTGAAAAACACCGACCAGGGCGAGATCCTGCTGGTGGTGGCGCTGGACCAGCGCGGCGAGGTACCACGCTTGCGCATTGCCGTGCAGGACAGCGGCGAGCCGTTGCCCGCCGCCGACCGCGAAGCCTTGTTGCAGGCCGAGTTGCACAGCCACCACTTCCTGTCCAGCAATAAGCTGGGCGGCCACCTTGGCCTGGTCATTGCCAAGCAGCTGATCGGCCTGATGCAGGGCGAGTTCGGCATCAAGAGCAGCACGGGCATGGGCAACACCCTATGGCTGACCCTGCCGCTGGACCCTTCACGCCTGGAGCAACCACCGGCCGACCTCGAAGGCCCGCTGCGCGATGCCCGTGTGCTGGTGGTGGACGACAACGACACCTGCCGCAAGGTGTTGGTACAGCAGTGCAGCGCCTGGGGCATGAACGTCAGCGCGGTGCCATCGGGCAAAGAAGCCCTGGCGCTGCTGCGTACCAAGGCGCACCTGCGGGACTACTTCGACGCCGTGCTGCTGGACCAGAACATGCCCGGCATGACCGGTATGCAGCTGGCCGCCAAAATCAAGGAAGACCCGAGCCTGAACCACGACATCCTGGTGGTGATGCTCACCGGTATCAGCAATGCGCCGAGCAAGGTCATTGCGCGTAACGCCGGGGTCAAGCGGATACTGGCCAAGCCGGTGGCCGGCTACACGCTGAAAACCACCCTGGCCGAGGAACTGGCACAGCGCGGCCGCGAGCAGGCGGTGCCTGCCAGCCTGCCAGGCATCCCGCAGGCGCTGGACCTGCCTGGCAACTTCCGCGTGCTGGTCGCCGAGGACAACAGCATTTCGACCAAAGTGATCCGCGGCATGCTCGGCAAGCTCAACCTCGAGCCCGACACGGCCTGCAATGGCGAAGAAGCCCTGCAGGCGATGAAAGCGCAGCGCTATGACCTGGTGTTGATGGACTGCGAGATGCCGATACTGGACGGCTTCTCCGCTACCCAGCAACTGCGCGCCTGGGAAGCGGCCAACCAGCGCCAGCGCACGCCGGTGGTGGCGCTGACGGCGCACATTCTGGCCGAACACAAGGAGCGCGCACGGCTGGCGGGCATGGACGGGCACATGGCCAAGCCGGTGGAATTGTCACAGTTGCGCGAGCTGATCCAGTACTGGGCCAACCAGCGGGAAACCCTGGTAGATCCAGCGCATACTTCCTAGCTGACACAAGCATCAGTATTGCTGAGGACTACGCCCCATGCTCCATGAGTTGTTCAGCGTCTACCTGAAAATGCTCGTGCTCTACAGCCCGTTCTTCGTGCTGTCGTGCTTCATCAGCCTAACCCGCGGCCACTCCAGCAAGGAGCGCAAGCAACTGGCCTGGAAGGTGGCCTTCGCGGCGCTGGTCGCCAGCGTGCTGCTGTACCTGTTCGGTCGGGTGATTTTCGGTATTTTTGGCATCACCGCTGACGCCTTCCGCATCGGAGCCGGCAGCGTGCTGTTCATCTCGGCCCTGGGCATGGCCCAGGGCAAACCGGCCGTGCAGGCCGATTACGTGCAGCAAGATGTGACCATCGTGCCGCTGACCATTCCGCTGACCGTCGGCCCCGGCACCATTGGTGCCCTGCTGGTGATGGGCGTCGGCCAGCCGCACTGGGATGACAAGTTGCTCGCCATCATCAGCATTGCCCTGGCCAGTTTCACCGTGGGCCTGGTGCTGTACCTGTCACACGGTATCGAACGCATTCTTGGCGAGCAGGGCCTGCAGATCGTCAGCCGCTTGATGGGCCTGTTTGTCTGCGCATTGGCAGCGCAGATCATCTTTACCGGTATCAAGGGATACCTGATGCCCTAAACCTCCATTTCATGGATTTCCTTCAAGGCAATCTTCACCAGTGCCCGCTCGACACCGCTGCGACGTTCCTGATTGAACAGGCGTGTATTGAAACGCACCAGCTCTGCGGCCACCTGCATGTTGCGGCGCTCGCGAAACAGAAAGCCATTGGTGAATACCGCCGTGTTGCCAGCCTCGTGGTACACCACAATGTCCACGTAGTTGCCACTGACTGGCGCACAGGACAACAGTTGAAACTGCGCTCGGTCCCTGCTGCGAGACTCGAAATGCAGCAAGGGTTTGCCGTTTCTCTTTAGCGCCTCGAACGCCAGCGCCATGCTGCTGGAATGCTGAGCCCCTGCGACGGCGTCGATCTTGCTCAACGCCTGATCGACAATTCTGGGCCGCTGCGGGTCCGGCCAATGGACTTCTTCAGCAGACTTCGCGTCCCACCCCAGGTACATCAACTTCTTGCGGTAGTAATCGTATTGTTCCTGCTGCGTTGCTTTGGCCATGTCTTGCAACGTCACGGTCTCGGCCCATAACGAAGCAAGCTTCACGGCCTGACGCTGCTCAAGGCTGACGCCGGGAATGAACGAAACCAGGCTTGCGCCTACGACTACGGCTTCATGCTGTTGCATCGCCACCCTCCGGCTTCAACACCCCTAGATCAATGATTTTTCCAACATGCTGTGTTCGCTCAAGCAGATCGTGCAGGCCTTGGCGATGAGCGACAGTCAGGTATTCGCTCAATGTTCCGGCACTGGCCCGCAGGTCTATCCCCTCGGCCGGTATGGGCTGCAAACGGGTATCGGGACGAATCTGTGATGCAGGCAAGGCACTCTTGAACGCCAACCCACACATATCCAGAGACGCATCAGGCAGCATCACGCCCAGCTCGTAGGCGCAGTGTGTGGTCTTGTCCTGCTCCGCCAGCGTGAAGGGTTGCAGGTGCTTCTGCACCACCACCTGCGAGAGCAGGGTAATGGCAGCCCGCAAATGACCCGCCAGGCTGGGATGACGGGCCTGCAAATCGTCGCTGAGCCGCTGAACCGGCACCAGTGATTGCCCAGCCTGCGCCTGCTGGTGATCACTGCGGCTGCGCACGACCACCCAGCCTCGCTCCTCCAGTGCCGTGCGGTACCCGCTGTACCAGCGCCCGTAGTGGATAAACCGTGAGCCGTTCAATTTGTCCGAGCGCAGCTGGGCAAACAGAATCGAGTCCAGCGCATACTGCCTCAAGGGCTGCGCCGCGTCCGCGACCAGCAGCGCGGTGCCACCAACGAGCCACAAGGAGTAGCCTTCCTTACTCATTGCAATACCTCGAATTTCAAACGTGCAGAATGAAGAACGGGGCCCGCAGGCCCCGTTTGCTCTCAAATCTCGTATTCGTCGGCGGCCTTGACGGCCTTGTCAGCGAGTTTCTGCTCGATCGTTGCGCGCACCTGGTCGGTGTAGACCACTTCATTCAAGGCAAGTACTGCCGAACCGCAGTAGCGGTCTTTGCTTGAACTCTTCCATTCGAACACCGTGGTATTCAGGTCGTTTTCACTTGGCGAAGCACTGAATGCGTTCACCAGCATGAACAGTTCGCCCTCAGGCGTTTCAATGCACGTTCCCAACCCTGTGGTCGAGACCGGGTTGCCTTTGACGTTCTGCTTGTAGACCTTCTGTGCTTCTTCAATGTTACCGAGCGCATTGATGGCATCGCCGGCCAGCTTGGCCATGGCCTCGCCTACCGGCCCGCCGAGCAAGGCCTTACCTGCGGCACTGGCGACCTTGAAGGCAATCGGGCCCAGGGTCAGCGATGCGCTCTGGTCGTAGTCACGTTCGTAAGAGCGTCGGCCCGCCACCCAGCCCAGGGTGCGCATCACCTCCAGAAACTTGTTGAACCAGGCTTCGGACTCACCGTCACGGTCATGCAGCTTGGACGCCACGCGAGAAGCGAACTGGAAGGTGGTCTTGGCATCGCGTCGGCTTTGCGCCGACATGCCTGCGCTCAGCGCCAGAAGAGATTGTTCGACAACAGCGATGCTATCGCCACTGGAAGCGTTGATATCGTTCATGTACAGGGTCCTTGAATGCCCCGATGGGAATCATCGAGGGACATTCACCCTATGCCGTAAACGACGAGGGAACAGGCATGAACCGGTTCCCTCGGTGCCTCACTCGGCAGACGGGTACCAGCGCGGGGTATACACCCACTGCTTGCCGTCGGCGCTGGGGAATTGGCAGGTCGTGGACGAGCCGACCAGAACCATGGTGCGCATGTCGACCATTTCTGGCAACAGCTCGGCCAATGTGACTACCTTCAGCGTCTGCCCCGGCCTACCGATGTCACGGCCAAGGACTACAGGGGTGTTGCCATCGCGATGCCGGCGCACAACCTCCAGTGCCACACCCAACTGATGAGGCCTGGCTTTGGAGATCGGGTTGTAGAAGGCCAGCACCAGGTCAGCCTGAGCCGCCAGGTCCAGGCGCTTCTCGATGATGGACCAGGGCTTGAGGTTGTCCGACAGCGACATCACGCAGAAGTCGTGACCTAGCGGTGCACCTGCCTGGGCGGCCGTTGCAAGCGAGGCCGAAACGCCAGGCAGGATCTCGAGGTCGACGCGGTGCCACGCCGGGTCACTGGACTCATGCAACGCTTCAAGCACCGCAGCAGCCATGGCGAACACGCCCGGGTCACCCGACGACACCACCACCACCGAACGGCCCTGGGCCGCCAGCTCGAAGGCATGCCGGGCGCGCTGCATCTCTTCACGGTTGTCGGTGCAGTGCAGCACCTGGTCGTCACGGAACGGCCCGGCCATGCGCACGTAGGTTTCATAGCCAAGTACGTCTTCGGCACACGCCAGCTCTGCCTTCACCGCCGGCACCATCAGTTCGGCAGCGCCCGGCCCCAGGCCGATAACGGCCAGACGACCACGACGGCGGCCAACCTGCGCCACCTCGACCGGGGCAGGCGCCACGGCAATGGCCGCACCCTCAAGCTCGGTCAGCCGGGCATCGGGCAACGCCGCCGCAAGCATGCTGGCCACCCCGTCTGGATTGGCAGCGAAGCGCAAGGCCACACCCAACGCCTGCGCGGCCTCATGCAAGCCGCTGTCGGCCATGGCCTGCTCGTCCGCCAGCAGACAGGCTACCGATGGCTCGGCGATGCCAGCCTGCTGCAGTGCGGCACGAATACCGTGCAGGTTACCGCCTGCAACAGCCACAACCACCGAACGCGGGTGAATCAGCAATTCGTCGCGGTTGGCCGGGCGCGCCTGATGCCCCACATGAATGGTGCGCCGAGCCGCCTCGCTGGCGGGTAACTGCGCCTGCTGCAGCCAGGGGGCATCACCTTCGATGCGCACCGATTCGCCGGCCAGGAGGTCGGAGACAAAGCGCTTGCCTTGCTCGATATCCGCCAGGGCATAGCCCTGTGGCGGGTTCAGCAAGCAGGTACCAAAACGCAGCTCGCCACTGGTGGTAATGGCAGCGGCAACCCCCAGTGCTTCAGCCAGTTCACGCGCCATCACGTTCACGCCGCTCAGGCCACCGAGTAACGGCACTACCGCGCTGCCATCTTCGGCCACGGCCAGCACCGGCGGCTCGACGCCCTTCTCGCTGAGCAGGCTGGCCAGGCTACGGATGACGATACCTGCAGCGCACAGGGCGATGATCGGCGTGTCCTGCTGGTACAGCCGGCGCAGGGTGTCGCCGAACGCGGTGTAGTGAAGGTCGACACCTTCGACCCGGCCTTCCAGGCCATGGATCGACGCCTGCGGGTAACGCTTCTGGATTCGCTGCGCGGTGGCCAGGCTGCCTGGGCCAAGGATGACGATGGCGGGTGCCTTGTGCATGTTCAACCCTGCCATTTTTCACCCGGCACGATGATCAGCGAGAAGTACGGCGACGACTGCGGGTCAACCAGGTCCAGCGGCACGATCTTCTGGTTGGCCATGGTGGCCCGCTCCACATACAGCGCACGCCCGTCCAGGCCCAGTTCGGCCAGCACCTCGCGCACCTTGGGGAAGTTGCGACCAAGCTTCATGATCACCGCAGCATCGGCGTCGGCCAGGCGGCGCTTGAGCTCTTCGGCCGGCAATACACCCGACAACACCGACAGGCTCTGGTTGCGGTAGACCAACGGCGCGCCCAGCACCGAAGCACCACCGAGCATCGAGCAGACGCCCGGGATCACTTCGGCCTCATACCGCTGCGCCAGGCGATCGTGCAGGTACATGTAGGAGCCGTAGAAGAACGGGTCGCCTTCGCAGATCACCGCCACGTCGCGGCCGGCATCCAGGTGCTCGGCCACCTGCACGCTGGCTTCGTCGTAGAAGTCGCTGATCACCTGTTCATAGGACAGCGGCGCTGGCAGGGCTTCGGTGGTAACCGGGTAGACCAGTGGCAGCAGGGTCTGCTCAGGCTGCAGGTGTGCCTCGATGATACCGAAGGCGTTGCCACGCTTGCCCTTGGCCACGAAGTAACCGACCACAGGCGCTTCGCGCAACAGGCGCAGGGCCTTGAGGGTGATCAGTTCAGGGTCGCCAGGGCCCACGCCCAGGCCCAGCAGTCGTCCACGCGGCGCCATCATTCCACCTCCGTGGCCAGGGCGTTGACCGCGGCGGCGGCCATCGCGCTGCCGCCCAGGCGGCCCTGCATGATCACGAACGGCACGCCACGGCTGTCGGCGGCGAGCATCGCCTTGGACTCGGCGGCGCCGACGAAACCGACCGGGAAGCCGAGGATCAGCGCCGGCTTGGGAGCGCCCGCGTCAATCATCTCCAGCAGGTAGAACAGCGCGGTAGGCGCGTTGCCGATCACCACCACGCTGCCTTCCAGGTATGGGCGCCACAGCTCGAGGGCTACGGCGGAGCGGGTATTGCCAGCATCCTTCGCCAGGCCTGGCACGCTCGGGTCGCGCAGGGTGCAGATAACCTTGTTGTCTGCGGGCAGGCGTGCCCGGGTAATGCCTTCAGCCACCATGTGCGCATCGCAAAGGATCGGCGCGCCGTTAAGCAGCGCTTCGCGCCCGGCCCGGCCGGCACCTTCGGAGAACTGCAGGCCGTCGATGGCATCGACCATGCCGCAGGCGTGGATCACGCGCACGGCGAGCTTTTCGAGGTCTGCGGGAATCCGCTCGAGCCGGGCTTCCTCACGGATGATCCGGAAGGAATTGCGATAGATCTCCTGACCATCGCGGATGTAGTCAATCATCAAGGTGCTCCGTCGGCAGGTCGAGCATGGCGCCTGCTTCATTCAAGGTAAGGTCGGTGGCGCGCAGGGCTCCGAAGCCCGGATGGCGCGCATCACGCAGGTACAGGTCATAACGGCCCGGTGAACGGGCCAGCAAAGTGGCCGGGGCTACATGAGCCACGGCGCAGGAACGGGGGCAACCGGACAGGTGCACGCTGGCGGGTACACCTGGGCCCAGCAGCGCGGCCAAGGCAACGGCGTCGGCCTTGGTCTCGCCAAGGGCCTTGGCGCAGCCGCTGGCGCCGGTGCAGGCGCTGATGCGCGCCAGGGGTTCATGGTCGTGGCACAGCAAGCCCAGCGCAGACAGTTCGGCCTGGGCCTGATCGATGTGTCGTTCTTGCAGATTGGTCACCACCAGGCTTTGCCAGGGGCTAAGGCGCAGGCTGCCATCGCCCCATTCACGGGCAATACATGCGGCACCGCGCAACATGGCTGGGGTCAGGCGGCCTTGGGGTGGGGCAACGCCAAGGGCAAGGCCTTGAACCTGGGGTATCACCCCCAGCCAAGAAGCACGGTGTGGTTCGCGTCGCCATGTGAGCACGGCGTCGTCGCGGCGGATGTCCAGCCCGAGCCCATCGACGAAATCGCTTGCCGGGTATACCTCAAGCAACTGGCGCATGCGCGCCTGCGCAGGGGTTGCCAGGTCGAGAAAGCGTTCCAGCACGGCACGCACCAGCGCCAGGCCTTGCTCCAGCGGCACCGCACCGAGCGCCTGGCCATCTGCCGGGCAACCCGCCAGGCCGAACGCCAGCCAGGTCTGCTGCTCCAGGCGCAGGGCCGACAGCCACAGGTCGTGAGGGTGTTCGAGCATGGCCAGGCGTTCGCCGGCATCCAGCTGTACGGCGAACTTGGCCGACAGTTGATGGAAGCGCGGGGTGCTTTCCAGCATAAGGAGGATCTGCTCGGCCAACGGCCGCGCATCCAGCAGCATGGCTGGGTCATGCCCGGCCAGCGGGCTTAGCATCAGGTTGCGCACATCATCACCGGCCGCTTCGCGCGGGCCCAGGCCGGCAACGAGCAACGTGTCGATCAGCGCACGGTGCTCGCTGCCGATGCCACGAATTTGCAGGTTGCCACGGTTGGTGGCCTCGATCACACCGCCGGCGAAGCGCTCGGCCGCCGCCGCCACCGCTTCGGCCTGGCTGACCAGCAGCAGGCCGCCCGGCAGCTTGATGCGGCAGATGCCGCCGTCACGGGCACTGACGATGCGCCACAACCCCGGGCAGGCCGAGGGGCGGGGCGAAACGTTGGGAGCATGGGCCTGCGTCAAAGGGGCGTCCGGCAATCTGTGAAAATGCGCTTGAGTGTAGAAGGCGCGGTATTATGCCTGCTTTGTCCGGCGGCATGAAAAGCCGGTGGTCGAGCATCATTCGAGTTTGAGCAGATTTTTGGGTGCGCAGCGGCCCCAAAATCTTGAAGAGGTATACATGGCACCCTGGCTGACAGTAGTAGGCATCGGCGAAGACGGCTTCAGTGGCCTGGGCAAACAGGCCCGGCGCGCGCTGCTGGGTGCTGCGCGGATCTTCGGCAGCCCGCGCCAGCTGGCCTTGCTGCCACGCTGCGTGCCCGGCGAACGGCTGGGCTGGCCAAGCCCGTTCTCGCTGGCCCCGGTGCTGGCCTTGCGCGGCGAGCCGGTGTGCGTGCTGGCCAGCGGCGACCCGATGTTCTACGGCGTCGGCGCCAGCCTGGCGCGCCAGGTGCCTGCCGATGAAATGCGCGTGCTGTCGATGCCCTCTTCCTGCGCCATGGCTGCTGCGCGCCTGGGCTGGCCGCTGCAGGACGTGCAAGTGGTGTCGCTGGTCGCCCGCCCCTTGGCGGCGCTCAATGCCCACCTGCACAGCGGTGTGCGCTTGCTGGTGCTGAGCAACGATGGCGACAGCCCGGCGGCCGTTGCAGCATTGCTTCGCGAACGTGGCTTCGGGCCAAGCCGCCTGCGGGTTTTCGAACACCTGGGTGGCCAGGAAGAACGCGCATTGGAGGGCACCGCCCAAAACTGGCCGCACGCCGAAACCGCAGCGCTCAACCTGGTGGCCATCGAATGCCTGGCCTCACCCGAAGCGCCACGCCTGCATCGCCTGGCCGGGCTGCCGGACAGTGCCTTCCGGCACGACGGCCAGCTGACCAAGCGCGATGTCCGCGCTATCACACTGGCGCGCCTGGCGCCCCAGCCCGGCGAACTGCTGTGGGACGTGGGCGCCGGCTGCGGCTCGATCGGCATCGAATGGATGCGTGCCCACCCGGCCTGCCGCGCACTGGCCATCGAGGCCGACGAAGGCCGCCAGGGCTTCATCGAACATAACCGCGATGCGCTGGGCGTACCTGGCCTGCAACTGGTTCGCGGCAAGGCGCCAATGGCACTGCAAGGCCTGGAACAGCCCGATGCCATCTTCATCGGCGGCGGCGTCACCCGTGAAGGCGTGCTGGACTTTTGCTGGGCGAACCTGCGCCCCGGCGGCCGGCTGGTGGCCAACGCAGTGACCTTGCAAAGCGAACTGGCCCTGGCGCACTTTCGCGAACAGCACGGGGGTGAACTGACCCGCCTGCATGTCGCCCATGCCCAACCCTTGGGCACGTTCGACACCTGGCGCCAGGCGCTGCCGATCACCCTGCTGGAAGTGATGAAGCCCGCCGATGCGTGAAGAAACCCGCGAACAGCCGGCGCCCCTGCGCAGCGGCCTGACCACCGGCAGCTGCGCTACCGCCACCAGCCTGGCAGCGGCCAAGCTGCTGCTCACCGGCCAGCAAGACGATGCAGTGGATATCACCCTGCCCAAGGGCAAGGTGGTGCAGATGCGCCTGGAGTTCTGCCGCCTGATCGGCGAAGGCGCCGAAGCCGGCACCCTCAAGGATGCGGGCGACGACCCGGATGTGACACACGGCGCCTTGCTCTACAGCCAGGTGCGTCTGTTGGCCGAGACGGGCATCCGCTTTGTCGCGGGGATCGGCGTCGGCACCGTGACCCGGCCGGGGCTGGTGCTTGCGGTTGGCGAACCGGCCATCAACCCGGTACCTCGGCGCATGATCACTGAACACCTGCAGCGCCTGGCCGATGAGTGTGGCTATCCCGGCGGTTTCGAGGTCACGGTCAATGTGCAGGGCGGTGAGCAACTGGCCCTGAAGACCATGAACCCGCGCCTGGGCATAGTGGGCGGGCTGTCGATCCTCGGCACCAGCGGCATCGTGCGGCCGTTTTCCTGTGCAGCCTATATCGCCTCGATTCATCAAGGCATCGACGTGGCCCACACCAACGGCTACACGCATATCGCCGCCTGCACCGGCAACGCCAGCGAAGACACCATGCGCCGCGTCTACGGCCTGCCAGAAATCGCCCTGATCGAAATGGGTGATTTCGTTGGCGCAGTGCTCAAGCACCTGCGCAAGGTGCCGGTGCCACGCCTGAGCCTGTGCGGTGGCTTCGGCAAGATCAGCAAACTGGCGGCCGGGCACATGGACCTGCACAGCCGCCATTCCAGCATCGACCTGCCGCAACTGGCTGGCTGGGCTGCAGACATTGGCGCTGACGAAGCGTTGCAGGCCGCCATCATCGGCGCCAACACCAGCCAGCAAGCACTCGCTCTCGCTCATGCGGCCGGCGTTGCCCTCGGTGATGCCGTGTGTGCCCACGCCCTGGCCTTCGCCCGCAGCGTGGTGCCGGCACAGGTGCAAGTGGAAGTGTTCGCCATCGACCGCCAAGGCGGCATCGTTGGCCGGGCGGGCGTGCAATGACTGCGCGCATTCTGCTGTTGGGCGGCGTCACCGAGGCCCTGGCCATCGCCCGTCGCCTCGGCCCGCAGCACGTTTACAGCCTGGCGGGTATCGGCCGCGTGCCGCAGGACCTGCAATGCCAGGTGCGGGTCGGTGGCTTTGGCGGCGCTGAAGGCCTGGCCAGCTACCTGCGCGAGGCCGGTATCACGCTGTTGATCGATGCCACCCACCCTTACGCCGCGCAGATCAGCCGCAACGCCGCCAGTGCTGCGCGTATTGCCGGCATCCCGTGCTGGGCCTTGCGACGCCCGGCCTGGCAGGCGCAAGCGGGGGACGACTGGCGCGAGGTCGAGGACTGGGCGGCGTTGATCGAGGCGCTCAAGCCGTTTCGCAGGCCGCTGTTCACGCTGGGGCGAGAGCCGCTGCAACATCTGGACGAAATACCGCCGGAACAGTTCTGGACCTTGCGGGCGTTGGAGGCATGCCCTGGCAACGAGCGTTGCGAAGTGATTGGTGCCCGCGGGCCATTCCATATCGAGGATGAACGGGCGTTGTTCCGGCGCCGCAGGATCGATGTGCTGATCAGCAAGAACAGCGGCAGTGTGGCGACCGAACCGAAGCTCGAAGTGGCGCGGGAGTTGAATGTGCCGGTACTGATCCTGAAGCGCCCGGTGCTGCCGGAAGTTGACCGACAATTCGGCTCACTGACTGATCTGGCAACAGCGCTCCTACACTGATTTCAGATTTTTCTTCCAGCCTGCCAAGTGGCCCGATACCGCCCTACTGCCTTAAACTCAATTCCCCCACCCCGGAAGGTTTCACCCATATGGAAATGCAATGGTGGATCTGGCTGGTCTTCGGCATCGCGCTGATCCTGCTCGAACTGGTCCTGCCGACGTTCTTCATCCTCTGGTTCGGCATCGGTGCCGTGCTGGTCTCGCTCACCTCGCTGGCCGCCCCCAGTCTGCAACTGGACATGCAGGTATTGCTGTGGGTGTTGCTGTCGTCGGTCACCACCGCGTGTTGGTTCAAGCTGTTCCGGCGCAAGCAGCCGGATGTGCGCTGGACCGCCGACAGCGTGATCGGTGAAGTGGGCTTGCTGACCGCTGGCGTTTCGGAGTTCCAGAAAGGCCGCGTGCGCTTCCAAAAGCCGATTCTGGGTAACGAAGAATGGACCTGCATCGCCGACAGCGAGATCCCTGCTGGCGAGCGGGTGCGCCTTACCGCCATCGAGGGGAACACCGCCCGCGTCATCCGGGCCTGAACCTGCACTAAAAGGAATTTCGCATCATGACCAGCCTTATCGTCGTCGCGGCCATCGCCCTGTTCGTCCTGATCACCGTGTTCAAGGGGGTGCGTATCGTGCCCCAGGGCGAGGAATGGATCGTCGAGCGCCTGGGCCGCTACCACAGCACGCTCAAGCCCGGCCTGAACATCCTCATCCCCTACATGGATGTGGTCGCCTACCGCCTGCCGACCAAAGACATCATCCTCGATGTGCAGCAACAGGAAATCATCACCAAGGACAACGCAGTCATCGTCGCCAACGCGCTGTGCTTCGCCAAGGTGGTCGACCCGCAGAAGGCCTCCTACGGCGTGCAGAACTTCTCGTTCGCCGTCACCAGCCTGACCATGACTTCGCTGCGCGCCATCGTCGGTGCCATGGACCTGGACGAAGCCTTGTCCAGCCGTGAGCAGATCAAGGCACGTTTGCGCGATGCGATGTCGGAGCAAACCGAAGACTGGGGCGTGACCGTGCGCTCGGTGGAAATCCAGGACATCAAGCCCTCCGAGAACATGCAGCTCGCCATGGAGCGTCAGGCGGCAGCCGAGCGTGAGCGCAAGGCCGATGTAACCCGTGCCGAAGGCGCCAAGCAGGCGGCGATCCTTGAAGCGGAAGCACGCTTGCAGGCCGCCAGGCTGGATGCCGAAGCGCAGATCAGCCTGGCCGAGGCCTCGGCGCGGGCGATTTCGCTGGTGAAGGAAGCGGTGGGCAACGAGACCGTGCCGGCCATGTACCTGCTGGGCGAGCGCTATGTCGGGGCCATGGAGAACCTGGCGGGCAGCAGCAATGCCAAGGTGGTGGTGTTGCCAGCTGACCTGCAAGAGACCGTGCGGGGGTTGATGGGCCGCAACAAGGCCTGAGATTGATTTGACCTGCTTCGCGGGCACGCCCGCGAAGCAGACGACACCGCTTCAACTGCCCACCTGCGTCACTTCACCGCACCCCGCCATTTTTACCTATACTCCGCCTTACAATACCCACCACGATTCCTGACCGGATCTCTCCATGCCCCCACGTCGGCACATTGCCTGGATAGCCTGCCTTGCAGTGCTGTTCAACCTGCTGGCCATGCCGCTGTCTTCTGCTGCGCCCAAGGGCCCGGCCGAGCAGTTGCTGTGGGGGGCTTTCTGTTCCAGCATGGCCAACAAGGCCAAAGTCGACGTCCAGGCCCTGGCCAAGATCGACCTCGGCACGCAAAACGACGACAGCGCCAGCATGATGAACTGCTGGTGCTGCTCGGGCGCCGCACCGCTGCTGGCCCTGCCCGGCTACCCGCCACAGTTGCACAACCCGCCGACACTGCTCGCCGGGCTATTGTCGCCACCGGCTGACTACCAACCCTCGCCGCGCCAACTTTGGCCTGCGCTCAACCCCCGTGCCTCTCCGCTGGCCTGAGTTCATCACGTTGTCTGCCTGAACCTGAACAGAACGGAGATTCACCATGCTCAAGCACGCCCTCGTCATGGCCGCCCTGCTGCTGCCTGGCGCCTTTGCCAATGCCCACGAATACAGCGTGGGCGACCTGCACATCGCCCACCCCTGGTCACTGCAGTTACCACCCAACGCGCCGAACGTCGCGGCGTATTTCGTGGTGCACAACAATGGCAAGACCGATGACCGCCTGCTCAGCGTCAACAGCCCCATCAGCGATGACGCGCAACTGCACGAGCATGTCATGAGCGCCAGCGGCGCCATGAAGATGCAGCAGGTGCCCAGCGTGGTGGTACCTGCCGGCAAGGACCTGACCTTCGCCCCCAGCGCCTACCACGTGATGCTGATGCAGCCCAAGGAGCGCAGCCTGCTCACCGACGGCAAGCGCTTCCCGTTGACCCTGCACTTCGAAAAGGCCGGCAACATCACTGTTGAGGTGGCCGTGCAGAAGCAGGCGCCAGCGGACCAGCCGCAAGCCCACGAACACGCGCACTGACACCTGCTGACAGGCACTCGCCATGAGCCTGCCGCGCAACAGCATCAGCCGTACCACCCGCCCTGACCGCAGGCGCGCCGGTGGTGGATGGCTGAGCCTGTTCGCCATGTGGATGATCTTCATCGGCCCACTGATTTCCCAGTCGATGCCGATGGACCACCATGCCGGCATGAGCATGCCGATGGACATGCCGATGACGGCTGCCCATCAGCATGGCGGCGACACCCATCACGGCCACGGCAACGATGGCCAGCTGCATGTGATGTGGGAAAAGTGCGGTTACTGCAGCCTGTTGTTCAACTGCCCGGCCCTGCCCCAGGCCCTCAGCCCGCTCAGTGCCGGCAGTGTCGTCCCCACCCCCCACCTGCTTGCGCCAACGCACCAGGGCCATGCCCGGCAGGCTGTATTCCCCGGTGCGCGCAGCCGCGCCCCACCTTCCGCGATCAGCGTCTGAACCCACATTTTGCGCACGGAGCCAGGAGGCTTCGCGCTAACTCATGACTGATCGACTGGAATCATTATGTCCGGCTGCACCCCTGTTTTTGCCTTGTCCCTGCGTGGGACCATCGCCGCCCTGTGCGGCTCGCTGCTCGCGCCCGTGGCCCTGGCCGCCGACCCTGGCCATGAGGGCCATGTGCACGAAGCCCCCGAGCTGAGCCCGACGGTGATCACCGCCGTGGCCCCGAGTTCGCCGCTGACCGTGGTCACCAACCCGAAAGACCCGCGCCAGCCCGTACCGGCCAGCGACGGCGCCGACTACCTGAAGACCATCCCCGGCTTCTCGGCAATACGTGCCGGTGGCACCAACGGCGACCCGGTACTGCGCGGCATGTTCGGCTCGCGCCTGAACATCCTCACCAACGGTGGCCTGATGCTGGGCGCCTGCCCCAACCGCATGGACGCGCCCACGTCCTACATCTCGCCGGAAACCTACGACCGCCTCACCGTGATCAAAGGCCCGCAAAGCGTGATCTGGGGCCCGGGCGGCTCGGCAGGCACCATCCTTTTCGAACGCGAACCAGAGAAATTCGGCACCCTCGGCAGCCGGGTGAACGCCAGCCTGCTGGCCGGCTCCAACGGCCGCTTCGACAAGGTGCTGGATGCCGCCGCCGGCAACAGCCAGGCCTATGCCCGCTTCGTCGGTAACCAGTCTCGCTCGGACGACTACCACGACGGCAACAACGACACCGTGCCGTCGCGCTGGGAAAAATGGAACGGCGATGTCACCCTCGGCTGGACGCCCGACCAGGACACCCTGCTGGAGCTGACTGCCGGCAAGGGCGATGGCGAGGCCCGCTATGCCGGGCGTGGTATGGACGGCTCGCAGTTCAAGCGCGAAAGCCTGGGCCTGCGCTTTGAAAAGTCCAACCTCGGCGAGGTGCTCGACAAGGTCGAGGCGCAGGTCTACTACAACTACGCCGACCATGTGATGGACAACTACAGCCTGCGCACCCCATCGGGCAGCGGCATGATGGGCATGCCGATGGTCAGCAACGTCGACCGCCGCACCATGGGCGCACGCATCAAGGCCACCTGGCGCTGGGCCGACGTGCAACTGATCGGCGGCATCGACGCGCAGACCAACGAACACCGCAAGCGCGGTGGCATGGGCGTGGACGCGCACAAGGGCCAGGCCTGGACCAAGGACGCCGACTTCCACAACTACGGCGCTTTCAGCGAACTGACCTGGTACGTCAGCGGTGAGGACCGGCTGATTACCGGTGCCCGCCTGGACCGCGCCTCGGCCCGTGACTTGCGCAAAGGCAGCGCCACCGAAGGCGACACTCGCGCCGACACCTTGCCCAGCGGCTTCGTCCGTTATGAGCACGACCTGGCAGCCATCCCGGCCACCACCTACATCGGCCTCGGCCACGCCCAGCGCTTCCCCGACTATTGGGAGCTGTTCTCGCCCAAGCTGGCACCACCGGGGGCGGCCAACGCCTTTGACGGTATCAAGCCGGAGAAAACCACCCAGCTCGACTTCGGCATCCAGTACCGCACCGAGCGCCTGGAAGCCTGGGCTTCGGGCTATGTCGGGCAGATCCGCGACTACATCCTGTTCGACTACCGCACCGGCATGATGGGCATGAGCACCTCCCAGGCACAGAACATCGACGCCCGCATCATGGGCGGCGAACTGGGCGCGGCCTACCAGCTGACCGAAAACTGGAAGGCCGACGGCACGCTGGCCTACGCTTGGGGCAAGAACAGCAGTGATGGCAAAGCGCTACCGCAAATGCCACCCCTGGAGAGCCGCCTGGGCCTGACCTACAGCCGTGATGTGTGGAGCGTCGGCGCACTGTGGCGGTTGGTGGCGGCGCAAAACCGCATTGCCGAGAACCAGGGCAACGTGGTCGGCAAGGACTACGACAAGAGCGCCGGCTTCGGCGTGTTCTCGCTCAATGGCGCCTACAAGGTGAACAACAACCTCAAGCTCAGCGCGGGGGTCGACAACCTGTTCGACAAAACCTACGCCGAGCACTTGAACCTGGCCGGGAACGCCGGGTTCGGCTACCCGGCTACAGATCCACAGCCGGTCAATGAGCCAGGCAGGACCTTCTGGACCAAGGTCGATTTCAGCTTCTGACAACAACAACGGGCGCAACTTCGGTTGCGCCCATCAGCTGGTCACACAGGAGGTTCCCATGAGAGGAACACGCATCAATTTCTATAACCTGGCCTGGCGTTGGCATTTCTATGCGGGGCTGTTCGTGGCCCCGTTCATGATCCTGCTGGCGATCACCGGGATCATCTACCTGTTCAAGCCGCAGCTCGACCCGCTGCTGTACCGCGACCTGATGGTGGTCGAAGCCGGCCACCACCGACAGGGCGCCGATGCAATGCTGGCCGAAGTGCGCCAGGCCTACCCCAAGGCTCACGTCGGCCAGTACCTGCCGCCGCTGAACGCGGAGCGCAGTGCGCAGTTCGTGGTGCATGACGGCGGGCGTGAACTGAATGTGTTTGTCGACCCGTACAGCGGCAAGGTCCTCGGCGAGCAGGACGGCAAGCAAAACCTGCAAGCCATCGCCCGCGCCCTGCATGGCGAACTGATGGTCGGCACGGTTGGTGACCGCCTGGTGGAGCTGGCGGCCGGCTGGGGCATCGTGCTGGTGGTGTCGGGCCTGTATTTGTGGTGGCCGCGCGGACGCAACGGTGCCGGCGTGCTATGGCCACGGCTGTCGTCACGCGGCAGGCTGTTGTGGCGCGACCTGCATGCGGTAACCGGCTTCTGGGGCTCGGCCTTGCTGTTGCTGATGCTGGTCAGCGGCATGACCTGGACCGGCTTGTGGGGCAAGCAGTACGCCGATGTGTGGAACCGCTTCCCGGCGGCCATGTGGAACGACGTGCCCAAGTCGGACCAGCAGGCGGGTGAATTGAACAGTGCGCACCGCCAGACCGTGCCCTGGGCGATGGAGAACACGCCGATGCCGCAGTCCGGCGCGCACGCCGAACACGCCGGGCACCACATGATGTCGGACATGCCCGCAGCCCCCCAGGTGAGCGTGCAGCAGGTCGAAGACATCGCTACTGCCCGCCAGGTCGAGCCGGGTTACAGCATCACCCTGCCGACCACGGCAGACGGCGTGTTCACCATTGCCGTGTTTGCCGACGACCCGCGCAACGACGCCACCCTGCATGTCGACCAATATACCGGCAAGGTCTTGGCTGATGTGCGCTGGCAGGACTACAGCCCGGTCGCCCGCGCCACCGAGCTGGGGGTAATGCTGCACGAAGGCAAGATGTTCGGCGCCCTCAACCAGATCATCATCCTGCTGGTGTGCCTGATGATCCTGCTGGGCTCGATGAGCGGGCTGGTGATGTGGTGGAAGCGCCGGCCAACGGGTGGGCTGGGCGTACCGCCGCTGCGCCATGACCTGCCGCGGTGGAAGACGGCGGTGGGGGTGATGCTGGTGCTGGGGGTGATGTTCCCGCTGGTGGGGGTGTCGATGGTGGTGATGTGGGTGGTGGATAGCCTGGTGGTACGCCGTCGTCGGGTGCTGGCCAGCGCCTGAGTTTTAGCCTGCGCCGGTTTACCCGCGATGAGGCCGGCACAGGCAGAACACTGCTACCCAAATGTAGAGTCGATCTGTCGCGCCCCGAACTGGAACGCGCGTGTTAGCCTAACCGGCTACCTCAGACAAGAAGACCGACCTTACAAGGGAATGCAGCCTATGACGCAAACCTCATCCACACCACCCGAAGAGCAACACCTGCAACGCAACCTGACCAACCGCCACATCCAGCTGATCGCCATCGGTGGCGCCATCGGTACCGGCCTGTTCATGGGCTCGGGCAAAACCATCAGCCTGGCCGGGCCATCGATCATCTTCGTCTACATGATCATCGGCTTCATGCTGTTCTTCGTCATGCGTGCCATGGGCGAACTGCTGCTGTCGAACCTCAACTACAAGTCGTTCATCGACTTCTCGGCCGACCTGCTCGGCCCCTGGGCAGGTTACTTCACCGGCTGGACCTACTGGTTCTGCTGGGTGGTCACTGGTATTGCCGACGTGGTGGCCATCGCGGCCTATACGCAGTTCTGGTTCCCGGACCTTCCACAGTGGATACCCGCGCTGTCCTGTGTAGGGCTGCTGCTGTCGCTGAACCTGGTCACCGTGAAGATGTTCGGCGAGATGGAATTCTGGTTCGCGCTGATCAAGATCGTCGCCATTCTCGGCCTGGTCGCCACCGGGCTGTACATGGTCATCACCGGCTTCACTTCGCCCAGCGGGCGCACGGCGCAACTGGCCAACCTGTGGAATGACGGCGGCATGTTCCCTAATGGCCTGATGGGCTTCTTCGCCGGTTTCCAGATTGCCGTGTTCGCGTTCGTCGGTATCGAACTGGTGGGCACCACCGCAGCCGAAGCGAAGAACCCGGAGCGCACCCTGCCACGGGCTATCAACTCGATCCCGGTACGGATCATCGTTTTCTATGTGCTGGCGCTGATTGCAATCATGGCCGTGACCCCGTGGCGCGACGTGGTGCCGGGCAAGAGCCCGTTCGTGGAACTGTTCGTACTGGCCGGCCTGCCGGCGGCAGCCAGCATCATCAACTTCGTGGTACTGACCTCGGCGGCCTCTTCGGCCAACAGTGGCGTGTTCTCCACCAGCCGCATGCTCTATGGCCTGAGCCAGGAAGGTGACGCACCCAAGGCGTTCGAAAAACTGTCGAGCCGCTCGGTGCCAGCCAACGGCCTGTACTTCTCCTGCACCTGCCTGTTGCTGGGTGCGGTGCTGATCTACCTGGTACCGAACGTGGTCGAGGCGTTCACCCTGGTGACCACCGTTTCGGCGGTGCTGTTCATGTTCGTGTGGACGCTGATCCTGCTGTCGTACCTGAAGTACCGCAAGCATCGTGCAGCGCTGCACCAGGCGTCGAAGTACAAGATGCCGGGCGGGCGCTTCATGTGCTACGTGTGTTTGGTGTTCTTCGCTTTCATCCTGGTGTTGCTGAGCCTGGAGGCAGATACGCGTTCGGCGCTGCTGGTGACGCCGATCTGGTTCGTGCTGCTGGCAGTGACTTATCAGGGTGTGCGCAGCAGACGTCATCCACGCTCGGCTGTGCGTAACGGCTGATAGCCCTGGGGCTGCTTTGCAGCCCCAATCCTGTGCACACAAATATCCCAGGCACCAATCTGGATCCAACCAACGCCCCAACACCTCGCACAACCCCTCTATTACGCACCTTCCGCCACTAGGCACACCCCTTGCACCCCCCCTCCCCGCTTGCCCAACACATAAAAACTCAGCGGAGAGAGCACATGAAGCGTCGCAGTCTGATCAAGGCCTTTACCCTCAGCGCATCGATTGCGGCGATGGGCCTGAGCTGGAGTATCCAGGCCGCCGAGACCATCAAGGTCGGCATCCTGCATTCGCTGTCCGGGACCATGGCCATTTCCGAGACCTCGCTCAAGGACATGGCGCTGATGACCATCGACGAGATCAACGCCAAGGGCGGTGTGAACGGCAAGATGCTGGAGCCGGTAGTGGTCGACCCAGCTTCCAACTGGCCGCTGTTCGCCGAAAAGAGCCGCCAGCTGCTGACTCAGGACAAGGTGGCGGTGGTGTTCGGCTGCTGGACGTCGGTGTCGCGCAAGTCGGTGTTGCCTGTGTTCGAGGAGCTCAACGGCCTGCTGTTCTACCCCGTGCAATACGAGGGTGAAGAGATGTCGCCGAACGTGTTCTACACCGGCGCCGCGCCCAACCAGCAAGCGATCCCGGCCGTGGAATACCTGATGAGCGAAGACGGCGGCAGTGCCAAGCGCTTCTTCCTGCTGGGCACCGACTACGTCTACCCGCGCACCACCAACAAGATCCTGCGCGCCTTCCTGCACAGCAAAGGCGTGGCCGACAAGGACATCGAAGAGGTGTACACGCCGTTCGGCCACGCCGATTACCAGACCATCGTCGCCAACATCAAGAAGTTCTCCGCAGGCGGCAAGACGGCGGTCATCTCAACGGTCAACGGCGACTCCAACGTACCGTTCTACAAGGAACTGGCCAACCAGGGCCTGAAGGCTACCGACGTGCCGGTGGTGGCGTTCTCGGTAGGCGAAGAAGAGCTGCGCGGCATTGACACCAAGCCGCTGGTGGGCCACCTGGCCGCCTGGAACTACTTCGAGTCGGTGGATAACCCGGTGAACCAGAAGTTCGTTGCCGACTGGAAGGCCTACGCCAAGGCCAAGGGCCTGCCGGGCGCCGACAAGGCCGTGACCAACGACCCGATGGAGGCCACCTACGTAGGTATCCACATGTGGGCGCAAGCCGTGGAAAAAGCCAAGTCCACCGATGTGGACAAGGTGCGCGAAGCGCTGGCCGGGCAAACCTTCAAGGCGCCATCGGGCTTCACCCTGACCATGGACAAGACCAACCACCACCTGCACAAGCCGGTGATGATCGGCGAAATTCAGGATGACGGGCAGTTCAGCGTGGTGTGGGAAACCGAACAGCCGCTGCGGGCGCAGCCGTGGAGCCCGTTCATTCCGGGGAATGACAAGCGCCCGGACTATGCAGTGAAAGGTAACTGAGTGCATTGGGGCTGCTTTGCAGCCCTTTCGCGGATAAATCCGCGCCTACAGGTTCAGCGCCGACCGTGTAGGAGCGGATTTATCCGCGATGAATCCACCGCCGATTTCCAGGATTACCCGCATGCTCAGACTCCTGCTCACCCTTCTCCTGCTATTGCCCTTGGCAACCCAGGCCAGCGAGGGCGAATTCTTCCTCACCGCCAAGCCCGCCGAGCAAGCCCAACTGCTCGAAAGCTGGGCGGCGCAACCCGATGCCACTCGCCTGCCGCTGCTCGAAAACCTGCGCCAAGGTCGCATCGCCGCTGACGACACCCGCAAAGTACGCCTGAACAACCGCCTGCGCGGCCTGATCGACAACGCCCTGGCCAGCCACCGGTTGCTCAGCGACAACAGCGACACCCGCCTGGCCGCCGCCCAGCAACTGCAAAAAAGCGCACAACCTGCGCAAATGGCCTTCCTCGACCGGCGCTTCGCCAGCGAAACCGACACCGCCGTGCACGCCGCCCTCGGCCTGGCCTTGGCCAACCTGCAACTGGGCGCCAGCGAGCCGGCAGTACGCCTGGCCGCCGTGCGCCTGCTGGGCGAAACCGGCGACCCGCTGGCCCGCACCCGCCTCGAAGCCCTGCTACAACCCGATGCAGAAAGCGACCCAGGGGTGCGCACCGCTGCCGAAACCAGCCTGGCCCAGGTCAAGCGCAAGCTGCTGGTCGGCGAGCTGCTCGGCCAGGCCTTCAGTGGCCTGTCGCTGGGCTCGATCCTGCTCCTGGCAGCACTCGGCCTGGCCATCACCTTCGGCCTGCTCGGGGTGATCAACATGGCCCACGGCGAAATGCTGATGCTGGGCGCCTACAGCACCTACATGGTCCAGGTGCTGGTGCAGCGCTACGCCCCGGACGCCATCGAGTTTTACCCGCTGATCGCCCTGCCGGTGGCCTTCGCCATCAGCGCCGGGGTCGGCATGGCGCTGGAGCGCACGGTCATCCGTCACCTCTACGGCCGCCCATTGGAAACGCTGCTGGCCACCTGGGGCATCAGCCTGATCCTGATCCAGGCCATCCGCCTGCTGTTCGGCGCGCAGAACGTCGAAGTCAGCAACCCGGCCTGGCTGTCGGGCGGCATCCAGCTGCTGCCCAACCTGGTGCTGCCGTACAACCGCCTGGTCATCATCGGCTTTGCCCTGGCCGTGGTGCTGCTCACCTGGCTGCTGCTCAACCGCACGCGGTTGGGCCTGAACGTGCGCGCCGTCACCCAGAACCGCAACATGGCTGCCTGCTGCGGCGTGTCCACCGGGCGCGTCGACATGCTCGCCTTCGGCCTGGGCTCTGGCATTGCCGGGCTCGGCGGCGTGGCCCTGAGCCAGGTCGGCAACGTCGGCCCGGACCTGGGCCAGAGCTACATCATCGATTCGTTCCTGGTGGTGGTGCTGGGCGGCGTCGGCCAACTGGCCGGCAGCCTCTGGGCCGCCTTCGGCCTTGGCATCGCCAACAAGCTGCTGGAGCCGCAGATCGGTGCCGTGCTTGGCAAGATCCTCATCCTTGCGTTGATCATTCTGTTCATCCAGAAACGCCCGCAAGGCCTGTTCGCCCTCAAGGGACGGGTAATCGACTGATGAACCAGCCACTGCTTGTCACCGCTACGCAAAAGGCCGGGCCGCGCCTGACGCTGGCCATCGGCGCCCTCGTCGTCCTGCTGCTGGTCGCCCTGCCGCTGTTGTCACTGCTGCCGGCGGACCATGCCTTGCAAGTGTCGGCCTACACCCTGACCCTGGTCGGCAAGATCCTCTGCTACGCCATCGTCGCCCTGGCCCTGGACCTGGTCTGGGGCTACGCCGGCTTGCTGTCGCTGGGCCACGGCCTGTTCTTCGCCCTGGGCGGCTACGCCATGGGCATGTACCTGATGCGCCAGGCGGCCGGTGACGGCCTGCCGGGGTTCATGACCTTTCTGTCGTGGACCGAGCTGCCGTGGTACTGGGCCGGCACCCAGCATTTCGCCTGGGCTCTGTGCCTGGTGGTGCTGGCGCCGGGGCTGCTGGCGCTGGTGTTCGGCTGGTTTGCCTTCCGTTCGCGAATCAAGGGCGTGTACTTCTCGATCATGACCCAGGCCCTGACGTTCGCCGGCATGCTGTTGTTCTTCCGCAACGAAACCGGCTTTGGTGGCAACAACGGCTTCACCAACTTCCGCACCATTCTCGGTTTCGACATTACCGCGCAAGGCACCCGGGCCGTGCTGTTCCTGCTTACCGTCGGTTTGCTGCTGGCCAGCCTGTACCTGTGCTGGCGCCTGACCCGTAGCAAATTCGGCCGCCTGCTCACCGCCGTGCGCGATGCCGAAAACCGCCTCATGTTCTGTGGCTACGACCCGCGTGGTTTCAAGCTGCTGGTGTGGGTGCTGAGCGCTGTGCTGTGCGGCCTGGCGGGTGCGCTGTACGTGCCACAGGTGGGCATCATCAACCCCAGCGAGATGTCGCCGACCAACTCCATCGAAGCCGCCGTGTGGGTGGCCCTGGGCGGGCGTGGCACGCTGATCGGCCCGTTGCTCGGTGCCGGCCTGGTCAATGGCATGAAAAGCTGGTTCACCGTGGCCTTCCCTGAGTTCTGGCTGTTCTTCCTTGGCGCACTGTTCATCCTTGTCACCCTGTACCTGCCCAAGGGCGTGGTCGGCCTGTTGAAGAAAAGGAGCCAGCCATGAGAGGCGTGCCCCCGGTCCACCCGGAATTCATGCTGGAACCTGTGTTCGACAACCTGGGCGCCGGCCGTGATGCCATCGGCCTGGGCCAGAGCCGCAAGGCCGGCCTGGATACCCGCCACGGCACGGTGCTGAGCCTGGAGGACATCAGCGTCAGCTTCGATGGCTTCAAGGCACTCAACGCGCTGAACCTGTACATCGGCGTGGGCGAACTGCGTTGCATCATCGGCCCCAATGGCGCCGGCAAGACCACGATGATGGACGTGATCACCGGCAAGACCCGCCCCGACACCGGCAGCGCCTATTTTGGCGACACCCTCGACCTGACCCGCATGAGCGAATACCAGATCGCCCAGGCCGGCATTGGCCGCAAGTTCCAGAAGCCCACGGTATTCGAGGCGCTGACCGTGTTCGAGAACCTGGAGCTGGCGCTGAAGACCGACAAGTCGGTGTGGGCCAGCCTCGCGGCGCGCCTGGGCGGTGAGCAGCGCCAGCGCATCGAAGAGGTGCTGACCACCTTGCGTCTGCTGCCCCTGGCTCAACGTCAGGCCGGCTTGCTGTCCCATGGGCAGAAGCAGTTCCTGGAGATTGGCATGTTGCTGGTGCAAGAGCCGCAATTGCTGCTGCTGGACGAACCGGTGGCCGGCATGACCGATGCCGAGACCGAGTTCACCGCCGAGTTGTTCAAAGGCCTGGCCGGCAAGCACTCGCTGATGGTGGTGGAGCATGACATGGGGTTTGTGGGGAGCATTGCCGACCATGTGACCGTGTTGCACCAAGGCAGTGTGCTGGCAGAAGGTTCGCTGGAGCAGGTGCAGGCGGATGAGCGGGTAGTTGAGGTGTATTTGGGCCGATGATCTATTCCAAGGACATGACATGCTGAAAATCGACACGCTGCACCAATACTACGGCGGCAGCCACATCCTCCGGGGCCTGTCCTTCGAAGCCAAGGTTGGCGAAGTCACCTGCCTGCTGGGCCGCAATGGTGTGGGCAAGACCACGCTGCTGCGCTGCCTGATGGGCCTGGTACCTGCCCGCGATGGCAGCATCGAATGGGAAGGCAAGCCCATCACCAGCCTCAAGCCCCAGCAACGGGTACATGCCGGTATCGCCTATGTACCCCAGGGCCGCGAGATCTTCCCGCGCCTCACCGTCGAGGAAAACCTGCTGATGGGCCTGTCCCGCTTCCCGGCCCGTGAAGCCCGCGAAGTCCCCGCTTTCATCTACGAGCTGTTCCCGGTACTGGAGCAGATGAAGCAACGCCGTGGCGGTGACCTGTCGGGCGGCCAGCAACAACAGCTGGCCATCGGCCGCGCCCTGGCCAGCCGCCCGCGCCTGCTGATCCTCGACGAGCCGACCGAAGGCATCCAGCCCTCGGTCATCAAAGAAATCGGTGCTGTCATCCGCCGCCTGGCCGAGCGTGGTGACATGGCGATTCTGCTGGTGGAGCAGTTCTACGACTTTGCCGAAGAACTGGCCGACCAGTACCTGGTCATGGCACGGGGTGAGATCGTCCAGCGCGGGCGTGGCGAAAACATGCAGGCCGAAGGTGTGCGTGGGCTGGTAACCATTTAATCTGCAAGCAACGCCCCTGCGAGACGCTGTCATGAGTTACGAAATACGCGATGCCCTGCCTGCCGACGTGCCAGGCATCCTCGACATCTACAACGACGCCGTGCGCAACACCACGGCGATCTGGAACGAAACCCCGGTAGACCTGGCCAACCGCCAGGCCTGGTTCGATGCACGCGCGCAGCAGGGGTATCCGATCCTGGTGGCGGTGGATGAGACGGGTGTACTGGGGTATGCCTCGTTTGGCGACTGGCGGCCGTTCGAAGGTTTTCGTCTGACCGTGGAGCACTCGGTGTATGTCCGGGGTGACCAGCGTGGCAAGGGGTTGGGGCCGGTGTTGATGGCGGCGCTGGTCGAGCGGGCACGCGGTTGCGGCAAGCATGTGATGGTCGCGGCCATCGAAAGTGGCAATGCAGCCTCGGTGCGCCTGCATGAGCGGTTGGGCTTTGTGGTGACCGGGCAGATGCCGCAGGTGGGGGTGAAGTTTGGCCGCTGGCTGGATTTGACTTTCATGCAGCTGGTGCTGAACCCAGGTGCAGAGCCATCCTGAGATTGATGTTGCCTAAACTGGCCTCTTCGCGGGCACGCCCGCGAAGAGGCCAGTGCAGGCAAACACACTCACATCTGAGTAAACCTGCCCAGCCGCTGGCGCAACATGTTGTTCTCGCTGCGCAACTGCTGCACCTCCTGCAGCAACTCCAGCGCCAGCGCCACCCCTTCCCATTCCAGTTCCAGCTCTTGATGCAGCTTCGCCGCGCGCTTGGCCACTAACGGCGCCTGATCGTCGAACAACCAGTCCTCAGGCGTTCGCCCGGAGGGTTCGACAATGCCGTGCTCGACGATTTCGATCACGCAGTCCGCCGTGACATCGGCTTCCTGACACAGGGTACGCATGTCCAGTTGAACGATCAGGGTGCTGCTCATGATCACTTACTCCATTGTGCCCTCGGGTTGAACGCGGCCTTTTCGGAAAGCTTGGCCCACAGTTCACGGGTAGATTCGTCAGAAGTCGTCGGCATGACCACCTTGAGCTGCGCGTAAAGGTTGCCGCGCTCGCCCTGCTTGTTCGCCAGGCCTTTGCCCGGTACGCGCAGGCGCTGGCCACTCTGGCTGTCGGGGCGGATGGTCAGGTTGATCTTGCCGTCCAGGGTCGGCACCGCCACCTTGGTGCCCAAGGCCGCCTCCCACGGTGCCAGTGGCACGGTGATGATCAGGTCATGGCCTTCGACATCGAACAGCGGGTGCGGTGCCATGCGGATGGTCAGGAACAGGTCACCATTGGCCCCACCACCGCTGCCCGGGGCGCCCTGGCCTTTAAGGCGGATACGCTCGCCGTCGGTCACCCCGGCCGGGATCTTCACGTTCAGCGTCTTGGTGGTGAAGCCGGTGCGCTGGCCCATGGCATTGGTTTGCGGCACCTGGAAGCTGATCTGCTTGGACTCCTTGCTCAGGGTCTCTTCAAGGAATACCGCCAGTTCAAGCTCCACGTCCTGCCCTCGCCTGCCGGCACTGCGTTGTTGCTGACGGGCGCCACCGAAAGGGTTGCCACCCCCTCGCCCACCGAAGATCGAGCTGAAGAAGTCGGAGAAGTCGCCACCCTCGAAGCCGCCGCCACCGCCACGGCTTTCCCAGCCAGGTGGTGCCTGGAACGGCCGGCCATGCTGGCCGCCGTACTTGCGGATTTCGTCGAACTCGGCACGTTTCTGCGCGTCGCCCAGCACTTCGTAGGCCTCGTTGGCCTCTTTGAATTTATCCTCGGCGTCGCGCTCCTTGCTGACATCGGGGTGATACTTGCGGGCCAGCTTGCGGTACGCGGCCTTGATCGCCTTGTCGTCCGCCGTGGGCTCTACGCCGAGTATCTTGTAATAGTCTTTGAAGTCCATTTATGGATCACCAATGTAAATGTGCGTGTTGCCACTGAAGATAGGGGTCAAGCATAGCCTTTCAAGGCCGCTTTGGGTTTGCTCCATGGCAGACGACTGGTCTTGATTCTGTAGCCAACTGGCATACACTGCGCGGCCGTTTTGCCTCCGGAAGCTCATTCCCCATGTCTGACGTATCCCCGGCCCGTGCCCTGGGCATCGACTTTGGCACCTCCAACTCCACGGTCGGCTGGCACCGCCCTGGCGTGGAATCGCTGATCGCCCTGGAAGACGGCAAGATCACCTTGCCCTCGGTGGTGTTCTTCAACATCGAGGAACGTCGCCCGGTTTATGGCCGCCTGGCACTGCACGAGTACCTGGAAGGCTACGAAGGCCGCCTGATGCGCTCGCTGAAGAGCCTGCTGGGCTCCAAGCTGATCAAGCACGACACCAGCGTGCTGGGCAGCGCCCTGCCGTTCAAGGACCTGCTGGGCATGTTCATCGGCGAGCTGAAAAAGCGCGCCGAGGCTGCCGCGGGTCGCGAGTTCGACCAGGTGGTGCTGGGCCGCCCGGTGTTCTTCGTCGACGAAGACCCGGCTGCCGACCAGGAAGCCGAAGACACCCTGGCCGATGTCGCGCGCAAGATCGGTTTCAAGGATGTGTCGTTCCAGTACGAGCCGATTGCCGCAGCCTTCGACTATGAGTCAAGCATCAGCCGCGAAGAACTGGTGCTGATCGTCGACATCGGCGGTGGTACGTCCGACTTCACCCTGATCCGCCTGTCGCCCGAGCGCCACCTGGTCGCCGAGCGCCAAAGTGACATCCTCGCCACCGGCGGTGTGCACATTGGCGGTACCGACTTCGACAAGCAGTTGAGCCTGCAGGGCGTGATGCCGCTGTTCGGCTACGGCAGCCGCATGAAGAGCGGCGCGCTGATGCCCACCAGCTATCACCTCAACCTGGCCACCTGGCACACCATCAACGCCCTGTATTCACAGAAGTCGCAACTGGCGTTGGGCAGCATGCGCTACGACATCGAAGACAGCTTCGGCATCGACCGCCTGTTCAAGCTGATCGAACAGCGCGCCGGGCACTGGTTGGCGATGGAGGTCGAGGCCAGCAAAATCGAGCTGACCCACAGTGAAAGCCGCCACATCGACCTGCGCCGTGTCGAGCCTGAGCTGACGGCAGAGCTGACTCGCGTGCTGTTCGAAGAAGCGATCGAAGGGCTGCTGGAGCGAGTGCGGGGTAGCGTGACCGAATTGCTGGCCAAGGCTGGCGTGAGCGAAGGCCAGGTGGACACGGTGTTCTTCACTGGCGGTTCCAGCGGTATTCCGGCGCTGCGTAACAGCGTTGCGGCGATGCTGCCGAATGCGCGGCATGTGGAAGGCAATATCTTTGGCAGCATTGGTAGCGGGCTGGCCATCGAGGCGCGCAAGCGGTACGGGGCGGCCTGAAGCATCTTGGGGCTGCTTTGCAGCCCCGGCAATCTGTCAGACCAGTTCAGCCCGCTTGAGCTCACTCTTCAGATAGGCATAGTAAATCGGCCCCGCCACCACACCAGGCAGCCCGAACGCCGCTTCGAACACCAGCATCGCCAGCAGCAACTCCCACGCCTTGGCACTGATCTGCCCCCCCACGATCCGCGCGTTGAGGAAGTACTCGACCTTGTGGATGACAATCAGGTAGCCCAGCGCCGCCGCCGCCACCCAGATCGACAGCGACAAGCCGACAATGGTGATCAGGGTGTTGGACATCAAGTTGCCGATTACCGGCAGCAAGCCCAGCAGGAAGGTCAGCACGATCAGCGTCTTGGTCAGCGGCAGGTGCACGCCGAACAGGGGCATCACCACCGCCAGGAAGATGCCGGTGAAAAACGTGTTGAGCAGCGAGATCTTGATCTGCGCGAAGACGATGTTGCGAAACGCCTTCACCAGTAGATTGAGGCGCTCGAACAGCGCCGCCGCCAGGGGCTTGCGCCGGGAAACATCGGGAATGCGCTGCAACGCGATGATGGCACCCAGGATCATGCCGATCAGCAGTGTCACGAACATGTGCGCCATGCCCTTGCCCACCAGTTGCAGATCGCTCAGGTGGCTCTTGATCCAGTCACCGATGGCCACCTTGAACTCGGCGGCGCTGGCGGGCAGGTAGCCCTCGATGAACGGCGGCAGCTGGCCACGGGCGCGCTCGACCAACGCCATGAACTTGTCCAGCGAGGCGCCGGGGTTTTCCGCCTCGTGCAGCAGGAAGCTGAAGGCACCGGCAATCAGCAGCGTCAGGGTACTGACCACCAGCGTACCGAGCAGCGCCACGGCCAGCCAGCGGGCGCGTTGGCCGGCCAGCAGCGGTTGCAGACGCGGGGTAAGCATGTTGACCAGTTCGAACACCAGCAGGCCGGCAAGCAGGCTGGGCAGCAACTTCAGGGGCAAGGCCAGCAGCAGCCCGGCCATGACGATGATCAGGCTGGCCAGGGTGATCTGACGGGGGGTAAAGGTCATACAGCCTCGACGGCAGACAGCGGGAATGCCCGCAGTCTGCCAGCCTTGCGCCTGCAGGCATAGGCGCAGGTCATTTCTTCTTCAGGCAGTCGCTCATGAAGGCTTTGCGTTCGTCACCCTTCAGGGCCTTGGTGGTGGCGTCGGCGTTGCAGGTTTTCATCTTCTCTTGCTGGGTTTGCGGCACGTCCTTTTTCAGGCAAGTGCTCATGAAGGCTTTGCGCTCATCGCCCTTGAGGGCCTTGGCGGTGGCGTCGGCGTTGCAGGTTTTCATCTTTTCTTGCTGCGCGGTGTTGGCCGCGAAGCCTTGGGCGCTGAACAGCACGGCCAGCACCAGTAATGGAATGTGCAGCACTTTCATGGAGTGGTCTCCTTCGCTCCGCGCCCGATGCACGGGGGTCGAGCTGAGTGTAGCCAAGATTTTTCAGCGCCCTGCCCGTGCGTGCCTACGGTACTGCTCCGGCGAGCACTGGGCTTGGCGCTGGAACATGGCAATGAACGCCGAGGCACTGCTGTAGCCAAGGTCGAAGGCGATGGCCTGAATCGGCAGGCCGGCCTCCAACGCTTCGATCGCACGCAAGAACCGCAGCCGCAAGCGCCACTCCCCAAAGTTCATGCCCAGCTCACGCAGGAACTGGCGGGCCAGGGTACGCTCGCTGACATGCACCTGCGCGGCCCATGCGGCCAACGGGCGGTTGTCGCCGGGCTCGGCACCCAGGGCGTCGAGCACCCGACGCAGGCTTTCGCCATGCGCAAACGGCAGGTAACAGGCCTGGGTGGGCGCCAGCAGCAACTGGTCGAGCAGCACCTGCACCAGGCGCTGGTCGCGCTCGTCCTCCGCCACCTTGAGGTCGCGCCGAGCAAAGTCGGCGAGGATGGCCTTGAGAATGTCGCTGATCATCAGGCTGCACGGTTGTTGCGGCAGGCCGGCGCACAGGGTGCGGTCCAGGTAGACCGAGCGGTAGACGATGGCCTGGGGGTTGTAGCAGCCATGTTCGGTATCGGGCGGTACCCACACGGCGTAGTGCGGCGGCGACAGAAAGCGCTGGCCGGCGACGTCCAGCTGCATCACGCCATGGGCGGAGTAGTTGAGCTGGCCCCAGGTGTGACGGTGCGGGGCGCTGAGGGTGTCGGCACCGAACTCGTCGTGGCGGAAGTACACCGGGGCCGGGAGCTGGGTGAACTGGGGGATGTCGAGGTGTTTGGGCGGCATGCTGACTGTCTTGCGGGGCGGGTTGTCTGGATAGAAGTATAGCCTTGTAGACAGACAGTTGATAATGGCTGACATCGGGGCCTGCTGTGCACGCCCTTTCAGTCCTACACGAGTAAGCCGCTACATGAACTACCTGTTCCCCCTCACCGCCATCCTCATCTGGGCCGGCAACACCGTGGTCACCAAGATGTCCGCCGGTGCCATCCACCCCGCCGAAATCGGCTTCTACCGCTGGCTGCTGGCCGCCCTGCTGTTCACCCCGTTCCTGCTGCCTGCCGTGTGGCGCAACCGCGCGGCGATCCGCCCGCACCTGGGCAAGGTGTTCGTGCTGGGCGTGCTGGGCATGGCGCTGTACCAGAGCCTGGCCTACTTCGCCGCCGGCATTACCAGCGCCACCAACATGGGCATCATCCTCTCGCTGATGCCGCTGATGTCACTGGCACTTTCCATCGCCTGGCTGGGCCAGCGCCTGAGCTACGGTGCCCTGCTGGGCGCAGTGGTGTCGTTCTTTGGCGTACTGGAAGTGGTCAGCGCCGGCCATCCCGCCAGCCTGCTGGCGCATGGCCTGAACAGCGGCGACCTGCTGATGCTGGTGGCCACCCTGGCTTACGCGCTGTACAGCTTCCTGCTGAAGAAATGGCAGCTGCGCCTGCCGCCCCTGCAGTTGCTGTACCTGCAGGTGCTGGTGGCCATCGTCGTGCTGCTGCCGTTGTTCCTGCTGTCGGACAAGACCGGCCTGAACAGCCACAACATCGGCCTGGTGCTGTACGCCTGCGTGCTGGCCTCGATGATCGCGCCGCTGGTGTGGATGCAAGCTGTGCATCGCCTGGGGCCAAGTCGCACCACGCTGTTCTTCAACCTGCTGCCGGTTGTCACCGCAGTGATCGCCGCCGTGGTGCTCGACGAGCAACTGGCCCGCTATCACCTGGTCGGCGGCTTGCTGACCTTGGCCGGGGTGGTGCTGGCCGAGCGCTGGACCACGCCCATTCGCCGCTAAAGCCCTGCAGCCTTGAGCCGGGCGGCATGTTCAGTGAACAGCCGCACCGGCTCTGCACCTTTACCCACGGCGCCGAGCGACTGGTTGACGATATCCAGATGGTCCAACGGGTAGTCGTCACCAATCACCTGACCCAGGTGCGAACTGAAACGCCCGACCATGCCGTCACATTGGCCCTTTTCCTTGACGAAGCTGCGCGCGAACAGGCGGCAGAAGCGGTTGCTGCCGTCAAAGCGGTTGCGCCCCTGGTCGGTCAGGCCGGGCTGCAAGGTGCCGGACCACGAGTAATAGCGCACGCCATCGACTTCATATGCCCCTTCCCCACCCCAGGTCTGCGGCAGCCCCTGTGGATAAGCCTGGTTGAACAGCCCCACCCCGGCGCGGGTCAGCGACTGGTGCGAGGCGTGCACATCAACCGGCAGCGGGTCGCGGCGCCAACCGGTTTCCAGCCACACCAGCAACACGGCAAAACCATGCAATACGGCCTTGAGAATACGGCCCTGGGGGGAATCGCCCGGTGCCGTGCGCTCCAGGTGGTCAGCCAGCTCGGAGCCGTGGTTGGGGCCAGCCACCGAGGTGACCGAAGCCACCCGATCCGGCCGCTTGGCCGCAGCGTAGCGCGCACTCAGGGCACCCTGGCTATGGCCGATCAGGTTGACCTTGGCGGCGCCGGTGCGCTGGCAAATGTCTTCGATGATCGCCAGCAACTGCTCGCCACGCACCTCGCTTGAGTGCAGCGGCGAAACCTGCACCGGAAACACCCGTGCCCCGCCCTTGCGCAGGGCCGGCACGATGCCGAACCAGTACGGATAGAGCACCAACCGGACAAACCCGAGCATGCCCGGCACCAGCACCAACGGGTATCGCGTGGCCAATTCCTGCTGCATTGCCCCAGCCCCTTTCCGTGGACGACCGGCCAACACTACAGCGGCCATCATGACCATCGCAATCGAACTCCTGGCGCGCGCTGTGGTTCCAAACCACACAGACCCTTTGCAAGGAGCGGGACCATGTACAAGCAGACCCTGGCAATCCTTCTGGCAAGTGCCACCCTGGCCGCCTGCGGCAGCCGCCCGGAAAACCCGGTGGACTACGTCACCTACCGCGACGAACCACTGGTCAAACAAGTGGAACACGGCATGACCATGCAGAAGGTCATCGCCATCGGCGGCAGCCCGTCGAACGTAATCGACCTGCCGCACGGGGGCACCTGCAACGACTACATCCTCAACCGCGACGGCAAACAGCAGCCCTACTACGTGCGCTTCGACGCCACCGGCCATGTCGACGCCAAGGGCTTCAAAACCTGCAAACAACGCCAAGAGGACAGCGACGCCTTGCATGGCGCCTGAGTCCCACCCTGATCTACCGTCCTGACCCGTCTGGAGATAACCATGAGCAACGTTGAACTGACCGATGTGCAAACCCTGCGCGAGCGTGCCCGCCAGCATGTCGAGCAAGGCGCGGTGACCGAGGGCTACAACGCCGACCGCACGGAGATCCTGCGCCTGCTGAACGAGTCACTGGCCACCGAGCTGGTCTGCGTGCTGCGCTACAAGCGCCACTACTTCATGGCCAGCGGCATCAAGGCCAGTGTGGCGGCCAGCGAGTTTCTGGAGCATGCCAACCAAGAAGCCGAGCATGCCGACAAACTGGCGGAGCGCATCGTGCAGCTGGGCGGGGAGCCAGATTTCAACCCGGATAACCTGAGCAAGAATTCCCATGCCCAATATGTCGCGGGTAATTCATTGAAGGAGATGGTGCTGGAGGATCTGGTGGCGGAGCGAATTGCCATTGATAGCTACCGCGAGATCATTCAGTACATCGGCGATAAAGACCCGACTACGCGGCGCATCTTCGAGGACATCCTGGCGCAGGAAGAAGAGCACGCGGACGATATGTCCGATCTGCTACAAGGGCTGTAATCGCAAGGGGCTGCTCTGCAGCCCATCGCCGGCTTGCCGGCGATTGGGCCGCAACGCGGCCCCCTATCATTTCTTGCCTTTCACCGCAGCCGGCGCCTTGCCCGCCTTCATCTGCTGCAACAGCGGCGTGCACTGGTTGGGATCATCCCCACTGCTGGGCGCAATCAGCGCCAGCAACCCCGCCGCCGGCCCCGCCACGACACCGAGCGCCACCATTCCCGCACCGCGTAGCGCCAGCGGCAACGCCTGCACCCCGGCACTGGGCTTGGCAAACGGCCCGCGCACATACAGCGGCGATCGCAGCGAGAACAGCCGCAGCCCTTTCGATTCCGGCGTGATCTTCAAGTCCAACTGCTCGCTGGCGAAATTGGCCGTGCCGTTGATGTAGATGATGGCGTTCTCGGTATCGAAGATGAACAGGCGCGTTGTGGCCAGGCCATCCTTGATCCCCACATCTGCCGCCGCGCAATTGATCTTCACATCCTCGTCACCAAACAGTTTGCCGACCACGTAGTTGCCCACGTTCAAACCGGCAATCTCCATCAAGCTGCGACTGATGGCGCCATCGTTGATCAGCATGCGCAGGTCACCATTGGCCGTGCCCAGCAAAGCCGCTACCGAGTTGCCACGGCCGCTGATGTCGGCATCACCGTTCAGCTCGCCAAAGCTGGTCTGCATCGGTGCAAAGGAAGGGAACAGTTGCTTGAGCTTGAAACCACGTGCAGTCAGCTGGGCACGCCCCTGCAATGGCACGTTGCGCCCGTCCAGGCGGATCTTCGAGGCCAGGTTGCCGCCCGCCACGCCAAACCGCAGGGGCTCCAGACGCAGCAGGCCGTCTTCCAGAATCACGTGGGCCGACAAGTCATTGAACGGCAGTTGCGCGCTGTGCACGATGCGCTTGCCGGCAATGGTGACATCCGCGTCCATGGCGCGCCAACGCTCGGTGCGGAACTCTTCCACCGGCAGCACCTTGCCCGTCGGCTGCTTGCTGGCACCGCCACGGGCCTTCTGTTCGGCGTTGGAGTCGGCGCCGATCAGCGGTGCCAGGTCCTTGAACAGCAACTGGTTCGAAACCAGGTTGCCGGACAACTTGGGCCGTGGCTGGCTGGCGACGAAGGCCAGGTCACCGTGAATATCGCTGTCACCGATCTTGCCGTTGAAGCCCTGATAGTTGAATGTCGCCCCTTGCGCCGCGTGCAGGTTGGCGTTGAGGCGGCCGTCAGTGGAGTAGGCCGGGGTGTCTGGCAGGGTCACGCCGGTCAATGGATAGAGGTTACCCAGGCTGGCGCCGGACAAGCGCAGGCGCAGGTCGAGGGCGCCGAGGTTGCGTGGATCGGTCAGGGTGCCGGCGAGCACCACATGGGTATCGGCAATCCGCACGTCGGCCTGCAGCGGGAACGGCTGGCTGGCGTCCTGTAATGCCAACAGGCCGCCGATTTTGCCGGTGCCGGACACCGGCTGGCCCTTGTAGCGGCCCTGGGCCTTGAGCCCGAAGGCGTAGTCCTGGGCACCACCGACTTTTTCGGCGCTGGCCTTGCCGACGATGTCGCTGAACGGGATCGGTTTGCCCAGCGGGTCGATCTGCACCTTCATGCTGGTTTGCAGGGTCTGGTCGTCGAAGCTGACATTACCTTGGTCGAAACCGATGGCGCCGATGTCCAGCTGCCATTTTGAAGGTTCTGCGTTTTCGTCTTTTGGCCCGAGGTCAAAGGTCCAGTTGGCCCGGCCATCGGCCAGGCGGGTGAGGCTGGCCGTCGGTTTGGTGAGGTTGATGCGCGGGATGCTGATCTGCTGGAACAGCAACGGCAGCGGCGCCAGGCGGAACTCGACACGCTCCAGGCCGACCATCTTCGGCTCCTTGAGCCAGTCGGGGTTGCCCAACGTCAGGTCTTCGGCGATGAAGTGCGGCCATGGCACCCAGGCACGCCAGCCACCTTCTTCGGGCTCGGTATGCCACTGGACGGCAAGGTTGCCATTGATCGCAAAAGGCCGGTGCAGGGCCTCGGACACCTTCTCGTTCAGCAGCGGCTTGACGCGGTTCCAGTCAAAGGTGGCAATCACAACCACCAGGATCGCCAGCAGTGTCAGCAGGCTGGTGAGGGTCCAGACGAGAATTCTGGCGGGACGCGTCATTGCGGGGTTCTCCTTGCGGCATGGCACAAAACGGGCGCAGCGGTGGCACTTGATATCTGGGACTGATGAAAACCCGCAGGGTTTTATCGATGGCGCCATGATAGCGAAGTTTTTCCTGGCCTTTTGCTCAGCAATTTGTCGCGCCAGGCCCTACCTGTTACCCGCCCGCAGCAGGGGAAACTCGCCGCGCCTATCCCTGCAAGGTACGGAATAGAGCCGTTTTCCCACCTCTATCAATGCGGTCGATTGTTACCATTACCCGTATGAACTTCTCTCTGGCGTTACGCGGCGTAGCATTGGCTCCGTACCCACTTTCCAGCCCCCGAGAGGAGCACCGAAATCATGAAACGTCATCTGCTGACCCTGACACTGTCCATCCTGGCTGCCAACGCGTTTGCCCTGCCAGCCGCCGAACAACACCTGACCGCTGAATCGCGCTCCAGCGCTGCCGAAATCGCCCAACCGCTGAAAACCGTAGCCGAAGGTGGTTCTGACCGCCTGATCGAACGCAGTGGCCGTGTCGCCGAAGGTGGCTCTGATCGCCTGATCGAACGCAGTGGCCGCGTCGCCGAAGGTGGCTCTGATCGCCTGATCGAACGCAGTGGTCGCGTCGCTGAAGGTGGTTCTGATCGCCTGATCGAACGCAGTGGTCGCGTCGCCGAAGGTGGCTCTGATCGCCTGATCGAACGCAGTGGTCGCGTCGCCGAAGGTGGCTCTGATCGCCTGATCGAACGCAGTGGTCGCGTCGCCGAAGGTGGTTCTGATCGCCTGATCGAACGCAGTGGCCGCGTCGCTGAAGGTGGTTCGGATCGCCTGGTTGAACTCAGCCGTGTGAGCTGATCGCCATGGTCGAAAAGAACAACTCATGTCACAACGCTTGCTCCCCTCCAGGCCCGGTCATTGACCGGGCTTTGTTTTTTTAACTAGAGTGCCCAGCCTTACCGTCACAGAAGCCCGCACCATGCTGCCGCGCGCCGAACAGAAGCTACAGACCCGCCAGGCCCTGCTCGATGCCGCCTGCCTGCTGATGGAGAGCGGCCGGGGGTTCGGCAGTATCAGCCTGCGTGAAGTGGCCAAGACGGCAGGCATCGTGCCCACCGGGTTTTACCGGCATTTTTCCGACATGGACGCCTTGGGCCTGGCCCTGGTGGCCGAAATCGACACAACCTTCCGTCAGACCATCCGCCTGGTACGGCAAAACGAATTCGAACTGGGCGGCATCACCGACGCCTCGGTGCGCATCTTCCTCGACGTGGTGGCCGCCCACCGCGCGCAGTTCCTGTTCCTGGCCCGCGAGCAGTACGGAGGTTCACAAGCCGTGCGCCAAGCCATTGCCCGCCTGCGCCAGGACATCAGCGACGACCTGGCCACCGACCTTGCGCGCATGAAACGCTGGCAGCACCTGGACAGCGCCGCGCTGGCGGTGATGGCCGACTTGGTGGTGAAAACGGTGTTTGCCACCCTGCCAGAGCTTATCGACAGCCCGGAACCGGGTTATCCACAGGCACTGACGCCGCAGGAAAAAATCACCCAGCAATTGCGCTTCATCTTTGTCGGGGCGCGGCATTGGCAAGGGCTGGGCAACCCACAACCCTAGTTCTGCTACCATGGCGCCCTGCCCGACAGCGACGAGCGCCGACATGTCCAACCCCCGCCACACCCTGCCCGAACTGGCCCGTTTCAACCAGCACTTCGCCGAGCGCATCGTACCGCTGTGGCAAGGCCCGGGCTGGAATGCCGACATGGCCCTGCCCTACGAGGCGCTGGACAATCAGCATCAGCCATTGCCAGTGCAGCGCTACCGGGCCATGGCCTGCGCACGCCAGCTGTACCTGTTCAGCAGCCGTATCGGCCAACCGGGCGCAGCCGAGCGCGCAGCCGCCTTGTTCCGCTCGTTGCAAAAGCACTTCCACGACGCCGAGCACGGTGGCTGGTTCTACAGCATCGATGCCCAGGGCAAACCGCTGGACCGCCGAAAGGATCTGTACACCCACGCATTCATCGTCTTCGCCTGCGCGCACTACTGGGGCAAGGTACGCGAAAACCTGGTCGAGTCCACCCTGAACGCCGCGCTGGACATCATCGATCAGCAGTTCGCCCGTGACGACGGCCTGTACGAAGCCAGCCTGGGCGAAGACTGGGCCGACCTGGGCAGCGGCCCGCTGCAGAACCCGCAGATGCACCTGGCCGAAGCGTTCCTGCAAGTGCTGGCGGTGCGTGATGACGGGCATACCCAACAGTCGCTGCTGCAACTGTGCGAGGCACTGCAAACACACTTCATCGAACCGGCCCACGGCCTGATGCTGGAAAAGCCACGCGGGGCTGTGGATAACTGGTTTGAGCCGGGGCACCAGTTCGAGTGGTTCTACCTGCTGCATACCTCGCCGCTGCTGCGTGATACGCCGCTGCATGCGTCCATCGACCGGGCATTCGGCTTTGCCGAGCAATACGGGGTGAAAGAAGGGGCGGTATTGGCGATGCTGGATGTGGAGGGCAAGGTGATCGACGCCACCCAGCGGATCTGGGCGCAGGCGGAGTACCTGCGAGCGCTGGTGCTACGTGAGGCGGGTGAGGCGAAATTGGCTACCCAGATGCAGGCGCTGGAAGCGCGGTTCCTGCGGGAAGCGGGCTGGTATGAATGCCGGGATGGGGAAGGTAATGTCAGCCGGCATGATATGCCTTCGACTACGCCCTACCACTTGGCGACCTGCCTGGAAGGTTTGCAGCGCCTGAGCTGACGCTTTCGCGGGTAAACCCGCTCCCACAGGTATTGCACAAGCCCTGTGGGAGCGGGTTTACCCGCGAATAGGCCATCAAATCTAACCCTTGACCGTACGGTCGATGGAGAACCCTGCCCAATCCTGGCTCACCGGCATCAGCTCCAGGCTGTTGATGTTGATGTGCGCCGGCTGGTTGAGGATCCAGAAGATGGTCTCGGCAATGTCCTGCGGCTGGATCGGCTCCGCACCGGCATAGGTAGCGTCGTACTTGGCCTGGTCACCGCCGAAGCGCACCAGCGAGAACTCGCTCTCGCACAGGCCCGGCTCGATGTTGCTCACCCGCACGCCAGTCCCGCGCAGGTCGCAGCGCAGGCTCAGCGAGAACTGGCCGACAAAGGCCTTGGTGCCGCCATACACGTTGCTGCCCGGGTACGGGTAGTTGCCCGCCACAGAACCCACGTTGAGGATCGATGCACCTCGGCCGTGGGCGATCAGGCGTGGCAGCAGCAGGCGGGTGGTGTACATCAGGCCCTTGATGTTGGTGTCGACCATGGTTTCCCAGTCGTCCAGGCTGCAGTTCTGCGCTGCGTCCACGCCCAGCGCCAGGCCAGCGTTGTTCACCAGGCCGCGCAGCTTGTCGAAACCGGCCGGCAGGGTGGCGATGGCCTGTTCCATGGCCTTGCGGTCACGTACGTCCAGCACCAGGCCATGCACTTCGGTCTTGGCCGACAGTTCCGCGCACAGGGCGTCCAGGCGCTCCTTGCGACGGCCAGTGAGCACCAGTTTCCAGCCGGCCTCGGCAAAGCGGCGGGCGGTGGCCTCGCCGAAACCGGACGTGGCGCCAGTGATGAATACGGTGGACGTCATGCTCTGTTCCTCACGGTAGGTTGTCATGGCAGCTTTGCAGCATGCCCGCGCCGGGCGCTGGCAGCAAGCCAGTCTGGCGGCTGTTCATTTTTTGTTCATCTACGGCAAACCCTTGCAGCAGAGGGCCCGGCGCCAGCTATGCGCATGTTATCCACAAGGCTTTCCCCACGGATTGGGGGCAACTTGTCCACGGTGCGGAACCCTTTCAGCGACAGGTGGTCGTTGGATATCTTTTGAGTGATGGCGCAAGGCTTTCAAGCATGCCGCCTGCAGCGGTCTGTCCAACGTTTCTTCACAGAGTTATCCACAGGCGTTTCAGCGACATCCAAGTCCTTGCGGGGCTTTGAAAAACCTTGAAAAATCATCCACAAAGAGCGCCTGATCAAAAAACGATCAACCCTGTGCAGGGCTTGGTATCAAAGGGATTGAGCGAGATGCCACCATGTTTTCCACAGGCGGTTCCACATTATCCGTGGAAAAGATCCGGCCTGTGGAAAGATGGGGCCAGGAAGGAAACCGGGGTATGTGGAGACAGGTCCGTGGCAAGTTGTCCACATTGAGAATGGGCCGCTCAGCGGCCCCGAATGAAACTCAGTGCCCGCCAAGGTAGGCGTTACGCACCTCTTCGTTGACCAGCAACTCCTGCCCGGTCCCGGTCATGCGGATCTGCCCGTTGACCATCACATACGCCCGGTCCGACAGCTTCAGCGCATGGTTGGCGTTCTGCTCCACCAGAAAGATGGTCATCCCGCTCTTGGCCAGCTCGCGCAAGGTCGAGAAGATCTGCTTGACCACAATCGGCGCCAGCCCCAGCGACGGCTCATCCAGCAGCAGCAGCTTCGGCCGGCTCATCAGCGCCCGGGCAATGGCCAACATCTGCTGCTCACCCCCGGACATGGTCATGGCCCGCTGGTTACGCCGCTCCTTCAAGCGCGGGAACAGCTCGTACATGCGCTGCATGTCTTCGTCGGCATGCTTGTCGCCGATGGGGATGGTGCCCATCATCAGGTTCTCCTCGACGGTCATGTCGGGGAACACCCGGCGCCCTTCCGGCGACTGAGCGATGCCGTTGGAGGCGATGTAGTGCGACGACTTGCGGGTGATGTCGGTGCCGCGATAAACGATGTGCCCCGACGCTGCCCGAGGCTGGCCGAAAATAGACATCAACAGGGTCGACTTGCCCGCACCGTTGGCACCAATCAGGCTGACCGTCTCACCTTCGTTGATGTGCATCGACACCTTTTTCAGCGCCTGGATCGGCCCATAGAACACGTCCAGGTCCTTCAGTTCGAGAATGGGCGCACTCATACCAGTTCCTCTTCGTCTGCACCCAGGTAGGCGGCGATCACCGTCGGGTTGTGGCGGATGTCTTGCGGGGCGCCTTCGGCAATCACGTTGCCGTGGTCCAGCACCACGATATGGTCGGAAATGCTCATGACCATGCCCATGTCGTGCTCAATCAGCACCACGGTGATGTCGTGCTCGTCACGCAGCACGCGGATCATGCGGCTGAGTGCCTCGGTTTCCTGCGGGTTCAGGCCTGCTGCCGGTTCATCCAGGCAGATGATTTTGGGCCGCGTACACATGGCCCGGGCAATCTCCAGGCGACGCTGCTGACCGTACGACAGCTCACCGGCCAGGCGGTTGGCGCAGTCGACCAGGTCGACCACTTCCAGCCAGTAGAAGGCGTGGTCCAGCGCATCGCTCTCGGCCTTGCGGTAGGCCTTGGTGTTGAGCACCCCGGCCAGCAGGTTGCGGTTGACCCACATGTGCTGGGCCACCAGCAGGTTTTCCACCACCGACATTTCCTTGAACAGGCGAATGTTCTGGAAGGTACGGGCCAGGCCTGCGCGGTTGACCAGGTGAGTGCCGCCGAACATCTTGTAGTACAGCCGGTTGGCAAAGCGCGCCGGCGACACGAAGTCCGCCGCCTGGAAGCGCTCGCCCAGCAGCTGGATGACGTTGGTGTGGCTGCCGCGAACGTTCAGCTCGATGCGCCCGCCGCTGGCCTTGTAGAAGCCGGTCAGGCAGTTGAACACCGTGGTCTTGCCCGCGCCATTGGGGCCGATCAGGGCGAAGATCTGATTGCGCTTGACCTTGAGGCTGACGTCGCTGAGCGCCTTGATGCCACCGAACTGCATCATCAGGTTGTCGACCGAGAGAATGATATCGTCGCTCATGGCGCCACTCCTTTACGCGGGGTCACACCGGTACGGCTGATGCGGATCAGCCCACGCGGTCGCCAGATCATCATCAGCACCATCAGCACGCCGAACAGCAGTACCCGGTATTCGGAGAAGCTGCGCAGCAGTTCCGGCGCAACGGTCAGCACGAATGCAGCAATCACCACGCCCACGGTCGAGCCCATGCCACCCAGCACGACGATGGCGAGGATCAGCGCCGACTCGAAGAAGGTGAACGACGACGGGTTGACGAAGCCCTGGTAAGTGGCAAAGAACACCCCGGCCAGGCCGGCAGTGGAAGCACCCAGGGTAAAGGCCGACAGCTTGACCAGTACGTGGTTCAGGCCCATCGAACGGCAGGCGATCTCGTCTTCACGCAGTGCTTCCCAGGCCCGGCCGACCGGCATGCGGGTCAGGCGGTGCTTGATGTAGAGCACCGCCAGCACGACGATGAACAGCACCGCGTAGATGAACACGAACTTGAGGTTGGCGTTGTAATCGAAGCCGAAGAACTCGTGGATCGGTACGCCGCCGTCCTTGGCCCGACGGCCGAACTCCAGGCCGAAGAAGGTTGGCGACGGCGCCGGCATGCCGTTGGGGCCACCGGTGAACGACAGCCAGTTGTTCAGCACCAGGCGGATGATTTCGCCAAAGCCCAAGGTCACGATCGCCAGGTAGTCACCGTGCATCCTCAGCACCGGGAAGCCGAGAATGCACCCCGCCAGTGCTGCGGCAATCGCCGCCAGCGGCAGCACGCTCCAGAAGCCCAGGCCCAAATACTGGTAGCCCAGCGCCAACCCGTAGGCACCAATGGCATAGAACGCCACGTAGCCCAGGTCGAGCAGGCCGGCCAGGCCGACCACGATGTTAAGGCCAAGGCCCAGCAACACGTAGATCAGCCCAAGGATGACCACGGTCAGCAGGTACTTGTTGGCAAACACCGGGAACACAATGGCAATCACGATCAGCGCGGGGATGATGTAACGCAAGCGCGACTTGTAGTCCGGTGCGTTCACATGCACGCCCGAGCCACCGCTTTCAAAGCCCTGGAGCATGCGCGTGCCAGCGGCGGTCTGCAGGTACAGGCTGAGCAGGAAGCGCCCCAGCATCACCCCGCCCACCAGCCAGGCCACGCGCCGCGGCTCGGCATTGAAGCTGTAGCCGTCGAGCACCACGCCGACGACCGGGCCAAACACAATGAGTGCCAGCAGGCCGGCGACGATGGTCTCCAGCAGGCTGCGTTTAAGGTCGAAACCCTTGGTTTCGGTAACAGCGGCAGTTTTGGCAACGGACATGTTCACACCTTAGCCACGAGCGGGCGACCCAGCAGGCCTTGTGGGCGGAAGATAAGGATCATCACCAGCAGCGAGAAGCTGAACACGTCCTTGTAGTCGGAGTTGATCAGGCCAGAGAACAGCGACTCGGAAATACCCAGGATGATCCCGCCGAGCATGGCGCCAGGCAGCGAGCCGATACCACCGAGCACGGCGGCGGTGAACGCCTTGATGCCGATGATGAAGCCGGCGTAGAAGTCGAAGGTGCCGTAGTTCATGGTGATCAGCACGCCGGCCAGCGCGGCCATGACTGCGCCGATGACGAACACGTAGGAGATCACCCGGTCGGTGTTGATGCCCAGGATCGAGGCCATCTTGCGGTCTTGCTGGGTGGCGCGGCACATGCGGCCGAGCTTGGTGTACTTGATTACGTAGGTGAGCAGGCCCATGCCGACGAAGGCGGCCACCAGAATGAAGATCTTGGTGTAGGTCAGTTGCACGAAGCCGGTGCCGACTTCGACACGCATGGCACCTTCAAGCAAGGTTGGAACACCTTGCTGGCGGGCACCCTGGCTGATCTGTGCATAGTTTTGCAGGATCAGCGAAATGCCGATGGCGCTGATGAGCGGTGCCAGGCGGGTAGAGTTACGCAGGGGTTTGTAAGCGATGCGCTCGATGGTGAAGCCGTATACGCCCGTAACGACGATGGTGAACAACAGCGTGCCCAGCATCAGCAGGGGGAACGACTCGATACCGAAGTAAGCCAGCAATGCCAGGCTGATCGCCGCCAGGTAGGCGGAGATCATGTACACCTCGCCGTGCGCGAAGTTGATCATGCCGATAATGCCATAGACCATTGTGTAGCCGATGGCGATCAGGCCATAGACCGACCCGAGGGTCAGGCCGTTGACCAGTTGCTGCAGGAAAATACCATCCATAACGCAATCTCACCTGATTGAGATTGCACGAGCGCCGACCACGGCGCGGGCCACCGGTGCGGGGCCCTCGCAGCGCAGAACTGTGCAGATCTACGAATAAAGACAGGTACCGCGGGGCTTGGGCCCGAGCATCAGCCCGGGCCGTGGGCCGTTGTTATTTTTGTTTTTCCAGCTGGTGGTATTTACCGTCTTTATCCCACTGGTAGACCACGTAGTCGGACACGGTGAGGTCACCCTTGCTGTCCCACTTCTTCTCGCCCATCACCGTCTTGACCGGGTTGGCCTTGAGCCACTTGGCCGCGTCTTCGCCCTTGTTCGACTTGGCGCCGTTGAATGCAGCCGCCAGGGCTTCCAGCGAGGCGTAGGCGTACAGGGTGTAACCTTCAGGTTCGGTACCGGCCTTGCGGAACTCCTCTACCACCGCTTTGCTGTCGGGCAGCAGGCGCGGGTCGGCGCCGAAGGTCATGTACACGCCATCGACGTACTGCGCGCCGCCAGCGGTGGACACCAGTTCGTCGGTGACGATGCCGTCATCGGACATGAACTTGACGTCTTTCAGGCCCTGCTCGCGCAGTTGGCGGACCAGCGGGCCAGCCTCTGGGTGCAGGCCGCCGAAGTAGACCACGTCGGCACCGGTGGAGCGGATCTTGGTGACCACGGCGCTGAAGTCTTTCTCGCCGCGGGTCAGGCCTTCGTACAGCACAGGCTTCACGCCGCGTTTTTCCAGTTGCGCCTTGGTCGCGTCGGCCAGGCCCTGGCCATAGGTGTCCTTGTCGTGCAGCACCGCGACTTTCTTGCCCTTGAGCACGTCAACGATGTAGTCGCCGGCGACGATACCCTGCTGGTCGTCACGGCCGCACATGCGGAACATGGCACTGAGGCCGCGCTCGGTCACTTGTGGGTTGGTCGAGCCCGGGGTAATGGCAATGATGCCCGCTTCGTCATACACCTCAGAGGCTGGAATGGTGTTGGAAGAACAGAAGTGCCCCACCACGCCGATCACTTTGTCCTGATCGGCCAGGCGGTTGGCCACGGCCACGGCCTGCTTCGGTTCGCAGGCGTCATCGCCTTTGACCAGGACGATTTTCTCGCCGTTGACGCCACCGGCGGCGTTGATCTTGTCGGCCGCTGCCTGCGCACCTTTCATGTACTGCTCGCCAAACGCGGCGTTAGCCCCGGTCATTGGGCCCGCTACACCGATCTTGACGTCGGCCTGAACATACGAAGAAACACCTAGGGCCGTAGCTACGGCCAGAGCCAGGAAACCTTTCTTGTAAAACGTCTGCGACATGAGGTGGTGCTCCTAGAGTTTTTTTTGGTTGGCACTACAACTTCTCAACCCTGTGCTCAGAGCAAGGGCCGTGCCATAGGGTTTGTCTTCCGGGAAAACACACTGTGCTAGGCGCCAGCAGGCGACCGGCGGCCTTTTCTTTATTGAGCGTGCAACCGTCTGCCACGCGGCAGGCGCCACCGCACGTACAGACAAGGAGCAACCGCCCGGTGCCATCATTGCAACCCCGCCAAGTGTTAACGTGCAACCGGCCTGTAACAGCGGACGTCACCGAACTGCACACCGCTGGTGCGCGACTGCTACAGGCGGCACCGTTTCAAGGCTAGCCGGTGCACGGAAAAACACCTCTGTTTTGGCTGTTCCGGCCTCTTCGCGGGCAAGCCCGGACACAACAAGCCCCAAAAGGCTGGCACAATGTCCGCCATTCGCCGCTTCCGGAGCCCCACTTGATGAGCGAGAGCGCATTCGCCGAGCGCATCGTGCACAACCTGCTCGACACCGACTTCTACAAACTCACCATGATGCAGGGTGTGCTGCACAACTACCCGGACGCCGACGTCGAATGGGAATTCCGCTGCCGCAACGGTGAGGACCTGCGCCCTTATCTTGGCGAGATCCGCCACCAGCTCGAACTGCTCAGCGACCTCACCCTGGATGATGGCCAGCCGGCCTTCCTCGAGCGCATCAGCTTCCTCAAGCCCGACTTCCTGCGTTTCCTGCGGTTGTTTCGCTTCAACCTGCGCTACGTGCGCATCGGCATCGAAAACGACCAGCTGTTCCTGCGCCTGAAAGGCCCGTGGCTGCATGTGATTCTGTTCGAAGTACCGCTGCTGGCCATCGTCAGCGAAGTGCGCAACCGCCACCTGCACCCACGCATGCGCCTGGCTGAGGCCCGCGACCAGCTGTACCGCAAGTTCGACTGGCTGCGCGCGCATGCCAGTGACGATGAACTGGCCGAACTGCAGGTAGCCGACTTCGGGACCCGGCGGCGCTTTTCCAGCCGTGTGCAGGAAGACGTGGTGCGGGTACTGCGCGACGACTTCCCGGGCCGCTTCGTCGGCACCAGCAACGTCGACCTGGCATGGAAACTGGATATCAAGCCACTGGGCACCATGGCCCATGAATGGATCATGGCCCACCAGCAACTCGGCCCACGCCTGATCGACAGCCAGATCGCCGCGCTGGACTGCTGGGTGCGCGAATACCGCGGGCTGCTCGGCATCGCCCTTACCGACTGCATCACCATGGATGCCTTCCTTGGCGATTTCGACCTGTACTTTGCCAAGCTCTTCGACGGCCTGCGCCACGACTCCGGTGAACCGGTGGCCTGGGCCGAGAAAGCCATTGCCCACTACCAGAAACTGGGTATCGACCCGATGACCAAGACCCTGGTGTTTTCCGATGGCCTCAACCTCACCCGTTCGCTGGAAATCTTCCGTGCCCTGCGCGGTCGCATCAACGTCAGTTTTGGCATCGGCACCAACCTGACCTGCGACATCCCGGGTGTGGCCCCGATGAGCATCGTGCTTAAAATGACCGACTGCAACGGCGCGCCAGTGGCCAAGATCTCGGACGAAGCCGCCAAGACCCAATGCCGCGACGAGAACTTCGTCGCCTACCTGCGCCACGTATTCAAAGTCCCCAGCAAGGAGTAACCCATGCAAGCGGTTCAGCAAGAGATTGCACAGGCACTGAAGGTACAGCCGCCGTTCGCCGACACTGCCGCGCTTGAGGCCGAAGTCGCCCGGCGCGTGGCGTTCATCAAGGACTGCCTGGCCAACGCCCGGCTCAAGACCCTGGTGCTGGGCATCAGCGGTGGCGTCGACTCGCTGACCGCCGCCCTGCTCGCCCAGCGCGCCATCAACGAGTTGCGCGCCGAGACCGGCGACAAGGCCTACACCTTCATTGCCGTGCGCCTGCCGTACCAGGTGCAGCATGACGAGCATGACGCCCAGGCCTGCCTGGACGTGATCAAAGCCGATGAAGTGCACACCGTCGACATTGCCCCGGCAGTGAGGGCGCTGGCCGCTGAGGTTGTAGAACTGAAGAATGGCTCGCCAACCCTGGTGGACTTCGTGGTGGGCAACGTCAAGGCGCGTACGCGCATGGTCGCCCAGTACACCATTGCCGGCGCACGTGCGGGCCTGGTGATCGGTACCGACCACGCCGCCGAGGCGGTAATGGGCTTCTTTACCAAGTTTGGTGATGGTGCCTGCGACCTGGCGCCGCTGAGCGGGCTGGTGAAAAACCAGGTACGGGCCATTGCGCGCAGCTTTGGTGCGCCGGAGTCACTGGTGGAGAAGGTGCCGACCGCAGACCTTGAAGACCTGGCGCCGGGCAAGCCGGACGAAGCGTCCCATGGCGTGACCTACCAGCAGATCGATGCCTTCCTGCATGGTCAGCCGGTTGATCAGGCGGCATTCGACATCATCGTTGCCACCTACCGCAAGACCCAGCACAAGCGCGAACTGCCGTTCGCCCCCTGAAGCTAAGGGGCCGCCTTGCGGCCCCTTACCCGCTTACTTGACGACGACCTTGCCCTTCATCATCGAGATGTGGCCCGGGAAGGTGCAGAAGAAGCTGTAGTCACCACCGGCTTCCAGCTTGGTAGCGTCGAACTTCACTTCGGTTTCTTTCTCAGGCGCACCGATCATCTTGGTGTGAGCGATGATCGCGGCGTTGTCAGCCTTGATGTAGTCCTTGTCCAGGCCCTGGCTCATGCCTTCGGTAGCAATGCCCTGCATGTCGGCAGTCTTGCTGATCACCAGATTGTGGCCCATCACGTTCTTCGGCAGGTTGCCCGAGTGGGTCAGTTTGACGGTGAATTCCTTGCAGCTCTTGTCGACGGTGATTTCCTTGGTGTTGAAGGACATCTGGTCGGTCGAGTCGACAGTTACCGAGCACTCGGCGGCGAAGACAGAGGCGCTGGCGAGGGTCAGCAGGGATACCGCTACAGCTTTCGCAAACATCATGAATCTCCTTGGCAGGGTTTTATCAATTGCGAGACTGCCTGAAACCGTTCAGCCCCTTGCTGATATGGGTCAAGGGGGTGTCAAGAGGCCAGCCAGTAGAATTGTTCAATGGATTGTATACAACCAATCTAAGGGCACATCATGCCCTTTTATTAGACGATGGGACAACCTCTCATTTAGGAGCAATACCAAATGCCCATCTCTGCCTTCCTCAATAGCCTGCTCGCCGCCTATGCCCACGGGGCTACCGGCGCCATCTGCGAATTCTCCCGCCCGGAATGAACGCGGCCTTGGAAGCAACGGGCATGCGCCGTACCCTGTGCACCTGAGTGACAGGAGATGAGCAATGCCCGTACGTTCCGTTTGTGTGTTCTGTGGTGCCAGCATTGGCGCCAACCCTGCTTACCGTGAAGCTGCCGTCGCGCTCGGCCAGGCCATTGCCCGCCGTGGGCTGACCCTGGTGTATGGCGGCGGCGCCGTGGGCCTGATGGGCGTGGTGGCCGACGCGGCCATGGCAGCAGGTGGCGAGGTGGTCGGCATCATCCCGCAAAGCCTGCTGGACGCTGAAGTCGGCCACAAAGGCCTGACGCGCCTGGAAGTGGTCGATGGCATGCACGCGCGCAAGGCACGCATGGCCGAGCTGAGCGATGCCTTCATCGCCTTGCCGGGTGGGCTGGGTACGCTGGAAGAATTGTTCGAGGTATGGACCTGGGGGCAACTGGGCTATCACGCCAAGCCGCTGGGGCTGCTCGATGTGAACGGCTTCTACGACAAGCTGGGCGGGTTCCTCGACCATATCGTCGAAGAAGGCTTTGTGCGGCAGCAACATCGGGCGATGTTGCTGCTGGCGCAGCAGCCGGATGAACTGCTGGATGGCATGGACAGCTTCATTGCGCCGGTGGCGCCGAAGTGGGTCGACAAGAAGCCTGATTGACCTTGAGATTTCGGGGCTGATTTGCAGCCCCGAAATTCATCAATCAGCGCGGGATCACTGGCTGACGCGGCTTCTTGTTGCCCTTGCCACCCTTGGCTGCTTCCTTGCGCTCTTTGGCCGCCTTCTCGTTACGCGCAAACGCCTCGGCCTTGGCCTTCTCGCGTTTGTCCCACGGCTTGCTGCCATCGCTGGCACGCGGTGGCAGGCCGGTGTGCTGGGTAAGGATCTTCTGATCCTTGCCCACCTTGTGGCTGCCCGCCGGCGTCGAGTTTTTGCGGCGTGCGCTCTGGTAGGTATCGGTCTGCGGCTGGTGCAGCGGGATCAACTGGTGCTTGCCCGGCCCGATCAGGTCGGCACGGCCCATGCGCTGCAGCGCCTCACGCAGCATCGGCCAGCCTTTCGGGTCGTGGTAGCGCAAGAACGCCTTGTGCAGGCGGCGCTGCTCGTCGCTCTTGACGATCTCCACCCCTTCGCTCTTGTAGGTCACCTTGCGCAGCGGGTTCTTGCCCGAGTGATACATGGCCGTGGCCGAAGCCATCGGCGACGGGTAAAACGCCTGCACCTGGTCGGCGCGGAAGCCGTTACCCTTCAGCCACAGGGCCAGGTTCATCATGTCTTCGTCAGTGGTGCCCGGGTGCGCGGCGATGAAGTACGGGATCAGGTACTGTTCCTTGCCCGCCTCTTTCGAGAACTTCTCGAACATGCGCTTGAAGCGGTCGTAGGTGCCGATGCCCGGCTTCATCATCTTGTCCAGCGGGCCACGCTCGGTGTGCTCCGGGGCAATCTTCAGGTAACCGCCCACATGGTGGGTAACCAGCTCCTTCACGTACTCCGGCGACTCGACGGCCAAGTCGTAACGCAGGCCCGAGGCGATCAGGATCTTCTTCACACCCGGCAAGGCACGGGCCTTGCGGTACAGCTCGATCAACGAGCTGTGGTCGGTGTTGAGGTTTTCGCAGATGCCGGGGAACACGCACGACGGCTTGCGGCAGTGCTTCTCGATATCGTGGCTCTTGCAGGCGATGCGGTACATGTTGGCAGTCGGGCCACCAAGGTCGGAGACCACGCCGGTGAAGCCCGGCACCTTGTCGCGCATCTCTTCGATTTCATTCAGGATCGACTCGTGCGAGCGGTTCTGGATGATGCGGCCCTCGTGCTCGGTGATCGAGCAGAAGGTGCAGCCACCGAAGCAGCCACGCATGATGTTCACCGAGAAACGGATCATCTCGTAGGCCGGGATGCGCTCCTTGCCATAGGCCGGGTGCGGCACACGGGCGTACGGCATGCCGAACACGTAGTCCATTTCTTCGGTGCTCATGGGGATGGGCGGCGGGTTGAACCACACATCCACTTCGCCGTGCTTCTGCACGAGGGCGCGGGCGTTGCCCGGGTTAGTCTCCAGGTGCAGCACGCGGTTGGCGTGGGCGTAGAGAACCGGGTCGTTACGCACCTTTTCGAACGACGGCAGGCGGATCACCGATTTTTCACGGGTCACGCTCGGGCTGTCGAGAATCTGCACCACCTTGGCTTCGTTCGGGTCTTCCTGGTCGCCCTTGGCCTGCTCGATCGCGCAGGCCTGGGTGTCCTGGGTGTTCACGTACGGGTTGATGATCTTGTCCACGCGGCCTGGACGGTCGATACGTGTGGAGTCGATCTCGTACCAGCCTTGCGGTGTATCACGGCGCACGAAGGCAGTGCCGCGCACGTCGGTGATGCTTTCGATTTTCTCGCCGTTGGACAGGCGCTGGGCCACTTCGACCACCGCGCGCTCGGCGTTGCCGAACAGCAGGATGTCGGCGCTGGCGTCGATCAGGATCGAGTGGCGGACCTTGTCCTGCCAGTAGTCGTAATGGGCGATCCGGCGCAGCGAAGCTTCAATACCGCCGAGTACGATCGGCACGTGCTTGTAGGCTTCCTTGCAGCGCTGGCTGTACACCAGGCTGGCACGGTCCGGACGGCTGCCGGCCAGGCCACCAGGGGTGTAGGCATCGTCCGAACGCATCTTCTTGTCTGCGGTGTAGCGGTTGATCATCGAGTCCATGTTGCCCGCGGCCACACCGAAGAACAGGTTCGGCTCGCCGAGCTTCATGAAGTCGTCTTTCGACTGCCAGTTCGGCTGGGCAATGATGCCCACGCGGAAGCCCTGGGCCTCCAGCAGGCGGCCGATGATGGCCATGCCGAACGACGGATGGTCGACGTAGGCATCACCGGTCACGATGATGATGTCGCAGGAATCCCAGCCGAGCAGATCCATCTCCTCCCTGCTCATCGGCAGGAAAGGTGCTGGCCCGAAGCATTCGGCCCAGTACTTGGGATAGTCGTAGAGTGGTTTGGCTGCTTGCATGTCAGTGACCGGTTCTGGTGTGCAGGGAAATCGCGGGCGCGGAATATAGCACAAATTTTGACCAAATCCGACTGTCTTCGTGGGGATTGGTGGGGGGGCGACCATTGGATGCGGGCTGCGAAGTGCCTGGCTTGAGGTTTGCGGTGGCGCCCACATCGAGCGCCGCGCGGGCGGCGCTCGATTTCATAGGCGCAGAAAATGTTGTGGCGAACACGTGGCGGCCCTCACACCACCTGAAGCCAAACCCTCACTGCCTCATCCCCAACTCAGCATCATCCATCAGCGCCTTGGCCATCGCACTCGGGTAATGGGTAGCCCAGATCATCATCGGCTTCTCATCCATCACCCGGGTGATGATCAACTCGCGCACATACCCCATCCACTCCGAAGATTGCTCTCGGGCATCTCGTGGGTAAACCCACTGGATTACCACAGACTCTACGACTGGCACCTACCAGTGGGAGCGGTCTTGCCCGCGAAAGGCCCGTCCAGGCGATATATCAATGAGGCCTTACAGCGTGCACCTCCCCCTACATCACATAGAACAAAAAATGGCAGGTTCGAAAACCTCCCGTACACAGCCACTATCAAGCAAGCCCAATGGCTTACGGTGCACAGCATTCGTTCCCTGATCGGGATTAACCAGAAAAACTACATTCGCCAAGACCAATCATGACCCGCCCCTCTGCTGGAGGGTCGTAGTCCTTTAATTATTTTACAAAACATTTATCCCCCTTAACCCTCCATAAGCGTTAACCCATTAATTAATGGATGATTTTTCTACCTCGCAGGAAAATTGTAGGAATAGAACTACGAATACCAGAAAAAATTCCTACGCTAGCTTTCCGCAACAAATTCCGGGCAGCTCTTGAACCAAGAAAAAAACAAGTGATACAAAAGCCCTGCGCAACGAGCGCACTCAAATCAACCTTAAAGGAGCAATAGCCATGGGACGTCGTCGTTCTGAAATCAACATGCCTCAGATCTCTCGCGTGATGAACTACACATTTACCGAATCCGAGGTTGACTTCCTCAACATGCTGTAAGCAATAAGCCAGAAGGGGCTTTGCCCCTTCTAGCCTGACCTAGGAGCTAAAGATGATCACCGAACGCGAGTTGACCACAGAAGAAGCCTACAACCGCCTGACAAAGCTACATCAGCATCTAGGCTTTCACTCGAAAACAAAACTATCAAAAAATAATAACTTGGTCGCCACATGCCACTTATACGACAGCACCTACAGGGAGATCTCTTGCGGAGCAGGAAAGGGGGAGCATTGTGAGCTAGGAGCCCTTGCCGAGAGCCTAGAGCATTACTTCGTCGACAAGGCCATTCCAAACATCATCGAAAGTGACAAAATCCTACAATCCATAGCTCCTTTCGACGACTGGCTACTAAAGTCTATCCCGCCTAGCTGCAAAATACCTTATTTTGCACTTCACGCATTGGACAGCCACAATGAAATAAAAATCCCAGCGATATTGATAGCCCCCTCCTCCAGCAACCTTAAAGCAATTGAGAAAACTGCAGCAGGATTCCTTGCAAAATATGCGAGCAACTCTGGAACAGCTATTGGCTGCACCGAGAGCGAAGCTCTCTTACACACCATAAATGAAGCTATCGAACGTCACGCCTTGTCAATGTACTATCTATCGCTTTGCAAGCTGAACTCACCCCCAGAAATCTATCGACCCTCCAATTCTTTCCTGGAAGAGACTTTTGCACATGACACCAAGCTTCTCTGCCATGCGAAAAAACTAGATATATACTTAACCCACGATTTCTATGACGTTCCATTTTGCATTGCTATTTCTCGCAGCAAAAAAGAAGGCTCTCTCAGCGGCGTCGGCTCGGGAAGTTCCATAAATCCATCCATTGCAATGTACCGCGCTGTAACTGAACAGATGCAGTGCGAACAGCTTTCTGGACCAAAAGAAAAACAAGAAGATCTCACCACGGAGAAAGTGCTCACCTACTCGGCAAAACTTTCCTCACTTCTGCACCCATGCCCTAAGTACAACGTGCCTGAATATCATCCACCTCGTATAGAGCTAAGCGTACGTGGACAGATCAAGCGCACGCTGATCAACCTGGGCAAGGATAATAAAACTGTATTCTACCGCACACTATATGAGCACCCCAACCTCGCCACAGTCGTACAAGTTTTCATACCCGGACTGGAGCGCTTCCACTTGATAAGGTCCGGAATTCCAGTCGCGCCGCAGAGCGCATTCAAAGGCATAAGGCAATGATATGCATATTTACCGAGGCCTCCTCGCCGCCCTGAGCGCGACCTTAATTCTCAAAGTCGCGACCGTCGTACCTGCCCTGATCCTGGCTGACATTATCGACAACCTGTCTACCTCGGCCACGTCTTCTCTCGTTCTGCTCGGTGCCTTCATATGCCTTGTCGCACTACAAGCCTCGTTGACCCCTTTACAAGCCTGGTGCCTTGCGCGGCTCTGCCAAGAGCGCGTGAAGCAGCTTTCCATGCGCTGGTGCCGAGGGTTGCTGGACAAACGTTTCGAGGCTTATGGACAACTCCATGGCGGAACCTTGGTAAAGGTACTGGATAGAGGAATAACGGCCCAGGAGCGGTGGCTAGGCTTTCTGATTGGCTCGGCGTGGCCGGTCTTGGCCGAAGCAGTGGTGCTGGTCGCGCTGTTTGCGTACCTCGGGGCTACCTCGGTATTGATCGGCCTCGTCCCCTTGAGCTTGGCGTATCTGTGGACAAACGATCGACTGGTGCGCTGGCGTCGCCCCCGTATCGAAGCAGTCAACTCGCGAGAAGACGAACTGGCGGAACAATGGGTTGACACCTTCGCCAGCGCGTCAACGGTCAAGCTGGAAAAGGCCGAGGATGCCGCAATGATTCCGGTCAACCAGACACTATCGGGCTATGCCGACTCGGCGGTAGGGGTTGCCTACAGTGGCGGATGGCTACAGGGCCTGCGCACCCTGTTCATTGGCCTGGGCAGTGGTGGTTTGCTGTTGTGGGGTATCCATGATCAATCCCAGGCAACACCGCATCTGAGCCTGGGCGAGCTTGTTGCCCTCTTTACTCTGGTGAGTGGGTTGCTCGCCGGCGTTGCACAACTGGCGGAAGCCTGGCGATTGCTCGATCAGTTCCGGCTCGACAAACGCAAGCTCGAACACTGGCTGCAACTTCCGGTGTTCGGCCCGACAGAATCCATAAAGGCAGAGCCCTCAGATGAAAACGCAGGGCTTTGCATTACCCCCTGCCAACTCAGCGCTCGAAACGCGCTGCAACTGCTGATCGATGAGCCCTTGGTAATTCGTGCAGGAGAACGGGTTGCGCTGGTTGGGCCCAGCGGGTGCGGCAAGTCCACACTTCTGCATGCGCTGGCAGGAACGGTATTCCAGTTGCGCAGGCATGTTCACTTGCACGGCAGGTGCCTAGCTGCACTCGACGGGCGTGAGCAGTTCAATAGTTTACGACTCTGCCCTCAGGATGCGCACTTCATACCCGGTTCAATGCCCCGGGCGGTATTGTTCGAGCATGCTCATGATCGCGCTCAAATCGAACGATGGCTTGAGTGCCTGGGGCTAAGCAAAGACTGGTACGAGCTTGAACTGGACGCACGCGCAGAATCCATTTCGGGTGGAGAAGCACGCAGGTTGACGTTGCTACGCTTGCTTAACCGGCCCGGCGAATTCAATTTCTTTGACGAGCCCACAGCTGGGCTTGATGCCGGGTCGGCAGAGCGCACCTGGGACCTGTTATTCGAAACATTCCAAGGGAAGGGGTTGATCTGCGTGACGCATGATCAGAGCGCGTTGTCGCGGTTTGACCGGGTTATCACCCTGAGCGAGGGGCGCATCATCAGTCAAGCAAGACCGAAGATCGCTCAGAACACTGAGCCAGCAGGCGCACCGCACACCCTGTGGGAGCGGCTTTAGCCGCGAACACCGGCATAGCCGGTGCATCCTCCGCGATGGATTCTTCGCGGCTGGAGCCGCTCCCACAGAGTTCCTGTTAAGCCGATAGATATTCGCAGCCTAATTAAACCGCGCTTTATTCATCATCATCGAAGTTGTACATACCCGGCGCGAGGTTTTCGAAGCGGGTGTACTTGCCGATGAACGCCAGGCGTACGAAGCCGATGGGGCCGTTACGCTGCTTACCGATGATGATTTCGGCCACGCCCTTGTGCTCGGTCTCGGGGTGGTACACCTCGTCGCGGTACACGAACATGATCACGTCGGCGTCCTGCTCGATTGCACCAGATTCACGCAAGTCGGAGTTCACCGGGCGTTTGTTCGGGCGCTGTTCCAGGGAGCGGTTCAGCTGCGACAGGGCGATGACCGGGCAGTTGAATTCCTTGGCCAGGGCCTTGAGCGAGCGGGAGATTTCGGAAATTTCGTTGGTCCGGTTGTCGCCGGCCGACCCCGGAATCTGCATCAACTGCAGGTAGTCGACCATGATCATGGCAATTTCGCCGTGCTCACGGGCCAGCCGACGGGTACGGGCGCGCATTTCCGAGGGGCTGATACCGGCGGTATCGTCGATGAACAGCTTGCGGTCGTTGAGCAGGTTCACCGCCGAGGTCAGGCGCGGCCAGTCATCGTCGTCCAGCTGGCCGGAACGTACCTTGGTCTGGTCGATACGGCCCAGCGACGAAAGCATACGCATGATCAGCGATTCGCCTGGCATTTCGAGGGAGAACACCAGCACTGCCTTGTCGGTACGCAGCACGGCGTTTTCCACCAGGTTCATGGCGAAGGTGGTCTTACCCATCGACGGACGGCCCGCGACGATGATCAGGTCGGCAGCCTGCAGGCCACTGGTTTTTTCATCCAGGTCAGTAAAGCCGGTGGACACGCCGGTGATATCGCTGTCGGAGTTGAACAGCGTATCGATACGGTCGATGGCCATGGTCAACAGTTCGTTGACGCCGACCGGGCCGCCGGTTTTCGGCCGCGCCTCGGCGATCTGGAAGATCTGCCGTTCGGCATCGTCGAGGATTTCTTCGGCGTTACGCCCCTGCGGGTTGAAGGCGTTGTCGGCGATGTCGGTACTGATGCTGATCAGTTGGCGCAACGTGGCCCGCTCGCGAATGATCGCGGCATAGGCCTTGATGTTGGCCACCGACGGGGTGTTCTTGGCCAGCTCGGCCAGGTACGCCAAGCCGCCGATTTGCGATGAGAGGCCTTCTTTGTCCAGTTGCTCATGCAGGGTCACCACGTCGAATGGCTGGTTGGCGTCGGCCAACTTGTGCACGGCACGGAAGATCAGGCGGTGGTCATGCCGGTAGAAGTCGCCATCCGACACCTGATCCAGCACCCGCTCCCAGGCGTTGTTGTCCAGCATCAGGCCACCGAGCACGGCCTGTTCGGCCTCAATGGAATGCGGCGGCACCTTCAGGGCTGCGGTTTGCAGGTCTAGCTGTTCGGAGGTGGTGATCTCGTTCATGGCCACGAAAGAATTCTGGAGGATGAAAAAGACAAAGGGCACGGCCTGTCGAAAACAGGACCGTGCCCGATGTTAACCGCCCGGCTCGCAAGGAGCCAGCCAGTCAGCGCAGCTTAGGCAGCTACGACAACCACGCGTACGGTGGCTTCAACGTCGCTGTGCAGGTGCACGGCTACGTCGTATTCGCCAACCTGACGGATGGTGCCGTTCGGCAGACGAACTTCAGCTTTGGCCACTTCAACGCCGGAGGCGGTCAGGGCGTCAGCGATGTCGTGGGTGCCGATCGAACCGAACAGCTTGCCTTCGTCGCCAGCTGTGGCAGTGATGGTCACTTCCAGCTCGGCCAGTTGGGCAGCGCGGCTTTCAGCCGAAGCTTTCTTGTCAGCGGCTGCTTTTTCCAGCTCGGCGCGACGCTCTTCGAACGCAGCCAGGTTGGCGGCGTTGGCAACGGTGGCCTTGCCGAATGGCAGCAGGAAGTTACGGCCGTAACCAGCCTTAACTTTTACTTTGTCGCCCAGGTTGCCCAGGTTAGCGACTTTTTCCAGCAGGATCAGTTCCATTTGGTAAAACCTCTTAACTTTTAACCTTCACCGTTCGCGGAGTCATTCCCCTTGGGGGACTTGCGACCGCGAAAATCAATCAGGCTGTCGACAATGGCCAAAACCACCAGCAACGGATAAATCAGCTGCATGATCAGCGGCAGCGTCACGTACATGCCCACCAGCCAGAAACCGGCCAGTCGGCCCTGTGCCACCAGCCCGTGCATCAAGGCGATGCCGGCCAGCACCAGAACCAGGCTGGAAGCCGATGCCAGGATGATGAACTGCGGGCCGATAAACGGCGCCACCACCATCACTGCCACCAAGACCGCCATGGTCTGTTTCGGCAACTTCAGTTCGCGAAACTCGCGACCGAAGCCTCCAGGGTTGTACAACGCTGCCTGCCAGTAGCGCGCCAGCATTAACGCCAACACACTGAACAATTGCACCGTCACTGCTGTGGAAGCGACCAGCACAGGGCGGATCAGCTCACCGGAGAGCACCGGTTGCCCTTCGATTTTGGGCATGGCCTCGGCAAACGCCTTGGCCAGCACATCGAAGGTTTGCGCCAGCGCCAGATCAAGCACGAGGCTAAACGCCACGGCGAACACGGCACTGGCCAGCAACACCCGGCTCCAGGGATGCTCGGCACGCAGCATGGCGGCCAGGGCCAGGGCACCCGCAATCACCAGAAAGGTGATGGGATCGCCCATGACCCACACGGCCAGCCCGGCCAGCAGGCCGCCGGCGATGACCGTTGTAGCATCCTTGAACCCACGCCGCAGCAGCACAAGGCTGCTGGCAGCGGCACTCAACCAGAACAGCAGCGGCAGTACCGCGCTGATGACCACCACCAGGGTGGCCTGCACACGACCGCGCATGATGAAACTTGCTAACGCTCGCATGCTAATCCCTTACTGCTTGTCGACGACCCGGTCTCAGCGGCCGTGGCTGTCGGTGTAGGGCAGCAGGGCCAGGAAGCGGGCGCGCTTGATAGCGGTAGCCAGCTGACGCTGATAACGAGCTTTGGTACCGGTGATACGGCTTGGAACGATCTTGCCGGTTTCGGATACGTAAGCTTTCAGGGTGTTGAGATCTTTGAAGTCGATCTCTTTCACGTCTTCAGCAGTGAAGCGGCAGAATTTACGACGACGGAAGAAACGTGCCATTTAATAGGCTCCTCTAAAGGTCCGTGGATTACTCGTCAGCGTTATCGCTGGAGTCGCTGTCATTGCTGTCGTCGCCTTCGGCGGAGTCAGCATGCTCAGGACGCTCGCGACGCTCACGGCGCTCGCTGCGGTTCTCTTCAGCCTTCAGCATCTCGGACTGGCCGGTAACGGCTTCGTCGCGACGGATGACCAGGTTACGGATAACGGCATCGTTGTAGCGGAAGTTGTCTTCCAGCTCGGCCAGGGCCTTGCCGGTGCACTCAACGTTCAGCATCACGTAGTGAGCCTTGTGAACATTGTTGATTGCGTAGGCCAGTTGACGACGGCCCCAGTCTTCCAGGCGGTGGATTTTGCCACCATCTTCTTCGATCAGCTTGGTGTAACGCTCAACCATGCCGCCGACTTGTTCGCTCTGGTCCGGGTGAACCAGGAAGATGATTTCGTAATGACGCATGAATGCTCCTTACGGGTTAGTAGTCTGCCAGGAAATCTGGTCAGACAAGGAGTGAATGACACTGTATGTCTTGCACGGAGGGGAGGCACATGAGCGCCTGCCAGCTCGGCAAGGGGCGCAATTGTAGAGAAGGCGGGGCGGACAAGCAAGGAGGCTGGTGAATATTTGAACAGTCTGAAACATATTCTCAGGCTACCGGCCCTTTCGCGGGTAAAACCGCTCCCGCAGGGATCCCACAGCCTTGAAGACAGTGAAAATCCTGTGGGAGCGGGTTTAACCGCGAAGAGGCCGGAACAGGCTTACGCGATCAGCGCTTGGCTTGCCGCTGGCGCACCGCTTCGAACAGGCAAACCCCGGTCGCCACCGAAACGTTCAGGCTGCTGACGCTGCCACCCATCGGCAACTTCACCAAAAAGTCGCAATGTTCGCGGGTCAACCGGCGCATGCCCTTGCCTTCCGCGCCCATGATCATCACCAGTGGCCCGGTCAGGTCCTGCTGGTAGATCTCCTGCTCGGCCTCGCCGGCAGTGCCCACCACCCACAGGCCACGCTGCTGCAGCTTCTCCAGCGTCCGCGCCAGGTTGGTCACGGCCACCAGCGGGATCACCTCTGCCGCACCGCAGGCCACCTTGCGCACAACCGGCGTCAGGGTGGCCGACTTGTCCTTGGGCACGATCACAGCCGTGGCACCGGCCGCATCGGCCGTGCGCAGGCACGCGCCGAGGTTATGCGGGTCGGTCACACCGTCCAGCACCAAGATCAGCGGCGGCGTTTCGGTGCGCTCAAGCAACTCTTCGAGCATCAACTCGCCCCACACCTGGCTTGGGCTGACCTCGGCGACCACACCCTGGTGCACGCCCTCTACCCAGGCATCCAGCTCACGGCGTTCAGCCTGGCCGACCGGCACGCGGTTCTCCGCTGCCAGCGCCAGCAAGGTTTCCAGGCGTGGCTCGCTGCGCCCTTCCGACAGCCAGATCTGCTTGACGCGCTTCGGATGGTGCTTCAGCAATGCCTGCACGGCGTGCACGCCGTAGATCTTTTCCAGCTGACTCATGACTTGCTCTTGCTCTTGCGTGGCGCACCGGACTTCGGCGGGCCTTTACGGTGCTTGGTCGGCTTGCCGGAGCCGGAGGCCTTGCCACCTTTGTCCGACTTGCTGCTGGCATGGCCGCCACTGCGTGCCTCGCTCATCAGCGCCTTTTTCATTTCGCGGCTCTTGCGCACTTCGGCGTTACGCTGCACGGCGTCTTTCGGGAAGTACGCCTCAGCGGTTTCGCTCTTGCGGCTACGCGGTTTAGGCGTGGCTTTCGCTTCGGTTACCGGCTGCTGTTCAACCTTGTCGGCTGCTGACGCGGCGCCGCGCTGCTTGCGGCCGATCGGTGCGGCGAGGGTTTTTTCCGACACCTCGAAGTCGATCTTGCGCTCGTCCAGGTCCACACGCATGACCTTCACTTCGATGGTGTCGCCCAGGCGGAAGCTGCGCCCGGTGCGCTCGCCCGACAGACGGTGGTGCACAGGGTCGAAGTGGTAGTAGTCGCCCGGCAGCGCACTGACGTGCACCAGGCCCTCTACGTAAATGTCGGTCAGCTCGACGAACAGGCCGAAACCGGTCACGGCGGTGATCACACCCGGGAAGGTCTCGCCCACGCGATCCTTCATGAACTCGCACTTGAGCCAGTTCACCACGTCACGGGTAGCTTCGTCGGCCCGACGCTCGGTCATCGAGCACTGCTCGCCGAGCTGCTCCAGGGTGTTCTCGTCGTACGGGTAGATACGCGCCTTGGGAATGCTCATGGCGCCAGCACGCTTGACGTGCGGGGTATCGACCTTGGAACGGATGATGCTGCGGATGGCGCGGTGCACCAGCAGGTCCGGGTAACGGCGGATCGGCGAGGTAAAGTGGGTGTACGCCTCGTAGTTCAGGCCGAAGTGGCCATTGTTCTCGGTGCTGTACACGGCCTGGCTCAGCGAACGCAGCATCACGGTCTGGATCAGGTGGAAGTCCGGGCGCCCGGCGATGCTCGCCAGCAGGGCCTGGTAATCCTTCGGTGAAGGGTCCTTGCCTTTGTGCAGGCTCAGGCCCAGCTCACCGAGGAAGGCGCGCAGCTTTTCCAGGCGCTCCGGCGGCGGGCCGTCGTGCACGCGGTACAGGGCTGGCACGCCGTGCTTTTGCAGGAACTCGGCGGTGGCCACGTTGGCCGCCAGCATGCATTCCTCGATCAGCTTGTGGGCATCGTTGCGCACGGTCGGGCGGATTTCCGCGATCTTGCGCTGGTCGCCGAAGATGATGCGGGTTTCCTGCGTTTCGAAGTCGATGGCGCCACGGGTGTGACGGGCATCCACCAGCACCTTGTACAGGTTGTACAGGTTCTTCAGGTCCGGTACGACTTCCTTGTATTCCTCGCGCAGCGCCTTGCCTTCGCGGGTGCGGGCGTGCTCGAGCATGCTGCTGACCTTGTTGTAGGTCAGGCGGGCGTGGGAGTGGATAACGCCTTCGTAGAACTGGTAGTCGACCATCTGGCCGGCTTTGTTCATGGTCATTTCACAGACCATGGCCAGACGGTCGACGTGCGGGTTCAGCGAGCACAGGCCGTTGGACAGCTCTTCGGGAAGCATCGGCACTACACGCTCGGGGAAGTACACCGAGTTGCCGCGCTGCTGAGCCTCGACGTCCAGGGCCGAGCCCAGGCGAACGTAGCTGGACACGTCGGCAATCGCCACATACAGGCGCCAGCCACCGGAGAACAGGCGCAGCTTGCCCAGCGGTTCGCAGTAGACGGCGTCGTCGAAGTCCCGAGCATCCTCACCGTCGATGGTGACGAACGGCAGGTGGCGCAGGTCGACGCGCTTCTCTTTGTCCTTCTCTTCGACTTCGGAGCGGAACTTGCGCGCTTCCTTGACGACAGCATCAGGCCAGACGTGCGGAATGTCGTAGCTGCGCAAGGCAACGTCGATTTCCATGCCCGGTGCCATGTAGTTGCCGATGACCTCGACCACGTCGCCTTGCGGCTGGAAGCGCGGGGTTGGCCAGTGGGTGATCTTGATCTCGACGAACTGACCGATCTTCGCGCCGCCGTTACGCCCGGCGGTTACTAGCACTTCCTGCTGGATCTTCGGGTTGTCCGGGGTTACGTAGCCAATGCCACCTTCTTCGAAGTAACGGCCGACCACGCTTTCGTGGGCACGGGAGATGACCTCGACCAGCGCACCTTCGCGGCGGCCACGGCGGTCGACGCCAGAGACACGGGCCAGGCCGCGGTCACCGTCGAACACCAGGCGCATCTGCGACGGGCTGAGGAACAGGTCTTCGCTGCCGTCATCGGGAATAAGGAAGCCGAAGCCATCGCGGTGGCCGGAGACGCGACCACAGATCAGGTCCAGCTTGTCTACCGGGGCATAAGTGCCACGCCGGGTATAGATAAGCTGGCCGTCGCGCTCCATGGCACGCAGGCGGCGGCGCAGGGCTTCGATCTGGTCTTCTTCGTACAGACCGAACTCGGCCGCCAGCTCCTCACGCGCGGCCGGTTCGCCACGGTCGGCGAGGCGCTGCAGGATCAGCTCACGGCTGGGGATAGGGTTGTCGTATTTTTCCGCTTCGCGAGCGGCCTCGGGATCGAGGGATTGCCAATCGGCCATCAGAAGGGGTTCACCTTGGGGTATATAGATATGAATTCTGGCATAGGCGTATTGAAACCGGAAATGTCAGCCTTGGACAGCCCCACCGGCGCTTCCGGCGAACAGGAATAGGCCTGCGGAATCAACAAGTTGAATTTTTTGAAATTTTTTTCGCTTGGGGGGTTTACAGCCCCCCGGACCGTCCGTATAGTGCGCACCACAACGACGGACAACCCCGAAGTTGTAGTAGAGATGAACGACGCTGTAAAGCATCAAGTAACCTCGAATGTGTGCCCAGGTGGCGGAATTGGTAGACGCGCTGGTTTCAGGTATCAGTGGCTTAACGGCCGTGGAAGTTCGAGTCTTCTCCTGGGCACCAAATATTTTCAAGTAATAGATGACCAAGGATCTGTTACTGCTGTGTGAAGCTGACAATAGTCGCCTTCTGCAGATGATGTAAAGCTTTGCCCAGGTGGCGGAATTGGTAGACGCGCTGGTTTCAGGTATCAGTGACTTAACGGTCGTGGAAGTTCGAGTCTTCTCCTGGGCACCATACAAAAACCCACTAGCTTGCTAGTGGGTTTTTTCTTGCCTGCGTTTTTTGTATCCCTCCTCTTTCGGTCATAGGTGCAAACCTGTGCCGCCCTCTTGGCGGGCACGCCCGCTCCCACAGAATCATCACAGGCCTTCCGGGTAGTGAAATACCTGACACCTTCAGACTGTTACACCTTGGTCTGACCATGAATTTCTCGTCACCCGGCCACTTGAGAAACGATTTCGTTTACCATTGTTTCCAAATATGTAGCCGTAAGCGAGGAAGTACCCGCATGACGATCCGCCCGCAACCGCTGATGCGTACCTTGGCCGCCACCGTGCTGAGCCTGGTCATCGGCGCTCCGGCCGCCATGGCAGACGCACCGGTCACCCTGACCATGTACAACGGTCAGCACAAGGAAATCGGCGAAGCCATCGCCAAGGCCTACGAGGCCAAGACCGGCATCCACATCGATATCCGCAAGGGCAGCAGCAACCAGCTGGCCAGCCAGATCATCGAGGAGGGCGACCGTTCGCCAGCCGACCTCATCTACACCGAAGAGTCCCCGCCCCTGAACAACCTGGGCGAACTGGGCCTGCTGGCGAAGATCGACGACGCCACCGCGAACATGGTGCCCAAGGAGTATGTGGGCGCCAACGGCACCTGGATGGGCATCACCGCGCGCACGCGCATCGTGGTGTACAACCCGAAGAAGGTCGATGAAAAAGACCTGCCGACCACAGTGATGGACTTCGCCAACCCTGAGTGGGAAGGCCGCGTCGGCTACGTACCCACCAGCGGTGCATTCCAGGAGCAGGCCGTGGCCATCCTGAAGATGCATGGTCGTGAAGCCACCGAAGAATGGCTGACCGGCCTGAAAGCCTTCGGCAAAACCTACACCAACAACATGGTCGCCCTCAAAGCCGTGGAAAAAGGTGAAGTGGCTGCGGTACTGGTGAACAACTACTACTGGTACGCACTTGAGCGCGAACGCGGCAAGCTCGACACCAAGCTCTACTACCTGGCAGATGGCGATGCCGGCAACCTGGTGACCATCTCTGGCGCCGCTGTGGTCAAGGCCAGCAAGCACCCGAAAGAAGCCCAGGCACTGCTCAACTGGATGGCCAGCGAAGAAGGCCAACGTGTGATCACCCAGACCACCGCCGAGTACCCGCTGCACAAGGGCATGGTTTCCGACCGGGGCCTCAAGCCGTTCGAGGACCTGCGCCCGCCGAAAATCTCGCCAGCCGACCTGGGCAATGCCGAGGAAGCCATCGAGCTTGAACGCGAGGTCGGCCTGCTCTGATGACCGCCGCCCTGTCCGAGCCGGCGCCGGTACGCTTCGTACCGCGCCGCAAGCGCCCCTCCATCTGGGTGGTGCTGCCTGTGCTGTTTCTGGTGGCGATGAGCTTGCTGCCGCTGCTGTATGTCGCCATCAAAGCCTGGGAAGCCGGCTGGCGTGAAGCCTTGCACCTGCTGTGGCGCCCCTTTGTCTGGGGGCTGATGCGCAATACCCTGATGCTGATGGTCGGGGTGACATTGGCCTGCATGGTGGTCGGGCTGGCCCTGGCCTGGCTGCTGGAGCGCAGCAACCTGGCTGGCCGCCGGCTGTGGGGCGTGGTGCTTTGCCTGCCCTTCGCTGTGCCGTCGTTCGTCAGCAGTTTCACCTGGGTGTCGCTGAGCTCGGACTTCGAAGGGCTGGGCGGGGCCATCCTGGTCATGGCCCTGTCCAAGTACCCATTGGTGTTCCTGCCGGTGGCCGCCACCCTGCGCAACCTCGACACCTCGCTGGAGGAGTCGGCGCGCACCCTGGGTTGTAGCCGCTGGGGCGTGTTCATCAAGGTCACCTTGCCGCTGCTGTGGCCCTCGATGCTCGGCGGAGCGCTGCTGATCGCCCTGCACATGCTGGTGGAGTTCGGTGCGTTGTCGATCCTCGGCCTGCAGACCTTCACCACGGCGATCTACCAGCAGTTCGAACTGGAATTCAGCAATGCCAACGCGGCCATGCTGTCTGCCGTGCTGTTGGCGATGTGCCTGGTGATGCTGTGGCTGGAATTGCGTGTACGTGGCAAAGCCCGCCATGTGCGCATCGGCCAGGGCGTGGCACGCCGCGCGCAGCCCGTGCGACTGCGTGGCTGGGCCGTACCGGCGCAGCTACTCTGCGTGGCCCTGGCAGTGCTGGGCAGCGGTATCCCACTGGCCATGCTCGGCTACTGGCTGAGCGTGGGTTCGTCGGCAGCCTTCCCGGTGGGAGCCATCTCCAAGGCGCTGTTCACCTCGCTGTCGGTGTCGCTTGGCGGTGCCGGTTTCTGTGTGCTGCTGGCGCTACCGATCAGCTTCCTGGTGGTGCGCTACAAAGGCCGTCTGGCGATCTGGGCTGAACGCTTGCCGTACCTGCTGCACGCCCTGCCCGGCCTGGTGATTGCACTGACCTTGGTGTTCTTCGCCCTGCACTATGTGCCGGCGCTGTACCAGACCACGGCGTTGCTGCTGCTGGCTTATGCGCTGCTGTTCCTGCCATTGGCGCAGTCACCGGTGCGCACTGCGTTGAACAAGGCCTCGCCATCACTGGAGGAAGCCGCGCGCACCTTGGGTGCCAGCAGCTTCACGGCATTCTGCCGGGTGACCTTGCCGATCATCTTCCCGGCCATGGCGGCAGCGTTTGCGCTGGTGTTTCTGGATGCCATGAAAGAACTGACAGCTACCCTGCTGCTCAGCCCGACCGGGATGACCACCCTGGCTACCGAGGTGTGGGCGCATACGGCCAACGTCGAGTTCGCGGCGGCGGCGCCCTATGCAGCCTTGCTGATCGTGGTGTCAGGCCTGCCGGTTTATCTGCTGACCACGCGGATGTACCTGAACAAGGCATAAACCTCGCAGCCCTCATCGCCGGCAAGCCAGCTCCCACAGGTACAGCACCGCCCTCAAGGCCTGTGTAATACCTGCGGGAGCGGGCACGCCCGCTCCCACAAAGCCCGGGTTACGCCCTGAACTGACCCAGGCTCGCCCGCAACTGCGCAGCCAGGTCATCCAGCACCTTGCTGCTGGCCGTAGTCTGCATCACTACTTCGGCCGACCGCTCGGCCTGGGCATGGATAGTCTCCACCCGACCACGCACCGCCTGCGCCCCGCTCGCCTGCTGCTCGGCCGCACGGGTAGCCAGGCCGATAGCTGCGTGAACCTGCTCCACCGCCGCCTGCACAGACTGCTGACGGCGCTCATTGTCACGCAGCACCAGCAGCCCTTCGCTGGCCTTCAGACCGGCCTGGCTGATCGTCGCCACGGCCTCCTTGGCGCCCTTCTGCAGCGCAGCGATATGCGCCTGGATATCCCCCGTGGAGCTTTGCGTCTTGCTCGCCAACGCCCGCACCTCATCAGCCACCACGGCAAAGCCGCGCCCGGTCTCACCGGCCCGGGCCGCTTCGATGGCCGCATTCAACGCCAGCAGGTTGGTCTGCTCGGCGATGCCGTGGATCACCGTCAGCACTACTTCGATCTGCTCACTCTGCTTGGCCAGGCGCTCGATCACCTGAGAGCCCGTCTCTACCTGGCCAGCCAGGTTTTCGATCAGCCCTGCGAGCTGGGTCGAGGTGCGGCTGTTTTCATCGGTGGCCTGGCGGATATCCACCACCTGTTTCAATGCTGCCTGCATCGCATGGCTTTCGGCCTGGGCTTCATCGGCCATGCTCGAAAGGTCGCGCAGGCTGGCCGCCACTTCGTCACGCTGCAGCGCAGCAGCAGCATCGGCACCGGCATTACGCTGGGCCATCGCGCCAATTTCCACACCGGTACGCTGGGCGACCTCGCCCGCCTCGCGCACGATCGGTTGCAACTTGTCGACAAAGCGGTTCACGGCCGAAGCCATGTCGCCGATCTCGTCCCGGCTGTCGAGTGGCACACGCTTGGTCAGGTCGCCCTCGCCTGCCGCCAGGTCGTCAAGGGCAGCAATCAGCAGGCGCAGCTTGCTCAGCACACGACGACCAAGCACCACGGCCACCACCAGCAACACGCCCAGGCCAACCAGCACCAGGCCCAGACCAATGCGCCAGCGCAGCTCGCCGGCAGCATCGCGAACGGTTTGCGCGGTGTTGGCCTGCATGGCAGCAGCACTGCCCTGTGCTTTTTCCAGCCGTTCACGCAGGGTTTTGCCGCTGTCCGCGGCAGCACCGACCAGGCTGTCACCTACCAGTTGCTCGCCACTGGCGATCAGGGCCGCGAAGCGCTGATCGAGCGCCTTCAGTTCCTGCTCGATACCCGCTGTGGAAACCCCCATCACTACCTTGCCGATTTCGGCGCCATTGGGGCTGATCGAAGCCTCGACGAAATAAACGGCAGGATCGCGCCGAGCTGCATCGATCACTTTGTCCAGCGCTCGCTCGCCCTGGCCTTTTTCCATCAACGCCTGGTTGATCGGGTTTTGCCGGTTCAGATAACGGGTGAGGTGCTGGCCCTGGGCGTCGTCGTACACCACGAACAGCACGTTGGGATTGCGCTGGGCACGCCGTGCAAAGTCTGAGAGCACCGGCACATCGTTGTCCCAGATGGCACGCGGGGCGACCGAGGCCAGCAGCTCTGCCATATCGTTGGCGGAGTCCTTCAGGTTCTTTTCCAGGGTGCTGCGCAGTTGCTGCTGTTCGCTTTGCAGGCGTGCCGACAACCCTGCGCTCAGGCGCTGACGGGTACTGCTGGACAGACTGTCCAGGCCCGAGCGCACATCTTGCCCGGCTTGCTCCAGTTCGCCGGCCAACTGACGGCTGTCATTGCCCAGGCGTTCGCCAAGGTCGGCCTCCAGGGCAGTGACCGTGCTTCGGGTAAGCGCAACGGCAACCAGCACCTGCACCAAAAGAGCGATACCAAGGGCAACAAACACAGGCCGCAAAAGGCGGCTTCGTAACAGTGAGAGGATGGCAGACACGGTGTAACCCTCGTGTTTTCTGGCGCCACTATTTTGATGGCATCTACAGAAACTTCTTACAGCAAGGGTTGTGCCGGAGACAGCAGGCATAAACGCCAAGGTTCAGCCAGGTGGTAAGCTGCTTTCGCTCGGCGCAGAAATGAAAACGCCGCAGCCCCTTTCAGGGCCACGGCGTCAGATCAGCCTGGAGGGCAGATCAGGCGAACGGATGGCGCAGCACGATGGTCTCGTTGCGGTCCGGGCCGGTAGAAATGATGTCGATCGGCGCGCCGATCAGGTCTTCGATGCGCTTGATGTAGGCGCGAGCGTTGGCCGGCAGCTCTTCCAGGGTTTTAACGCCCACGGTCGACTCGCTCCAGCCTGGCATCTCTTCGTACACCGGCTCCAGGCCGATGTAGCTGTCGGCATCGGACGGCGCGTCGATGACAGCACCGTTCTCGTTCTTGTAGCCAACGCAGATGTTGATGGTTTCCAGGCCGTCCAGTACGTCCAGCTTGGTCAGGCAGATGCCCGAGATGCTGTTGACGTCGATGGCGCGACGCAGGATCACGGCATCGAACCAGCCGCAACGACGGGCACGGCCAGTGGTGGAACCGAACTCGTGGCCACGCTTGGCCAGGGTAGCGCCGGTTTCGTCGAACAGTTCGGTCGGGAACGGACCGGAACCTACGCGAGTGGTGTAGGCCTTGGTAATACCCAGGATGTAGTCCAGGTACATCGGGCCAACACCGGAGCCGGTGGAGATACCGCCAGCGGTGGTGTTGGAGCTGGTGACGTACGGGTAGGTACCGTGGTCGATGTCCAGCAGCGAGCCCTGGGCACCTTCGAACATGATGTCCTTGCCAGCGCGGCGCAGGTTGTGCAGTTCGGCGGTGACGTCCAGCATCATCGGCTTGAGCTGTTCAGCGTAGGCCATGCACTCGTCCAGGGTTTGCTGGAAGTCGATGGCCGGCTCTTTGTAGTAGTTCACCAGCTGGAAGTTGTGGTAGTCCAGCAGCTCACCCAGCTTGGCCGCGAAACGCTCGCGGTGGAACAGGTCGCCTACGCGCAGGCCGCGGCGCGCAACCTTGTCTTCGTAGGCAGGGCCGATGCCACGGCCGGTGGTGCCGATCTTGGCTTCGCCACGGGCTTTTTCGCGGGCCTGGTCCAGGGCCACGTGGTACGACAGGATCAGCGGCGCAGCCGGGGAGATGCGCAGGCGCTCGCGCACCGGTACGCCCTTCTCTTCCAGCTTGGTGATTTCACGCATCAGGGCATCCGGGGCAACGACCACGCCGTTGCCGATCAGGCACTGTACGCCTTCACGCAGGATGCCGGACGGAATCAGGTGCAGAACGGTCTTTTCACCGTTGATCACCAGGGTGTGACCCGCGTTGTGGCCACCCTGGTAGCGCACTACGGCGGCAGCATGTTCGGTCAGCAGATCGACGATCTTGCCTTTGCCCTCATCACCCCACTGGGTGCCCAGGACGACGACATTCTTACCCATTACATTGGTCCTCATTCACGCAAACTTGGTTGCCGGCCTGTTGCCGACGCAGAAACTCACTGGGCCAGCGGCAGAACCTGCCAGCGCCCGTCTTGCTGAATCAATTGCCGATCACAATCCGCCTCGAGAGCAGCACTCAACGGCTGGCCAGGCAGGGCCTGGACCACACGCTGGCCCTCGCTGCGCAACTGGCAGACTTGCTGCCAGAGGGCCGCATCACCACTGTCCGGCATCCAGATGCCGCCCGCTGGCAATACGACCTCCGCTCGCCCCAGTGTGACCAGGGTCTTCAAATCCGTGGAGAAACCGGTGGCCGGGCGCGCCCGGCCAAAGTCGGCGCCGATGTCGTCGTAACGCCCGCCCTGGGCGATCGACTGACCTTCGCCCGGTACGAACACGGCGAACACCACGCCCGTGTGATAGTGGTAACCGCGCAATTCGCCGAGGTCGAAGTACAGCGGCAGGTCCGGGTAGCGCGACGCCAGGCGGTCAGCGATCGCCAGCAGGTCGTCCAGCGCGGCCAGCACGCTGGCCGGGGCACGGCCCAGGCGCACGCGGGCTTCGGCCAGCACTTCACGGCCACCGCACAGCTCGACCAGGGCGCGCAGCATGTTGCCCAGGTCTTTCGGCAGGTCGGCGGTCAGCGCCTGCACTTCATCGACAGCCTTGCGTTGCATGGCGTCGAACAGCTGCTGCTCCACCGCACCGGACAGGCCGGCGGCACGGGCCAGGCCACGGTAGATACCAACGTGGCCCAGGTCCATGTGCACATCCGGCACATCGGCCAGCTGCAGCGTGGCGAGCATCAGGCTGATGACTTCGACATCACTGGTAGGGCTGGCATCGCCGTAAAGCTCGGCACCCAGCTGGATCGGGCTGCGCGAGGTCGACAGTGCACGCGGCTGGGCGTGCAGCACGCTACCGGCATAGCACAGGCGGCTCGGGCCTTCACGGCGCAGGGTGTGGGCGTCGATGCGCGCCACCTGCGGAGTGAAGTCGGCGCGGAAGCCCATCAGGCGGCCGGACTGTGGGTCCACCACCTTGAAGGTGCGCTGATCCAGGTCCTGGCCGGCGCCGGTGAGCAGCGACTCCAGGTACTCGATATGCGGGGTGACGACCAGTTCGTAGCCCCAACTCTGGAACAGGTCCAACACCTGGCGGCGCGCGATCTCGATGCGCGCAGCTTCAGGTGGCAGTACTTCCTCGATGCCATCTGGCAGCAGCCAGCGGTCTACCGTTGCCATTACGCCATTTCCCCTCTGGTCCGGGCGGCTTGCCAGCAGGCGAGCCGTCAGTAAAGCCGGTATCGCGCACAGCAGCGGGCAGCACTGATCCCAGCGCAGCCACCGTACCCGATACCCTCGAATTGCCTTGCGAGCTGACCAAACCGTCAACTGGCGCGTTGCCAATCAACCTTGCAGACGCAAAAAAGCCGGGAAATTTCCCGGCTGCCTCATCATACACCCCTTTTCATTCAGGATGCACCCCGCCTGGTGTTTTAGCTGCCAGGCGGGGCGCCGCCGCATGAAAATCAGGGCCTGAGCATCACGGCTTGCTCTTGTCCAGGTAACGGAAGAATTCGTTCTTCGGGTCCAGGACCAGCACGTCGCTCTTGCTCGAGAAGCTCTCGCGGTATGCCTGCAGGCTACGGTGGAACGCATAGAAATCAGCGTCCTGGCTGTAGGCCTTGGCATAGATGGCGGCCGCCTGAGCGTCGCCGTCACCACGGGTTTCTTCTGCTTCGCGGTAGGCCTCGGCCAGCAGCACACGGCGCTGACGGTCGGCGTCGGCACGAATACCTTCAGCCAGCTCGTTACCCTTGGCACGGTGCTCGCGCGCTTCACGCTCACGCTCTGTGCTCATGCGGTCGAACACGCTGCGGTTGACTTCCTTCGGCAGGTCGATGGCCTTGACGCGCACGTCGACCACTTCAATGCCCAGCTCCTTGTTGGCCATGCGGTTCAATGATGCAGTGATGTCAGCCATCAGTGCGTCACGCTCACCGGAAACCACCTCGTGCAGGGTACGTTTACCGAACTGGTCGCGCAGGCCGCTTTCCAGACGACGCGACAGACGCTCGTCGGCGATCTGCTTCATGCCGGACGTGGCGGTGTAGAAGCGCTCCGCATCCTTGACGCGCCACTTGGCGTAGGCGTCGACCATCACCGCTTTCTTCTCCAGGGTCAGGAACCGCTGGGTCGGGGCGTCGAGGGTCATGAGGCGGGCGTCGAACTTGCGCACCTGGTTCACGTACGGGATCTTCACGTGCAGGCCCGGCTGAACATCTGCCTGGACCACCTTACCGAAGCGCAGCAGTACCGCACGCTCGGTCTGGGACACGATGTAGAAGCTGTTCCAGGCCACGATGGCCAGAACCACGGCGGCGATCAGGGCGATCAGCGATCTATTGCTCATCAGCGGCTCTCCCTAGTACGCAGCGGCTGCTGTTGCTGTTGCAGGTCCTGCGCCGCACGGGCGGCCGCATCGTTGACCGATGGCGACACGCTGGTGGTTGGCGCGGACGGGTTGCGGCTGCCTTCGACCATCTTGTCCAGTGGCAGGTAGAGCAGGTTGTTCTGCCCGTCCTTGGTCGCCACCATGACCTTGCTCGAATTGCTGTAGACCTCTTGCATGGTCTCCAGGTACAGACGCTGACGGGTCACGTCAGGTGCCTTGTGGTACTCGGCGACCAGCTTGGTGAAGCGGTCGGCCTCACCCTTGGCCCGGGCAATGACTTCGTCGCGGTAACCGTTGGCGTCCTCGATGATGCGCTGGGCCTGACCACGGGCTTCCGGCACCACGCCATTGGCGTAGGACTCGGCCTGGTTGCGGGCACGCTGCTCGTCTTCGCGGGCACGGATCACGTCGTCGAAGGCTTCCTGCACTTCACGCGGGGCCGCCGCGCTCTGTACGTTGACCTGGGTGACGGTGATACCGGTACGGTAGTTGTCGAGGAAGCGCTGCAGGCGCTCGCGGATATCCACGGCCATCTGCTCACGGCCTTCGGTGAGCACCTGATCCATCGAGGTGGAACCCACCACGTGGCGCAGGGCACTGTCGGTCGCGTGCTGCAGGCTTACCTCAGGCTGGTCGACGTTGAGCACGAAGTCCTGCAGGTTGCTGATCTTGTACTGGACGGTCAGCGGCACCTCGACGATGTTCTCGTCTTCGGTCAGCATCTGGCCCTGCTTGGTGTAGGCACGCTCACGCGTGACGTTTTCCATGTACTTGCGATCGATCGGCGGGAAGTAGATGTTCAGGCCGGGACCGACCGTCTCATAGTACTTGCCGAAGCGCAGCACCACAGCCTGCTCCTGCTCGTCGACCACGTACACGGCGCTGTACAGCCAGATGGCAGCCAGCACCGCCAAGCCAATGCCCAGCAGGCCAAGGCCACCGCCCTTGCCGACATTGCGGTCACCGCCGCCACGTTTCTTGCCACTGCCGAACATGCCATTCAGGCTGTCCTGCAATTTGCGGAAGGCCTCGTCCAGATCCGGCGGACCTTTCTTGTCACCACCACCGCCACCACGGCGGCCGCCCCAGGGATCCTGATTGTTCGAGTTGCCACCCGGCTCGTTCCAAGCCATAGCGCTCTCCATCTGATAAAGCAAAGACGCGCCCACGGCGCGCCGTCCAATGCTACAGAATGCCTGTCACTGCTGCCCGGCGACCTCGACGAGCATTTATTGCAAAGTGTGTTGCTCGACAAACACTTGCGGCTCCATGCCTTCGCGGCTGACCAGGCGATTCAGTTCGACCATGGGCAGTCGCACGCTCAGCAGGCTGCGCCCCTCTTCATCATGCTCTTCACTCTGCACGGCACCCAAGGCAAAGAATTGCGCGCGCAAACGGGCAAAACGCTGCTCCAGGCACAGGGTACCGACAAACAGATCATCCCCCAGCAACTCGGCAATTGCCTGGCCGACCAGCTCCAGGCCACGCCCATCGCGTGCCGATACCCAGACCCGTTCCGGCTTGCCATCGGCGTTGCGCTGGATCTGCGGCTCGACATCTTCGAGCAAGTCGAGTTTGTTATACACCTCGAGGATCGGCAAGCCTTCAGCACCAATCTCGCCCAACACAGCCAGCACCTGCTCGATCTGTTCCATGCGCTCAGGCTCATGGGCGTCGATCACATGCAGCAACAGGTCGGAGTTGCTCGACTCTTCGAGCGTAGCCCGAAATGCCTCGACCAGCTTGTGCGGCAGGTGGCGAATGAAGCCCACGGTGTCGGCCAGCACGATCGGCCCCAGGTCGTTCAGCTCAAGCCGGCGCAAGGTCGGGTCGAGCGTGGCGAACAACTGGTCTGCGGCGTACACCTCGGATTCGGTCAGGGCGTTGAACAGCGTGGACTTGCCGGCGTTGGTGTAACCCACCAGCGACACCGACGGGATGTCTGCGCGCTTGCGCCCACGGCGCGCCTGCTCGCGCTGGCTGCGTACCTTTTCCAGGCGTGACTTGATCTGGCGTATGCGCACCCGCAACAGGCGGCGGTCGGTTTCCAGCTGGGTTTCACCCGGGCCGCGCAGGCCGATACCACCCTTTTGTCGCTCAAGGTGGGTCCAGCCGCGCACCAGCCGCGTGCTCATGTGCTCCAGCTGGGCCAGTTCGACCTGCAGCTTGCCTTCATGGGTACGCGCCCGTTGGGCGAAGATATCGAGGATCAGCCCGGTACGGTCGAGCACACGACACTCGAACACACGTTCAAGGTTGCGCTCCTGACTGGGCGTGAGGGTGTGATTGAAAATCACCAGGTCTACCTGCTCGGCATGGACCAGGTCGTGCAATTCCTCGACCTTGCCACTGCCAATCAGGTATTTGGCGGAAGGCTGATGCCTTGACACCGTGACCAACGAGACGATGTCGGCACCGGCCGACAATGCCAACTCCTGAAACTCCTGCGGGTCTTCGCGCGCCTCAGGGTTCTGACCTTCCAAGTGAACGAGCAATGCCCGCTCACCACCACCGTGGCGCTCAAAGAACAATGCAGGCTCCTATCAGGCGTTGCCTGGCTCGCTGTCGCCGTGTTCGGAATCGGACGGGCTTGGCAGGCGAACCGGACGGGCAGGCACGACAGTCGAAATGGCGTGCTTGTAGACCATCTGGCTGACGGTGTTTTTCAGCAGTACCACGAACTGGTCGAAGGATTCGATCGAGCCCTGCAGCTTGATGCCGTTGACCAGATAGATGGATACCGGGACCTTTTCTTTTCTCAAGGTGTTCAAGTAAGGGTCTTGTAGCGAATGCCCTTTTGACATATGCCGCACTCCTGTAAGGATAAATAATAGAAAATCAATAAAATCGATAAATTAGGCCGCCCCTTCGCAAGAATAGACGGCAATCAGCAGGGACTCAGCTCAATATGGAGATGGCCCCAAGGTATTTCAAGGTGCGGGACAGATTGTCGCAGGCCAGGCTGTCAAGCCAGTGTACGTCAGGCCAGCCACGCAACCAGGTGAACTGCCGCTTGGCCAGCTGCCTGGTTGCAATGATACCGCGTTCACGCATCTCATTCTCAGTCAGCTTGCCATCCAGGTAATCCCAGACCTGCCGATACCCCACTGCCCGTATAGACGGCAGCCCGGCGTGCAAGTCACTTCTGGCTCGCAGCGATCGGACCTCGTCAACGAAGCCCTGTTCCAGCATCTGCGAAAATCGTAACGCAATTCGCTGATGCAAAATGTGACGATCTGTAGGAGCAATCGCCAAACTGGCGACAGTATAGGGCAAATGTCCGTCAGCGCCTGCGTCTGCGCCGCGACTTTCCGCGAATTGACGTTGGCGATGAGCCGTCATGCTCTCGCCACTCACCCGGTACACTTCCAGCGCCCGGATCAGTCGCTGCGGGTCATTGGGGTGGATGCGCGCCGCTGACACCGGGTCAACCTCGGCCAGCTGGCGGTGCAACTCGGCCAGGCCCAGCGCTTCGGCCTGAGCCTCCAGCTCGGCGCGCACGGCAGCGTCTGCCGCCGGCATGTCTGCCAAGCCATCGATCAACGCCTTGTAGTAGAGCATGGTGCCGCCCACCAGCAGCGGTATCTTGCCGCGTGCAGTGATCTCGGCCATGGCCTCCAGGGCGTCAGCACGGAACTGCGCGGCCGAATAGCTCTCGGCCGGGTCGCGGATGTCGATCAGCCGGTGCGGGTGGGCAGCGAGGATTTCTTTCGGCGGTTTAGCCGAGCCGATGTCCATACCGCGATAGACCAGCGCCGAATCGACGCTGATCAGCTCGCAAGGCAGCACTTGGGTCAGCTCGATAGCCAGGTCGGTCTTGCCGGCCGCCGTAGGGCCCATCAGGAATATTGCAGGGGGCTTGCCGCTCATTTCATCGACCGCGCAGGAAGAGTTTGTCCAGGTCGTCCAGGCCCATCTGGGTCCATGTGGGACGGCCATGGTTGCACTGGCCGCTGCGCTCGGTGTTTTCCATGTCGCGCAGCAGGGCGTTCATCTCGGGAATGGCCAGGCGCCGGTTGGCGCGCACGGCGCCGTGGCAGGCCATGGTGCCGAGCAGTTCGTTGAGGTGCGCCTGGATACGGTCGCTGGTGCCGTACTCCATCAGGTCGGCGAGCACATCCTGCACCAGCCGGTTGGCCTGCGCCTGCTTGAGCAAGGCCGGGATCTGGCGGATCGCCAGGGTCTCCGGGCCCAAGCGCTGAAGCTCGAAGCCCAGGCGCTGGAACCACTGCGCGTGTTCTTCGGCGCAGTCCGCTTCGCGCTGGCTCAGGGCCAGGGTTTCAGGCACCAGCAGCGGTTGCCCGCTCAGGCCTTCGCTGGCCATGGCCACCTTCAGGCGCTCGTACATGATGCGCTCGTGGGCGGCGTGCATGTCCACCAGCACCAGGCCAACGGCGTTCTCAGCGAGGATGTAGATGCCCTTGAGCTGCGCCAGCGCGTAGCCCAGCGGGGGAATGTCACCCTGGCTTTCGGGAAGGGCCGTTGCCGGCGCCGCACCGTTTTCCAACGGCTTGTAAAACTCGCGATACACCGCCTGCGCTTCGGCAGCCGGCACCGGCTGTGAGGGGCGTGGGGTGTACTGATACTGGTAGCCCGCACCACTGCCGCCATTGGAGAACGACTGCTGCGGGGCACGAGGCTGCTCAAGCACCGGCGAAGCCAGGCGCATTTCGCCCTGCGGGCCGAACTCACCGGCCTGCGGGCCAGTGGGACGGACCACCTCAGGCACGGCGGCAGGCGCGGCCAGCTGGTCTTCCGGGCGCACATCGGCCAGGGCACGGTGCAGGGTGCCATACAGGAAATCATGCACCGAACGCCCTTCGCGGAAGCGCACTTCGTGCTTGGTCGGGTGCACGTTGACGTCGACGCCGTTGGGCTCCAGCTCCAGGAACAGCACGAAGGTCGGGTGCCGGCCATTGAACAGCACGTCGCGGTAGGCCTGGCGCACGGCGTGGGCGACCAGCTTGTCACGCACTGCGCGGCCATTGACGAAGAAGTATTGCAAGTCTGCCTGGCTGCGCGAGAAGGTCGGCAGGCCGACCCAGCCCCACAGGCGCAGGCCGTTGCGCTCGACGTCGATCGGCAACGCCTGCTCCATGAAGCCCGGGCCGCAGATGGCACCTACCCGCCGGGCACGCGCTGTTTCGTCGTGAGCCTCATGCAGGCTGAGGATGCTCTTGCCGTTATGCCGCAGGTGGAAGCCGACATCGAAACGTGCCAGCGCCAGCCTGCGGATCACTTCCTGCAAGTGATCGAATTCGGTTTTCTCGGCCTTGAGGAACTTGCGCCGCGCCGGGGTATTGAAGAACAGGTCGCGCACTTCCACCGAAGTTCCCACCGGATGCGCCGCCGGCTGTACGCGCGGGAGCATGTCACGGCCTTCGGTTTCCACCTGCCAGGCCTCGGTAGCGCTGGCGGTACGCGACGTCAGGGTCAGCCGCGCCACGGAGCTGATCGAAGCCAGCGCCTCGCCACGGAAACCCAGGCTCAACACCCCTTCGAGGTCTTCCAGCTCGCGGATCTTGCTGGTGGCATGGCGGGCCAGGGCCAGCGGCAGGTCATCGGCAGAAATGCCGCTGCCATCGTCGCGCACCTTCAGCAGCTTGACGCCGCCCTGCTCCACTTCCACGTCAATGCGTCGGGCACCGGAGTCCAGGCTGTTTTCCAGCAGTTCCTTGGCGACCGAGGCCGGCCGCTCGACAACCTCGCCAGCGGCAATCTGGTTGGCCAGCCGCGGGCTGAGCAGCTGAATGCGCGAACCGCCACTCATTGCGAGGCCAATGTAGTAGCAGGGATGTCGAGGCGCTGGCCGACCTTCAGCTCATCGGTCTTGAGGCTGTTGGTGCTGCGCAGGCTGGCCACGCTCACCTGGTAGCGCACGGCGAGCATCGCCAGGGTTTCGCCAGGGCGTACCGTGTGCTCACGCGGGCCGGCGGCAATCTTGCCGGTGTCACGCAGCCAGGCGATATAAGTGCCAGGCGGCGGGTTTTGCTGGAAATACTGGCGCACACCGGTGTGGATCGAGCGGGCCAACGCCTGCTGGTGGCTGGCGGTGGCCAGCTTGGCGGCTTCGTTGTTGTTCGAGATAAAACCGGTTTCAACGAGAATCGATGGAATGTCCGGCGATTTCAGCACCATGAAGCCGGCCTGTTCCACGCGCTGTTTGTGCAGCGAGGTGACGCGGCCCATGTTGCCCAGCACCTTCTGCCCCACGTTGAGGCTGGAACTGAGGGTGGCGGTCATCGACAGGTCCAGCAGCACGCCAGCGAGCATGCGGTCCTTGTCATCCAGGCTGACGTTACCGGCCCCCCCGATCAGGTCGGAACGGTTTTCCGTATCGGCCAGCCAGCGCGCGGTCTCGGAGGTAGCGCCACGGTCAGACAGGGCGAACACCGAGGCACCAAAGGCGGCGCGTGACGGTGCCGCGTCGGCATGGATCGAGATGAACAGGTCGGCGCCCTTCTTGCGGGCGATTTCCGTGCGCTTGCGCAGCGGAATGAAGTAGTCGCCAGTGCGGGTCAGCTCGGCACGGAAGCCTTTTTCGCTGTTGATCTGGCGCTGCAGCTCTTTGGCGATCTGCAGCACGATGTCTTTTTCGTGCTGGCCGCGCGAGCCGGAGGCCCCCGGGTCTTCGCCGCCGTGGCCGGCGTCGATGGCCACCACGATGTCACGCTTGCCGCTCGGTACCGGTGGCAGCTTGATGGCGGGCTGGGCCGGGCTTACCGGCACGGCAGGCGTGGTCGCAGGCGTCTGCACCGGCGCCGGGGCCGGAGGCGGCGCGCTGGCCGCAATGGCGTCGGCTTCCTGGTCGTACAGGTCGACCACCAGGCGGTTGCCGTACTGGGCATTCGGCGCCAGGGTGAAGCTTTTCGGGGTGACCGACTTTTTCAGGTCGACCACCACGCGCAGGTCGGTCGGGGTACGCTGGGCCGAACGCACGCTGCTGATCGGCGTGTTGGAGGTGGCTACGTTCAACGGCGCGGCCAGGGTCGCACCATTGATGTCGATAACCAGGCGGTCCGGCGCGCTCAGGGTGAAGACGCTGTGCTGCACGGGGCCAGACAGGTCGAAGACCAGCCGCGTGTTGTCTGGCGCGCGCCACAGGCGCACGCTCTTGACTTGAGTGACGGCCAGAGCGTCAACGGTCACCGTTGTCAGCAGCAGACCAACGATGGCGACCAGTGCGCGTATGCGCATACCTACCCCACTTACTGTTTATAGTGTTTGGCCAGTGCCACGCACCAGGCCTCGCCGCGAGCCCCCTGCGGCGAAAGGATCAGCGAGCGTCCGCCCGCTTGGGGGCTTATGGTAATGGTCAGGTCAGGCTTTGGCAAAACGCCCGCACCCTTTTGTGGCCACTCGAACAGGCACAGCGGGTCGCCCTCGAAATAGTCACGAATCCCCATGAACTCCAGCTCCTCCGGATCGACCAGGCGATACAGGTCGAAGTGGAATGCTCGGACCTCACCGATCTCGTAGGGTTCGACCACGGTGAAGGTCGGGCTTTTCACTGCCCCCGTATGGCCCAGGCCGCGGATCAGCCCTCGGGAAAGCGTAGTCTTGCCAGCGCCCAGGTCGCCTTCAAGAAAGATCACGCCGCGACCGCCGGTCACCTCGGCCAGTGCTGCGCCAAATTTGACCGTGGCGTCTTCATCGGCCAGAAACAGGGTTATGCCAGACACGCAGAATGCTCCTCCAACAACGTTCGAATGACCGGCGCCAGATCACTGGCCGCCAGGCCTCTACCTTTTACACCCAGCCGCTCGCCCGCACAGGCGTGCAGCCACACCCCCAGCCCGGCGGCCTGCCAGGCGTCCAGGCCCTGGGCCAGCAACGCCGACAGCACACCGGTCAGCACATCGCCAAAGCCGGCACCGGCCATGGCCGGATGGCCACGCTCGCACAGCATCAACTGCCCGGCAGGGTCGGCCACCAGGGTACCGGCCCCTTTCAGCACGCAGACGCTGTTATACCGTCGCGCCAGCTTGCGCGCAGCACCCGGGCGGTCGGCCTGCACCGCCTCGGTGGAAATGCCCAGCAACCGCGCCGCCTCGCCCGGGTGCGGGGTGAGGATGCTGCCACTGGGCAGGGCCAGTGGGGTACGTGCCAGCAAATTCAGGGCATCGGCGTCCCACACCTGCGGCCGCTCGGCATTGGCCACCGCCGACAGCAAGCTGCGGCCCCATGCCGCCTGCCCCAACCCCGGGCCGACCACCAGCACCGAGGCTCGCTCCAGCACACCCATCAACTGATTGGCCGAACTGACGCCCAGGCACATTACCTCGGGCAAACGCGCCAGGCTGGCCGAGACATGTTCGGGCCGGGTTGCCACGCTGACCAGCCCGGCACCGCACCGCAGCGCGGCTTCGGCGCTGAGCAGCACGGCGCCGCCGGTGCCAAGGTCACCGCCGACCACCAGGACATGGCCAAAGTCGCCCTTATGGGCATGCGCATGCCGGGCCGCCAGGTGCGTGACGGTCACGCTGCTGAGCAGTTGAGGGGCATGGCTGGGGTGTTTAGTCTGCGGCATGGGGTCAAAGGCTCCAATGTCTGGCAGAATTATACGCACCTGAACCCGTATTGCCTTGCCCATCCATGTCCGTCTGTACGCCTGACCTCGCCCAACTGGCCCAATCGATCAAGATTTGGGGCCAAGAACTCGGTTTTGCCCACGTTGGCATCGCCGGGGTCGACCTTGGCGAACACGAACACCACCTGCAACGCTGGCTCGATGCTGGCTACCAGGGCGAGATGGAGTACCTGGGCGCACATGGGAGCAAGCGATCGCACCCCGATCAGCTGATCCCCGGTACCGTGCGCGTGGTGTCGCTGCGCATGGACTACCTGTCCGGCGACACACAGATGGCACAGCGCCTGGCACAGCCTGAAAAAGCCTACATCTCGCGCTATGCGCTGGGCCGGGACTATCACAAACTGGTGCGCAAGCGCGTGCAGTTCCTGGCCGACCGCATCCAGGAGGCCATCGGCCCGTTCGGTTACCGCGCTTTCGTCGACAGCGCCCCGGTGCTGGAAAAGGCCCTGGCCGAACAGGCCGGCCTGGGCTGGATCGGCAAGAATACCCTGCTGCTCAACCGCAAGGCAGGCAGCTACTTCTTCCTCGCCGAGCTGTTTGTCGACCTGCCAATACCGGTGGACGAAGCCACCACCAGCGAACACTGCGGCCGCTGCCAGGCCTGCCTGGACATCTGCCCGACCCAGGCCTTCGTCGGGCCCTATGTGCTGGATGCGCGGCGCTGCATTTCATACCTGACCATCGAACTGAGGGGTGCGATCCCTGTCGAGCTGCGCGCGAAGATGGGCAACCGAGTGTTCGGTTGCGACGATTGCCAGATCGTCTGCCCATGGAACCGCTTTGCCAAACACAGCCAGGAGCAGGACTTCCAGCCACGGCATGGGCTGGAAAATGCCGAGCTGGCGGAAATGTTCCTGTGGGATGAGCGCACCTTCCTGCGCAAGACCGAGGGCGGGCCGTTGCGGCGGGCGGGGTATGAGCGGTTCTTGCGCAACCTGGCGGTGGGGTTGGGCAATGCGCCATCCACCATTCCAGTGATCGAGGCGCTGAAGGCACGGCGTGACGATGAATCGGAGCTGGTGCGCGAGCATGTGGAGTGGGCGCTGGCCCGGCACGGTATTCAATAGCTGGGGCCGCTGTGCGGCCCACGAATTCACTGCTGGTCGTTATAGTGAAACTTGGGCATTTCCCAGTGGAAACGAATCGCCAGCAAGCGCACCAGGAACCCGCCAAACAACGTCAGCAGCATCGCCTGCTCTGCCGGCACCTTGAAATACACACACCCCAGGTAGAACCACGCCGCCGCGAACGACACGCTGGCATAGAGCTCGCGCCGGAACACCAGCGGGATGTCGTTACAGAAGATATCCCGCAAGATGCCGCCAAACACCCCGGTGATCACCCCGCTGATCGACGCCACCAGCATGCCCTGCCCCATCTCCAGCGCGGTCATGCAGCCAATCAGGGTAAAGGCCACCAGCCCCAGTGCATCGAGCACCAGAAACAGCGAGCGCAGGCGGCGCATCATCGGCGCAATGAAGATGGTCAGCAGCGCCGCGAAGCTGGTCAGCACCAGGTATTCCGGGTGTTTCACCCAGGTCAGCGGGTAATGCCCGAGCAGCACGTCGCGCACCGAGCCGCCACCCAGGGCGGTGACGCAGGCGATCAGCACCACGCCGAACCAGTCCATGCCGCGGCGCCCGGCAGACAGCGCGCCAGTCATGGCTTCGGCAGTGATGGCGATGAGGTAGAGCATCAACAACATGGTGCGTGTCCGTGCGAGAAAGGCGCGCAGTCTAACCAGTTGCTCGAAGCACCAAAAGGGGGCGCAGATACAATATCTGCGCCGTTTCAGCTCACACCTTGATGAAGTGTTCGCGGTAGTGGCGCAGCTCGGCGATCGATTCGCGAATGTCGTCGAGCGCGAGGTGGGTGTTGCCCTTCTTGAAGCTGTCACGCACATTCGGCGCCCAGCGCGCGGCCAGCTCCTTCAGGGTGGAGACATCCAGGTTGCGGTAGTGGAAGTAGTTTTCCAGGTTGCGCATGTGGCGATAGAGGAAGCGGCGGTCCTGGCAGATGCTGTTGCCGCAGATGGGCGACTTGCCCTTGGGCACCCACTGTTCGAGGAAGGCGATGGTCTGCGCCTCGGCTTCAGCCATGCTGACCTTGCTCTCGCGCACGCGCTGGGTCAGGCCCGAAGCACCGTGGGTGCGGGTGTTCCATTCGTCCATGCGCGCCAGCACTTCGTCACTGTGGTGGATAGCGATCACCGGCCCTTCGGCCAGGGTGTTCAGCTCACTGTCGGTGACGATGGTGGCCATCTCTATGATGACGTCGCTGTCCGGATCCAGGCCGGTCATTTCCAGGTCGATCCAGATCAGGTTCTGTGGGTTTTGCATGCAGGGGCTCCTCGTATAGGCCGTCATAGTAGCCTAGTGGCCAGGGCGCGCCCATTCACTGCACAAAGGTAAGCGGAAAAGTCCAACGCCTGGCGTGCTAAACTGCCTGCCGTTTTCAATGCCCCTCGCCGGGCCTCTCTCACGGTACCTTCATGGCCAAACGCCAGCTCAATCGCCGCCAGAACTGGCGGATCGAAAAAATCCAGGGCGAGCGCGCCGCTCGCGCCGCCAAACGCGAGCAGCACGTGCTGCAAGAACTGGAAGGCGGCGATCTGGGGCCTGAGCAACTGGGCCTGGTGATCGCGCACTTCGGCGTGCAGGTAGAGGTGGAAGCCCAGGACGGCGAATCCGCAGGCCAGGTGTTCCGCTGCCACCTGCGCGCCAACCTGCCAGCACTGGTCACAGGCGACCGCGTGGTATGGCGTGCGGGCAACCAGGGCATTGGCGTGATCGTGGCGCAGATGCCGCGCAGCACCGAGCTGTGCCGGCCGAACAATCACGGGCAGCTGAAGCCTGTGGCAGCCAACGTCGACCTGATCGTGATCGTGTTCGCCCCGGCCCCGGAGCCCCACCCGAACCTGATTGACCGCTACCTGGTCGCTGCCGAGCACGCGGGGCTGCGCCCGCTGCTGCTGCTGAACAAGGCCGACCTGATCAACGACGAGAACGGCCCTGGCCTGCATGCGTTGCTGGAGGTTTACCGCGAACTGGGCTACCCGCTACTGGAGGTATCGGCACACCACGGTGACGGCATGCAGCGCCTGCAACAGCAGCTCGACGGCCACATCAGCGTATTCGTCGGCCAGTCGGGCGTGGGCAAGTCGTCGCTGGTCAACAGCCTGCTCCCAGACGCCGGCACCCGTGTCGGCGACCTGTCGGAATGGTCTGGCCAGGGCACCCACACCACTACCACGGCACGGCTGTACCACTTCCCTAACGGCGGCGACCTGATCGACTCGCCGGGCATCCGCGAGTTCGGCCTTGGCCATGTCAGCCGCGACGATGTGGAAGATGGCTTCATCGAGTTCCGCGACCTGTTCGGCACCTGCCGCTTCCGCGACTGCAAGCATGACCGCGAACCGGGCTGTGCGCTGCTCAAGGCACTGGACGAAGGGCGCATCAAGCCGCAGCGCATGAACAGCTACCGCTCGATCATTGCCAGCCTGTCACAAGACAGCCATTGAGTTGCAGGCGCGGCCTTGCGCCGCGCCCGGAAGGGCCGAGCAGGCTCACTGCTCTTTGGCCTCATCCATCTTCAGCGTGCCATCTTCAAAGATGTTCAGCTTTTGGCGCAGCTCACGCGGCTGCATTGGCGCTTGTTCAGCTGCCCCTGGTGCAGCCGGCGCCGCAGCCCCTGGCGCAGTACCGCTGGCCGGTGGCGCAGGCTCGGCAGCCGGCGCTTCCGGCGCACCCTGCTCACCCTCGATATTGCGCTGTGCCTTCTTGGTCAGCACGATGATGTCGATGCGGCGGTTGACCGGGTTGAACGGGTCCTTGCGGTCGAACAGCGACGACGAAGCGTAGCCCACCACCCGCGCCACCTGCCCGTCCGGGTAACCACCGGCCACCAGCGCACGGCGTGCGGCGTTGGCACGGTTGGCCGACAGCTCCCAGTTGCCGAATTCGCCAGTGCCGGCATACGGCTTGGCATCGGTGTGGCCGCTGATGCTGATCTTGTTCGGCACCGCCTTGATGGTGTCGGCCATGGCCAGCAGGATATCTTCGAAGTACGGCTGCAGGCGCGCGCTGCCGATGTCGAACATCGGCCGATTCTCGGCATCCATGATCTGGATGCGCAGGCCATCCTGGGTGATCTCGAACAGGATCTGGTCCTTGAACTTCTGCAGTTGCGGGTTCTCTTCCACCTTGTTCTGCAGCTCTTGCAGCAGTAACTCCAGGCGCTCACGCTCGACCTGCTCGGCCATGGTCTCGACCTGGTCTTTGTTCAGCTGGGTCGTGGTTTCGGGCATCGGCTCGGATTTGGCTTCCGGATTGATGGTTTTTTCCGGTGCCAGCTCAGGCGAACCACCCAGGTCGATGACATAAGGCGTGCCGCTTTCCGAAAAGCCGATCGGGTCCTTGAAGTAGCCGGCGATGGCGATCTTCTGCTCCGGCGTGGCCGTGGACATCAACCACAGCACAAGGAAGAACGCCATCATTGCCGTAGCAAAGTCGGCAAAGGCGATTTTCCAGGCGCCACCGTGGTGGCCGCCGCCAAAGCGCTTGACGCGCTTGACGATGATGGGCTGATTGTTCTCCATGACTCAGCGACCGCGAACCGCTTGTTCCAGCTCGGAGAAGCTTGGGCGGTGCTTGGGGTACAGCACCTTGCGCCCGAACTCGACCGCCAGCGAAGGTGGCATGCCCGAGGCCGAGGCAACCAGCGAAGCCTTGATCGATTCGTAAAGGTTCAGCTCTTCCTTGGCATCGTGCTCCAGGCACTTGGCCAACGGGCCAAAGAAGCCGTACGCCGCCAGAATACCGAAGAAGGTACCGACCAATGCCGCACCTACGTGCATGCCGATAGCCGCCTGGTCACCCTCGCCCAGCGAGGCCATGGTCACCACGATCCCCAGTACTGCCGCGACGATACCGAAGCCAGGCATGCCGTCGGCGATACCGGTCACCGCATGGGACGGGTGCTCCAGCTCTTCCTTCATGCTCAGCAGCTCCATGTCGAACAGGCCTTCCAGCTCGTGCGGGGCCATGTTGCCGGTGGACATGATGCGCAGGTAGTCGCAGACGAACGCGGTCATGCGCTCGTCGGCCAGCACCGTCGGGTACTTGGCGAAAATCGGGCTGGCTGCTGCGTCCTCGATGTCGGCCTCGATGGCCATCATGCCTTCGCGACGGCTCTTGTTGAGGATCTCGTACACCAGGCCCAGCACCTCCAGGTAGTAGGCGTGGGTGAAGCGCGAGCCGAACATCTTCATCGACTTCTTGATGACGTGCATGGTCATGTGGCCAGGGTTGGCCTGCAGGAATGCACCAAAGGCCGCTCCGCCAATGATCAGTACTTCGAACGGCTGGATCAGCGCCGCGATCTTGCCGTGGGAGAGCACGTACCCGCCGAGCACGCTCGCGAATACGACGATGATGCCGATAATTTTAGCCATAGGTTCAAAGCACTTGCTGTCGTGGTCAGGGGAAGAGACGGGAGCTTTAAAACTCTTCTTCTACTTATCGGCAGAACTGCGCCAGACTATAGCCACTCAATGCGAAAAGCCAGTTCGGACTGATGTCAAAATGCCAATTGAAACCAAGGTGCCCGCTCAGGCCCCACGTACGCTAGAGGCCTGGGTAAAGCTGCTAGAGAGTGTTCGCATCCCCGTGCCGAAGCACAGCTACGACCGGGTCATGGCTGCCATCCACGATAGCCGCCGCTCGCTGCGCGATATCGCCGAACTGATGCAGGATAGCCCGGCACTGGTGCTGTCGGTGATGCGCGAAGCCAATCACCCCACCAATGCCAGCCAGGCAGAGCCTGCCGAAAGCCTGGAAGTCGCCCTTAATCGCCTGGGCCTGGAGCGCAGTGAACAACTGCTCAAGCGCCTGCCCTCGGTGCCCGTTGAAGAAATCCCGCCCGTACTCAGCCAGTTCCAGCTGATCAGCCAGCACGCCTCGCAACAAGCCAGCGGCCTGTTCGCCAGCCGCCTGGCACGGCTGTGGCAGGAGATTCACTGGGGCAGCCTGCTGTTCCTGTCGCCACTCTGGCCGCTGGCGTTGGCCTACCCCAAACTGCTCGACACCTGGGAGCTACGGGTTATCCACAAGGGCGAAGACGCCGCCCATGTGGAGGAAGAACTGTTTGGCGTACGGATCATGGCGCTGTGCCAGACCATGGCCGAGTACTGGCGCCTGCCGCAGTGGGTAACCCAAGGTTACCGCCTGCTGCTGGAAGAGCGCGAGCAACTGGCTCAGGTGCTGAGTATCGCCCGCGACGAAGACCTGCTCAGCCAGCAACACCGCCTGGACGCCGAGCCCGGCCTGCGCCGCTGGTTCAACCAACCGGCCAACACCGTGCTGCTGGCCAACAACCTGGCCCTGGCCGCGCAAGTTGGCTGGGACAACCCGCACCTGCTGCGCTGGCAGCTACTGACTGCGCTGTACCTGCAAACCTCGCTGGAAGATGTGCAGCAGCAAGTGCACCAACAGGCCGCCGCCAGTGCCCGCCGCCACGCCCGGCACGCGTTGTTCCACCCGGCAGAGGCGTTGATCTGGCCCTGGCACCAGCGCCGCCCGCACCCGGACATGCTCGCCCCGCCACCGCCCAGCAGCGACGACCTGGCACGCTGGCGCAAGCTGTGCCAGCACCTGCTGGCCCAGCCTAGCCCGTTCACCAACACCGTACACTTGGCCACCCAGGCCCTCGAAGCCCTGCAGGCCTGCGGCATGCAACGCATCCTGCTGCTGAGCCTGGACAAAGCCAGCGACTACCTGCGCGTGCAGCAACTTGCCGGTCTGCCCAAGGAGGCTGGCACCATGGCCCTCCAAGTGTCGCAGAACAAACTGCTGCAAAAGCTGCTGGCCCAGGCAGGGCAATTGCGCATCACCCCGGAAAACCACGCCCAGTTCTCGGCACTGTTACCCGCGCCCCTGCGTGCACTGTTCCGCAGCGAGCATGTGCTGCTACGCTCGCTGGCGGTGAACGACCAGGTGCTGATGCTGATGGTGGCCGACCAAGGCTGCCGGCCTTTGGCCGACATCAGCGTGCAGGCCTTCGGCAAGACCGCGCAATGTACCGAGCGGGCGCTGTCGGTGTTTGCCAACCGCAAGGGCTGAGCCTTGCGCTACAATCGCCCCTCTTTCCACACTGGAGACCGTGGATGACTGACTTTTCCGGCCTGCCCCTGGTGATCGAAGCCGCGGACCTGCTGCCACGCCTGGATTCGCCCCAGCTGATCCTGGTCGACTTGAGCAGCGCCAACCGCTATGTCAGCGGGCACATCCCCGGCGCACGCTTTGTCGAAGGCAAGCGTACCCAGCTTGGCCAGCCTCCTGCGCCCGGCCTGCTGCCTGCGCTGGGTGACCTGGAAAAACTGTTCAGCGAACTCGGCCACCGCAACGACGCCGTGTATGTGGTGTATGACGATGAAGGCGGCGGCTGGGCCGGGCGTTTCATCTGGCTGCTCGACGTGATCGGCCATAAGCATTACCACTACCTCAATGGCGGCATCCAGGCCTGGCCAGCAGACAAGCTGACCACCGAAGTGCCCGCCAACGGCAACACTCCGGTGCACCTGCGTATCGACAACGCGCCCACCGCCACCCGCGAGTACCTGCAAAGCCGCCTGGGCGCCAATGACCTGGTCATCTGGGACGCGCGCGGCCCGCAGGAATTCAACGGCGAGAAAGTGCTGGCTGCCAAGGGTGGCCATATCCCCGGCGCGATCAACTTCGAGTGGACCGCCGGCATGGATCTCAACGACCACCTGCGCATTCGCAAGGACATCAAAGAAGTCCTCGAGCAGTTGGGCATCACCGCTGACAAGGAAGTGATCACCCACTGCCAGACCCATCGCCGCTCCGGTTTCACTTATCTGGTGGCCAAGGCCCTCGGCTATCCACGCGTCAAGGCCTATGCCGGCTCGTGGAGCGAATGGGGCAACCACCCGGACACGCCTGTAGAAGTTTAAGGAACCTGCATGAAATCCCGTCTGTTCATCATCAGCCAGTACCTGCTGCCGCACCACCTGCTGTCGCGGTTGGCCGGCTGCGTTGCCGAGTGCCGCGCGCGCTGGTTCAAGAACGCCTTCACCGCCTGGTTCGCCAAGCGCTACCAGGTCAACATGTCCGAAGCCCTGGTCGAGGACTTGAGCGCCTACGAGCACTTCAATGCGTTCTTCACCCGCGCCCTGAAACCGGGTGCGCGCCCGCTGGACGAAACGCCAGGTGCCATCCTGTGCCCGGCCGACGGTGCTGTGAGCCAGCTCGGCCCGATTGAGCACGGTCGCATCTTCCAAGCCAAGGGCCACGGTTTCAGCGCGCAAGAGCTGCTGGGCGGCGATCCGGCCATGGCCGCGCCGTTCATGGGCGGCGAGTTCGCCACCATCTACCTGTCGCCCAAGGATTACCACCGCGTGCACATGCCGCTGGCAGGGACCCTGCGCGAAATGGTCTACGTGCCGGGCCGCCTGTTCTCGGTCAACCAGACCACCGCAGAGAACGTTCCCGAGCTGTTCGCCCGCAACGAGCGCGTGGTCTGCCTGTTCGACACCGAACGCGGGCCGATGGCCGTGGTGTTGGTGGGTGCAATGATCGTGGCCTCGATCGAGACCGTGTGGGCCGGGCTGGTGACGCCACCCAAGCGTGAACTGAAGACTTTCCGTTACGACGAAACCAGTCGTGCGCCGATCCACCTGGAGAAAGGTGCAGAGCTGGGCCGCTTCAAGCTGGGCTCGACCGCCATCGTGCTGTTCGGACCAGAGCAGGTGAAATGGGCTGAAAACCTGGGCGCTGGTTCCGCAGTGCGCATGGGGCAACTGTTGGCAGAGCCTGCACAGGCTTGATTCAAGCCGCATGAAAAAGGCCCTGCATGAGCAGGGCCTTTTTATTGGGGCTTTGCAGCCCCAGACTGCCAGGTCAGCCGCGGGCGTCGCGGTCGCGCAGGCCCAGCAGGTACAGCACACCATCCAGCCCCAGGGTAGAAATGGCCTGCTTGGCCGACTGGCGCACCAGCGGCTTGGCGCGAAACGCTACGCCCAACCCGGCCAGCGACAGCATCGGCAGGTCGTTGGCACCGTCACCCACGGCAATGGTCTGCTCCAGCTGCAAACCTTCTTCACTGGCCAGCTTCTGCAGCAGCTCGGCCTTGCGCTGGGCATCGACGATCGGCTCGACCGCCACGCCGGTCACCTTGCCGTCGACCACTTCCAGTTCGTTCGCGAATACGTAGTCGATACCCAGTCGCGCCTGCACCTGGCGGGCAAAGTAGGTAAAGCCACCTGACAAAATCGCAGTCTTGTAACCCAGGCGCTTGAGTTCGGCGAACAGGTTTTCGGCGCCCTCGGTCAGGCGCAGCGAAGCCCCGATTTCGTCCAGCACGCCCACATCCAGGCCCTTGAGCAGCGCCATACGCTCCTTGAAGCTGGCGCGGAAGTCCAGCTCGCCGCGCATGGCACGCTCGGTGATGGCCGCCACCTGCTCACCCACGCCGGCCGCCTTGGCCAACTCATCGATGACTTCGGCCTCGATCAGTGTGGAGTCCATGTCGAACACCGCCAGACGGCGGTTGCGACGGAACAGGTCGTCCTTCTGGAAGGCGATGTCGACGCTCAGCGCTTCAGCCAGGGCGAAGAAGTCAGCCCGCAGGGCCTGGGCGTCGCTCGGCACGCCGCGCACGGAAATCTCGATGGCCGCCTTGCCCTTTTCGGTTTCGGCGTCCAGCGCTACCCGGGCCGACAGGCGTTCGATGCGCTCGATGGTCAGGCCGTACTGGCTGATCACCGCACTCACACGCTGCAATTGCTCGGGGGTGATCTTGCGGCTGAGCAGGGTCACGATGTGGCGCGCTTCACCCTGGCCGTCGGCCCAGTGCTGGTAGTCTGCCTCGGAAATCGGCGTGTAGCGGGCCTGCAAATTCAGCTCGTGAGCCTTGGCCTGCACGCTTTGCAGCAGCGCGGTAGCCACTTCGTTGTCCGGGATATCGACCAGAATGCCGAACGACAAGGTGCCGTGCATGACCGCCAGGCCGATGTCGAGGATGCTCACACCGCCCTGCAGCAGGACGCCGGTGATAGCCGCAGTGAGACCGGGACGGTCCTCACCGGTGATGTTGATCAGGACGATTTCGCGCACAACCTGGCTCCGACTTCGATGAAAAATGCGCATTCTACCGATTTTCCGTGACCATCGGGCGCCAACGATACTTTGCCGACAAAACCCGGGTCGCTATACTCCCCCCACTTTCATGCCATTAAGAGCCGAGCTCAGTGAACCGGCCCACGCCCGTCAAACCAGACAACTTCTTCCTGATGATCTATCGTGCCCTGAGTCAACGTCGCGTGCCGCTGGCACTGCGGATCGCCTGCACCAACATCTTCCTGGTGGCGCTGGCGCTGGTGATCTATGCCTGCGTCATGGGCCTGCAGTTCAAGCAGGCCATGCATGAGCAGGCCGATGCCCTGGGCCAGAGCCTGACCACCCAGACGGCCACGTCGGCAACCGAGCTGCTGGTGTCAAACGACATCCTCAGCCTCAACGTGCTGCTGGGTAACCTGGTTAAAAACCCACTGGTGGCCCATGCGGCGATCTACAGTGTGGACAACCGCATCCTCGCCGAAGCCGGCCAGCGCCCGCGCAACAGCCTGCTGGGTGAGGCCGAGGGCTTGTACCAGACCAAGATCACCTTCCAGGACGTCACTGCCGGGCAACTGCGCATAAGCCTGGACATGAGCCAGTTCCAGCAGCCGATGCTGATCAGCCTGCAGAGCATGGGCATCCTTGCCGCTATCCTGCTGGTGCTCGCCTTGACCCTGAGCCTGCGCCAGGGCCGTTTCATTACCCTGCCGCTGCTGCAGTTGCGGGTATGGCTGCGCGACCCGCAACCCTACACCCCGGCCACCGACCGTCAGGACGAGATCGGCGATATCGCCCGCCAGCTGCATGCGCGCCTGGCCCCGCCGCCACCGCCAGAGCCCGAGCTGGAGGAAGAGGACGACGCGCAATACGACGACCTGCACGAGGCTTCACCGCCCCCCAAGGCCGCACCACGCGCCAAGGTTGCCGCGGTGGAAGACGAGGATGACGACGATGCCTTCGCCGGCCTGCTGGACGACGACAGTGCGCCCAAGGCCGCTGCAGTGGTTGAGTCTGACGAACCGCAGTACAGCGCCGTACTTGCCGTGCAACTGGGCTCGCAGGAGCAGTTGCGCCGCTTGCCACGCACACGCCTCACCGAGCTGACCGAACGCTACCGCGATTGCCTGGAGCACGCGGCTTCGCTCTACGACGGTGAAACCCACACGCTGAACGATGGCAGCACCCTGGTGCTGTTCCACAGCCGCGAGTGCGGCGAAGACTACCTGACCAATGCCATCTGCTGCGGCGAGCTGTTGCGCGCCCTGGGCCACGCCCTGCAGATTGAAGTGGCCGACAGCGGCATCACCCTGCAGCTACAGCTGGGCCTGGCCTTGGGCAACGACCTGCAAGGGCTGGAGATGGTGGACCTGCTCATGGCCGAAAAGGCCCAGGATGCCTTGGCGCTGTCGCAGCACAGCCGCAACCTGTTGCTGGTGGAGCGGCAAATCAGCGATGACGCGCTGATTCGCCAGCGTGCGCGTATTCGCCCGATTGCCAGCCCTGAGGGTGCCTGCTGCGTGGAGCGCCTGATGGAGCCTTACCCGTCGATGCTGGAACGGCAGTTGGCGCGGATGCACGAGCGCAGGGCCTGATAGTTACCCCTGTGGGAGCGGGCACGCCCGCTCCCACAAAGTCCGCCTCTAGCCTGCAGCCACAAAAAAGCCCGCATCATCGCGGGCTTTTTTGTGGCTGGCAGTTCAATCAGAACCGATAGACTTCCATATCGGTACGAATCGGCGAAGCCATCGGGATCTTGGACTTCTCCGGCGCCTTCTTCACTTGCACCGGCGCTGCGGGCTTTTTAGGCGACTCTTCGGCAATTGCCGGCTGGTTGGCCAATGGCTTCACCGCCGTGCTCAGCTGCTCAGCCAGCTTCTGCAGCAGTTGGCCCTGGGCCTGCACCTGCGACGACTCGCTACCCTCGTGCGGCTGCTCAAGGTGAATGATGCGGTTGTCACGCACATGGCCACGGCGGTCCAGCAGACGCCATTGGGCATCGAGAATGGCCGGCTGGTCTTTACCCGAGTCCAGGCGGGTGATCGACAACAGCACTTGTACATCCGGGCTGAAACCAGCGGTTGCCGGAGCCAACACCACACGCTGGCTGTCCAGGCGCCAGGCAAGCTGACGCACCAGCAGTTGGTCGATATCCGACGAAAGGCTGCCCGCCCAGCGACCGTCGGTCGCTGCGCTCAGGCTGCCATCGGCTTGACGTTGCAGGAACGTCTCGCGCTGCAAGTAATCGGCAACCGATACCGGGCCGAGTACCACGGCCATGCCTGCACTTTGCGAAGGCTGGCCAGGATCACCACTGTCGAGCTGGTACAGGGCAACCGGCTGATGCATGGTGCACCCGCCAAGGCCCAGCAGGCCAGTCATCAACAGCGCAAATGGAAGGCGCAGAAATTTCATCATCCCATCCAGGCGGTCGCCTTCAGGCACACCGCAGTGATACATATAGATTCAAACGGGCACACGACTACGTCGGCACCGCAAGGGCCATATCATCCGCGAAATAACCGTCCGACTCCAGCATTTCTGCCCGGAACGGCGCTGAAATTGCCGTTCCAGACATTTCTACCGGTTAAGCCGGTACTTCCACCTGCAACCCATCGACGCGCTGGAAGCCGCGTGGCAGCTTGCTGCCCCGCCGTCCGCGCTCGCCCTTGTAATGCTCCAGGTCGTCCGCTTTCAGAGATAGGGTACGCTTGCCGGCTTGCAATACAAGTGTTGCACCTTCGGGAATCACGGCCAGATCGGTGACAAATTCTTCACGGCTGGCCACCCGGTCGCCCGGCACGCCAATGATCTTGTTGCCCTTGCCTTTACCCAGCTGCGGCAAGTCGCTGACCTTGAATACCAACAAGCGGCCCTCGGTGGTGACTGCCGCCAGCCAGTCCTGCTCGCGGTCGGCCACCGGGCGCGGGGTCATGACCTTGGCGCCGTTGGGCAGGCTGAGCAAGCCCTTACCGGCCTTGTTCTTGGCCTGCAGGTCTTCGCCCTTGACCACAAAGCCGTAACCGGCATCCGATGCCACCACATAAAGTGCATCGTCATCAGGCAGCAGCACGCATTCGAAGGTCGCCCCCGGTGGCGGCGTCAGGCGGCCCGTCAACGGCTCGCCCTGGCCACGCGCCGATGGCAGGCTGTGAGCGGCCAGCGAGTAGCTGCGGCCGGTGGAGTCGATCAGCACGGCAAACTGGTTGGAGCGCCCGGCCGCAGCGGCCTTGAAACCGTCGCCAGCCTTGTAGGAAAGGCCGGTAGCGTCGATATCGTGGCCTTTGGCACAACGCACCCAGCCCTTCTCGGACAGCACCACGGTAACCGGCTCGGTCGGCATCAGTTCGTTTTCAGACAGTGCCTTGGCTTCGGCGCGCTCGACAATCGGCGAGCGGCGGTCGTCGCCGTAGGTTTCGGCATCCTTGATCAGTTCGCTACGCACCAGCTTGCGCAGTTTGGCCTCGCTACCCAGCAAGGCCTGCAGCTTGGCTTGCTCCTTCAGCAGCTCGTCCTGCTCGCCGCGGATCTTCATCTCTTCAAGGCGTGCCAGCTGTCGCAGGCGGGTCTCGAGGATGTAGTCAGCCTGAATCTCGGTCAGCTCAAAGCGCTCGATCAGCGCCTGCTTGGGGTGCTCTTCGGTACGGATGATATGGATCACTTCATCCAGGTTGAGGAACGCGGTGAGCAAACCGTCCAACAGGTGCAGACGCTTCTCGACCTTGTCCAGGCGGTGCTGCAAGCGGCGGCGAACCGTGTTGGTACGGAACTCCAGCCACTCCACCAGGATGGCACGCAGGTTCTTCAACTGCGGCCGACCGTCGAGGCCGATGATGTTCACGTTCACCCGGTAGCTGCTTTCCAGGTCGGTGGTGGCGAACAGGTGCTGCATCAGCTCGTCGGCATCCACGCGGTTGGAACGCGGAATGATGACGATACGGCACGGGTTCTCGTGGTCCGACTCGTCACGCAGGTCGGCGACCATCGGCAGCTTCTTGGCCTGCATCTGCGCGGCGATCTGCTCCAGCACCTTGGCCCCGGAAACCTGATGCGGCAGCGCGGTGACGACGATATCGCCATCTTCGACGCGGTACACGGCACGCATGCGGATCGAGCCACGGCCGCTCTCGTACATTTTGAGGATTTCCGCCCGAGGCGTGACAATCTCGGCCTCTGTCGGGTAGTCCGGCCCCTGAATGTGCTCGCACAACTGCTCGATGGTGGCCTTTGGCTCGTCGAGCAGGCGCACACAGGCGCTGGCCACTTCACGCAGGTTGTGCGGCGGTACGTCGGTGGCCATGCCCACGGCGATACCGGTGGTGCCGTTGAGCAGGATGTTGGGCAGGCGCGCGGGCAGCACGGCCGGCTCCTGCAGGGTGCCGTCAAAGTTCGGCACCCAGTCGACGGTACCCTGGCCGACTTCGCTAAGCAGCACTTCGGCGTAGCGCGACAAGCGCGCCTCGGTGTAACGCATGGCGGCGAACGACTTCGGATCGTCCGGCGCACCCCAGTTGCCCTGGCCGTCGACCAGGGTGTAGCGGTAGCTGAACGGCTGCGCCATCAGCACCATGGCCTCGTAGCAGGCCGAGTCGCCGTGGGGGTGAAACTTACCGAGCACGTCACCGACGGTACGCGCCGACTTCTTGTGCTTGGCATCGGCATCAAGCCCCAACTCGCTCATGGCGTAGACGATGCGTCGCTGCACCGGCTTCAAGCCGTCGCCGATATGCGGCAAGGCGCGGTCCATGATCACGTACATGGAATAGTTGAGGTAGGCCTGTTCGGTGAAGTCAGCCAGCGAGCGGCGTTCTACGCCGTCCAGGCTGAGTTCCAGTGAGTCGCTCATGCGGGCCTCGTCATTTCAGGTTCTGGCGCAGTAGCATGGTGCCGCCGCGCTGGGTAAATTCAAGTTGTTTCAGGGCACTCATGCCCAGCAATACAGTTGGCCCGTCCAGGCCTGGCACCACGATTGCGCGTACGCCCTGCAGGCGGATGTCGCCCAGTTGCAGGCTGGCCAGGCGTGTGCGGTAGCCCTCGGTGCGTCCGTTGGCGGTGCTGAGCAGGACCGGGCTGCCCCGCTCCAGGTTCAGGTCCCGGGCCAATGCCTCGGGGATGGCCACGTCGGTAGCGCCGGTGTCGAGCATGAAATGCACCACCTGGCCGTTGATGGCGCCATCCACCACGAAGTGGCCCTGGCCGTTGCTCAGCAGGCGTACCTCGATAAAACCTTCGCCATGCTCGGACTGCACCTGGGTATTGGGGTTACGCTGGCTGTCTTCCCACTGGCCGAAAAAACGCGTAGCAAGAAACAGTGCCGCCGCCCAGGCGACAACCATCAGCACCCTGCCCGCGCGCTTGCCCGGCGTCTGGCTCATGGCTTGGCGCTCCAGCCGCCTTCCGGCGCATCGAAGCGCCAGACGATCGGGCGGGTTTCGCCATCGGCACGGGCACCGTTGTTGTTGTCCAGGCCAATCCAAGCGCCCTTGGCATCGATTACCAGCGCTTCAGCCAGTCCGAACGGTTGTGCGTAGCGGCGCGACTCCACCAGGGCATCTGCTGCAAACGACCAGCAGCGCTCGACCTTGCCGCTATCGACATCACGCCGGCACACCCGGTAGGCGTTGCGTTCGAGCGTAAACAGCTTGCCCTCGAACCAGGCCAGGTCGGAAAAATCACGCGAAAGCGCTCGGGCATCGGGCATTTGCGCCGGCTGCATCTCGACCCCGGCCTCGCTCAACAGCACACAGCTGCGCCCGCAAGTCCATACCGATTGCTGGCGTTCGATGGCTACCAGGCCACGCCGTTCGCGCTCGGCGGCCAGCCACAGGCGGTCGCCCGCCGGGTTGATCGCCAGGCCTTCGAACAGTGCATTGAAGTTCAGCAGCATGCCGCTGGCGCGGGCCTGGCGGACCATGGCCGGGTCGATCTTCAACCAGTCCGGTTCGCCGTCAACGGGTAACTGCAACACGGCGGCATGGGCTTCACTGGCCAGGTAGAGGTTACCCGCCTGATCACAGGTGATGCCCTCGAAGTCCAGCTCGCCTCCGCGAATGTACGACGCCGCCCAGTTGCGCGACTTCAGGCCCCACGGCAGCCCGCTTTCCGGTGGCGATGGCGGGGTAAAGGTCAGCGGTTGCGCGCGCCAGGTCGGGTTTTGCTGGTCAAAGCGGTAGATACGGTCGTCGTCGCGATCGGACACGCCCCACAGCCCGCCCCGGCATTCCACCAGGCCCGAAAGGTTGCCACCGCGCATGCCGTCGATCGGGTGTTCGGCACTGAGCTTCAGCTCGGGCCAGTTGCCCGCCAGGCTCGGCAGGGCAACCAGCGCAAGGCAAACGGCAAGAAACTGCCGAATCAAACCATGACCTCGGCCAGGTTGCCTTTGGTTTCCAGCCAGCTCTTGCGGTCGCCGGCGCGCTTCTTGGCCAGCAGCTTGTCCATCAGCTCGCAGGTGGCCTGCACGTCATCCAGGGTCAACTGCACCAGGCGCCGGGTGTTCGGGTCCATGGTGGTTTCGCGCAGCTGTGGCGGGTTCATCTCGCCCAGGCCCTTGAACCGGGTGACCTGCGGCTTGCCGCGCTTCTTCTCGGCCACCAGGCGATCGAGGATGCCGTCACGCTCGGCTTCGTCGAGGGCGTAGTAGATTTCCTTGCCCAGGTCGATGCGGTACAGCGGCGGCATGGCCACATACACGTGCCCGGCCTCGACCAGCGCCCGGAAGTGCTGAACGAACAGCGCGCACAGCAACGTGGCAATGTGCAGGCCGTCAGAGTCGGCGTCGGCGAGGATGCAGATTTTGCCGTAGCGCAGCTGCGCAAGGTCGGTGGCACCGGGGTCAACGCCAATGGCCACGGCAATGTTATGCACTTCCTGGCTGGCCAGGACTTCGCCACCGTCCACTTCCCAGGTGTTGAGGATCTTGCCGCGCAGCGGCAGGATCGCCTGGAACTCCTTGTCCCGCGCCTGCTTGGCCGAGCCACCGGCCGAGTCACCCTCGACCAGGAACAGCTCTGCACGCATCGGGTCCTGGCCGGCACAATCGGCCAGCTTGCCGGGCAATGCCGGGCCCTGAGTGATGCGCTTGCGCTCGACCTTCTTGCTGGCCTTGAGGCGGCGTCCGGCGTTGCTGATGGCCAGCTCGGCCAGCTGCATGCCCAGCTCGGGGTGGGCGTTGAGCCACAGGCTGAAGGCGTCCTTGACCACGCCGGAAACGAACGCTGCCGCTTCACGCGAAGACAGGCGCTCTTTGGTCTGCCCGGAGAACTGCGGGTCTTGCATCTTCATCGACAGCACAAAGGTGATGCGTTCCCAGACGTCTTCCGGTGCCAGCTTCACCCCACGCGGCAGCAGGTTGCGGAACTCGCAGAACTCGCGCATGGCATCCAGCAGCCCCTGGCGCAGGCCGTTGACGTGGGTACCGCCCTGGGCGGTCGGAATCAGGTTGACATAGCTTTCCTGGATGCTGTCGCCGCCCTCCGGCAACCACAGCAAGGCCCAGTCAACGGCTTCCTTGTTACCGGCCAGGCTACCGCAGAACGGCTCGTCGGGCAGGCGCTGGAACTCGTTGACCGAATCGACCAGGTAAGAGCGCAAGCCGTCCTCATAGTGCCACTCGACCTTTTCGCCGCTGGCCTTGTCCTCGAAGCTGACCAGCAGGCCCGGGCACAGCACGGCCTTGGCCTTGAGCACATGCTTGAGGCGGCTGATGGAGAACTTGGGGGAGTCGAAGTACTTCGGGTCGGGGCTGAAGTAGACGCTGGTGCCGGTGTTGCGCTTGCCGACCGAGCCGACCACTTCCAGCTCGCTGGCCTTGAAGCCATCGGCAAAGGTCATCTGGTATTCGTTGCCGTCGCGCTTGACGCGCACACGCACCTGGGTCGACAGGGCATTGACCACCGAAATACCGACACCGTGCAAACCACCGGAGAACTGGTAGTTCTTGTTGGAGAACTTGCCGCCGGCGTGCAGCTTGGTGAGGATCAGCTCGACCCCGGACACCCCCTCTTCCGGGTGGATGTCCACGGGCATGCCGCGGCCATCGTCGCTAACTTCCAGCGAGTGGTCGGCATGCAGGATGACCTGCACCGAACGGGCGTGGCCAGCCAGGGCTTCGTCGACGCTGTTGTCGATGACTTCCTGGGCCAGGTGATTGGGGCGGCTGGTATCGGTGTACATGCCCGGCCGCTTGCGGACCGGGTCAAGGCCCGAGAGGACTTCGATGGCGTCTGCGTTATAGGCGCTAGCGCTGGGATTGGCCATAGGGTCTCTTCGTCAGTCTGGTGAATGCAAAAAAATCAAAATACAGAAAAGTCGAGCGCCGCATACTGCCCGCGGGCAATGCCGGCGAAGGCCAGCAGTGCCGGCAGGTGCTGGGCGAAGCCCTGGAAGCTGTGGTCGCCACCGGCCTGGATGCGCAGGGCACAGGCACGGTAATAGTGCTCGGCGTGGCGATAGTCCAGGGTTTCATCGGCGGTCTGCAGCCACACTTGATAGCGGCTGGCATCGACCGGGGCCGGTACTTCCAGCTCGGCCAGGGCCTTCACGTGATCGTGGGTCAGCTCCCAGGTTTCACCACTGTAATGATTGCGCTGGGTGCCCAGGTAACCGTCGAAATGCTTGTGCGGGGTTACCGCCGGGTTGACCAGCAGCGCTTTCAGGCCATAGCGCTCGGCCAGATGGGTGGCATAGTAGCCGCCGAGCGAGCTGCCCACCAGTAATGGCGCACCGAGTTCTGCGATAGCCGCTTCGAGCTGGGCGATGGCCTGGCGCGGGTGGTGGTGCAAGGCTGGCACGCGTAGCTGGGCCGACAGCCCCAGTTGCTGCATCACAGCCTCGAGCTGGCGCGCCTTGGTGGAAAGCGGCGAGCTGTTGAAGCCATGGATATAGAGGATGGAACCCGACATGCTGCCCCCGGAAACTGTGGCGTTGCGCCTGATGATGCGGGCGCAGGGACGCGCAGTGTAGCGCGTTCGCCGGGTTTTGACGCAGTGTCACGGGTTTCGCAACAATTTCTTCAAGAGAGCCGGGGCAGCTCCGCGCCCCGAATTCTTCAATATCCTGGGCTATCAAAATCGAGGGCAAGGGTGAAATCCAGCGCCCGCTCCACCCCGGTCTCCAGCCGCCCATCAGCATGCAGGCGCAACCAGCGGTAGCCAGGCTGCTCTTCGCTCACCTGGAATTCCTCACTGCGCGCCGCGAACTGAATGCAGGTCGACGGCGTAGCCAGCAGGCGCCGGCCATCGCGTACTTCATCCCATTCCTGATGCACATGCCCCCACAGCAACGCCCGCACCTGTGGATAAGCCTCGACGATATCGAACAGTGCCTGGGCGTTGCGCAAGCCGATCGGCGCGATCCAGGCGCAGCCGATGTCTACCGGCTGATGGTGGAAACACACCAGGCAATGGCGCTCGCCCGCCCCTTCCAGCGCGGCTTGCAGCACGGCCAGCTGGTCATCCGCCAGCAGGCCATGTGTCGCGCCATGCACTGCCGTGTTGAGCATGACAATACGCCAGGCGCCGATATCGGTTACCGCCTGCACCAGCTCCGGGGCCACTTCGGCCATGACCCGGGCTTCGTCATGGTTGCCCGGCAACCAGCGGGTGGGCACGGCAAATGGCGCGGTCAGCTCACGAAACGCTTCATAAGAGGCAACACTGGCATCCTGGGACAGGTCGCCCGTACACAGCAGCAAGTCGACAAGCGGTTGCTCACGCTGCACCTGGGCCACCACATGGCTCAGGCTGTCACGGGTTTTAAGGCCCAACATGCTGCCGGCCGGATCGGCGAAAAGGTGAGCGTCGGTCAGTTGCACCACATGCACAGGGCGCGTCAGGTCTGGCCGCATGTCAGCGAACACTTGCCAGTTCGTGACCGCAAGCCAGGCAATGGCTCAACCATTCACCGAGGAACAGGTTGAGCTGGGCCTTTTCGTCCGGCTGATGCATGGCCTTGTTAGGGTACGGATAGATGCTGCGCAGGCGCCGCGTGTGTTCGGCGCTCACCACTTCGGCCATGCGCGCATCGTGGTACACCTGCACTTCCAGGTGCGGCACAGGCAGCCACGGCAGGCTGTGCTCCTGACGTACATGCAGGGTGGTGGTGTACGGGCAGGCCAGCACCACATCGAGCACGAGCACACCGAGCATCTGGTCACCCTGGGTCATGCCGATACGACGCGAGCTCTGGGTGGTGCGCATGTCGGGCAACAGGCGCATCAGCCGGGCGTAGTTGGCCTCGCAGGCTGCCTGCAGCCCGACCAGATCGACTCGATAGCGCTCGCGCAGCAGGTTCACTTCCACATCCCTCGTACTTCGTCGCGATTCAGCGCCAGCCATTGCAGGCCGATGATGGTCGCCGCGTTGCAGATACGCCCGTCGCGCACGGCCTGCAAGGCGTCTTCGAACGACCACACGCGCACGCGAATGTCTTCGCCCTCTTCTTCCAGGCCATGAAGGCCGCCCGCCCCCTCGCTGCTGCACCGGCCAAGGAACAGATGAACGTATTCGTCACTGCCGCCGGGCGACGGGAAGTAGCGGGTCATCGGCCACAGTGCAGTGAACGTCAGGCCAGCTTCTTCTTCGGCTTCGCGGTGGGCAACTTCCTCAGGTTGTTCGTCCTTGTCGATCAGCCCGGCGACCATCTCGATCAGCCAGGGGTTATCGATCTTGCCCATGGCGCCAACGCGAAACTGCTCGATCAGCACCACTTCATCACGCAACGGGTCGTAAGGCAGTACACACACTGCATCGTGGCGCACGAACAGTTCGCGGCTGATCTCGCGGCCCATGCCTCCGGCAAACAGCTCATGGCGCAGGTGCACCTTGTCGAGCTTGTAGAAGCCCTGGAAACAGTTGGCCCGTTTGACGATCTCGACCGCCTTGGGCACCGAATTCAATGTGTCTGACATGGAAATCCTCGTTGCTACATCAACCGCCTGGTTACTGCATCGCGCCATCCTACTCTGCACGCCTGCCGGTTTCATCCCTTTCTGCCAACCGCTGGCGCACTCGGGACAGCAGGTCTTCACTCTGTTAGCTTAGTGGCGAACTGAAGGCTGCGCAGACGGTCAAAGGCCGACTTTTCCCTGTTCTGCAAGGATCATCATGACACTTGTCAAACTGACTTCCGTGGCTGTGCTGGCACTCGCTCTGAGCGCCTGCCAGAGCCTGTTCACGCCCAACTACCGAGCCCCGCTCGAGGTCAAGCGCGACGCCTGGGAGCACGTGAAACCCGGCTGCAGCGAAAGCGACTGCCCGTTGGTAAACATCGACATGGTCCACTTCCCGGCCTTGCCAAAGCTGGACGCCATCGTCGAAAAACGCCTGCTGCAACTGACCGAAGACAATCAGCATGGCACCGCGCCGAGCACCCTGCAGGCCTACGAGCAGCAATACCTGGCCAGTGCCGACAAACGTAACAGCAGCTACCTGCAAGCCAAGGTACGCGAGCAGCATGACGGGCTGGTGATCATCGAATTGTCCAGCTACCTGGACAGCGGTGGCGCCCACGGCATGCCGGGGCGTGGCTTCATCAACTATTCGCGCAAGCTGGACAAGGTGCTGACCCTGCAGGACATGCTGGTGCCCGGCCAGGAAGACACCTTCTGGAAAACCGTCGAGGAGTCGCACCGGGCCTGGCTGATGAGCGTGGGCATGGACAAGGACGCCGAGTTCGTCAAAACCTGGCCGTTCAAGAAATCGCCGCACATCGCCCTGACGTACGGCGCAGTCGTGGTCAAGTATGAGGTCTACGCCATCGCGCCCTATTCCATGGGCCACGTGGAACTGAAGATCCCCTACCCACGCCTGAATGGCGTGCTCAAGCCTGAACTGTTTCCCGGTCGCGGCTGAGGCTCAGCAGCCCGTGCAGCAGCCCTGCCAGCACCAGTGCCGGCAGGGTCGCCCCGAAGTCCGGCGCCTGTGTAGCAATGACATGGTAAGCCGCCACACCCACCACCCAGGCCAGCAGCGCCTGCCAGTGCAAACCCCCCACTTGGGCCGGCAGGCGACGGCGACGCACCACGTAGTGGTCCATCAGCACCACGCCGAACAGCGGCGCGAACACCGAGCCGATCAGTAGCAGGAAGTTCTCGTACTGGGCCAGCGGCGCCAGCAAAGCGATCAGGGTGCACAGCACGCCAATGGCCAAGGCCAGGTGCTCGACCTTCACCGGCACCAGCACACCGGTGGACACGGCCGCCGAATGGATGTCGGCAAAGGCCTTTTCCGACTCGTCCAGCAAAATCAGCAACAGCGGAATACCCATGCCGGCGGCCGCCAGGGCCAGCAGCAGGGCATTGACCTCGCCATTGGCAGCGAAGGCCAGGGTGTAAGCCACGCCCAGGCTCATCAGCCAGGTGTTGCCGATAAAGTAGCCCACTACCGTACCGCCAAATACATGCTTGCCGTTGCGGGCGAAGCGCGAGTAGTCGGCGATCAGCGGCAGCCACGAAAGGGGCATGGCAATGACGATGTCGAAGCCTACCGCCAGCGACATCGAGCCGTCCCCGGCGCGGCTCCACAGATCAGCCAGATCAGCTTTGGCGAACAGGTTCCAGGTCAGCCAGACGCAAGCACCCAGCAGCAACCAGATACCCCAGGCGCGCAGTACCTTGCGCACGAAGGCCAGTGGCCCGCTCACTGCCAGCAAGGTGGCCAGGGCACCGAAGCACAGGGTCCACAGCATCGGGCTGTTCCAGGCACTGTCTTCGCCGAAGGCGCGCGCGCCCAGCAGGCTGGCAGCATCGCGCATGACAATGATCTCGAACGCGCCCCAGCCGACCAGTTGCAGCAGGTTGAGCAGCGCCGGCAAGCGCGCGCCGTGGCCGCCCAGGCTGAGTTTCAGGGTGCCCATGGCCGACAGGCCGGTGTCGCTGCCGATCACACCGGCAGCCCCCAGCAACAGCACGCCCACGCCGGTGCCCAGTGCGATGGCCAGCACTGCGCCCGCCAGGCCCAGACCGGGGGCCAGCATGGCGCCTACCTGCAGCACCATCAGGCCGATGCCGAGGGAGAACCACAGCGAGAACAGGTCGCGGGCACCGAAGATGCGCTGGTGGGTGGGGACCGGGTGGTCGGGGGAAAATTGGCTGGGGGTGGTCATTGTTATGTTCGCCAGAAGGATTGATAGGGTTTCGCCGACCCACTCAGGGAGCGGGCTTGCCCCGCGAAGGCGTCAGGCCTGCCAAACGCGTTGGCGCAGCTGACGCGTTCGCGGGACAAGCCCGCTCCCACAGTGGAGAAACGGCGCTTTTACACTTTGTGGTACAGCTGGCTGCCTTCCTGGCGGAACCGCTCGGCCTGCTCGCGCATGCCTTCTTCGACCGACACGTCCACGGTCTCGATCCTGGCGGCGTATTCACGCACTTCCTGGGTGATCTTCATCGAGCAGAACTTCGGCCCGCACATCGAGCAGAAGTGCGCGACCTTGGCCGATTCCTTCGGCAGGGTCTCGTCGTGGAAGGCACGGGCAGTGTCCGGGTCCAGGCCCAGGTTGAACTGGTCTTCCCAACGGAACTCGAAGCGCGCCTTGGACAAGGCGTTGTCACGAATCTGCGCGCCCGGGTGGCCCTTGGCAAGGTCGGCGGCGTGCGCGGCGATCTTGTAGGTGATGATGCCGGTTTTCACGTCGTCCTTGTTCGGCAGGCCCAGGTGCTCCTTGGGCGTGACGTAGCACAGCATGGCGCAACCGAACCAGCCGATCATCGCCGCACCAATGCCCGACGTGATGTGGTCGTAACCCGGTGCAATGTCGGTGGTCAGCGGGCCGAGGGTGTAGAACGGCGCCTCGTCGCAGCACTCCAGCTGCTTGTCCATGTTCTCCTTGATCAACTGCATCGGCACGTGGCCCGGGCCTTCGATCATGCACTGCACATCGTGCTTCCAGGCGATCTTGGTCAGCTCGCCGAGGGTTTCCAGCTCACCGAACTGCGCGGCGTCGTTGGCATCGGCAATCGAGCCAGGGCGCAGGCCGTCACCCAGCGAGAAGCTGACGTCGTAGGCCTTCATGATTTCGCAGATTTCGTCGAAGTGGGTGTACAGGAAGTTTTCCTTGTGGTGCGCCAGGCACCACTTGGCCATGATCGAGCCACCACGGCTGACGATGCCGGTAACACGTTTGGCGGTCAGCGGCACATAGCGCAGCAGCACGCCGGCGTGGATGGTGAAGTAGTCCACGCCCTGTTCAGCCTGCTCGATCAGGGTGTCGCGGAACAGCTCCCAGGTCAGGTCTTCGGCCACGCCGTTGACCTTTTCCAGCGCCTGGTAGATTGGCACGGTACCGATCGGCACCGGCGAGTTGCGGATGATCCACTCGCGGGTTTCGTGGATGTGCTTGCCGGTGGACAGGTCCATGACCGTGTCCGAACCCCAGCGGATGCCCCAGGTCAGCTTGGCCACTTCTTCCTCGATCGAGGAACCCAGGGCGCTGTTGCCGATGTTGCCGTTGATCTTCACCAGGAAGTTGCGGCCGATGATCATCGGCTCCACTTCCGGGTGGTTGATGTTGGCCGGGATGATCGCGCGGCCACGGGCGATTTCCTGGCGGACGAATTCGGGGGTGATTTCTTTCGGGATGTTGGCGCTGAAGCTGTGGCCGGCGTGCTGCTCTTTCAGCAGGCCGGCGGCGCGGGCCTCCTGCAGCTTCATGTTTTCGCGGATGGCCACGTATTCCATCTCGGCGGTGATGATGCCACGGCGGGCATAGTGCATCTGCGAGACGTTGGCGCCGGCCTTGGCGCGGCGCGGGTTGCGCACGTGGGCAAAGCGCAGCTTGGCCAGTTCGGCATCGTTCAGGCGCTGCTGGCCGAAATCGGAGCTCAGGCCGTCCAGGCGCTCGGTGTCACCACGGGCGTCGATCCACGCCGAACGAACGTCGGCCAGGCCCTTGCGCACGTCGATGATCACGTTGGGGTCGGTGTACGGGCCAGAGGTATCGTAGACCAGCACCGGGGCATTGGTTTCGCCACCGAAATCGGTCGGGGTATCGTCCAGGCTGATTTCACGCATGGGCACACGGATATCCGGGCGCGAGCCTTCGACATACACCTTGCGCGAACGCGGGAACGGTTGCACGGACTGCTGATCGACTTGTGCCGATTCGCTGAGGTTGATCGCTTTTTCTTGTTTGGTCATCACAGGCTCTCCAGACGGCTTCCTAGCAGTGGAATGTCGGGGTGAACCTGAATGGCGCGGACACACCCATGATGGGTGCAGTGCCGGATATGGGGGTGCCTGAAGCTGCATGCAGCTGCGACATTCCCGGACCTGGCACAAGAGGCTCCCCGGGAAGGCGAGCAATCTTGTTCCCTACGCAGGCGCTAACCTGATCAGGTTCAACGGGATCCGCACCTCTGCGATCTCAGCCTTTGCTTCAAGGCACCCCGACAAGAACATGCGCAGTCTAGACTGGAGTGGTCGGCAAAGCCAAGCGGGTAAATGCGCGGTTGATGAAAGGCACACCTGGCGATTGTTGCCGGGGGCGCATGGCACTACACTGGCCCGTCATCCGATACTCAACAGTTCAGTAATTAAATTTCGTACAAGGATTGCCTCTATGCTGCGCAAACTCTCACTGGCGATAGCCGTGTCTTGTGCGTCCAACGGAGTGGTCTGGGCAGCGGACGTGCCCCCGACAGTGAAGACCGACCTGGTCAGCGTCTACCAGGAAGCGGTGGACAACAACGCCGACCTGGCCGCCGCCCGCGCCGATTACGGCGCCCGCCGCGAAGTGGTGCCACAGGCCCGCGCCGGGTTGCTGCCCAACCTGTCGGCTGGCGCCGAGATGATGAACACCCGCACCAAGCTGGACGAGCCGTCTGCCACCACCAACCGCAGCGGCAATACCTGGAGCGCCACCCTGGCGCAGCCGATCTTCCGCGCGGACCGCTGGTTCCAGCTGCAGGCTGCCGAAGCGGTCAACGAACAGGCGGCACTGGAGCTGTCGGCCACTGAACAGAACCTGATCCTGCAGTCCGCGCAGAGCTACTTCGCCGTGCTGCGCGCCCAGGACAACCTGGCCGCTACCAAAGCCGAAGAAGCTGCCTTCAAGCGCCAGCTCGACCAGTCCAACGAACGTTTCGATGTGGGCCTTTCGGACAAGACCGACGTGCTGCAGTCCCAGGCCAGTTACGACACCGCCCGGGCCAACCGTATCATCGCCGAGCGCCAGGTGCAGGATGCATTCGAAGCGCTGGTCACCCTGACCAACCGCGAATACACCTCGATCCAGGGCGTAGTGCATACCCTGCCGGTACAGGTGCCAACCCCGAACGATGCCAAAGCCTGGGTCGAAACCGCCGGGCGCCAGAACCTCAACCTGCTGGCTACCAACTATGCGGTTTCCGCCGCTGAAGAAACGCTGCGTCAGCGCAAGGCAGGCCATGCACCGACGCTCGATGCGGTGGCCAAATACCAGAAAGGCGACAACGACAGCTTCGGCTTCACCAACCCTGCACCGGCCCCTGTTTCACGCTATAGCGGTGACGTCGAGCAAACCAGCATCGGCCTGCAGCTGAACATCCCGATCTACAGCGGTGGCCTGACCAGCTCGCAAGTACGCGAGGCCTACCAGCGCCTGAGCCAGAGCGAGCAGCAGCGCGAAAGCCTGCGCCGCCAGGTGGTGGAAAACACCCGCAACCTGCACCGCGCGGTGAACACCGACGTGGAACAGGTGCAGGCGCGCAAGCAGTCGATCATCTCCAACCAGAGTGCGCTGGAAGCCACTGAAATCGGTTACCAGGTGGGTACCCGCAACATCGTCGACGTGCTCGATGCCCAGCGCCAGCTGTACACCTCGGTGCGGGATTACAACAACAGCCGCTATGACTACATCCTCGACAACCTGAGTCTGAAGCAGGCGGCCGGCACCCTCAGCCCGCAAGATCTGCAGGACCTCAAGCGCTACCTGAAGCCGGACTACAACCCGGACAAGGACTTCCTGCCGCCGGACTTGGCTGCGGCGGCTGCCAAGAACTTTGAGCGCAGGCCTTGATATAGATGCTGGATTCTTCGCGGGTTTACCCGCGAAGAAGGCCACACAAAAATCAGCGCAGGAGCGCGCCCAGCCCATCAAGCAACCGCTGCAATGCCCCCTGATTGGCCCGCATCACCGCCCTGCCCGCCTCGCCCATGCGCTGTGCATCCTGCGGCAACTCGACCAACCGCCGCACTGCCCCGGCCAGCCCGTCGGCATCGTCCACCTGCTGCAACGCCCCCGCCTCACGCAGCATCGCGCTGATTTCAAGGAAGTTGAACACATGCGGCCCCATCAGCACCGGCAACGCCAGTGCTGCCGGCTCCAGCGGGTTGTGCCCACCCGTCGCCACCAGGCTGCCACCGACAAAGGCAATATCGGCCAGCGCATACAGGAACAACAACTCACCCATCGTATCGCCAAGCAATACCTGGGTTTGCGCGTCGACGGGCGTGCCGGCAGAGCGCCGCACGGTAGCGAATTGCTCGCTGCACAGCACATGCACCGCATTGAATCGCTCGGGATGGCGCGGCACCAGGATCAGCAACGCATCACCATGCACCTGTAGCAACTGCCGGTGCGCCTGCAAAATCAGCGCATCCTCGCCTTCATGGGTACTGGCCGCAATCCACACCGGGCGCTGCTCAGCCCCCCATTGCGCGCGCAGTGCCTTGGCACGCGGGAGCAGTTGCTCATCAATCTTCAGGTCGAACTTGATCGAACCGGTGACCTGCACGCACTCAGGGGGCGCGCCCAAATCACGGAAGCGCTGGGCCTCGGTTTCGGTCTGCACCGCAATCAGGCTCATCTCCGCCAGCATTGGCCGTGTCAGCTTGGCAAAGCGCCCATAGCCACGGGCCGAGCGCTCGGACAACCGCGCATTGGCCAGCGCCACCGGGATGCCGCGTTTGGCGCACTGGTGAATGTGATTGGGCCACAGCTCGGTTTCCATGATGATGCCCAACTTCGGCTGCACATGGTCGAGAAAGCGCCCGGCCGCCCAGGGCAGGTCGTAGGGCAGGTAGCAATGCTGCACGCGTGGTTCGTCGGCGAACATGGCGCGAATGCGCTCGGAACCGGTCGGCGTCATGCAGGTAAGCGTGATCGGCAGGCCCGGGTAGGCCTTGAGCAAGGCACGCACCATCGGCGCTGCTGCGATGCTTTCGCCCACCGATACCGCGTGCACCCAAATGCCACCCTGGCGCATGGCCGGCAGCTTGAAGGCAAAGCGCTCGCCGATGCGTTGGCCATAGGCCGGCGCCTTGCGTGCGCGCAGGTAAAGGCGCAGCGCAACCAGCGGCAGGCCCAGGTGAAATAGCAAGGTATAGAGTGTTCTGTTCATGGCGGCGGAGTTTACCCGATCGCACGCAAGTGCACTGCAAAGCGCTCGGCCAGCCACTGCGCCGCAGGCCCCAGCGGCTCATCACGGCGCCAGGCCAGTTCTGCCACGAGTGCCGGCGGGCGCCACTCGCTGTCCAGTTCGACCATGTGCGCCTGGTAAGTCGGGTACTGCACCACATGCCGCGGCAACCAGGCCCAGCCCAGGCCGCGCATCAACAGTTCGGCCATGGCGTAGAAGCTGTCGGCACGCCACACCTGCGGGCTGACTGCTTCGCCACCGGGGTAACCGCTTTGCTGTGGCGTGATGAGGAGTTGTCGGTGGCGGGCCAGTTGCTGGCGGGTGACCCGGCCCTCACCTGCAAGCGGATGGCCGACAGCGCACACCGTGACCATCTCCACACTGCCCAGGGCGCGCCGCTCCAGCGATGCCGGCATGCTTTCGTGGTGGAAGAACAGGCCCAGGTCGGCGCGGCGCTCCACCAGCTTGCGCGCCACATCACCTTGCGCACCACTGGCCAATTGCACTTCTAGAAATGGATAGCGGCTGGCCAGTTCGTCGAGGCTGTCGATCACCGGCTGATAAGGCATGGCTTCGTCCTGCGCCACCCGCAGCAAAGCCTCCTGCCCGCGCATCAACGCAAGGGCGCGGCCATCCAGGCGCTCGCACTGGCGCAACAGTTCGCGGGCATCTTCCAGCAGTGCACTGCCGTTTTCGGTCAGCTTCGGCTGCCGGCCACTGCTGCGCTCGAACAGGGTGACCCCCAGGTCGGTTTCAAGCAGGGCAATCGCGCTGCTGATGGCCGACTGCGCCTTGCGCTGCTCCCGGGCCACGGCAGAAAACGAGCGCAGTTCAGCGACGCGCAGGAAGGTGCGCAGTTGCTCAAGATTCCATTGCTCTGCCATCAACCTATCTCCCCTACTGATAGGTAATGACTTTACCCCATTCAGGTAGCGTCTAGAATGCCCGACCAGTTACCGGAGGATCCTGCCATGAATGCCTACACCTACCTCGCCATCGCCATCTGCGCCGAAGTCATTGCCACCGCTTCGATGAAAGCAGTGAAGGGCCTGAGCACGCCATTGCCGTTGCTGCTGATGGTGGTTGGCTATGGCATCGCGTTCTGGATGCTGACCCTGGTGGTGCGCAGCATTCCGGTGGGCATTGCCTACGCCATCTGGTCCGGGCTGGGGATCGTGCTGATCAGTGTGGCGGCGCTGGTGATCTACGGGCAGAAGCTGGATGTACCGGCGATGCTGGGCATGGCGATGATCGTGGGTGGGGTGGTGGTGATTCAGCTGTTTTCCAAGACTGCCGGGCACTGAAGCTGCCTGTATACTTGTCAGCTGTCCCAGTCTTCGAGGTACCGCCATGCCATCTGCCATTTCCACTGACGTGCTGATCGTCGGCGCCGGGGTCGCAGGCCTCTGGCTCAATGCCCGCCTGCGCCGCCTGGGGTATTCGACAGTGCTGGTGGAACGCGCCAGCCTTGGCGGCGAGCAGACCATCAAGTCTCAAGGCATCATTCACGGTGGTACCAAGTACGCCCTGCAAGGTGCCCTCACCGGTGCTTCGGAAGCCATCGCCGACATGCCGCGCCGCTGGCGCGAAGCCTTGAGCGGTAGCGGCGAGCTGAACCTGAGCAACACCCGCCTGCTGTCCGAGGCCCACTACCTGTGGTCGCCAGGCACTCTGGCCGGCAACCTCACCAGCTTCTTCGCGAGCAAGGCCGTGCGCGGCCGGGTCGACCAGGTAAAAGGCGAGCAACTGCCGCCCGCCCTGCAAGACCGCGCTTTCAAGGGCAAGGTCTATCGCCTGGCCGAACTGGTCATCGACGTACCAAGCCTGCTGGCCAACCTGGCCGACCTGGCGGGCGACAGCCTGCTGGCCGGGGAACGCATCGAGCCGCTACGCGAAAGCGACGAACTGGTCGGCCTGCGCGTCGATGGCCGCGACATCCGTGCCCAGCGTATCGTGCTCAGCGCCGGTGCCGGCACCGAGGACCTGCTGCATGCCTTGGGCCTGAAGCTGCCTGCGATGCAAATTCGCCCGCTGCACATGGTCATGGCCAAGGGCCCTAACCTCAAGCCGCTGTATGCACACTGCCTGGGCGGCGGCCCCAAGCCACGGGTAACAGTGACGACTCACCCGGCTGCTGATGGCCAATGGGTCTGGTACCTGGGCGGGGATCTGGCCGAAGCCGATGGCGTGGCACGTGAGCCGGCGGCACAGATTGCGGCGGCGCAGAAGGAAATAGCCAACCTGTTGCCATGGGTAGACCAAAGCCAGGTCCGTTGGGCCACCTTGCGCGTCGACCGCGCCGAACCTGCGCAGTCCGGCCTGGTGCGCCCGGACAACGCCTTCCTCGCCGACCAGCAACGCCTGTTGGTGGGCTGGCCGACCAAGCTGGCCCTGGCGCCGGACTTCAGCGACCGGGTCATCAGCCACCTGGAGCGCGACGGTATCCGCCCGCAGGCACAAGCCGAACTGGCCGGCCTGCCACGCCCACCGCTGGGTGTGCCGGCCTGGGAGCAACTGCTGCCATGACCCTGCCAACCCTGCACGACTTCCACCGCCCGCTGGGCAGCACCGGTTTCAAGGTTTCACCGCTGGGCCTGGGCACGGTCAAGCTGGGCCGCGACCAAGGCGTGAAGTACCCCACCGGCTTCACCATCCCCGGCGATGACGAAGCCCGCCTGCTGCTGGCCCAGGCCCGCGAGCTGGGCATCAACCTGATCGACACCGCCCCGGCGTATGGCCGCAGCGAAGAACGCCTGGGCCCCCTGCTGCGCGGCCAACGCGATGAGTGGGTGATCGTGAGCAAGGTCGGTGAAGAATTCGACAGCGGCCAGTCGCACTTCGACTTCAGCGCCGCCCACACACGTCGCTCGGTGGAGCGCAGCTTGCGCCGCCTGGAAACCGATCGCATCGAACTGGTGCTGGTGCATTCCGACGGCAATGACCTGGCGATCCTCGAACAGCAGGAGGTCTACCAGACCCTGGCTGAACTTAAGCAGGAGGGCAAGATCCTCGGCTTCGGCCTGTCTGGCAAGACCGTGGCCGGCGGCCTGAAAGCACTGGAACAGGGCGACTGCGCCATGGTCACCTACAACCTCAACGAGCAGGCAGAACGCCCGGTACTGGACTACGCTGCCGAGCACGGCAAGGCCATCCTGATAAAGAAGGCCCTGGCCAGTGGACATGTCTGCCTGGCCCCGGGCGTTGACCCGGTGCAGGCCAGCTTCGAACTGCTGTTCGCCCACCCGGGCGTCAGCAGTGCTATCGTCGGCACCATCAACCCGCTGCACCTGGCCCACAATGTGGCCACCATCGCCCGTATCCTGGGCCAGCATTGAGTTTCCCCAGGCCCAAGGGCCTGGCGACTGACCCGACGCAAGGAGGAGCCTCGTGGCGCGAACGCTGATCCGCAAGAACCCGAGCAACTTCAAGACACTGCCGCTGCATGTCGAGGCCACGCCCGAAGGGCTGATTTATCAAAGTATCGGCATGCCGCTCAACTTTGCCCAGACCCAGCAACGGCGCAAGGCCATCCAGCTACCCGACACGCAGCACTTCGTGGCCGAACTGGCCAACCTGGGCGTGTCGGTGCGCCTCACCCTGCATTGGCAAAACCGCGATTACTGGGTGCTGGTGCGCCAGCGCCGGCAAGACCGGGGCGATGTGGTGCTGAAACTGATTTCCGGCTATGTACCGGCACAGGAGCTGAACCTGCCATTGCACACGGCGGTGCAGGAAGTGGCTGAGGAATGCCTGCTGGAAACCCCGGAAGGCTGGCTGGGCGGGCGCTTCAACGATACCTGGCTGCCCGTGCCGTATGCCGCCGCCCTGCACTATCGCGAAACACCGCACTTCCTGCTGACCCCGCAGTCCGGCGCCGCCCGCCCCGTGCACTGCGGCAACCTGATGCTACTGGAGCGGCCACGGGCCTATGTGCACTTGCCCACCGCCTCGCTGCAACTGATCTACGACATGCGCCTGCAGGTGCCCCGTGAAGCCAAGAAACTGAGCCTGTTCCACGTCGATGAGCGACTGGAGAGCGGCCAGCTGGTAGCGCGACTCAACCGCAAACGGCCAGACCTGTACCTGATGCCGTTGAAGGACGGCCAACCGCTGGCGGAGCTGTATACGCTGAAGAAGGATGAGCTGGTGCCGGCGAGTACGCGTGGGCTGTACCTGGCAGAGAGTTTTGCACGGCAGGAAGGCTGGGTGGTGAAGGACGAGCGAGTGCGCTGGAAGGACTGGGTGAAACAGCAGGGGTTGGTGGAGCCCAAGCCGTTGCGGGCATCGCACTTGCAGCGGTTTGGTGACAAAGCGCGGGCGCTGCTGGAGCGGGCGCGTACTAGCCTGAATAAGTGATATTGGGGCTGCTTTGCAGCCCCAGCGTTATCAGTTCTTGCGAATCTTCTCGACAATCGCCGTGGTCGAGCTGTTTTCGACCAGGCCCAGCACCTTCACGGTACCGCCATAGGCCTTGACGATATCGGCGCCCACCACCTGGTCGATGCCATAGTCGCCACCCTTGACCAGCACATCCGGCTTGACCTGGCTCAGCAGGTTTTCCGGCGTGCCCTCAGGGAAACTGATCACCCAATCCACCGCCCCCAGGCCGGCCAGAACGGCCATGCGCCGGTCGACGCTGTTGATGGGCCGCCCTGGCCCTTTGAGCCGGCTGACCGAGGCATCGTCGTTGACCGCGACGATCAGGCGATCGCCCTGGGCCCGCGCCTGCTCAAGGTAGGTGACATGCCCGGCATGCAGAATGTCGAAGCAGCCATTGGTGAAGACGATCTTCTCTTTGTGCGCCCGCGCATCATCGATGGCCAGCAGCAGTTGCTCAAGGCCCAGCACACCGCGCTCGGAGCCTTCCTCACGCTGGATGGCCCGTCGCAGTTCGGGGGCGCTGATCGCAGCCGTACCCAGCTTGCCAACCACGATGCCTGCCGCCAGGTTGGCCAGCGCCACCGCGTGGGGCAGGTCCTCGCCAGCCGCAATAGCCGCCGCAAGGGTGGAGATGACAGTATCACCGGCACCGGTCACATCGAACACTTCGCGCGCCCGCGCCGGCAGGTGCAGCGCCGGCTGCCCCGTGCGCAGCAGGGTCATGCCGTGCTCACCACGGGTCACCAGCAAGGCGCCCAGGTCCAGGTCCTGCAGCAGTTGCACACCTTTGGCAACCAGCTCGGCCTCATCAGCGCAACGGCCAACGATGGTCTCGAACTCGCTGAGGTTCGGGGTGATCAGGCTAGCACCGCGGTAGATGGAGAAATCCTTGCCCTTGGGGTCGGCCAGCACCGGAATACCCTTGGCTCGCGCCGCCTGGATCAGGCTCTGGTGGTTTTTCAGTGCGCCCTTGCCGTAGTCGGAAAGGACCAGCACCTTGACGCCTTCGAGCAAGCTGTCGACTTCCGCACCCAGCGACAGCGGGTCGGTGGCGAACGGCTCTTCGAAATCGATACGCAGCAACTGCTGGTGACGGCTCATGACCCGCAGCTTGACGATGGTCGGCTGGTGCGCGATGCGCTGGAACACCGAACGCACACCGGCAGCCTGCAGGCTGTTGGCCAGGCTGTCGGCAGCTTCATCCTGGCCGGTGACGCCGATCAGCGAAGCCGGCGCGCCCAGCGCAGCGATGTTCAAGGCAACGTTGGCCGCACCGCCTGGGCGATCTTCGATCTGATCGACCTTGACCACCGGAACTGGCGCCTCAGGCGAGATACGCGAAGTACCGCCATGCCAGTAGCGGTCGAGCATGACATCGCCGACCACCAGTACCGGGGCTTGATCGAAACGCGGCATGGACAACTTCATGGGCAACCCATATGGAAATAATGAACAGGGGCAGGATATTAGCACAGGGTAGTCGACGGCTTTATGGCCAGATCGTCCCCGGAAAATTCCCGTGACAATCGGGGCCATGATGGCCCCGATCAAGGAGGGTTCACGTGATATCGGCCTTGGCCGGCTCATCCAGCCCCATCGCATGCAGGCGGGCATAATGGCCATTAGCCGCAAGCAGCTCGGTATGGGTGCCGCGCTCCACCAGGCGGCCCTGATCCATGACCAGGATCTGATCGGCCTTCTCGATGGTCGACAGGCGGTGGGCGATCACCAGCGTGGTGCGGCCTTGCATCACATGGTCCAGGGCAGCCTGGATGTGCCGCTCGGACTCGGTATCCAGCGCCGAGGTGGCTTCGTCGAGAATCAGCAGCGGTGCGTTTTTCAGCAGCGCCCGGGCAATCGCCAGGCGCTGGCGTTGGCCGCCGGAAAGCAGCACACCGTTCTCACCCACTTCGGTATCGAAGCCCTTGGGCAACCGGTCGACGAACTCCTTGGCGTAGGCGTCGGCCGCAGCAGCTTCGATATCTGCGCGCGGGGCGCCAGCCAGGTCGCCGTAGGCGATGTTATTGGCCACGGTGTCGTTGAACAAGGTGACGTGCTGAGTCACCTGCGAAACATGGCGGCGCAGGTTACGCAGGCGATAGTTCTCGATTTCCACGCCATCGAGCAGAATCTGCCCTTGGTCGTGGTGATAGAAGCGCGGGATCAGCGCGGCCAGGGTCGACTTGCCGCTGCCGGAGCGGCCCACCAGGGCGATCATTTGCCCTGGCTCGGCGACAAAGCTGATGTCGCTTAGCACTTCGCGCTCGGTACCCGGGTAGGTGAAGCTCAGGTTGCGCACTTCCAGGCGCCCTTCCACGCGCTCCTTCTCGACAGTACCGGTGTCCAGCTCAGGTTCTTCGTCCAGTTGCTCGAAGATGCTTTCTGCACCGGCCAGGCCCTTCTGGATGGTCGAGCTGACTTCCGAAAGCTGGCGGATCGGTTTGGGCAGCAGGCCGGCGGCGGTGATATAGGCAACCAGGTCGCCAGCCGTGGAGTCACCGCGCAGGAACAGCACCAGGAACATGAGCGCGGCCATGGCGCTGTAGATCACCAGCTGCAGCATCGGCGTGTAGAGCGAGCCGGTCTTGGTCATGCGCAATTGCTTGTCGGTATTGCTCTGGCTGGCCTTGCCGAAGCGCTGTTCCTCATAGGCTTCGCCACCGAAGCTGCGCACCACGCGGTAGCCCTGGATGGTTTCCGAGGCAACGTGGGTGACATCACCCATGGCCACCTGGATCTTCTTGCTCTGCTTGCGGAATTTCTTGCTGGCAACGCTGACCATCACCGCAATTACCGGCAGGATGGCGACCATCACCAAGGTCAGGTGCCAGTTCATCCACAACAGGTAGGCGAACAGGAACACCACGGTCAGGCCTTCGCGGATCACCACCTTGATGGCGTCGGTCGCCGCGCCGGTGACCATGGTCACGTTGAAGGTGATGCGCGAAATCAGGTGCCCGGAGTTATGGTTGTCGAAATAGCGGTTGGGCAACACCAGCAGCTTGTTGAACAACTCCACCCGCAGGTCATGCACCAGGCACAGGGACACCTTGGCCAAGAAGTAGTTGCCGAGGAACGAACCCAGGCCCTGCCACGCGGCGATCAGGATGATCAGCAGCGGCACTGCCTGCAACAATTGTAGGTCGCGCAGGTAGGGCACGTTGGGGAACAACACCGCTTCGGGGTTGCTCAGCCCATCGACGAAGTATTTGAGGATGCCCGCCAGCATTGGCTGGGTCGAGGCAAAGATCACGAAACCGACAATGCTCAGCAGGAAAATGCCGACATAGGGTTTCACATAGCTCAGCAGCCGGAAGTAGATCTTCAGGCTGGAGGTGTGCTCCGCCGGTCGCGGTGTTTCGGCCATTATCGAGCTCGCTGTTCAGGTTGAACCGGAAATTTTACCACAGGCGCCATTTTCGGCACGCCCCCATGGCAGCATCATGGCAAGGCCGACAGGCAGCCAGCTGATGAACCACTCGGCGCGCGGCGTGCCGGTGAGGCTGGCGGCATCGAACTGCATGGCCAGGGTCGAGTACACCCAGAACCCCAGAAGGATCTTGCCAAACAGTGTACCGCGCGCACGGATGATTTCGCCGAGGGTGAACAACCACACGATGACCCAGAGCAACATGCCAGGGATCCCCATTTCCACGGCAACATGGGTGAACATATTGTGGGTGTGGTCAAAGTGTTTACCCACGGCACTTACGTCGTAGGCAGCCCCCAGCCCCAGGCCGGTCCAGGGGTGTGCGGCAATCATATCGATGACGGCATTGAAGATTTCCGGCCGATAGGACGAACCGCGCTTGGCGATCAGGTCGTATACGACGAAGAACGCAAGGCCGGTGGCAACCAGCGCGAGGATGGAAAACACCTGGCTGTGGCGATCGCGGAACCACAGCGGCGCGATCACCACGGTGATCACCAGGGCCAGAATCGCCCCGCGGCTCTGGCTGAGCATGGCAAACGCGCCCAGACAGACCAGCGCCCCCAGCCATAACAGCTGCATGCCACGCTGGCGCGGCGGCTCGTACAGCAAGAAGAGCACCGCCGAGCCGATGACATAAGCCCCCAGAATCGGGTGCGAGATCTCGCCAATGCCTGCCAGACGGGCCAGCAACGATTTGCCCTGCAAACCGTAGAAATTGATGATCGAGACCAGCGCGGCGAGGGCCAACAGGCCGCTGCCAAGCAGCAACAGCTGACGAATGCGGGCCCTGCCTTGCTGCGCCAGCAGCGGGAATGCCAGCAGGAATACCAGAATGTAGACAAGGCGCTTGATCTCGCGCCCTGGGTCTTCTGCGGGCGACCAGGCCAGGCTCAGCCCGCACCACGCCAACAACAGCAGCACACTCACCCACAGCGCTGGCTGGCGCCTCCAGGCTTGCACCAGCACTTCACGGGCAGACCACGCCAGTACCAGCGTTGGCAGCCACAAAAACAACACCAGCCCCTGCTGGTAAACCTTGTTGCTCGGTGCCAGGGCAATTGCTGCCAGGAACCAGACCAGACCCAAACCTAACCAGGCCCGTGCCCAGTTTTTTTGATACAACATCCTTTCCCCCGATGAATCAAAGACACCATCCATGGTGCAACAGCATTATTTTCGGCATTATTGCCGGTCATTTTGCTCGCCAGACGACAAGGCTCTATTCATGCAATGCTCCCGGCTCACCCAGGTCGACTTCGATCAGCTGACACAAGGCGCACAGGTGCTTGAGGCAGACAGCCATGGCGCCAAAGTCTACCTGCTCAAGGATGGAAATTTCCTCAAGGTTTTTCGTAGGAAGCGGCTGATTTCATCTGCACTGTTGCGCCCCTACTCGCAGCGCTTCGTCGATAACGCTGCGCGCCTGGCACAATTGGGCATCCCTACGCTCGAGGTGATCAGCCAGCACAAGCTCGACCTGCCAGGCCGTACCGCCGTGCTGTATCGCCCGCTGCCCGGGCGTACCCTGCTGCAAATGTCGCGCGATGATGGGTTCAGCTGGGATACCTACCTGCCGCAGCTGATTCAGCTGGTTCGCCAGCTGCACCACAGCGGTGTGTACTTCCGCTCGCTGCACCTGGGCAACGTGGTGGTTACCCCCGACCAGCGCCTGGGCCTGATCGACGTGGCCGACATGCGTTTCCTGCGCCCGCCGTTGTCGGCACGCATGATTCGTCGCAATGTGCAGCACATGGTGCGCTATATCGAGCGGGAGAACCTGGGTGACCGGTTCCCCCTCGCTGCGTTCGAGGCTGCCCTGCTGGCACGCTGAACGTCAGTTTCGCAGCAAGCTCTGCGAGCCATTGCAGAAGGCCTGCCAGGCTTGCTCCGGCGCCAGCGCCTGACGCTGCCGGGCGGCTACCGTCCGGGCGCTGAGGGATGTGCATCGTTCGATTGCCTCGGCCCATGCCCCTTCATCGGCTACCGGCAGGTAACCGCCGGTATCCTGCAACTGTTCGCGAAACACTTGCAGGTCGCTGCACACCACCGGCACGTCGGCCATGACCGCCTCCTGCACCACCAGCCCCAGGCCTTCAGAGCGAGAAGGCACCAGTAGCCAATCGAACGCCCGATACAACTGCTGCAGGTCTTCACGGTGACCGCACAGGTGAACGCGCGCGGCCAGGCCCAGTGCATCGATACGCTCTTGCAGCACGGCGTGCAGAGGGCCTTCGCCAATAATGGCCAACTGCAGGTCCGGCTGATGTGTGCTGGCCCGGGCAAACGCCTCGATCAGCATCTCGAAGCCTTTGCTTTCCACCAACCGCCCCACCGCGCCCAGCATCACCCCGGTCGCAGCAGGCAACTGCAGCGCCTGCCTGGCCCTGTCACGGCTCAACAACGGCTCGACGAACGCTAACGGGTCAAGCGCCATGCGCAGGGTCTGCACCGGCCTGCCCAAGTCGTGCTCCAGTGATTCGGCCAGCGTATGCGACACCGCTGCGATGCTCAGGCGCTCGGCGGGGAACATACGCAACAAGCGTACATCGCTACTGCTCAGGCGCGTCTTGCCATGGAACAGCACCTTTGCCCGAACCTGGGGACTGTTCTGCAACAGCGGCAGCACCAGCCGCGCGACGCCAATACCGTCGAGCAGCACGACCTCAGCGTTGGCCTCGGCCAGCGCCTTGCGCAAACGCAAGCGCAACCAGGGCCGCAACAGGCGCCACAGGTGCCGTCCTTTCAGCGCACGCAGTGGCATGTGCCACTCCCGGGTCGAGCCAAGCCCGCAACACAACCCGCTTCCCAGCAGCAACCAGTTACTGATCCGGGCATCGGTACCTGCGTGCGACAGCACTTGGCGATGCACCTTGTGGATGGACATGTACGGCGTTCCACCCGCCCACATCATATTGACGATGTTCATGGGCCCTCTCCCGCTCATGTCAGGTGGGACAGCGACTTCATTGAACAAAAATGGTGATACCCATGCCGATCAAGGCACCCGTCACCAGCGTCAATGCCAGTTTGATTCGATCACGTTGACGGCGTTTGGCCTTGCGCTCCACTTCGATGGGCAAGGTCACGTGATTACCGAATCCAGTGTGCAATACTGCATCACCCTCCAAGGTGACCGCTGTCAGATTTAACTCAGCGTAGCGTCGGGAAAGCGCCTTCTCTCCAGCATAGGCGGCAAATGGCGCGCAGCGCTGGTAATCACTCAAACGCCGCAGACCGGGGTTGAGCGAAAACGCCTGCCATTCAGCCTTGTCGGACAGCAGCGGGTAGCAAGGCACACCCGCGATCACCTGCCGATCGCCCAAGTGGATGTAAGGGCTATGGATGGCCAGGTCGTGAGCATGACTGCGCAGCCACACCTGCAACAGGTTGGGGCTCACATCCAGAATGGCCCGCGAGTCTTCGACAAAGCCTTGGCGATAGAAATGCCAGTCGTCCTCGCAGTGGAAGATGTACGGCGTCTTGACGTGGCTGTAAGCCAGGTCGATAGACGGCAACTGGCCAAGCTTGGGCCGGTTAACGAACACCTTGCAGTGCGGTTTCCAGTGCTCTGGCACAGCGGCATGCACAGCATCGTCACCGGAATCTTCGGTGATGAATACCTCGCGAATGGGCGCGGTGTTGTAGCGGTCGAAACTCTCAAGGGTATCTTTGAGCAGATCGAACCGCCCACAACTGGTCACGACGAGCGTGACGTCACTCTCATTTGAAAAGCGCACCGGACTCCCTCCGCATTGCGACAAACGGCCTTCAACAACCCGCTCCTGGGCGTGAAAGCTCTTATTTAGATGCCCAGCTTCAGGCGCAACCGCTGCCATGCAGACAAGGGCGGATGGGGCCTCAGCGCCGGGCGCATGTGGTCGACGATGCTACGGCCAACTGCGGCGAAACTGAAACGGGAAACCGCCAGATGGCGGCCATTTTCTGCAATCTGCCGGGCCAGTTCAGGGTCTGCCCGCAAACGGCGGAGCTTTTCCTGAAGGGTCGGGATGTTGTCATAGAACACCACGTTGTGCATGTCCTGCAGGCCCAGCGCGCGGTTCTCTTCCTCGCCCTGGTCGTATGCCAGCAATACGCAGCCACAGGCCATGGCTTCGAAATTCTTGATCATGTATTCGCCCATGCCAACGTCGGCACTGACGAAGAACCGGATACGGTTGAGCGTGTTGCAGTAGTCTTCGCCCGACTTGGTACGGGTAACCAGCAGGTTCTCGACCTGCCCCAATTCGTCCAGCAGCGCCTTGCGGCCGCTGTAGGCCACGCTGTTGACACTGCCGACGAAGGCCAGTTCGATATCGCGCTCACGCCCTTGGTCGGCCAGCAGTTGCTCGTCATAGCCCTTGGGCACGAATACCGCATCGAAGCCTTCCTGGCGCAGGCGTTCGCTGACCATGTAGCCCGAGCTGATGACCCGCGCCCATGGCAGCTGCCGGTAATGGGCGCTGAACTTGCCGGTGTACTTGCACGGGATGTAGTTCTGGTAGGCGTCGTGCTCCAGGATGACCAGGTTCGGCACGGTGCGGATGAAGGCCACCTGGCGAATCTCCTGCTTGAAGCGCAGGAAGAACACAATGCGGTCATAGCGCTCGACCTGAACTTCACGCTTGAAGTAGCGGCGCAGGTTGCGCTGGTCATCGCTGCTCAGCCAGCGCAGGTCGCACTCGCAGTTGGCCGCGACGCCGTCGTACAGGCGGTCGAGAATCGCCCGCTGTTCCTTCTGTACCAGAAATAGGACTTTCATAACGTTCCTTGGGCGCTCTGCGCCATCGCGGTCAACCATGGGGCGTGCTTACAGCTCACGCCGCCAGAACAGTTCGTGCCTGCGCACGGCCTTGCGGAAGAACTCGTTCTCCCCGTAAGGCGAGGGCCGCCGCCCGGCCAGCCAGCGCTGCAGCAGGCGGCGCAAGCGACGCTTGAAGGGCGCCGGCGGCTGCAAGTCGTGCATCATGCCCAGGGCCATGGCCTTGTCGCGCTGCGTGGCCAGGTCCAGCACCAGGCTGCAGGGTGCCCAGGCCTGGGCTGCGCTCAACTGCGGCGGCAAGGCCACGCCGTCGCCACTGTCGCCCATCGGCCAGCGGTCGTTGTCGTGCAGGTGATTGGCGTAGCACAACAAGGTCTGCGGCTGCCAGGCCAGGCCTTGCAGGGCCTCCAGCACGGCCGCCTGGGCGCAGATGTGATCGGGGTGCGGGTCGAGTTGCGGGTGCGGCATCACCAACACTTCCGGCTTGGCCATTTCCAGCAAGGCCCGCAGGTCGGCCAGCAGGTTGTGCCAGGTTGGCGCGCCATCGCGGTCGGCCGGTAGCGGGAACGGGTTGAACTGGCGGAACACGCGGATATCGGCCAGGTCAGCTTCACGGGAAGCAGCCGGCTGATCGGGCGCGGCCTGCATGGCAGGCAGTTGCAGGCAGAAGTAACCCAACTGCACACAACGTGACTCCGGCACACCAGCCCAGCGCGGCACGGCGATGCTGTCCCAGGCACGCAAGCGGCCCTTCAGGCGGGCGGCCTCGGCTTTTGGCAGGCCCATCTGCTGGTAGTGTTCGGCTTCGATCTCGCCAGCTGTCAGGGTGACCACCCAGGTTTCGTCGGCTTGGCTGTAGAGGCCATATGCAGCCAGCTCGGCGTCATCGGCGTGCGGCGCGATCACCATCACCCGGCGACGTTGCAGCTCGACAGCGGGGGTTATCCACAGGCGCGGCTGGCCTTGCAGCCGGCAATGACGACCGCGCAGGCGCAAGGTACCCGCTTGCAAGGGCACGGCCAGGCCGGTCAGGTTGAGAAAACGTACGCCATCAACACCACGCTCGAACGTTTGCCGGTCAGCCTGCTCAGCAGCATCCAGCTCTACCCGAGGGTCGAGAAACCGCCCCAGCCAGGAGCTTTTTACCTGCAGCTCAAGCATGAGGGTTTCGTCACCCTGCAGCACGCAATCGGCCTGGAGCCGGCCATCGCGCAGGCTGGCAGGCACTTCCCGCGCCTGTTCACCGAAGTCGTAGGCGTAATCCTCGCCCGGGGCGTAGAACAGATGGTCGGCAAACCAGGCTTCGTGAGCCGCCCAGACCAGCGGCAACAGCAGCAACGGCAGCCACCACCAGCTGAAAAACCCCAAGGCGACCAACGCAACCAGGCTCGTCAGCAAGCCCAGGCGCTTGTTGCGCCGGTGGCGCTTGAGCAACTGCTGCTTGCGGCTCACGCCTGGTACACCGGCACAGGGTTGCACCAGCGGTCCTTGTACTCGCGGTCGGCACGGCCGAACGAGAACCGCAGTGGCTTGTTGCGCGTACGGGCGTCTTCCCAGGCGGCCTGGGTATTGAGGAAGCTCAGCACGCTACCCGGGCTGAAAGCCTTGGTTTCAGGGTCTACGCCGCCATTGATGTACTCGACGCTGATCCATTCCGGCGCTTCGACGCGGTACACCAGCTGAATGGCAATCGGCTTGCCATCCAGCAGCAGTACCGAGCCGATCAGCAGCGCTTGCAGGCGCTCCAGCACCTGGGCCATGTGCTCGGCACCGGTGGCCGGGAAGCCCCAGCGGCGCTGGAACAGGTCGCAGTACATGCTGGCGATTTCCTGCGCACTGAAGTCGCTGATCGGGCGTACCAGGCCACCTGCTTCTTCCAGCAGGCGCAGTTCGCGGCGCTGGTTGTAGCGGAATTTTTTCGACAGGTCTTCAGGGGCGCGGGCCATGGCCAGCTGTTCCTTCTGCGCCTTGAGGCCGCTGAAGCGGCCCTGGTTCAGATCGGAGAGGTAGCGCGCGGCATGCCGCAGCGGTGCAGCGGCATCGGCTGCCGCCGGCAGGATGATTTCGGCATTGCCCAGATCGAACAGGGCTTTCTTGCCAGCACGCTTGAGCACATCCTTGGACAGCGCCAGGTGACGCCCCCAGGTCGGGATGGCGGCCTTCAGCTCACCCGCCTGATGCCAGCCCAGGTATCGCACCGGGATCTGTGCCAGGTCTGCCAGCTGTTCGACCACCAGCGGATGAGTGGCAACACTGCCACCAAAGCGCGCCCATGCCTCGGCATAGGCCTTGGCATCTATAACTTGCCAACCGCGTTCGCGGAAGGCCTGGATTCGATTGAGCATCAGGCCTGCTCCACCAGCGCACGCACTTGCGGCAGCTGCCAGAAGGCCTCACGCACCGCGTGGTCGGAGAAGCGTTCACGCAGACGCTGCAGCATGTGCTCGGCACAGGCCTGGCGCTGCTCGCCGTCCAGCACGGCCAGATGCTTCAGCCCCTGCGCCAACTGTGCAGCATCGCCCAGCGGGAACAGCACCCCCACACCCTCGACCACTTCGCGAGCCCCGCCGCATGCCGTGGCGAGCACCGGCACACCGGCGACCATGGCTTCGAGCAGGACCATGCCGAACGGCTCATGGTCAGAGCTCAGGGCAAACACGTCGAACGCCTGGAAATAGCGCCGTGCATCCGGCACCTGGCCCAGGAAGTCCACTTGCCCGGCAATGCCCAGCTCGGCGGCCTGAGCCTTGAGCTTGGCCTCCAGCCGGCCCTTGCCGAGAATCGCCAGACGGGCGCCCGCTGGCAGCCCTGGCAACGCCTGAGCAAAACCACGCAACAGGGTTGCCTGGTCTTTGTCGGGGTGCAGGCGCCCGACATTGCCGACGATCCATGCCTGTGCATCCAGGCCCAAGGCCTGGCGTGCTTCGGCGCGCGGCACCAGTGCCGCTTGCAGGGCGTCGATATCGATGCGGTTGTACAGGGTCTGGATGCGTTCGGCCGGCCACTGCGGCAGGCAGCGGCGCATATCGTCACGCACGGCGTCCGACACGCCCAGCAAGCTCAGGCGCTTGCTGAACAGGTTGGCGAACAAACGGCGGCCTTTGCGCTCGTAGTCGCCAAAGGCATGATGCACGCCAATCACCGGCAGGCCGGTGCCCAGCAGGGCCACGTAGATCGGCTTGAAGCGGTGAGCAATGCAGAACGCGAAATTGCGCTCGGCCGCGATCCGCCGCAAGGCACGGATGGCGCCGAGCTTCAGGCCACGCACGGCCTTGGAGCTGAACGCCAGGAACAGCACCTCGTCCGACGCGCAGCCCGCCGCTACCTGCGGGTCGGCAGCGCCGGTAAGGAACACCGTGGTGACCTGGTAGCCACGGCCCTGGAACAGGCTGGCGTACTGACGGGCGCAATCCAGGAAAGGCCCGTCATAGCCATGGCAGAACTGCAGGATGCGCGGTTCAGAGCGGCTGGTCATAGGCGGCAGCGCCGTCCTTCACGACCAGGATGTCTTCCATGATCAGGTACTGCAGGTCCGAGCCGAAGAACATGTTCAGGGCATCGGTCGGCGAGCAGATCATCGGCTCACCACGGCGGTTCAGCGAGGTGTTCAGCGACACGCCGTTGCCGGTCAGGTCTTCCAGCGCCTTCATCATGTCGTAGTAGCGTGGGTTGTACTCACGCTTGAGCACCTGTGCACGCGAAGTACCGTCCTCGTGGACCACTTCCGGGACGCGGGTTTTCCACTCTTCAGCCACTTCGAAGGTGAAGGTCATGAATGGCGCCGGGTGGTCGACCTTGATCATCTGCGGGGCAACGGTGTCGAGCATCGACGGGCAGAAAGGTCTCCAGCGTTCGCGGAACTTGATCTGGTGATTGATGCGGTCAGCCACGCCCTCAACGCTCGGGCAGCCGATGATAGAACGACCACCGAGGGCGCGCGGGCCAAACTCCATGCGGCCCTGGAACCAGGCCACCGGGTTGCCGTCGACCATGATCTGGGCGATCTGCTGGGGCATGTTCTCCAGCTTGCGCCACTTCGGCTGGTTCGGGTGACGGGCGCAGGCCGCGATCACGTCTTCGTTGGAGTACGACGGGCCGAGGTAGACGTGTTCCATCTTCTCGACCGGTACGCCACGGGCATGGGAAACATAGGCTGCGGCGCCGACGGCAGTACCGGCGTCGCCGGAAGCCGGCTGGACGAACAGCTCTTTCACGTCCGGACGGGCGATGATCTTCTGGTTCAGTTTCACGTTCAGCGCGCAGCCGCCGGCGAAGGCCAGCTTGCCGGTTTCACGCAGGGTGTCGCCCAGGTAGTGGTCGATCATCTGCAGCGCCAGTTTCTCGAACAGCGCCTGCATGCTGGCCGCGTAATGAATGTACGGCTCGTCGGCGATGTCGCCTTCGCGCTTGGGGCCCAGCCATTCGATCAGCTTCGGCGAGAAGTAGAAGCCCTTGCCCTTCTCTTTATAGCGGCGCAGGCCGATAACGTTGGCATACTCGGTGTTGATCACCAGTTCGCCGTTTTCGAAGCTGGCCAGGCGCGAGAAGTCGTACTTGCTGGCATCGCCATACGGCGCCATGCCCATGACCTTGAACTCGCCGTCGAGCATTTCGAAGCCGAGGAACTCGGTAATCGCGCCGTACAGGCCACCCAGGGAGTCCGGGTCGAAGAACTCCTTGATCTTGTGGATCTTGCCGTTTTCGCCGTAGCCAAAGAAGGTGGTGGCGTATTCGCCTTTACCGTCGATGCCGAGGATGGCGGTTTTTTCCTTGAAGCCCGAGCAGTGGTAGGCACTGGAGGCATGAGCCAGGTGGTGCTCGACCGGCTCGATCTTGACCTTTTTCGGGTCGAAGCCCAGCTGCTCCAGGCACCAGACGATCTTCTTGCGGTAGCGCTTGTAGCGACGGTTGCCCATCAGGATGGCGTCGAGGGCACGATCCGGGGCGTACCAGTAGCGCTTGGCATAGTGCCAGCGCGCCTTGCCGAACAGGCTGATCGGGGCGAACGGGATGGCTACCACGTCGACGTCGGACGGCTTGATGCCTGCCTGTTCCAGGCAGAACTTCGCCGACTCGTAGGGCATGCGGTTCTTCGCATGCTTGTCACGCACGAAGCGCTCTTCTTCGGCGGCGGCAATCAGCTTGCCGTCAATGTACAGGGCCGCGGAAGGGTCATGGCTAAGGGCGCCGGACAGGCCAAGGATCGTCAATGCCAAGGGATTAGCCTCTTCATTCGGTAAAAATGCGCCAGCGGCCTCTTGGGCGGGTGGCGGCTAAAGGGCGGGATTATAACGCAAAGATCAGGAACTGCGCGGTCGTTGTGGGAGCTGGCTTGCCCCGCGAACACCGGCAAAGCCGGTGCCATACACCGCGTCGCCTGCTTCGCGGGACAAGCCTGCTCCCACAAGGGATAGGAGACAGCTGCTTACTCGGCGATCAACCAGTCCATACGGTAGCTGCCATCGGTCTGCGCCAACTCCTTGGCCAGCCAAGGCAGCAGCTCCTTGAGCTCTTCTTCCAGCCCCCACGGTGGATTGGCAATGGCCAGGCCAGAGCCATTGAGCCCCTGCGGGCTGTCCTGATGATGCACATACAGCTCGACCCGCAGCAGTTTCGGCGCACCGGTGCTGGTCAGGTCCTGGTAGTAGCGAGTCAGCGAGCGCTGGTCCTTGATCGGGTACCAGATGGCCGCAACAGTCTGGCGCATGCGGCCAATCGCCTCTTTCATGGCATTGGTGCAGCGCTTGAGCTCATCGGCCTGCTCGAACGGCGGGTCGATCAGCATGATCGCGCGCTTTTCCTGCACCGGCAGCAAGGCCCGCGGCACATGCCAGCCTTCACCCAGATGCACGACCACGCGCGGGTCTTTTTTCATGTTCTCCTTGAGCAGCGGCCCGTCTTCGGGGTGCTTCTCGTTGAGCAGGGCACGGTCCTGCTGGCGCATCAGGCGACGGGCCAGCTCGGGCGAACCGGGGTAGTAACGCAGCTCGCCGTCGGCGTTCAGGCGCTTGATGACGCGCAGGTAATCGGCAGCCATCGCTGGCAGGTCGTCACGATTCCACAAGCGGGCAACGCCTTCCAGATACTCGCCGGTACGGGTTGCCTGGTCGCCTTGCAGGTCGTACAGACCAAGCCCTGCGTGGGTATCGATGTAGGCGAACGGCTGCTCCTTGCGCGACATCAGGGCGATGAGGCGGGTCAGCACGATGTGTTTGAGGACGTCGGCGTGGTTGCCGGCGTGGAAGGCGTGACGATAGTTCATGGCAACTCCTGCGGGGGTGGCAAGTTTACCTTGCCTTGCAGGCGGAGTCAGGCCTTGCTGCTGATCGGTGGCGCCCGCGAAGCAGGCGCCGCCGATTCAACGGGTATTACTTGTCAGCGTGATAAGCCGCATCAGCGGTTTCGAAGCGCTTGACCATCGACTGCGACGGGCTGCCCAGCTTGCTCACCAGCACAATGGCGATGCTGGCGAACAGGAAGCCCGGGATGATTTCGTACAGCCCGAGGGTGTCGAAGTTCTTCCACAGGATCACGGTCAGCGCGCCCACCACGATACCGGCCAGCGCGCCGTTACGGGTCATGCCTTTCCACAGTACCGAAATAAGCACTACCGGGCCGAAGGCCGCACCGAAGCCAGCCCAGGCGTAGGCCACCAGGCCCAGCACGCGGTTTTCCGGGTTTGCGGCCATGGCGATGGCGATCAGCGCAACGGCCAGCACCATCAGGCGGCCAACCCACACCAGCTCACCCTGCGAGGCGTTCTTACGCAGGAAGGCTTTGTAGAAGTCTTCGGTCAGGGCACTGGAGCACACCAGCAGCTGGCAGCTCAGGGTGCTCATTACTGCCGCCAGAATGGCCGACAGCAGCACACCGGCAATCCATGGGTTGAACAGGATCTTGGCCAGCTCGATGAACACACGCTCGCGGTTTTCAGTGACCGGACCCGCCAGGTCAGGGTGCGCCGAGAAGTAGGCGATACCGAAGAAGCCCACGGCACAGGTACCGGCCAGGCACAGGATCATCCAGGTCATGGAGATACGGCGAGCGTTGGCAATCGACTTCACCGAGTCGGCAGCCATGAAGCGCGCCAGGATGTGCGGCTGGCCGAAATAGCCCAGACCCCAGCCCATCAACGAGATGATACCGACGAAGGTCGCGCCCTTGAGCATGTCGAAGTTGGCCGGGTTCACCGCGTCGATGGCGGCGAAGGTGGTGTCGAAGCCACCGGTCGAGATCAGCACGATCACCGGGGTGAGGATGAGCGCGAAGATCATCAGCGACGCTTGCACGGTGTCGGTCCAGCTCACTGCCAGGAAGCCACCCACGAAGGTGTAGGCAATCGTGGCCGCAGCCCCCGCCCACAGGGCAGTTTCATACGACATGCCGAAGGTGCTTTCGAACAGGCGGGCACCGGCAACGATGCCAGAGGCGCAATAGATGGTGAAGAACACCAGGATGACGATGGCCGAGATGATCCGCAACAGGCCGCTGTTGTCTTCGAAGCGGCTGGAGAAGTAATCCGGCAGGGTCAGTGCATCACCGTTGTGCTCGGTCTGCACGCGCAGGCGGCCGGCGACGAACAGCCAGTTCAGATAGGCACCGACGGTGAGACCGATGGCGATCCAGGCCTCGGAAAGACCGGAGAAGTAGATGGCGCCCGGCAGGCCCATGAGCAGCCAGCCGCTCATGTCGGAAGCGCCAGCGGAAAGCGCGGTCACCACGCTGCCCAGGCTACGACCGCCGAGGATATAGTCGGAAAGGTTGTTGGTGGAGCGATAGGCAGCGAAGCCGATCAGCACCATTGCCGCGATGTAGATCACGAAGGTGATCGTTAGTGGGTTGCCCATACGTGTGCCCTGGCGTTTGTTTTTATCTCATGCGCAACCGCAGCCATGGCGGTTGCACCCAGGCGGCGAATGCTATGCAACAACGCAAAGCGGGTGCAACCCTTTTTCATTTGCAAGTTGCACCTGCCGGTGCATTTTCCGATAAAGCTGCTTTCTTGCTCCTTTTTGGCGCATCAAGCCGTTTTTTCAGAATAAAAAGCACCGAAAACGACCCTTTCCATCGTGTGGAAATGACTGTCAGACGAGTTGCACCTTTTACACAAAAAATTCGGGTTGCACCTGGTTGCACCCGAATTGTCCTACAGATACTCTTGACGCCAGCTTAGGCCACAACCGTGGCAATAACGAGGATAAGAAATGGCGACTACCACCCTTGGGGTCAAACTCGACGACCCGACCCGTGAGCGACTCAAAGCAGCTGCGCAGTCCATTGACCGCACGCCGCACTGGTTGATCAAGCAAGCGATCTTCAATTACCTGGAGAAGCTCGAGGGTGGTGCCACCCTGACCGAACTCAACGGTCATGTCAGCAACCTGGCCGACGACGCCGGCGAAGTCCAGGCTGACCACAGCCACCAGTGCTTCCTGGAATTCGCCGAGAGCATCCTGCCGCAGTCCGTGCTGCGTTCGGCAATCACTGCCGCCTACCGCCGCCCCGAGCAGGAAGTGGTGCCAATGCTGCTGGAGCAGGCGCGCCTGAGCGCCCCGCTGGCAGAGGCAACCAACAAGCTGGCCGCCGGCATCGCCGAAAAACTGCGCAACCAGAAGAGCGCTGGTGGCCGTGCCGGCATCGTCCAGGGCCTGCTGCAGGAATTCTCGCTGTCGTCCCAGGAAGGCGTGGCGCTGATGTGCCTGGCCGAAGCCTTGCTGCGCATCCCCGACAAGGGCACCCGCGACGCGCTGATCCGCGACAAGATCAGCACCGGCAACTGGCAGCCGCACCTGGGCAACAGCCCATCGCTGTTCGTCAACGCCGCCACCTGGGGCCTGCTGCTGACCGGCAAGCTGGTCAGCACCCACAACGAATCCGGCCTGACCTCCTCGCTCACCCGAATTATTGGTAAAAGCGGCGAGCCGATGATCCGCAAGGGCGTCGACATGGCCATGCGCCTGATGGGCGAGCAGTTCGTGACCGGTGAAACCATTGCCGAAGCCCTGGCCAACGCCAGCCGCTTCGAAGCCAAAGGTTTCCGCTATTCCTACGACATGCTCGGCGAAGCGGCACTGACCGAGCACGACGCACAGAAGTACCTGGCGTCCTACGAGCAGGCCATCCACTCGATCGGCAAGGCCTCCCATGGCCGCGGCATCTATGAAGGCCCGGGCATCTCCATCAAGCTGTCGGCGCTGCACCCGCGCTACAGCCGCGCCCAGTACGAGCGCGTGATGGAAGAGCTGTACCCGCGCCTGCTGTCGCTGACCCAGCTGGCCAAGCAGTACGACATCGGCCTGAACATCGACGCCGAGGAGGCCGACCGCCTGGAACTGTCGCTCGACCTGCTCGAGCGCCTGTGCTTCGAACCGTCGCTGGCCGGCTGGAACGGTATCGGCTTTGTTATCCAGGCCTACCAGAAACGCTGCCCGTACGTGATCGACTACGTCATCGACCTGGCCAAGCGCAGCCGCCACCGCCTGATGATCCGCCTGGTAAAAGGCGCCTACTGGGACAGCGAGATCAAGCGCGCCCAGGTCGAAGGCCTGGAAGGCTACCCGGTCTACACCCGCAAGGTGTACACCGACGTGTCCTACGTGGCCTGCGCCCGCAAGCTGCTGGCCGTGCCAGAAGCCATCTACCCGCAGTTCGCCACCCACAACGCCCACACCCTGTCGGCCATTTACCACATTGCCGGGCAGAACTATTACCCGGGCCAGTACGAGTTCCAGTGCCTGCACGGCATGGGCGAGCCACTGTACGAGCAAGTGGTCGGCAAGGTTGCCGACGGCAAGCTGAACCGCCCGTGCCGCGTGTATGCACCGGTCGGCACCCACGAAACACTGCTGGCCTACCTGGTACGCCGCCTGCTGGAAAACGGCGCCAACACCTCGTTCGTCAACCGCATCGCCGACCACTCGATTTCCATTCAGGAACTGGTTGCCGACCCGGTCGCCAGCATCGAGCGCATGGGCACCCAGGAAGGCAGCATCGGCCTGCCGCACCCGCGCATCCCGCTGCCGCGTGAACTGTATGGCAGCGAGCGCGCCAACTCGGCCGGTATCGACATGGCCAACGAACACCGCCTGGCATCGCTGTCCTGCGCCATGCTGGCCACCGCTCACAATGACTGGAAAGCCTCCCCGCTGTTGGCCTGCGCGGCCAGCCAAGGTGCCGCCGCGCCGGTACTGAACCCGGCAGACCACCGCGACGTGGTAGGCCATGTACAGGAAGCTACCGTCGCCGATGTCGACAACGCCATCCAGTGCGCGCTGAATGCTGCACCGATCTGGCAGGCTACCCCGCCCGCCGAGCGCGCCGCCATTCTTGAGCGCACCGCCGACCTGATGGAGGCCGAAATCCAGCCGCTGATGGGCCTGCTCATCCGCGAAGCGGGTAAAACCTTCGCCAACGCCATCGCCGAAGTGCGTGAAGCCGTGGACTTCCTGCGTTACTACGCGGTACAGGCCCGCAACGACTTCAGCAACGACGCCCACCGCCCGCTGGGCCCGGTGGTGTGCATCAGCCCGTGGAACTTCCCGCTGGCAATCTTCACCGGCCAGGTAGCCGCTGCCCTGGCCGCCGGTAACCCGGTACTGGCCAAGCCAGCCGAGCAAACCCCGCTGATCGCCGCCCAGGCCGTGCGCCTGCTGCTGGAAGCCGGCATCCCTGAAGGCGTGCTGCAACTGCTGCCAGGCCGCGGCGAAACCGTTGGTGCCGGCCTGGTGGGTGATGAGCGCGTCAAAGGTGTGATGTTCACGGGCTCCACCGAAGTGGCCCGCCTACTGCAACGTAACGTCGCTGGCCGCCTGGACAACCAGGGCCGACCGATCCCGCTGATCGCCGAAACCGGTGGCCAGAACGCCATGATCGTCGACTCCTCGGCACTGACCGAGCAGGTGGTGATCGACGTGGTGTCCTCGGCCTTCGACAGTGCCGGCCAGCGTTGCTCGGCCCTGCGCGTGCTGTGCCTGCAGGAAGACTCCGCCGACCGCGTGATCGAAATGCTCAAGGGCGCCATGGCCGAAAGCCGCCTGGGCTGCCCGGACCGCCTGGCCGTGGACATTGGCCCGGTGATCGACGCCGAAGCCAAGGCCGGCATCGAGAAGCACATCCAGGGCATGCGCGAGAAAGGCCGCTCGGTCTATCAAGTGGCAATCGCCGATGCAGCCGAGATCAAGCGCGGCACCTTCGTGATGCCAACCCTGATCGAGCTGGAAAGCTTCGACGAGCTGAAGCGCGAAATCTTCGGCCCGGTGCTGCACGTGGTGCGCTACAACCGTCGCAACCTGGACCAGCTGATCGAGCAGATCAACAACTCCGGTTACGGCCTGACCCTCGGCGTACACACCCGTATCGACGAGACCATCGCCAAAGTCGTGGAAACCGCCAACGCCGGCAACATGTACGTCAACCGCAACATCGTCGGTGCGGTAGTAGGTGTGCAGCCATTCGGTGGTGAAGGCCTGTCTGGTACCGGCCCGAAAGCCGGCGGCCCGCTGTACTTGTACCGCCTGCTGTCGACCCGCCCGGCCGACGCGATTGGCCGCCACTTCCAGCATCAGGATGGCGAAGGCAAGCCGGACCGCACCCTGCACGATCAGCTGATCAAGCCGCTGCACGGCCTGAAGGCCTGGGCAGAAAACAACCAGCTGGCCGACCTGGCCGCGCTGTGCAGCCAGTTCGCCAGCCAGTCGCAGAGCGGCATCGCCCGCCTGCTGCCAGGCCCGACCGGCGAGCGCAACAGCTATACCATCCTGCCGCGCGAGCACGTGCTGTGCCTGGCCGACAACGAGGCCGACCTGCTGGCCCAGTTCGCGGCCGTGCTGGCGGTGGGCAGCTCGGCGGTATGGGCTGACGGCGAACCTGGCAAGGCGCTGCGCCAGCGCCTGCCACGCGAGCTGCAGGCCAAGGTGAAGCTGGTTTCGGACTGGAACAAGGATGAGGTGGCGTTCGACGCCGTGATCCACCATGGCGACTCGGACCAACTGCGCGGCGTTTGCCAGCAGGTGGCCAAACGCGCCGGGGCGATCGTGGGTGTGCACGGGCTGTCCAGCGGGGATCACCAGATTGCGCTGGAGCGCTTGGTGATCGAGCGGGCAGTGAGTGTCAACACTGCTGCTGCGGGCGGTAATGCCAGCTTGATGACCATTGGCTGAGGGTTGTTGATATGAAAGGAGAGCTTCGGCTCTCCTTTTTTATGGGCGCATGGCTTGAGATGTTCAGCGCCTATGATACCGAGCGCCGCCCGCGCGGCGCATCGCGAGCTGCGCTCGCTCCTACGTTTGTTTCGGGCCAATTATTCCTGCGGGATTTGCGCGCGAACGCTTTGGTGCATGACACGGTATCGCGTCGTACAAACCAAGCGGTCGCGCGCCTCTGGCACAGGCATGACTGGCCCGAAACCAACGTAGGAGCGAGCGCAGCTCGCGATGCGCCGCGCGGGCGGCGCTCGATCGCGCAGGCGCCAAAAAACAAAAGACAAGCGCCTAAATGCCCCAAACCCTTTCTAAACCCATATCACCCAAACCTATTAACCTGTCCCCACCCCGACCTCGCCCCTACACTCGCAGCATCCCGCCTCAGGACCGCCACCATGCCCGAGACCCTGCTCAGCCGCCGCAACCTCGCCTTCGAACTCTATGAAGTCCTCGACGCCGAAGCCCTCACTCAGCGCCCGCGCTTCGCCGAGCACAACCGCGAAACCTTCGACGCCGCGCTGACCACTGCACGCACCATCGCCGAAAAGTTCTTCGCCCCGCACAACCGCAAGGCTGATGAAAACGAGCCGCGCTATGTGGACGGCCGGGCCGAACTGATCCCGGAGGTGAAACCCGCGGTCGATGCCTTCCTCGAAGCCGGCTTCCTCAACGCCAACCGCGATTTCGAAGCCGGCGGCATGCAGTTGCCCAGCCTGGTCTCGCAGGCCTGCTTCGCCCACTTCCAGGCCGCCAACGCCGGCACTACGGCCTACCCGTTCCTGACCATGGGCGCAGCCAACCTGATCGAGAGTTTTGGCAACGACGAGCAAAAGCGCCTGTTCCTGCAGCCGATGATCGAGGGCCGCTATTTCGGCACCATGGCGCTGACCGAGCCCCACGCCGGCTCATCGCTGGCCGACATCCGCACCCGCGCCGAACCTGCCGGCGACGGCAGCTACCGGCTCAAGGGCAACAAGATCTTCATCTCCGGCGGCGATCACGAACTGTCCGACAACATCGTGCACATGGTGCTGGCCAAACTGCCGGACGCCCCGCCCGGGGTGAAAGGCATCTCGCTGTTCATCGTGCCGAAATACCTGGTGAACCAGAACGGCAGCCGTGGCCCACGCAATGATGTGCTGCTGGCCGGGTTGTTCCACAAGATGGGCTGGCGCGGCACCACCTCTACCGCGCTGAACTTCGGTGACAACGGCGAGTGCGTCGGCTACCTGATCGGCCAACCGCACCAAGGCCTGGCCTGCATGTTCCAGATGATGAACGAGGCACGCATCGGCGTCGGCATGGGCGCGGTGATGCTCGGTTACGCCGGTTACCTGTACTCGCTGGAGTACGCCCGCCAGCGGCCGCAGGGTCGGCTGCCGGATAACAAAGACCCGCACAGCCCGGCGGTGCCGATCATCGAACACAGTGATGTGAAACGCATGCTGCTGGCGCAGAAGGCCTACGTCGAAGGCGCCTTCGACCTGGGCCTGTACGCCGCTCGCCTGTTCGACGACACCCAGACCGCCAACGAAGAAAGCACTCGCAAGCAGGCTCAGGAGCTACTCGACCTGCTGACCCCTATCGTCAAATCCTGGCCCTCGGCCTTCTGCCTCAAGGCCAACGAACTGGCCATCCAGATTCTCGGCGGCCACGGCTATACCCGCGAATACCCGGTAGAACAGTACTACCGCGACAACCGCCTGAACCCGATCCACGAAGGCACCGAAGGCATCCAGTCGCTCGACCTGCTCGGCCGCAAGCTGGCGCAGAACAATGGCGCCGGCCTCAAGCAACTGATCCGCCTGATCGCCGATACGGCCGAGCGCGCCAGCCATCACCCGAACCTCGACCCGCTACGCCAGCCGCTGGAGCAATTGGTCAACCGACTGCAAAGCGTGACCCTTGCCCTGCTCAGCGACCTGGCTCAGGGCAAAGTTGCTGGTGCCTTGGCCAACTCGGCCCTGTACCTCAAGGCGTTCGGCCACTGCGTGATTGGCTGGCGTTGGCTGGAACAGGCCATTCACGCCGAGCTTGGCCTGCTCAAGGGCAACGCCAGCGACCGCGACTTTTACCTCGGCAAGCTGCAAGCGGCGCGTTATTTCCTGACCTGGGAAGTACCGGGCTGCCATCATGAGCTGGCATTGCTCGAGGCACGCGACGCCACCTGCCTCGCGATGCAAGACGCCTGGTTCTAGGAGCGCATTGCGCGCCTTCATGCACGGTGCCTATCTCTCCACTGCATGTGCAGGCGAAGTCACCCTGCGCGGGCTACGCGCAATGGCGATTCCCGCAGCGACCACTGCGACGCCTGCATAGGTTGTCCAGTGGATCGCGTCCCCGAACATCAGTGCTGCCCATAGCAACGTCACTGGCGGCTCCAGATAGACCAGTGCCGAAACGCGAGTCGCCGACAGTTTCGTGAGCAGTATCCACAGGCTCAAGTAGGCGATGAACGTCGAGAACAAGGTCAGCCATGCAACAGCCGCCCAGACTTGCGTGCTGGCAGGCACCTCGATCAGGCCCAGCGGCAAGCCTGTGGCTGCCAGCAGTACCAACGTCGTGGTTGACTGCAAAAACAGCGGCATCAACAAGCCGTCCTTGCTGTGGTCGGTCGCCAGTACCGATTGCCGCCGCTGATAAAGGGTGGCAATGGACAACGTGACGGCGGCGATCAGCGGCAGAGCGTATAGCCAAAGCTCAAGCCGGGTCGTGGACAGGCTGTACTCTCCCAGCACGACCACACTTACGCCCGCGAACCCGACCCCAAGCCCCAGCCATTCCTGCCGGCCGCTGCGCTCATGCTGGTCCTTGCGGCTCATCGATGCCGTTATCAGTGGCTGCAGGGCGCAAATAATGGCAGCGATCCCGGCCGGTAGCCCACCTCGAATAGCGATGTAAACACTCACCAGGTAGGCGAACTGGGCCAAAAAGCCGATCACGGCGTTGTAGCGTATTTGTGCCCACGACAATGCCCCCAGTCGATGCTCGACAATGGGCAACAGGCAGATGCTGACCAGCAGAAAGCGCCAGAAGAGCAGGCTGATCGCACCCGCGTCCTCTGTACCCAGCCGGGCGCCAATGAAGCCCGAACTCCAGGACAGGACAAAAATGGCTTGCAGCAAAATGAGATACAACGCGCTACTTTGCATGTTCACACCTCTCCCCTCAAAGGTGATCGGTTCGATGCCCACGCACGCAAAGTGCCGGGCAGCCGACCGACACAAGGCCAATCGCAGCCCCAGCCAATTGGCGATGGTCGCGGGTATGCCGTCATCCAAGGCCACGCGCTACAAACGGCTGCGGTGGATGTACTGGGCATCATTTCAAGTGGCCTGAATACAAGCAGCCCCTCATTGCTTCATTCCCAACTCAGCATCATCCATCAGCGCCTTGGCCATCGCGCTCAGATAATGTGCGGCCCAAATCATCATCGGTTTCTCGTCCATCAGCCCGGTGACGGTCAATTCGCGCACATAGCCCATTAACTCCGAAGACTGCTCGCGAGCGTCCCTACACGGGATGCCCGCCTCAATGCGAAACAATGGATGGGTACCGTTTTCGCCTTGGTAAAAGGTAGTTTTGCCAACGGTGTACTGGGTATCTTCGATTGTCATTGTTCAATTCCCTCAGGATCTCAAACTGCCTGGCCTTCCCCTCCCCGGTTCTCCCGTGAAAGGGGCAGGCCAGACAACACATCATCCAAACGTCCGCGCAAAGTCCGAAGCTCAATTGACAGCTGCACTTGACTCAACGCCGACTCCAGCATTGCCCTATGCTCATCCGTATCATTCCATTGCATTTTCGGGAGGTAGGCGTGCTTTGACCTCACAGTAAGAGGGGGTATAAAGCCTGTACAGTTGAATAAATCGAAGCGCTGGTTCGATCCGGCTAAATCAGGTGGCGCAATGGGCAAAGGCCTCGACATCAACGTACTGAGAACCTTCCAGGCAGTAGCGCGGCTGGGCCGCTTCAAGGATGCAGCCGACTACGTCCACCGCAGCCCTTCGGCGGTAACCACACAAATCCAGAAGCTGGAAGAAAAGGTCGGGCAACAACTGTTTGCCCGCAGCAACCAATCGGTGGAGCTGACCCCGGCAGGCCGGCACTTGCTGGGCGAGGCAACACGTTTTCTGATGGCGCATGACAGGTTGCTGGCTACGCTGTCACCGCAGCAGATCACCGGAAAAGTGCGCCTGGGTGTGCCCGACGGCTATGCCGCCAACCTCATGAGCGACTTCTTGCCGGTGTTTGTTGCCAGTAACCCGAAACTGGAACTGGAGGCCGTGGCACGGTCCAGCGCCGAGCTCATCGACCTGTTTGCCCGACAGCGGCTGGACCTGGCAGTGGCGGTCAGCAGTGAAGACTGGCAGCAAGGTGAATGGATACGATCGACTCAGCCTCGCTGGGCCGCCGCCCCGGGGTTCAATCATGATGCCAGCCGCCCCTTGCCACTGGCTCTGCAGTTGAAAGGCTGCCCGTACAGAGAGGCGGCCTTGCAGGCACTGAAAGCTCAAGGCATCGCGTACCGCATCCTGCTGGAAAGCGCCAACTGGCATGCCGTGCTGGCCTGCATGAGGAGTGGCCTGGCCGTTGGCATCGTCGAAGGGCTGGATAACGCCGACCCATCGCTCACTTACGTGGAGGGCATGGGCTTGCCCGACCTCGCCGAGCATCACGTCTACCTGCTGACGGACACCTCTCACCATGTCGCGCTGCATTTGAACGGAATGTTGAAAGCCGCCATCCAGAAAGAAGGGGTGGCAACGCCCGACCATTTCCCGCCGCGCGTTATTTCCTGACCAGGAAAGTACCGGGCTGCCATAATGAGCTGGCATTGCTAGAGGGGTGGTTCTAGGGGGAGCCACCGTGTACACGGAGGCTTGTGCATGTTTGATTCCAGCGCCCTGCTGCGCCAGCGTTTTGCCGCGCTGCGCAGTACGGCCGAGTTGTTTTCCCTGCGCCATGTGAAACAGTCGCACCAGGCGCTATCGGTTCGCCGCAACGTTGCCGAACCTCCGTTCTTCAGCCAGGACGAAGGCGCCATGCTCACTGTGCGGGTCAACGGCGTGGAAGCTTACGCGGCCACCGCCGACCTGTCCCAGGCGGGCCTGCAACACGCGTTGGAGCAGGCCGAGGTCCTGGCCCGGCAGATCGCCCGGCACAGCTTGCTGGACCTGCGCGACCAACCCGTGACCAGCGCCCGTCACGATCATATTTCACCCAACTTCGACCAGCCCGTGCTGTCCCTCGCCGACTGCCTTGGCTTGCTCGCCGCCGAATCGGCCAGCGTGCCCAAGGACAGCCGCCTGGTGGACTGGCAGGCGAGCCTGGGCCTGACCCTGGTCGAGCAAACCTACCTGAACTCGGCCGGTGCCGAACTGCGCCACGCCCAGCGCTTCCTGTTCCCAGGCCTGGGTGTCACCGCCAGCGATGGCCAGGACAGCCAGAGCCGCAGCCTGGGCCGCGACAACTTCGGCCAGCAGGGCGGGTTCGAAATCATCGAGCGTTGCGGGCTGGTGGGCGCCGCCCGGCAAGTTGCCGACGAGGCACTGCAGTTGCTGCTGGCACCCAACACCCCCAGCGGCCCACGCGATCTGCTGCTGATGCCAGACCAGATGATGCTGCAGATTCACGAGTCCATCGGCCACCCGCTGGAAATGGACCGCATCCTCGGTGACGAGCGTAATTACGCTGGCACCAGCTTCGTCAAAGCCAGCGATTTCGGCCACCTGCAATACGGCTCCAGCCTGCTGAACGTGACGTTCGACCCGACCATCGGCGAAGAGCTGGCCAGCTACAGCTTCGATGACGACGGCACCCCGGCCAGCAAGCAGTTCCTGATCCGCGCCGGCCTGCTGTTGCGCCCGCTGGGCGGCGCATTGTCGCAATTCCGCTCTGGCCTGGACGGCGTGGCCAACAGCCGCGCCTGCGGGTGGAACCGTGCACCGATCGACCGCATGGCCAACCTGAACATCGAGCCGGGCGACCAAAGCCTGGAGCAACTGGTAAAGGGTATCGAGCACGGCATCCTGATGCGCACCAACCGCTCCTGGTCCATCGACGATGCACGCAACAAGTTCCAGTTCGGCTGCGAATGGGGCCAGCTGATCGAAAACGGTGAGCTCAAGGGCATCGTCAAGAACCCCAACTACCGCGGCATCTCCGCACAGTTCTGGCGCAACCTGGCGGCGGTTGGCGACCGCAGCACCTTCCAGGTACTCGGCACGCCCAACTGCGGCAAGGGCGAACCCAACCAGGTGGTGCGGGTCGGCCATGCATCGCCCGCCTGCGTATTCCGCCAGATTGATGTATTCGGAGGAGACGCCTGATGAAACATGCTTTCGAAACCCTGGTCGGGGATGTGCGCGCCGCCCTGCAAGCAGGCGAGCAGTTCACCCTCGGCTACAGCGCCGAACAGTCGCAATTCGTGCGTTTCAACCACGCCAAGGTGCGCCAGGCCGGCACTGTCAGCCAGGCCAGCGCGCAACTGCGGTTGGTCGGTGATGGTCGCCAGGCGGAACAGCAGGTGACCTTGAGTGGCGACGCGCAACTGGACCGCCAGCACCTTGGCGATGCGCTGGAGCAACTGCGCCAGACGTTGCCACTGTTGCCCGTTGACCCTTATCTGCGGCTAGACGAAAGTGCCTGGCAAAGCCACAGCCTGCAGGCGCAGCCCCTGCCCGAACTGGACGAAGTACTGGCCCTGCTCGACCGCGAAGCAGGCGAGCTGGACCTGGTCGGTATCTACGCTGCCGGCCCGATCTGCCGGGGCTTTGCCAGTTCGTTCGGTGCCTTTGGCTGGCACCAGGCCAACAGCTTCAACTTCGACTGGAGCCTGTTCCACAAAAACGGCCAGGCGGTGAAGGCCAACTATGCCGGCCAGGTGTGGAGCACGGATGACTTCATCGCACGTCTGCGCCAGGCGCGAGAACAGTTGGGCTTCCTCGGCCGCCCGGCAGTCACCCTCAAACCCGGCAGCTACCGCGCCTACCTGGCCCCGGCGGCCATGGACGAAATCGCCGGCATGCTGTGCTGGGGCGGTTTTTCCGCGCAGGCGCTGGCCACTGGCAACAGCGCCTTGCAGCGTTTGTACAACGGTGATGCCCGGCTGAGCCCGCTGGTGAGTTTCTCCGAGCAGGTTAGCGGGTCGCTGAGCCCGGCGTTTTCCGATGAGGGGGCACCGCGCCTGGATGTGCCGTTGATTCAGCAAGGAGAGGCGCAGCAGAGGTTGATCAGTGCACGCAGTGCAGCCGAGTTCGCGTTGCTGGCCAATGGTGCCGACAGTTACGAATCGCCGTGTGCGCTGAGCCTGGCGCCGGGTACTCTGGCCAGCGAGCATGTGCTTGAGCGGCTGGGTACCGGGCTGTACATCAGTAACCTGTGGTACCTGAACTACTCTGATCTGCCGGCGGCGCGCATGACGGGGTTGACCCGATTCGCTACCTTCTGGGTGGAAAACGGGCAGATTCAGGGGCCCGTGAGCACCATGCGCTTCGATGACAGCCTGTACAGTTTGCTTGGCAGCCAGCTGGAGGACCTGACCCGCGAGCGCGAGATGATCCTGTCGACCAGCACCTATGGACAGCGCAGTACCGGGTCGAGTCATTTGCCGGGGGCACTGGTCAAAGGTCTCACACTGACATTGTGACTGGATTTGCTGGCCCTTTCGCGGCTAAAGCAGCTCCTACAGGGATCGCATAACCCTTGTGGGAGCGGCTTTAGCCGCGAAGAGGCCGGCACTGACAAACGAGGAAGTCATGCCCGATCGAGCACCGCTAGACCCCGTCACCGCCCGCTGGATCCCTTGGGTGGTGGCCATCGCCTTCTTCATGCAGTCCCTGGACGGCACCATCCTCAACACCGCACTGCCGGCCATGGCCCGCTCGCTGGCCGAAGACCCGCTGCGCATGCAGGGCGTGATCATCGCCTACATGCTCACCGTAGCCCTGCTGATCCCCGCCTCGGGCTGGATCGCCGACCGTTTCGGCACCAAGCGCATCTTCTTCAGTGCCATCCTGCTGTTCAGCTTCGGCTCGCTGCTGTGTGCCGCTGCCAACAGCCTGGGCTTTTTGATCTTCGCCCGGGTCGTGCAGGGCCTGGGCGGTGCGCTGATGCTGCCGGTCGGGCGCCTGGTGGTGCTGCGCGCCTATCCACGCAGCGAGTTGGTGCGAATCATGAGTTTCATCACCATCCCCGGCCTGCTCGGCCCATTGCTAGGCCCGACGGTCGGCGGCTGGCTGGTGGAGATCCTCAGCTGGCACTGGATCTTCCTGCTCAATCTGCCCGTCGGCCTGATCGGTTGCTTTGCCGTATGGAAGTTCATACCAGACCTGCGCGGTGCCGAGCGCACCACGTTCGACGGCCCCGGTTTCCTGCTGTTTGGTGCCGCGATGGTACTGATCACCATCGCCATGGAAGGCCTGGGCGAGCTGCACCTGCCGCACTTGCGGGTGATGTTGCTGCTGTTCGCCGGCATGGCGTGCCTGGCCGCCTACTGGCTGCGTGCCGGGCGCGACCCGGAGCCTTTGTTCTCGCCCAGCCTGTTCCGCGTGCGCACCTTCGCCATCGGCATCCTCGGCAACCTGTTCGCCCGCTTGGGCAGTGGCGCCCTACCGTTCCTGGTGCCGTTGCTGCTGCAGGTCGCGCTGGGCTACTCACCGGCCCAGGCCGGCATGAGCATGATCCCGCTGGCGGCAGCGGCCATGCTGGCCAAGTCCGTTGCCCGCCCGCTGATCGAGCGCTTCGGTTACCGTATCATCCTCACCGGCAACACCCTGCTGCTGGGCCTGCTGCTGGCCAGCCTGGGGCTGGTCGACGAGCAGACGCCCTACGCGGTGCTACTGATTCAGTTGGGCTTGCTGGGGGCGGTCAACTCGATGCAGTTCACCGCGATGAACACCGTGACCCTGATCGACCTGGACGACGCCAGCGCCAGCAGCGGCAACAGCCTACTATCGGTGGTCGCGCAACTGGCCCTGAGCCTGGGCGTGGCCTGTGCCGGTGCCTTGCTGGGCGGCTTTACCGCAGCGGGCAGCGCCGAAGGCGTGGAGTCCACCTTGGGCGCCTTCCAGCTGACCTTCGTCACCATCGGCGTGATGGCCATGCTGGCGGCAGCGATCTTCCTGCAACTGGCGCCCACGGACGGAAGGCGTGCCCGTCGTCCGGAAGAACACATGGAGTCGTAGGGCGAATGGCCATGAGGCTGGTAGACTGTGCGGCATTTTTCGCTTCGCACCGCAGGCCAGCCTCGTGACCACCGAATCCACCGCCTTTGCCACTCTGCCGTTGTCCGCCGCCATGCTGGCGAATCTGGACGCCCTCGGCTATGCCTCGATGACGCCGATCCAGGCCCAGAGCCTGCCGGTCATCCTCAAGGGCCAGGACCTGATCGCCCAGGCCAAGACCGGCAGCGGCAAGACCGCCGCCTTCGGCATCGGCCTGCTGAACCCGATCAACCCGCGCTACTTCGGCTGCCAGGCGCTGGTGCTGTGCCCTACCCGCGAACTCGCCGACCAGGTGGCCAAGGAGCTGCGCCGTCTGGCCCGCGCCGAGGACAACATCAAGATCCTCACCCTGTGCGGCGGCGTTTCGCTGGGCCCGCAAATCGCCTCGCTGGAGCACGGTGCGCACATCATCGTCGGCACCCCGGGGCGTATCCAGCAACACCTGGACAAGGGCACCCTGGTACTCGATGGCCTGAACACGCTGGTACTGGACGAAGCCGACCGCATGCTCGACATGGGCTTCTTCGACGCCATCGCCAGCATCATCGGCAAGACCCCGTCGCGCCGCCAGACCCTGCTGTTCTCGGCCACCTACCCGGCCGGTATCAAGCAACTGGCCGCCGACTTCATGCGCAACCCGCAGCAAGTGAAGGTCGAAAGCCTGCACACCGACAACCAGATCGAACAGCGCTTCATCGAGATCGACCCGCAGCAGCGCCTGGAGGCCGTCACCCGCGTGCTCGGCCACTACCGCCCGCAGTCCTGCGTGGCGTTCTGCTTCACCAAGCAGCAATGCGAGGACGTGGTTGCCCACCTGACCGCCAAGGGCATCGTCGCCCAGGCGCTGCACGGCGACCTGGAGCAGCGCGACCGCGACCAGGTGCTGACCATGTTCGCCAACCGCAGCAGCTCGGTGCTGGTGGCTACCGACGTGGCTGCGCGCGGCCTGGATATCGATGGCCTGGACATGGTCATCAACGTGGAACTGGCGCGTGATGCCGAAATCCACGTACACCGTGTGGGCCGTACTGGCCGTGCGGGTGAGAAAGGTGTTGCAGTCAGCCTGGTGGCACCAGCCGAAGGCCACCGCGCCCAGGCCATCGAGGCGCTACAGAAGAGCCCGCTGCGCTGGGACCAGCTGGACAGCCTGAAGAACAAGGGCGGCGAGCCGCTGCTGCCGGTGATGAGCACCCTGTGCATTGCAGCCGGGCGCAAGGACAAGCTGCGCCCGGGCGATATTCTCGGGGCACTGACCGGTGATGCCGGCATCCCGGGCAAGCAGGTGGGCAAGATTGCCATCTTCGACTTCCAGGCGTTCGTTGCCGTGGAGCGGGCGCTGGCCAAGCAGGCCATGCAGCGGCTGAACAGCGGCAAGATCAAAGGGCGTTCACTGAAAGTCCGCATCATCTGATGATTTTTTTGGGGCCGCCTTGCGGCCCTTTCGCGGCACAAGGCCGCTCCTGCAAGCGATCGCGTATCTCCTGTAGGAGCGGCCTTGTGCCGCGAAAGGGCTGCCAAGCAGCCCCGGCAATTCCCAAGAGGTAACACCGTGCATTCCACCGACGTCATCATCCTCGGCGCCGGCGCCGCCGGCCTGATGTGCGCCCAGCTCAGCGCTCGCCGTGGCCGCCGGGTGCTGCTGCTCGACCACGCAAACAAGCCCGGCAAGAAGATCCTCATGTCTGGCGGCGGGCGCTGCAACTTCACCAACATGTACACCGAGCCGGCCAACTTCCTGTCGCAGAACGCGCATTTCTGCAAGTCGGCCCTGGCCCGCTACACCCAATGGGACTTCATCGAACTGGTGTGCAAGCACGGCGTGGCGTACCACGAGAAAAAGCTCGGCCAGCTGTTCTGCGACAACAAGGCCAGCGACATCCTCGACATGCTGCTGGTCGAGTGCGACGAGGCTGGCGCCGAAATCCGCATGCATACCAGCATCGAACAGATCGAAAAGACCGAAACCGGCTACCTGCTGCAGACCAGCGGTGGCCAGTTCGCCTGCCAGTCACTGGTGATTGCCACCGGCGGCCTGTCGATCCCGACCCTGGGTGCCACCGGTTTCGGCTACCAGGTGGCGCGCCAGTTTGGCCACACCCTGCTGCCGACCCGCGCCGGGCTGGTGCCGTTCACCATCACCGAGCCCCAACTCAAGGCACTGTGCACCGAGTTGTCCGGCACCTCGCTGGACTGCACCGCCAGTTGCAATGGCACCAGCTTCCGCGAAAACCTGCTGTTTACCCACCGTGGCCTGAGCGGCCCGGCGATCTTGCAGATTTCTTCGTTCTGGGAAGCCGGTGACACGGTGGAGATCAACCTGCTGCCCGACCGCGATGCGCTCACCTGGCTGCAACAGATGCAAACCGAGCGCGCCAACGCCGAACTGAAGACCGTGCTGGGCGAGGTGTTCACCCGCAAGCTGGCCAACCTGCTGGCCGAGCAGTGGTTCGAGTCCAGGCCGATGAAGCAGTACACCCCGGCAGAGCTGGCACAGATCGCCGAAAAGCTGGCGAACTGGCAAGTGGTACCGGCCGGCACCGAAGGCTACCGCACCGCCGAAGTCACCCTGGGCGGCGTGGATACGCGCGAAGTGTCGTCCAAGACCATGGAATCGCTCAAAAGCCCGGGCCTGTACTTCATCGGCGAAGTGCTCGACGTCACCGGCCACCTGGGCGGTTTCAACTTCCAGTGGGCCTGGGCGTCGGCCAACGCCGCAGCGCAGTTCGTGTAGAGTAGAATCCATTCAGCAGCACGGAACGCTTCTTGCTGGCCCGTGCTGCAATGCATTCTTCGCTTACTGCCTAGCAGGCCATCATGTCATCGAGCTCGTTCCGTCAGTCACTGCGTCGCCTGTGGGGCCAAGACAAGTTCAGCTACAGCATCCGGGTCACCATCGCCCTCACCGGCAGCCTGGCCCTGTGCTGGTACCAGAACGAGATGGCCCTGCTGATCCCCCTGTTCCTCGGCATCATCGCCAGTGCCCTGGCCGAAACCGACGACAGCTGGCAGGGCCGTCTCAGCGCCCTTGCCGTTACCCTCGTGTGTTTTGCCATCGCCGCGCTGGCGGTGGAGCTACTGTTCCCCTACCCCTGGGTTTTCGTTGTTGCCTTGGCCTTGGCCGCATTCGGCCTGACCATGCTCGGTGCACTGGGCGAACGCTACGGTGCCATCGCTTCAGCGACCTTGATCACAGCGGTTTACACCATGATCGGCGTTGACCAGCGCGGTGGCCAGGTGACGGACTTCTGGCACGAGCCTTTGCTGCTGGTGACGGGGGCGGCCTGGTACGGGCTGCTGTCGGTGCTATGGCAGGCACTGTTCTCCAACCAGCCGGTGCAGCAAAGCCTGGCCAAGCTGTTCTACGAGCTGGGCAGCTACCTCAAGCTCAAGGCCAGCCTGTTCGAGCCGGTACGCACCCTCGATGTCGAGGCCCGCCGCCTTGAGCTGGCGCAGCAAAACGGCAAGGTGGTGGCGGCGCTCAACGCAGCCAAGGAAATCATCCTGCACCGGGTCGGCAACAGCCAGCCGAACTCCAAAGTCAGCCGCTACCTCAAGCTGTATTTCCTGGCCCAGGACATCCACGAGCGGGTCAGTGCCTCGCACTACCCCTATAACGCCCTGACCGACGCGTTCTTCCACAGTGATGTGATGTTTCGCTGCCAGCGCCTGCTGCGCAAGCAGGGTTCGTCCTGCCAGGAGCTGGCGCGCTCCATCCGCCTGCGCCAGCCATTCGTGCTGGCCAGCGGTTATCCCGAAGCCCTCGAAGACCTCAACGCTTCGCTAGAACACCTGCGCATCCAGAGCAACCCGGCCTGGCGTGGCCTGTTGCGTTCGCTGCGGGCACTGGCCGCCAACCTGGCAACACTGGACCGCCTGCTAAGCGCCGCCAGCAACCCGGACAGCCTGGCCGACGCCAGCGACAGCAGCCTGCTCGACCGCTCCCCACGCTCGCTTAAAGACGTGTGGACACGCCTGCGCACCCAGCTGACGCCGACCTCGCTGTTGTTCCGTCATGCCCTGCGCCTGCCGCTGGCGCTGTCGATCGGCTACGGCATGGTGCACCTGATCCACCCCACCCAAGGCTACTGGATCATCCTGACCACGTTGTTCGTGTGCCAGCCCAACTACGGCGCAACCCGGCGCAAGCTGGTACAGCGAATCTTCGGCACCGCCGTCGGCCTGACAGTGGGCTGGGCGTTGTTCGACCTGTTCCCCAACCCGGTCATCCAGTCGCTGTTCGCCGTGGTCGCCGGGGTGGTGTTCTTCGTCAACCGCACCACCCGCTACACCCTGGCCACGGCGGCGATCACCCTGATGGTACTGTTCTGCTTCAACCAGATCGGCGATGGCTATGGGCTGTTCCTGCCGCGCCTGTTCGATACCCTGGTGGGCAGCCTGATCGCCATCCTGGCGGTGTTCCTGTTCCTGCCGGACTGGCAAGGGCGGCGGCTGAACAAGGCACTGGCCAATACCCTGGCCTGCGCCAGCGTATACCTGCGCCAGATCATGCAGCAGTATGCCCACGGCAAGCGCGACGACCTGGCCTACCGCCTGGCCCGGCGCAATGCCCACAACGCCGACGCGGCGCTGTCCACCACCTTGGCCAACATGCTGATGGAGCCTGGGCATTTCCGTAAGGAAGCGGATGTGGGCTTCCGTTTCCTGGTGCTGTCGCACACCCTGCTCAGCTACCTCTCCGGGCTGGGTGCACACCGCGACACAGCGTTGCCGGCGGAGGTCCAGGAGCAACTGATCGAAGGCGCCGGGCAAAGCCTGGCCAACAGCCTGGACGAAATAGCCAATGGGCTGGCGGCGCGGTTACCGGTGGCGATTCACAGTGATGAAGAAGAGGCGCTGGCCAATGCCCTTGAGCAGATGCCGGAAGAGCTGGATGAGCATCAGCGGCTGGTGCAGACACAGTTGGCGCTGATTTGCCGGCAGCTGGGGCCATTGCGGACCTTGGCGGCGCATTTGATCAAGGAGGGTGCGCCTGCCTGAGAGCAGGCACAACCCTCAGAAACCATGCTGGCGCAGCAACCGCGCGTAACTGCCATCCGCCTTCATTGCCGCAATCGCCTGCTCGAACCCCTCGACAATCCGCGCATGCCCCGGGTGCTTCAGGCTAACCAGAATATGCAGGGTGTTCTCCCCCAACGGCGGCTCCACCAGCATCACCCCATCGCGCACTTCCTGCGGCTCACGCTGCAAGTTGTAACGTGCCACATACTCATCCTCCACCGCCAGGTTCACCCGCCCGGCCGCCAGCATGCGCACGGCCGACGAAAAGTTGCGCACCGGCACCTTGTTCAACCGGGTATCGCCGTCAAACTCAGGTGAGTAGGCGTAATCACGCACCACAGCAATGCTGTAGGGGTACAAGTCCGACGGGTGCTGATAGCGCAATGGCTCGCCCGTGCGTTGCAGCAGGCGAATACGGTTAGTCAGGTAAGCGCTGGAGAACTGCCCGATACGGGCACGCGCGTCGTTCTGCCAGGCATTGATCAGCACGTCGTAACGCCCTTCACTCACCCCCAGCAACGCCCGGGCCCAAGGCGCTTCTTCAAACGTTGTGGCATAGCCCGCGCGGGCCAGCGCCGAGGTGACAATGCTGGTGGCCAAGCCCCCGCCCGGCATGCTGGTATCGGTGAACGGCGGCCAGCTGTCGGCCACCAGGCGCAGTTTGTCCTGGGGTGCGACGGGTGTTGCCAGCATCATTGCCAGTAATCCCAGAACACAAAGCAGTGGCCGCATGCTCACGTCCTTTCGCGATGGGGGGCACACACTGCCGATGAGATTACACAAAGCCATCGCCGAGGGCAGCGGCCAATAGTGTCATTTAGCCTCTATTTTGGCCGAAGGGCACAGGCCATGCGATGATCGACCGCTCACTCAAGGAGTTCGCGCCTATATCCATCGACTGGCTCTGCAAGCACCACACCGACCTCGGCAAGGACCAGCTCTACGCCATTCTGCAATTGCGCACGGAAGTGTTCGTGGTAGAGCAGCGCTGCGCCTACCAGGAAGTGGACGGCCAGGACCTGACGGGCGATACGCTGCACCTGATGGCCTGGCAGGATGACAAGCTGGTCGCCTACCTGCGCCTGCTCGATCCGCAGTCCCAGGGCGGGGATGTGGTGATCGGACGAGTGGTGACTTCGCCGTCAGCGCGCGGGCTGAAGCTGGGGCATCCGTTGCTGCTCAAGGGGCTGGAGGCGGCTGAGCATTGCTGGCCAGGCGTGCCGGTTTACCTGTCGGCGCAAGCGCATTTGCAAGGGTTCTATGCCCGGCACGGGTTTGTGGTGGTGGGAGAGGAATACCTTGAGGACGATATTCCGCATATCGGGATGCGCAAAGGTTGAGGTTGCCGGGGCCATGCTGCGGCCCCGGAACTTCACGGGTAGCCCAAGACTTCGCGGATCTGCCGCAGGTGCTGGATGATCCACTGCTTGTCGATCGCGCCCCAGTCATGAATGCGGTAATGCCCGGCATGATTGCGCGCGCCTTCCTGCTGCTCGAACTCACAGACGATGTCCAGGTCGGCCAGGGCGGCGATGGTGTCCTGGGCCGTGCGCCGTGGCATCCCGGTGGCCTCCATCAACGCGGGTACGCTGGTCGCGGTCCGGCTGTCGATCAGCCAGGCCACGTACAAACGGCGGTAGAAGCTGCTCTTGGTCTTGCTCACTTCCATGCTGCGTGGTCCTTAAACGTTGCCCGGCAGCTCCCGATAAGTCAGGTAGACGCGCAGGTCGAATTCCAGTTGGTGGTAGTCCGGCTCCATGTGCTGGCAGAGCTGGTAGAACGCCTTGCTGTGATCGCGCTCGCGCAGGTGCGCCAGTTCGTGCACCACGATCATGCGCAAGAACTGTGGCGCGGCCTCCTTGAACAACGAGGCAATGCGGATTTCCTTTTTCGCCTTGAGCTTGCCGCCCTGCACCCGCGACACCGCCGTATTCAGGCCCAAGGCCCGATGGGTCAGGTCAAGGCGGTTGTCGAACAATACCTTGTCCAGGCCCGGCGCGGTGCGCAGGTACTGCTGGCGCAGGTCCTGGGCATAGCCATACAGCGCCTTGTCGCTTTGCACGTCATGGCGGTCGGGGTAGCGTCGCTGCAGGTACTCGCCCAGGCGGCCGCTGTCGATCATCTGCCGCACCTGCGCTTGCAGGTGCGGGGGGTAGGCTTGCAAGTAACGTAATACGGTCATGGCGCTGCATTCGGCGTAACGAATGCCGATTCTAGCCAATCATGGCCCTGGCCACGAGAAAATTGCCGGAAAGCCGCTGGCGTCCGCTGCGATCATCGGGTGAGCCACCAGGAAGCCCTGCACATACTCACAGCCATTGGCCTTGAGCCAGGCCGCCTGAGGCGGGGTCTCCACCCCTTCGGCAATCACCGTGATACGGTAGTCGGCACACAGGCCAATCACACTGCGGACCAAAGCCGCATCCACCGTCGAGTCGGGCAGGCGTGCCACCAGGTGGCGGTCAAGCTTGAGGGTGTCGATTGGCAAGTCGCGCAGCATGCGCAATGAGCAGTCACCCGCCCCAAAGTCATCCAGCGCCACCCGAACTCCCAACTCGCGCAGGCGGTGTATCTGCTTTACGGCCGCATCGATGTTGTACATCAACGAGGTCTCCGCCACTTCCACCTCCAGCTGCGCCGGGTCCAGTTGGTAAAGCTGGATGACCCGCTGCAACTCCTCAACCAGGCTGGGCATGACGAACTGCGCACGGCTCAAACTGATGCCAAGTACCAGGTCTGCGGGGAAGCGTTCGTACCAGGCCTGGCGCTGAGCGGCCCCCTGCCGATAAATCCAGCTGGCCAGGCGGTTGATCAGCCGTGCTTCCTCCAGCAACGGAATGAACAGCCCCGGCGGTACGTCGCCGACGCTGGGGTGCTGCCAGCGCAACAATGCTTCGAATCCACGCAGACGGCCATCGATGAACGACACCTGAGGCTGATAGACCAAGGTGAAGTCCTGCTGCTCGATGGCGGCGCGCACGCCGTCTTCAAGCATCAGGCGCGAACGTGCGCGGCCGTTGAGTTCCTGGTCATAGAAGCGGTACTGCTGGCGCCCGGCCTGCTTCGCGGCATACATCGCCGCATCGGCTGCACGCAACAGGCCCTCCACATTGGCGCCGCAGTCCGGGTAGGTGGCGATGCCGATACTGACCCCAAGGCTCACATCAAGCCCTTCGATCTGATGGCTGATCGAAATACGCTCAAGCAGTTTCTCGGCATAACGGCCCGCCTGCTCGGGGTAAGGCAGGCTGTCGAACAGTGCAGTGAATTCATCACCGCCCATCCGCGCCAGCAACGCCTCGCTACCCAGGCAGTCCTTGAGTTGCTCGCCTACCCAGCGCAGCACGCGGTCACCGGTTTCATGGCCCAGCGAGTCGTTGATGCGCTTGAAGCCATCCAGGTCCATGTACATCAGCGCCTGCGCCTTGTCCGAGCGCTCGTTACGCAGCAGAGCACCTTCGGCGGCCTGGTAGAAACCCCGCCGGTTGAGCAACCCGGTGAGCGGGTCGGTAACCGCCTGGTACTCCAATTGCTGGTGCAGGTTGCGCACCACCGACATGTCCAGCACCGTCACCACCATGGCCTGCTGGTCGGCCGGCAGCGGTGCACAGGACAGCGCCACCGGCACCAGCTCGCCCCCCAAAGTGCGCAACAGGGCATCGTGTACGCGGAAAATGCGCCGCCCCAGGTAGGCCTGATAGAAGTCGGACTCCTCCCACAGCCTGGCATTGGCCAGTTGCACCAGGTCAAGCAGGTGAGCGCCCTGCAATTGCTGAACCGGTGCCGCCAGCAAGCGCGAAATGGCCGGGTTGGCAAAACTGATGACACCTTGTGCATCTACCACCAGGATGCCCTCGGCAGCATTCTCCAGGATCGATGCATTGAATGCCCTGGCGGCCTCCAGCTCTCGGCTCAGACGTTGCAGCATGCGCCGGTTGCGCTGCTGTTCGAGCAAGGCCTGAACCTTGGGCTTGAGGATTTGCGGGTCGAACGGCTTGAACATGTAGTCCACGGCGCCGCTGGCGTAGCCTTTGAGCACGGCGGCTTCGGACTGTTCGTTGGCGGTGAGGAAGATAATCGGGGTCAGCCGGGTGCGTTGGCTGCCACGCATTAGCCGGGCGACTTCGAAACCGTCCATTTCCGGCATTTGCACATCCAGCAGGACCAGGTCGACATCGTGCTCGAGCAACGCGCTCAAGGCTTCCATCCCTGAGCTTGCCGTCAACACTTGCCAATCCTGCCGGGCCAACAAGGCCCGCATGCTGATGAGGTTCTCGGGGTAGTCGTCTACCACCAGAAGAACCGAGCAGCCATCCAGTGGCTGTGGTTGAGCTTGAGCGCCATCCATGCTGCTTCTCTGTTATGTGACCGACTTCAAAATACGGTTGGATCCATCAATACTCTAGACCCGAGGCTGTAACGCGCAATGCAATCAGAACGCTATCAGCGGCTCAACTGTACGGTAGCCGACTAACGGTCGGTCTGCCGGGATTATGTGCAGGTTCTGTCGCCCATAAAAAAACCCGCATCGCTGCGGGTTTTTCATGCTGCCGGTTGATCAGTTGACCTTGGCGGCCAGCTCACCTTTCAGGTAGCGCTGGTACATGCCTTCCAGGGAGATCGGCTTGATCTTCGAGGCATTGCCGGCAGTGCCGAAGGCTTCGTAACGAGCGATGCACACGTCGCGCATGGCCTTGACGGTTTCACCGAAGAACTTGCGTGGGTCGAACTCGCTCGGGTTGGTCGCCATCAGGCGGCGCATGGCACCGGTAGAGGCCAGACGCAGGTCGGTGTCGATGTTGACCTTACGTACGCCGTACTTGATACCTTCGACGATCTCTTCAACCGGTACACCGTAGGTTTCCTTGATGTCGCCGCCGTACTGGTTGATGATCGCCAGCCACTCTTGCGGTACCGAGGAAGAACCGTGCATCACCAGGTGGGTGTTGGGGATGCGCTTGTGGATTTCCTTGATGCGGTCGATGGCCAGCACGTCGCCGGTAGGCGGCTTGGTGAACTTGTAGGCACCGTGGCTGGTACCGATGGCGATCGCCAGGGCGTCGACCTGGGTCTTCTTGACGAAGTCGGCAGCCTCTTCCGGGTCGGTCAGCATCTGGCTGTGGTCCAGCACGCCTTCGGCGCCGATGCCGTCTTCTTCACCGGCCATGCCGGTTTCCAGCGAACCCAGGCAGCCCAGCTCGCCTTCTACCGAAACACCGCAGGCGTGTGCCATGGCAACGGTCTGCTGGGTAACGCGGACGTTGTACTCGTAGTCGGTCGGGGTCTTGCCGTCTTCACCCAGCGAGCCGTCCATCATGACCGAGCTGAAGCCCAGCTGGATCGAGCGCTGGCAGACGTCAGGGCTGGTGCCGTGGTCCTGGTGCATGCACACCGGGATGTGCGGGAATTCTTCGATGGCCGCCAGGATCAGGTGGCGCAGGAACGGGGCGCCAGCGTATTTGCGGGCACCGGCCGAAGCCTGGACGATCACCGGGGAGTCGGTCTTGTCGGCCGCTTCCATGATGGCGCGCATCTGCTCGAGGTTGTTGACGTTGAAAGCTGGTACGCCGTAACCGAACTCGGCGGCGTGGTCCAGCATCTGGCGCATGCTAATGAGTGCCATTGTGTATCTCTCTCCCGACAAGCGTCGTTTGTTTCGTGCAAGCCTGCCGCAGGGGCGGTTGCTGTTCAAGTAGTGTGGGCCACCGTCGCGGCCCGGCCAGTCACGGTGCCTTGCAGCCCCGCCCAATCAGATCGTTGGTTGCCACCCAGTACACCAGGCCTTCTTCGCCCTTGGTGTGGAAGGCCAGCATGCCATCGCTGTACAGCGCACCCGAGGCACCCGGCTCGGACTTGAGCCGGTAGACCTGGTCGCCGCCACCCAGGCGCACGTCGACCTGGTCGCGTTGTGCATCGGCGAAGCGCCACAGCACTTCGGCCTGGGTGTCGCAGACCCAACGGGTCCAGTTGTCTGCCGGGGCGGGTTGCGCCGGCTGCAGCAGTGAGCATCCTGCCAGTGTCGCCAGGGCCGTAGCGGCCAAAAGCGCTTTCATTACATATCCTCTAGATGACCACACAGCGGTCGCTTGGTTGCCTGAGCCGACGAAACGCCGGGCTCAAGGGCAACCCAGCGCCTTGCGCTGGTGGTCTTCGTCGTACTTTTCCAGGCCTTCCGGGCCCACGCGCTTGCTGATGACCGGCACGGTTTCGGCCTGCCATTCGGACTGATAGCAGCCGCCCTTGGGCGAATGCGCCGGATCGGCATCGGAAGCCGGGCTGCCAGAGCAGGCGCTCAGCAGGCCGGCCAGCATCATCACAGGCAATTGCTTGACCATCAGGCCACTCCCTTTGCCAAGCGCCGACGTCATCAGGCCTTGGCCCGCTCTTCCAGGATTGCCACGGCGGGCAGGACCTTGCCCTCGACGAACTCGAGGAAGGCACCACCACCGGTAGAAATGTAGGAGATATCCTTGCTGACGCCATATTTGTCGATGGCTGCCAGGGTGTCACCGCCACCGGCGATGGAGAATGCAGCGCTGTCGGCGATGGCCTTGGCCAGTACCTGGGTGCCGTTGCCGAACTGGTCGAACTCGAACACGCCGACCGGGCCGTTCCACAGGATGGTCTTCGACGACTTCAGCAGCTCGGCGAAGTTGGCCGCGGTTTGCGGGCCGATGTCCAGGATCATGTCATCGGCTGCCACGTCGGCGATGGCCTTGACGGTAGCTTCGGCCGTTTCGGCGAATTCCTTGGCAACCACCACGTCTACTGGCAGTGGCACGCTGACCTTGGCGGCGATGGCCTTGGCGGTATCGACCAGATCAGGCTCGTACAGCGACTTACCCACCGGGTGGCCAGCAGCGGCCAGGAAGGTGTTGGCGATGCCGCCACCGACGATCAGCTGGTCGCACACGGCGCTCAGGCTGTTCAGCACGTCCAGCTTGGTGGACACCTTGGAACCGGCAACGATGGCCGCCATCGGCTTGGCAGGCGCCTTCAGGGCTTTGCCCAGCGCATCCAGCTCGGCAGCCAGCAGCGGGCCGGCAGCAGCGACCTTGGCGAACTTGGCCACACCATGGGTCGAACCTTCGGCGCGGTGAGCGGTGCCGAACGCGTCCATGACGAACACGTCGCACAGGGCAGCGTACTTCTGCGCCAGTTCGTCAGCGTTCTTTTTCTCGCCCTTGTTGAAGCGCACGTTCTCGAACAGCACCAGGTCACCGGCCTGTACCGCGACACCGTCCAGGTAGTCGGCAACCAGCGGCACGTCGCGGCCCAGGGCCTTGCTCAGGTAGTCGGCAACCGGCTTGAGGCTGTTCTCGGCAGAGAACTCGCCTTCGGTCGGGCGGCCCAGGTGCGAGCAGACCATTACCGCCGCGCCCTTTTCCAGGGCCAGCTTGATGGTCGGCAGCGCTGCCAGGATACGCGCATCGCTGGCTACCACACCGTCCTTGACAGGCACGTTGAGGTCTTCGCGGATCAGTACGCGTTTACCTTGCAGGTCGAGGTCGGTCATCTTCAACACGGTCATGAATGCAGTCCTTCAGGGCTGTTTGTTGCGGGTTGGGTGAACGACGTGCAGAAAGTGTTCGGCAACGTCGAGCATTCGGTTGGCAAAACCCCATTCGTTGTCGAACCAGGCCAGCAAGTTCACCAGGCGGGGGCCGGAAACACGGGTCTGGCTGGCATCGACGATCGCCGAATGCGGGTCATGGTTGAAATCACAGCTGGCGTGCGGCAGTTCGGTGTAGGCCAGCAAGCCTTTGAGCGGGCCTTCCAGTGCCGCCTCGCGCAATACCCGGTTGACCTCGGCCGCGCTGGTGTCGCGGGCGGTCTGCAGGGTGATGTCCAGGCACGAGACGTTGACGGTGGGCACGCGTACCGCTTTGGCCTGGATTCGCCCGGCAAGTTCCGGCAGCAGGCGCTCGATGCCACGCGCCAGACCAGTGGACACCGGGATCACCGACTGGAAGGCCGAACGCGTGCGGCGCAGGTCTTCGTGGTGGTAGGCGTCGATCACCGGCTGGTCGTTCATCGCCGAGTGAATGGTGGTGATCTGCACGTATTCGATGCCGAACGCCTGGTCCAGCACACGCAACAGCGGCACACCGCAGTTGGTGGTACACGAGGCGTTGGACACCAGGCGCTCGCTGCCGGTCAGGCAGGCCTGGTTGATGCCGTAGACCACCGTGGCGTCTACGTCGGCTTCGCTGGCCATGGGCTGCGAGAACAGTACCCGGGGCGCACCGGCGTCGAGGAAACGCTGGCCATCGGCGCGGGTGTTGTAGGCGCCGGAGCATTCCAGCACCAGATCGATGCCGAGCGCTGCCCAGTCGATGCCTTCAGGGGTAGCACTGCGCATTACCTTCACGCAGTCGCCATTGATATGCAGACAATCGCCATCGACCTTCACCTCACCGGGGAAACGCCCGTGGGTGGAGTCGAAGCGAGTCAGGTACTCCAGGCTGGCCTGATCGGCCAGGTCGTTCAGCGCGACGATCTCGAAACCGGCCTTCGCCCCCCGCTCGAACAGCGCGCGCAGGACACAGCGGCCGATACGGCCATAACCGTTGAGTGCAACTTTGTAGGGACGCAGGTGGGGCATAGGTAGCTCTTGAACTCCGGCAGTTGAACGGGGCCGCTGCGCAGCCCATTCGCGGCACAAGGCCGCTCCTACAGGGGACGGCGTACGCAATACCCTGTAGGAGCGGCCTTGTGCCGCGAACGAGGGCCAAAGGCCCTCGCCTTCCTTGTATCAGTCTTCCAGCAGCTCTTCGGCAGTACCGAGGATGTTCTCCAGGGTGAAGCCGAACTCTTCGAACAGTGCCGAAGCCGGCGCCGACTCACCGTAGGTGGTCATGCCGATGATACGGCCTTCCAGGCCGACGTACTTGTACCAGAAGTCGGCGTGGGCCGCTTCGATGGCGATACGCGCACCCACTTCCAGCGGCAGCACCGACTGCTTGTAGGCAGCGTCCTGGGCATCGAACACGCTGGTGCACGGCATGGAAACCACGCGCACCTTGCGGCCTTGCTCGGTCAGCTTGTCGAACGCCTGAACGGCCAGGCCCACTTCGGAACCGGTGGCGATCAGGATCAGCTCAGGCTCGCCAGCACAATCCTTGAGCACGTAGCCACCACGGCTGATGTCGGCGATCTGCTGGGCGTCACGTGCCTGGTGCTGCAGGTTCTGGCGCGAGAAGATCAGTGCCGAAGGGCCGTCCTTGCGCTCCAGGGCACTTTTCCAGGACACGGCGGATTCCACCGCGTCGGCCGGGCGCCAGGTGTCCAGGTTCGGCGTGCTGCGCAGGCTGGTCAGTTGCTCGATTGGCTGGTGAGTCGGGCCGTCTTCACCCAGGCCGATGGAGTCGTGGGTATAGACGTGGATCACACGCTGCTTCATCAGTGCCGACATACGCACGGCGTTGCGGGCGTATTCCATGAACATCAGGAAAGTCGCGCCGTAAGGCACCAGGCCACCGTGCAGGGCAACGCCGTTCATGATGGCGGTCATGCCGAACTCGCGCACGCCGTAGAACACGTAGTTGCCGCTGGCGTCATTGGCTTCGACGCCCTTGCAGCCCTTCCACAGGGTCAGGTTGGAGCCTGCCAGGTCAGCCGAGCCACCCAGGAACTCGGGCAGCAGTGGGCCAAAGGCGTTCAGGGCGTTCTGGCTGGCCTTGCGGCTGGCAATGGTTTCGCCCTTGGCGGCCACTTCGTTGATGTAGGCCTGGGCCTTCTCGCTGAAGTCGGCCGGCAACTCGCCGCTGTCACGGCGCTTGAATTCGGCAGCCAGTTCCGGGAAGGCCTTGGCGTAGGCGTCGAAACGCTGGTTCCAGTCAGCTTCAGCCTTGGCACCAGCGGCCTTGGCGTCCCACTCGGCATAGATGTCGGCCGGGATTTCGAACGGACCGTGGTTCCAGTTCAGTTCCTTGCGGGCCAGGGCGATTTCGTCGTTGCCCAGCGGGGCACCGTGGCAGTCTTCCTTGCCCTGCTTGTTCGGCGAACCGAAGCCGATGATGGTCTTGCAGCAGATCAGGGTCGGGCGGTCGCTCTTGCGCGCCGTCTCGATGGCCATCTTGATTTCTTCGGCATCGTGGCCGTCGACGTTGCGAATCACCTGCCAGTTGTATGCTTCGAAGCGCGCCGGGGTGTTGTCGGTGAACCAGCCGTGCACTTCACCGTCGATGGAGATGCCGTTGTCGTCGTAGAAGGCGATCAGCTTGTTCAGGCCCAGAGTGCCGGCCAGCGAGGCGACTTCGTGGGAGATACCTTCCATCATGCAGCCATCGCCCAGGAACACGTAGGTGTTGTGGTCGACGATGGTGTGGCCTTCACGGTTGAACTGGGCAGCCAGTACTTTTTCGGCCAGGGCGAAGCCCACGGCGTTGGCGATACCCTGGCCCAGTGGGCCGGTGGTGGTCTCGACGCCTGGGGTGTAGCCGTATTCCGGGTGGCCCGGGGTGCGGCTGTGCAGCTGACGGAAGCCTTTGATGTCATCGATGGTGACGTCGTAGCCGGTCAGGTGCAGCAGCGAGTAGATCAGCATCGAGCCGTGGCCGTTGGACAGCACGAAGCGGTCACGGTCAGCGAAGCTCGGGTTGCTCGGGTTGTGCTTCAGATAGTCGCGCCAAAGCACTTCGGCGATATCCGCCATGCCCATAGGGGCACCTGGGTGGCCGCTGTTGGCCTTTTGCACGGCATCCATGCTGAGGGCACGAATGGCGTTGGCACGTTCACGACGGCTGGGCATCGCTGATCTCCTGGGGGGCTTGAATAGGTGGTGTCACGAAAAAAGGCGGCCATTTTCGCCCACTGGGGGGGCTTGGGGCAATGACGTATGGTCGCAGTCGGGGGATTTTCCTGTGATTGGCCTTCAATTCGGGGCAAAACCGGGATAACCGCCCCGCCCATCACTCAATATCAAAACTTTTTGATATTGGCCTTGCTAGGGCATTGATGCCTGTCTAGACTGCCGCCCCATGAACCTCCGTGCGCAATCGATCCCCGAGCAACGCGAAGCATTGGCCGCCCTGTGCAAGGCCAGTGGCGACGCGCTGCGCCTGAACGTATTGCGCGCCCTGGCCAACGACTCTTTCGGTGTGCTGGAACTGGCGCAGATCTTCGACATCGGCCAGTCGGGCATGAGCCACCACCTGAAGGTGCTGGCCCAGGCCGAGCTGGTGGCAACCCGTCGCGAAGGCAACGCCATCTTTTACCGCCGCGCCCTGCCCGATGGCCTGCGCCTGGGTGGCCGGCTGCACGCGGCATTGCTTGAAGAAGTGGATGACATGGCCCTGCCGCCTGACGTGCAAGCGCGGATCGCCCAGGTGCAACAACGCCGCGCGGCCACCAGCCAGGACTTCTTCCTGCGTGTGGAAGAGAAATTCCGCGCCCAGCAAGACCTGATCGCCGGCCTGCCGCAATACCGCGAAAGCCTGCTGACACTGCTCGACAAACTCAATTTCGACCCGGCCGCCAGCGCCTTGGAGGTTGGCCCCGGCGACGGCGGCTTCCTGCCAGACCTGGCCCGGCGCTTTGCCCACGTCACCGCCCTGGACAACAGCCCGACCATGCTTGAGCTGGCGCGCCAGGTGTGCCAACGCGAAGGGCTTCACAACGTCAACCTGCAGTTGGCCGATGCACTGGATGCAACGGATGTGGCCGCCGACTGCGTTGTGCTGAACATGGTGCTGCACCATTTCAGCGACCCGGCCCTGGCCTTGCGCCAGCTGGCCAAACGGGTAAAGGCAGGCGGCAGCCTGCTGGTCACCGAACTGTGCAGCCATGACCAGGGGTGGGCGCGTGAAGCCTGCGGCGACCTGTGGCTTGGCTTCGAGCAGGACGACCTGGCCCGCTGGGCCAACGCTGCCGGGCTCGCCCACGGGGACAGCCTGTACGTAGGCTTGCGTAACGGTTTCCAGATCCAGGTCCGCCATTTCCAGCGGACGGCTGGCGACATACACCATCGGTAAATTTCAGGAACCTTCGAGATGAGCGAATACTCCCTTTTCACCTCCGAGTCCGTGTCCGAAGGGCATCCGGACAAGATCGCCGACCAGATTTCGGACGCTGTCCTCGATGCCATCATCGCCCAGGACAAATACGCCCGCGTGGCCTGCGAAACCCTGGTCAAGACCGGTGTCGCCATCATCGCCGGCGAAGTCACCACTTCGGCCTGGGTCGACCTGGAAGACCTGGTGCGTAAAGTCATCATCGACATCGGCTACAACAGCTCCGACGTCGGCTTCGACGGTGCCACCTGCGCCGTGATGAACATCATCGGCAAGCAGTCGGTGGACATCGCCCAGGGCGTGGACCGCTCCAAGCCTGAAGACCAGGGCGCTGGCGACCAGGGCCTGATGTTCGGCTATGCCAGCAACGAAACCGAAGTGCTGATGCCGGCACCGATCTGCTTCTCGCACCGCCTGGTCGAGCGCCAGGCCGAAGCGCGCAAATCCGGCCTGCTGCCGTGGCTGCGCCCGGATGCCAAGTCGCAGGTCACCTGCCGCTACGAAAACGGCAAGGTGGTCGGTATCGACGCCGTGGTGCTGTCGACCCAGCACAACCCTGAGGTGTCGCAGAAAGACCTGCAAGAAGCCGTGATGGAGCTGATCGTCAAGCACACCCTGCCTGCCGAGCTGCTGCACAAGGGCACCCAGTACCACATCAACCCGACCGGCAACTTCATCATCGGCGGCCCGGTGGGTGACTGTGGCCTGACCGGCCGCAAGATCATCGTCGACTCCTACGGCGGCATGGCCCGCCACGGTGGTGGCGCGTTCTCCGGCAAGGACCCGTCCAAGGTCGACCGTTCCGCCGCCTACGCCGGCCGCTACGTGGCCAAGAACATCGTTGCCGCCGGCCTGGCAGAGCGTTGCGAGATCCAGGTGTCGTACGCCATTGGCGTGGCCCAGCCGACCTCCATCTCGATCAACACCTTCGGCACCGGCAAGGTTTCCGACGACAAGATCATCCAGCTGGTGCGCGAGTGCTTCGACCTGCGTCCGTACGCCATCACCACCATGCTCGACCTGCTGCACCCGATGTACCAGGAAACCGCTGCCTACGGCCACTTCGGTCGCACCCCGCAGCAGAAGACTGTCGGCGACGACACCTTCACCACCTTCACCTGGGAGCGCACCGACCGCGCCCAGTCGCTGCGTGACGCTGCCGGCCTGTAAGCTTCCTACAGCGCCTGGCGAAAGCCCCTGCCGAGTGATCGGCAGGGGCTTTTTTGTGACATATCGGCTGACAATCTCGCTGCGGCAAGCACCAGCAAACCTGCCTAGGCTGGGGGCTCCTACACGCCACGCAAGGATGCTGGCCATGCTTCACCCTTTGTTGCTTACCCTGCTGCTGTTGCTGCAGGCCCCAATGGCCCGGGCCGAGCAGTGCCCCGACTGGTCTGCACAACACGTCGACGCCGAAGCAGCGCAACTGCGGGCCACACTTGCCCGCTGGGATGATCACTACCACCGACAAGGTGTTGCGCTGGTGGCCGACGCGCTTTACGACCAGAGCCGCCTACGCCTGGAGCATTTGCAGCAATGCTTTGGCCTGGCCACCGCTCCATCCCCCTTGGCCAGCGCGCGAGGCCCGATCCCTCACGCGGTACCGCATACCGGCATCGACAAGCTGGCTGATCGCCAGGCCGTCGCACGTTGGCTGGTCGGCAAGACCGGTGTATGGGTGCAGCCCAAGATCGACGGTGTTGCCGTCTCGCTCACCTATCGGCAAGGCCAGCTGGTGCAGTTGGTCAGTCGCGGAGACGGCGTGCAGGGGCACGACTGGAGCCGGCACATTCCCCAGCTAGGCACCCTCACCCGGCAGTTGCCTCAGGCAATCGACCTGCAATTGCAGGGTGAGTTGTATCTGCGCCTGGACCAGCATGTGCAAGCCCGGGCAGGCAGCGCCAACGCCCGCGGCACCGTGGCCGGGCTGCTCGCACGCAAACAGCTGACAACTGAACAAGGCGCCGGCATCGGCCTGTTCGTCTGGGACTGGCCGCACGGCCCCAGCCAGCAGGCTGAGCGCCTCAAGCAACTGGCGCAACTGGGCTTTCCGGAAAGCCTGCGCTACAGCATCGCCATAGGCACCACGGACGAGGCCGCCCATTGGCGCGACCACTGGTACCGCTCTGCCCTGCCTTTCGCCACCGATGGTGTGGTGCTGCGCCAGGGCAGTCGGCCGCCGGCAGAGCGCTGGCAAGCCAAGGCGCCTTACTGGATCGCGGCCTGGAAGTACCCCTATGCACAGGCCTTGGCCGAAGTGCGTGACGTACGCTTCCGGGTCGGTCGCACCGGCAAGGTCACGCCAGTTTTGCAATTGCTGCCGGTCACCCTGGACGACCGGCGCATTACCCAGGTGAGCCTGGGCTCGCTGGCGCGCTGGCACAGCCTCGACATCCGCCCCGGAGACCAAGTGGCCATCAGCCTGGCCGGCCTGACCATCCCACGCCTGGAGCAGGTGGTGCATCGCGCAGTCGAACGCCAGGCGGTCAGCGCGCCGGCGCCCGACCGGTACCACGCCCACACTTGCTGGCAGGCCAGCGAGGGCTGCGAGGAGCAGTTCATTGCCCGCCTGACGTGGCTCAGCGGTAAACACGGGCTGGCCTTGCCACGCACCGGGCCTGGCACCTGGCGCCGGCTGGTGGACGCCGGGCTAGTGACATCGATGGCCGACTGGTTGCATCTGGATGCCGAGCGCCTGGGCCAGGTGGCAGGCATCAGTGATGCGACATCTGTGCAGTTGGCGAGCAGCTTCGATGCGGCCCGCTCACGGCCTTTTGCCCAATGGTTGCGCGGGCTGGGCACACCCCTACCGTCGAGCCTGCAACTGGCAGGCGACTGGCCAGGGCTGGAAAAACGCAGCAGCCGTGAATGGCAAGCCTTGGCCGGGATTGGCGAAAAGCGTGGGCAGCAACTGGCGGCGTTTTTTGCTGCCAATGAGGTTCAAGCCCTTGCCGCAGAGCTGGCCCTGGCAGGGATCAACGGGTTCCAGAATGGCAGCGAACCCATCGAGCAATGATTTTTTACCAATTTACTTGTAGGGAAACCCTGAGATTGCTCCGGAAAAAGCCGACAAGGGTTCCTAAATGGGCAAAACCAAGGCAGGATTTCCACCAACTTTTGCTGCCCCGCCCCGTCCAGGAGGCTTTTCATGAAACGTATTTCGACCCTTTTGCTGCTCGCGACACTTGGCCTGGCCGCAGGCACCGCACAGGCTGCCCAGCCGGATGCCGGCCTGACCGGCTGCGCCGCCAAGCGCAGTGCCATCGAAAACCAGCTGAAGATTGCCCGTGACCATGGCAACAGCGACCAGGTTGCAGGGTTGGAAGAAGCCCTGCGCGGGGTGGACAACTGCACCGACGCCAGCCTGCGCAAGGAACGTGAGCAGAAGGTGCTCGACGCCCGCCATGAAGTGGCGCAGCGGGAAAAAGACTTGAAGAAGGCCGAGAAGAAAGGCGACGCCGAGAAGATCAACAAGCGCAAGGACAAGCTGGCCGAGTCGCGTAAAGAATTGCAGGAAGCAGTCGACGACCTGGATCGCTGATAAGACGAACATAGCTTGATCAGGCACCGCTTAACCCTGTGGGAGCGGGCTTGCCCGCGAAGAATGCGACGCGGTGTATGGCACCGGCTTCGCCGGTGTTCGCGGGCAAGCCCGCTCCCACAGGGTTCCTGCTAGATCAGACAGTTATGCGCTGGTATGTAAAAGCGATGCAGTGTTCAGTGATTGCGGAATTCGGTATGACAGGCCTTGCACGCCGCTTCGACCTTGTCCATCGGCGCCTTCAACTGCGCGGCATCCAGCGGCTGGCTGCGGGTTACACCGACCAGTTCGCCGGTAACGCCCTCCAGTTGCCGGGCCAGGTCATGAAAACGCGCTTGGCGCTCCCATACCTCGGCACGGGCGGCGCTGTCGCCGCCATCGCGTACCTGAGGAAAGTGCTGCCAGGGTTGATGGGCAAGGCCGTCCAGCTTCAGCGCACCTTCGGCAAACTTCACCCCGTCGAACGGCAACCGGCCACGCAGCATGCCACCCAGGTCTTCGCTGGTCTTGAGCATGTCCTTGAAGATCACCTTGCGCTTGCCCAGCGGCGAGTTCGGGTCAACCCGGTCACAACCGCCCAGGGCCAGTGCTGCCAGCAGAACAACGGTCAATCGCTTCAACATCACGCTCACTTCGGCCTACGCAAATGGGCGGCCAGTATCGCTGCCCAAGGGCCAAAGACCAATAGCCACATAAATTACAGGGGTGAATCTTCATGTTCGCCCATGACAGGAATGCACTCATGAAATCTGCCCTGCGCCATCTGGCCTGGACACTCCCTGTACTGGCGTTGCTGGCCGGCTGCAATGGCGGCGAGAACGCCAAGCCCGAGCCCCACGCCATCGCCACCTATGCCCCGGCCACCTGGAAAGACCTGCCGGCGGTCAGCGATGAAGACCTGTTGGCCGGCTTTTACGCCTGGCGTAGCGGCTGCGAGAAGCTCAAGCGCGACCCCGTGTGGGCTGCCACCTGTGAAGCGGCCGGAAGCGCCACGGCAAGCGCCGCGCAAGTGCGCACCTTTCTGGAGCAGAACCTGGAGGTGTACGGCCTGCGCTCTGCCGAGAACAACGCCAACGGCCTGATCACCGGTTACTACGAGCCGGTCTACCCCGGCAGCCTGAAGCAGTCGTCGACCAACCATGTGGCGGTTTATGGCATTCCTGAGGACATGATCGTGGTCGACCTGGCCAGCGTGTACCCCGAGCTGAAGGGCAAACGCCTGCGCGGTCGCCTCGATGGCCGGGTGCTCAAGCCTTACGACACTGCCGAGGTGATCAACCGTGACGGCGTCAAGGCGCCGGTGCTGGCCTGGCTGACCGACCCGATGGACCTGCAGTTCCTGCAGATCCAGGGCTCCGGCCGCGTCCAGCTGGAGGACGGTCGGCAACTGCGCCTGGGCTACGCCGACCAGAACGGCCACCCCTACCGGCCAATCGGCCGCTGGCTGGTGGAACAGGGCCAGCTGAAAAAAGAAGAGGTGAGCATGGGCGCGATTCATGCCTGGGCCCAGGCCAACCCGCAGCGCGTGCCGGAACTGCTGGCCAGCAACCCCAGCTACGTGTTCTTCAGCACCCGCCCGGACAGCAACGAGGGCCCGCGCGGGTCGCTGAATGTGCCGCTGACTGCCGGCTACAGCGTGGCCATCGACCGCAAGGTGATACCGCTGGGTAGCCTGTTGTGGCTGTCCACGACTCGCCCGGATGGCTCGCCGGTGGTGCGCCCGGTTGGGGCGCAGGACACGGGCGGGGCGATTGCTGGCGAGGTGCGTGCGGACCTGTTCTGGGGTACCGGGCCGCAAGCCGGCGAGCTGGCCGGGAACATGAAGCAGCAGGGGCAGATCTGGATGCTGTGGCCCAAGGGCCAGCCACTGCCAGAAGTACCCAAAGTGCCTTGATCGGCGCTGGATTCTTCGCGGGCTTGCCCGCGAAGAAGGCCACTCTGTTTCAGATGGAAACCACAAAGAACGACACGATCAGCGCCAGCCCGGCAAACCACACCAGCGACCTCAAGGCAGCCCAATCCGCCAGATAGCAGATGATGTACAGCAGCCGGCTGGTGATGTACATCACCCCCAGCACATCCTGCGTCACCTGCTCGGCATTGCCGACGATGTCCGCTACCAGCACCGCTGCGGCAAACGCCGGAAACGCCTCGTAGCCGTTCTGCTGCGCAGCATGCGCACGCCGCGGTAAACCCGACAAAGTATCAAGGAAGGCGCGCGGATCATGGTTGTCCTTGAGGCCGAAGCGGCCGCTGGCCACCTTGGCGATCAAGGCACACAGCGGATTCAACAGCAGCGCGATCAAAATGCACCACAGGGCAACGGTCATGCTCAGGACTCCTTGTTCGAAAATGGGTTAGAGCTTCATCACCAGCATGCCTGCCAGGACCAGCCCGCAAGCTAGGAGTCTTGGCCCGCCAAAAGGTTCTTTGAGGTAGCGCATGCCCAGCAGCACCACCAGGATCACGCTCAACTCGCGCAACGCAGCTGCCTCGGCCACCGACCCCAGATGCATGGCCCAGAGCACCAGGGCGTAGCTGAACAATACGCAAAAGCCCACCGCCAGCCCCAGGCGCCATTGTGTTCGCCAGAACAGCATGAACGGCGCGCGCCGAGCCACGCTGGCCAGCAGCGGAAATTGCCAGGCGCTGAGCAGGGTCAACCACACCAGGTAGTCCCAAGGCTTGCCCCACAAGCGCACCGCCTGGCCATCGAACCAGGTGTAGCAGCCGATGCACAGGCCAATCAGGGCAACCACCGGCAGCATCGACCAAGGCAGCCGGTCGCCACCACCGCCCTGCCACAACAGGCAGGCCATGCCACACGGGATCAACAGGATGCCGATGATCTGCTGCTGGCTCAGCGACTCCCCGGCGAAGGCCAGGGTCAGCCCCAGCACCACCAATGGTGACAGGCCGCGCATCAGAGGATAGACCAGCCCCAGGTCGCCCACGCGATAGGCCTGGATCAGCAAATAGCGGTACAACTGCTCGGCGAGTGCCGAAGCGATCAACCAAGGCCAGATTTCAGCGGGCGGCACATCGACGAACGCCACGGCCAGCACCGCGAAAGCGAGTGCAACCGTGTCCATGCTGGCGATTACCAGCAGGCGTTCGCCGCTGAATTTGATCAGGGTATTCCAGGTCGCATGCAGCAGGGCGGCGACCAGCACCAGGGATGTTGCCAACACGCCTTCTTATCCTTGCAGGGTTGTAAGGGCTCGAATATAGGGCATTCCGGGGGGCCGCCGCGCCCCCGACATGGGAACGATTTAAGGGAATCCGGTCAAACCCTGTGTCCCGAACCCCGCGCCAGGTCATCAAAGAACTGCCCGAGCCATTCGGGTAACGACTTGGAAGCCACTGTTACAGGATTCGGGATGCTTGAATTAGTTGCCGCGTTTATCTGCCTCACCACCCTTCTTACCTACGTCAATTACCGCTTCATCGGCCTGCCCCCCGCCATCGGCGTGATGGTCACGGCATTGCTGTTCTCCCTGATGCTGCAGGGCCTGAGCCTGATCGGCTTCCCGGGCCTGGAAGAACGCGTCGAAGGCTTGATGAACCAGATCGATTTCAACGACCTGCTGATGCACTGGATGCTGGCCTTCCTGCTGTTTGCCGGCGCACTGCACGTCAACCTCAGCGACCTGCGCAGCTACCGTTGGCCCATTGGCCTGCTGGCGACATTGGGCGTGCTGATCGCCACCGTGGTTATCGGCTACTTGTCGCACTGGGTATTCGCCCTGTTCGGCTGGCAGGTGCCGTTGATTTACTGCCTGCTGTTCGGTGCGCTGATTTCCCCCACCGACCCGATTGCCGTGCTGGGCGCGCTGCGTACCGCCAACGCCTCCAAACCGCTGAAAACCACTATCGTTGGCGAGTCGCTGTTCAACGATGGCACGGCGGTAGTGGTGTTCACCGTGCTGCTGGGCATCATCCAGCTGGGTGAAACACCGAGCATGACCGACACCGCCATCCTGTTCGCCCGGGAGGCCATCGGTGGCGTGGTGTTCGGCGGCCTGATCGGCTACGCCACCTACCGCATGATCAAAAGTGTCGAGCAGTACCAGGTCGAGGTCATGCTGACCCTGGCACTGGTCATTGGTGGCTCGGCCATGTGCTACGAGCTGCATGTCTCCGCGCCGATCGCCATGGTGGTGGCCGGCCTGATCATCGGTAACCTGGGGCGTAACCTGGCGATGAATGACATGACTCGTCGCTACATGGACGGTTTCTGGGAGTTGATCGATGACATGCTCAACGCCTTGTTGTTCGCGTTGATCGGCCTGGAGCTGTTGCTGCTGCCGTTCAACTGGATGCACCTGGCGGCCGGCGGCGTGCTGGCGCTGGCGGTGCTGCTGTCGCGGTTGCTGACCGTGGCCCCGGCCATTGTGCTGCTGCGGCGCTGGCGCCCGGTGCCGAAAGGCACGGTGCGGGTGCTGACCTGGGGTGGCTTGCGGGGTGGGGTGTCGGTGGCCCTGGCGCTGTCGTTGCCGCTGGGCGAGGAGCGTGACCTGCTGCTGTCGATCACCTACATCGTGGTGCTGTCGTCGATTCTGGTGCAGGGGTTGAGCATCGGGCGGGTGGTGCGCAAGGTCAGCGCACAGCCTTGAGATTCTGGGGCCGCTTTGCGGCCCCCAGAATCGTCATTCCACCGCAGAATCCGGGAACTGGTCCTGGATGTACTTGATCTCGGTACGCCCATGCGGCGCCGGCAGGCCGTCTTCACCCAGGTTGACGAAGACCATCTTGTCGACCGTGAGGATGGCCTTGCGGCTGATCTTGTTGCGCACTTCGCACTTGAGCGTGATCGAGGTACGACCAAACTCGGTGGCGGTGATGCCCAGCTCGATGATGTCGCCTTGGCGCGAAGCGCTGACGAAGTTGATTTCCGAAATGTACTTGGTTACCACGCGCTGGTTGCCCAGCTGGACGATGGCGTAGATCGCCGCCTCTTCGTCGATCCAGCGCAACAGGCTGCCACCGAACAGGGTGCCATTGGGGTTGAGGTCTTCGGGTTTAACCCACTTGCGGGTGTGAAAGTTCATCTGTACTCCTGACCTGCTTGGCTAACGTAGAGCAATGATGGCAGAGCGGCCGCCATCACTCCATTGAACATCGACTATCGTCGCGATTAATCGACAGAAAACCTTGGGCAAGCGGGCGGGGGCGGCTATAATCTGCGCCGCTTCACATGGTTGCCCACAGCGGTGCCATGCCCGCCACCTGTCCGAGGGGCGCTGCAGCAGGCTAGGCCTGTCAGGCTCGGATGGGGCGTTGCTCGCTCTTGCGGGCGCTTAACGCACAACGGCGCCCATTCGCACACTACGAATGGAGGCTCTCATGAGCGCTGCAAACATGCCTGCTGGTTTTACCGATTACAAAGTCGCCGACATCTCCCTGGCCGCCTGGGGCCGTCGCGAAACCATCATTGCCGAATCGGAAATGCCTGCGCTGATGGGCCTGCGTCGCAAGTACCTGGCCGAGCAGCCGCTCAAGGGTGCGAAAATCCTGGGCTGCATCCACATGACCATCCAGACCGCCGTGCTGATCGAAACCCTGGTAGCCCTGGGTGCCGAAGTGCGCTGGTCGTCCTGCAACATCTTCTCCACTCAAGACCAGGCCGCCGCGTCCATCGCCGCCGCTGGCATTCCGGTATTCGCCTGGAAAGGTGAAACCGAAGAAGAGTACGAGTGGTGCCTGGAGCAGACCATCCTGAAAGATGGCCAGCCATGGGACGCCAACATGGTCCTCGACGACGGTGGCGACCTGACCGAGCTGCTGCACAAGAAGTACCCACAGGTACTGGACCGCGTACACGGCGTGACCGAAGAGACCACCACCGGCGTACACCGCCTGCTGGACATGCTGGCCAAGGGCGAGCTGAAAGTGCCGGCCATCAACGTCAACGACTCGGTCACCAAGAGCAAGAACGACAACAAGTACGGCTGCCGTCACAGCCTGAACGACGCCATCAAGCGCGGCACCGACCACCTGCTGTCGGGCAAGCAAGCCCTGGTGATCGGCTACGGTGACGTGGGCAAGGGCTCGGCCCAGTCCCTGCGCCAGGAAGGCATGATCGTGAAGGTCACCGAAGTTGACCCGATCTGCGCCATGCAGGCCTGCATGGACGGCTTCGAGCTGGTCTCGCCGTTCATCGATGGCATCAACAACGGCACCGAAGCCAGCATCGACAAGGCCCTGCTGGGCAAGATCGACCTGATCGTCACCACCACTGGTAACGTCAACGTCTGCGACGCCAACATGCTCAAGGCCCTGAAGAAGCGTGCCGTGGTCTGCAACATCGGCCACTTCGATAACGAAATCGACACCGCCTTCATGCGCAAGAACTGGGCCTGGGAAGAGGTCAAGCCGCAGGTACACAAGATCCACCGTACCGGCGCTGGCAGCTTCGACCCACAGAACGACGACTACCTGATCCTGCTGGCCGAAGGCCGCCTGGTCAACCTGGGTAACGCCACTGGCCACCCAAGCCGCATCATGGACGGTTCGTTCGCCAACCAGGTACTGGCCCAGATCTTCCTGTTCAAGCAGAAGTTCGCCGACCTGTCGGCCGAGAAGAAGGCCGAGCGCCTGACCGTAGAAGTGCTGCCGAAGAAACTCGACGAAGAAGTGGCCCTGGAAATGGTCCGCGGCTTCGGCGGTGTGGTTACCCAGCTGACTCAGCAACAAGCCGACTACATCGGTGTGACCGTCGAAGGCCCGTTCAAGCCGCACGCCTACCGCTACTAAGCGTTCGCAGGCAACGCTTCGCAACGATGCCCAAGCCAGGCCGGCCCACACCGCCCTGGCTTTTACTTGCAGCCTGCCGCGTGAAGCAGGCTGCTTGAGGAACGAGTGATGTCACAAGAACGCCGCTACAGTTTCGAGTTCTTCCCCACCAAGACCGACGCCGGTCACGAAAAGCTGATGGGCGTCGCCCGCCAGCTGGCAAGCTACAACCCGGACTTCTTCTCCTGCACCTACGGCGCCGGCGGCTCCACCCGCGACCGCACGCTGAACACCGTGCTGCAGCTGGAAAGCGAAGTGAAGGTACCTGCCGCGCCGCACCTGTCGTGCGTGGGCGACTCCAAGGACGACCTGCGCGCCCTGCTGGCCGAATACAAGGCCGCCGGCATCAAGCGCATCGTCGCCCTGCGTGGCGACCTGCCGTCGGGCATGGGCATGGCCAGTGGCGAACTGCGCTACGCCAGCGACCTGGTCGAGTTCATCCGCCAGGAAACAGCTGATCACTTCCACCTGGAAGTGGCCGCCTACCCTGAGATGCACCCGCAGGCGCGCAACTTCGAGGCCGACCTGGCCAACTTCGTGCACAAGGTCAAGGCCGGTGCCGACAGCGCCATCACCCAGTACTTCTTCAACGCCGACAGCTACTTCTACTTCGTCGAGCGCGCACAGAAGCTGGGCGTGGACATCCCGGTGGTGCCTGGCATCATGCCAATCACCAACTACAGCAAGCTGGCCCGTTTCTCCGACGCCTGTGGCGCCGAGATCCCGCGCTGGATCCGCAAGCAGCTGGAAGCCTATGCCGACGACACCGCCAGCATCCAGGCCTTCGGCGAAGAAGTGATCACCCGCATGTGCGAACAGCTGCTGCAAGGTGGCGCACCGGGCCTGCACTTCTACACCTTGAACCAGGCCGAACCGAGCCTGGCGATCTGGAACAACCTCAAGCTGCCGCGCTGAAATCTTTTGGCAAAGTCTGCTTAAGAAATGATTAAGGCTTTGGTCATAGACTAAAGCCTTATTCATTTTCGGGTTACACAGGTCTTGCCTGCCATGCAGCATTCCCAGCCATCGCGTCCACAGCTTGTCTACCTGGCTTTTGGCCCGGCAACCTATCACCAGGAAGCCTGCTTCAGCATCGTCAGCGCCCTTGCCCACCTGGGTACGGCACGTGAAGCCATGGACATCCAGGTGTACACCGACAACCCGCAGCCCTATGCCAAACTGCCTGTCAGCATCCACCTGCTGGACGAAGCCACGCGCCAGGCATGGAACGCCCCCCACGGTTATCACTTTCGCAGCAAGCACGTGCTGTTGCGCCAGGTGCTGGAGCAACACCCGCTGGCGGTGCTGATCGACACCGACACCTTTTTCCGCACGTCGCCACTGCAACTGTTCGCCCGCGTGGCCCCGGGCAAGCTGCTGTGCAATGCCATCGGCCCGCGCTACGGCGCGAACCAGAAGTGCCTGCTGTACAAGAACCTGCTGACCATTTTGCAAGGCCGGGGCCTGGCCGACTGCCAGATGCCACTGATCAACTCCGGCGTGATCGGCCTCACGGCCGAGGACGCCAGCACACTGGACAGCTCCATCGCCATGATGGACGAGTTCTACCCCCTCGCCCGCGAGGCCTATACCCTCGAAGAGTTCTGCCTGGCGGTGGCGGCCTATCGCCAACTGGAGCTGGCTGAATGCACCGATGTCATCCACCACTACTGGAGCCGCAAGGCGCAATTCCGCGCCAAGATCCAGGCCTGGCTGCGCAAGCACGGCCACGACCCGCTGGGCCAGGCGGCGCTGGCTGACGTCAAGCTGGTCAACGACCAGCTACCCCGGCCTCCCGCGCTGCACCGCCTGGGCTACAAGGCGTTGAGCATGACCCTACCCAGGCACGAGCGCCAGTTCGCCCGCGAGTTGCTCTATGGCTGCTACCCCTACCCCAATGAGTTCGACCGCGCCTGCGCGCCGGCCTGGTGGGACAAGGCCCTGGAAAACCTCAACGCCCGCTACGGCCAGCTGCAGCCCGAGCAACTGCGCCAGTGCTTGCGCCACCCGGGGCTGCGGCTGTCGCTGGGTGAGCGGCGCAAGGAAATCGAGACACATTTGCTGAGGTCCTCCCACATTTGAGTGGGCCGGCAGAGGAGAACATCACACCCTCTGGCCTAGAACAGGCCGAGCGCGTAATCTCCGGCCATGCCACTCGTCGCCCGCCTGTTCTGCACCCTGCTGCTCGCCTGCCTGAGCCCGTCGGCCTTGGGCGAGCGTCTGCGTCTGGTGTCCGATGACTGGGCACCCTACATCTACCAGCAGAATGGCCAACCCCACGGCATCGACTACGAAGTCACCACCGAAGTGTTCAAACGCCTCGGCGTCGAGGTGGAATGGCAGTTCCTTCCATGGAAGCGCTGCCTGGCAATGATCGAGCAAGGCCTGGCCGACGGGATTCTGGACATCTTCCAGACCGAAGCCCGGCGCCCCTACCTGGTCTATGCCCCCGAGCTCTTGTCGCAAGTCGAATTCGTGTTGTTCCAGGCGCGCGCACGCCGCCACCCTGTGACCGCCACAGACGACCTCGCAGGCCTCACCATCGGCACCTCGCCCGGCTATGCCTACGGCGCCGCGTTCAACGAGGCCACGCATTTCCGTCGGGAAGCCGCACCCACCCAGGAAGCCAACTTCGGCAAGCTGCTGCTGGGCCGTATCGACCTGGCAATCACCGATCGCAAGGTTGGTCATTACCTGCTCCGGCAACTGGGCCTGGAACAGCAAGTAGAGGCGCTGCCGCTGGTGATCAGCCGCCAGGCCCAGTATCTGGGGCTGGTACGTAAACCCGGGCGTGAGGCATTGGCCCTGGCCTTTGCCGAAGCACTGCAGCGTTTCAAACAGGAACCGGCCTTTGCCGCCATCAACCAGCGCTACACAGGCGACATCGGAAACATTCTCAACGCCGTTGAGCAGCAGGAAAGCAGCACAGCGCGATAGCTCTGTTATACTCGGGCCTTCCCGCCCGGCTCACGCCCGGACGCTCGGCCTCGCAACAGGCATCCCGATCGGCACCGACGCCCCTTCGCGTCCACCCTCCGTTTCCCGGATGTGCAGTGAAAGCCCAGCTGGACCGGACGCGATCGCATCCCACCGATGCCCTTCGCGCCAGGCAGAACATCCCAACGGGCCCAGCCCACACGAGAACAGGATCGCCCATGTCCTTTGCTTCCCTCGGTCTCTCCGAGGCTCTTGTCCGCGCTATCGAGGCTGCGGGCTATACCCAGCCGACCCCCGTGCAACAGCGGGCCATTCCCGCCGTGTTGCAAGGCCGTGACCTGATGGTTGCCGCACAGACAGGTACTGGTAAAACCGGCGGTTTCGCCCTGCCGATTCTCGAGCGCCTGTTCCCGGCCGGCCACCCCGACAAGTCGCAACGTCACGGCCCGCGTCAGCCGCGCGTTCTGGTCCTGACCCCGACCCGCGAACTGGCAGCCCAGGTGCACGACAGCTTCAAGGTGTATGCCCGCGACCTGCCCCTGGTCAGCGCCTGCATCTTCGGCGGCGTTGGCATGAACCCGCAGATCCAGGCCATCGCCAAAGGCGTTGACGTGCTGGTTGCCTGCCCGGGCCGCTTGCTCGACCTGGCCGGCCAAGGCAAGGTCGACCTGGCCCACGTGGAAATCCTGGTACTCGACGAAGCCGACCGCATGCTCGACATGGGCTTCATCCACGACGTCAAGAAAGTACTGGCCCGCCTGCCGGCCAAGCGCCAGAACCTGCTGTTCTCGGCCACCTTCTCCAAGGACATCACCGACCTCGCCGACAAGCTCCTGCATAACCCGGAGCGTATCGAGGTCACCCCGCCGAACACCACGGTCGAACGTATCGAGCAACGCGTCTACCGCCTGCCTGCCAGCCACAAGCGCGCGCTGCTGGCACACCTGATTACCCTGGGTGCCTGGGAACAGGTGCTGGTGTTCACCCGTACCAAGCACGGCGCCAACCGCCTGGCCGAGTACCTGGAAAAACACGGCCTGAGCGCCGCTGCGATCCACGGCAACAAGAGCCAGAACGCCCGCACCAAGGCGCTGGCCGACTTCAAGGCCAACAGCGTGCGCGTGCTGGTTGCCACCGACATCGCCGCCCGCGGCCTGGACATCGACCAACTGCCTCATGTGGTCAACTTCGAGCTGCCCAATGTCGAGGAAGATTATGTTCACCGCATTGGCCGTACCGGCCGTGCCGGTCGTTCGGGCGAGGCGATTTCCATGGTCGCGCCGGATGAAGAGAAGCTGCTCAAGAGCATCGAGCGGGTTACCAGGCAGAAGATCCCTGACGGCGACCTGATGGGCTTCGACGCCAGCCAGGTAGAAGCCGAAAAACCCGAAGTGCGCGAGCGCCCGCAGAACAATGGCCGTGGCGGCCGTAATCAGCCACGCGGCGAAGGCAGCAAGGACGCCAACGGCGGCCGCAAGGACAAAGGCAAGGATAAAGGCAAGACCAAGCAGCAGGCTGCGGACAAGCCAGCCGACAAGGAAAAGAGCGGCGACAAGCAACAACAGCCGCGCAAGCCGCGTGACAAGAAGCCGCGCCAGCAGCAACAGCAACAGGCCAGCAACAGCAGCGTACCGAAAGCACCAGCCGACCGTGACCCGGAAGAGTTCCTGGACGACGATATCGACAACTTCGGTAACCGCGCCGACTACGTCAGCCCCTACCAGGGCAAGAACCAGGGCCGCAACCGCCGCCCAGGTGGTGGTGCCGGCCAAGGTCAGGGCCAGGGCAATGGCCAGCGCAGCAATGCCGGCGGCCAGGGTCAGGCCCGCAGTGGTGGCCAGCAGCGCAGCGGCGGCGGCGAAAAACGCCCGCCTCGCGCCAACAACGGTAGCGGTGCCCGTCGCGATGGCGGCGGCGCAGGCCGTGGCCGCCCTGCCCGTGACGATGCCGCCCGGCAAGAGCCGGCCGTGCGCAACTCGCGCCAGCCGGAAAAACAGCCGGTGATCATCCGCAAGGAGTCCAAGCTCGACCGTTACCCAACGCCTGAGCAGCTGGATGACCTGCCAAGCCGCCCGCGCGGTGAGCGCCCAGCCTTGTTGACCCGAAAAGGCTAAGAAACGAAAACGCCGCCCAATGGGCGGCGTTTTTTATTGCCGAAGCATCACTTACTTCTGCTTCACACCTTCAACACTGATATCCAGGTCCAGGGTCTGCGAAGTAGCACCCGGGCCTTTGATGCCGAAGTCGTTCAGGTTAAGGGTGGTGGTGGCGTTGAAACCAGCGCGCTCACCGCCCCATGGGTCCTTGCCTTCACCGTTGAAGGTAGCCTTGAAGGTGACCGGCTTGGTCACGCCGTGCAGGGTCAGGTCGCCGGTCACGTCAGCAGTCTTTTCACCTGTGGTCTTGACGGCGGTAGAGACGAACTTGGCTTCCGGGTACTTCTTCACGTCGAGGAAATCGGCACTGGCGATGTGCTTGTCACGCTCGGCGTGGTTCGACCACAGGCTGGCGGTTTTCAGGTCGACGTTGATCTTGCTGGCTTCAGGCTTGGCGCTGTCCCACGTGAAGTTACCGTCGAAGTCCTTGAAGGTACCGTGGATGAAGCTGTAGCCCAGGTGGCTGATTTTCCAGTCAACGAACGCGTGCTGGCCTTCCTTGTCGATCTTGTACTCGGCAGCCATGGCCTGGCCAGCGGAGAGCAGTGCGGTACCGAGCGCCAGAGCGGCAAAAGTCTTTTTCAACATCCTGTTCCTTCCTATGCAATTGAGGTTGAGGGTCAAGCTTTGCGGCCCAGCATGCGGGTCAGGGTCGCGTCACGGTCGATGAAATGGTGCTTGAGCGCTGCCAAGGCATGCAGCACGGCAAAAATGACCAGGCCCCAGGCCAGCCACAGGTGAATCACACCCGCCACGTCTGCCTGATCGGGCAAGTCGCTGATCAATGCCGGCACTTCGAACAGGCCAAACACCGGAATGCCGACGCCATCGGCGGTGGAAATCAGGTAACCGGCCGCCATCACCGCAAACAGCCCAAGGTACAGGGCCAGGTGCCCCAGCTTGGCCGCCAGGCGGGTGAAGGCGCCATGGTTGGCCGGTGCCAGAGGTGGCGGGCTGACGAAACGCCAGACTACGCGCAGCAACATCACCGCCAACAGCACCAGGCCGATGCTCTTGTGCAGGTCCGGGCCGGCTTTGCGCCAAGGGCTGTAATAGTCGAGGCCGACCATCCACAAGCCCAGGCCAAACAGGCCGAAGACTGCCAGCGCCACACCCCAGTGCAGGATGATGCTGACCACGCCGTAGCGAGAAGATGAATTGCGCAGTTGCATGTTGGCGTGTTTCCCCGTGAAAGCTGTGCACAGACTAACGCGAAATGTATCGAAGAAAAGCGGAAAAAATTGCTTCGGATTATCGAGAAATCCGATAGTTATTCTGTAACCTTCCCATTAAGGAAACATTAACGATAGCCGGGGTGTGCAAGGTTGCCAGTGCCGGCCTCTTCGCGGGTTTACCCGCGAAAGGGGCGGCGCTGGCAATAAATCAACCCGCCTTGGCCTGGGTATTGGCCACAGGTTTCCTGGTCGGTTCGGACTTGGCTGTCGCCTTCTTGGTCTCGGCAGGCTTGTGCGCGGGTTTGTGCGCCGGCGCATGCTTGGCCGGGGCCGCCTTGGTCGCTGCTGGCTTGGCAGCCGCCTCCTTGACCACAGGTGCAGGCGCAACCGGGGCCGGCGCGGCTTGTGGAGCTGGCGCGGATGCCGGCACCACTTCCTCAGCCTTGGCGATCGGCTCGGCCTTCGCTTGCGGCTTGTCCGCCCCGCCAAACAGGCGCTTGAAGAAGCCCGGCTTGTCCTGCTTGGCCTCTTCGACCTTTTTCGGCTCCTCTTTCACTGGCGCCTTGTCAGCCTTGTCGGACGAACCACCGAACAGATTGGAGAAGAAACCGCCCTTGCTTTGCTTGGCGGCCACCGCACCGGCTGCCGCTGCCGCCGCAACCGGCGCCGCTTTGGCCGGGTCGAACGACTTGCCGGCCAACAGGTCCTGCACCTGGCTGGCCGCACGCTGGCCGCTGCGCAGGGCGCCTTCCAGGGTGCCAGGGTACAGGGCATCGGTATGCTCACCGGCAAAGGTGATGCGTTGCACCGGGCGCTCCCACAAGCGCCAGTACTTGCTGATCTGCCCCGGGCCATAAGCCAGGTAGGCGCCGCCGGTGCCGGCGTCGGTGCTGTAGCGCTTGAGCTCGTAACCGGTAAACGCACCACGGGCCTGTGGGTAGAACGCATGCAGGCGGATCAGCACCTGGTCGACCATCTGCTTGTCGCCAAATGCCTGCAGCAGGCGGGCGTTGTCGCCGGACAGGTTGATCACCACGTTGGCGCCGCCCTTGAGCGCAGGCTCGATCCACAGCATGCCGAGGCCGGCGTTACTGAAGATTTCGCCCGACATGCGTGCGCGGCTTTCCCACACGGGCTTCTTGAACTTGAGCATCAGCTGGTCGCGCCAGCCATAGTTGGTGCCCTTCAACGCTGCCAGGTGCTGGTTGTCCAGGCCCGGGGTCATCTGGATCTTGGCCAGGGCGCGCAACGGCACGGCCATGACCAGGTAATCGGCCTGGTAGCCGACGCTGCCGACTTTTACCGTTACCCCGTCCTTGTCCTGGACGATGGCGGTGACCGGCGAGCTGGTCTTGATGGTTTTCAGCTGTTTGACGAAAGCCTGGGCCAGCACCGGGCTGCCACCCGGCAGGCGTGCGGCACGCAGGTCGCGGTCGCTGACGCCACGGTACACGCGGTTCTGCTGGGCGAAGTACAGCAGCGACAGGCGTGACGGCTCATCGTAGCGGGTACGGATCTGCTGGTTGACCAACTGACGGGCCGTGGCCGGCAGCTGCAACTTGTCGAGCCAGGTGGAGACGTTGATCTGGTCGAGGGCAAACAATGTGCTGGTTGCCTGCGGGTTCAGCGGGTCGTCGATGGAGCGGGCCAGGTCGTCGAGGGTTTTCTCGTAGCGCTTGAGTGCTTCGGCGGTAGCAGGCTGCTTGGTGGCCAGGTCGGTGGCGCTGAAATACTCGCCGTCGATCAGGTAACCGGGGGTACGCACGAACTCCGGCGCCGGCAGTGTTTCAAGTTTGAAACGGTCCAGGTACTGGTTAAGCACCGGCTGCGCCTTGGCGTTGCCGATCCATTCACTGGTGGCCAGGCCCGAACGCCCCCCCATGCCCGATTTGGCTTCCAGCAGGGTCACCTGCCAGCCTTTGGTCTGCAGCTCGTAGGCTGCCGTCAGGCCTGCCAGGCCGCCGCCCACCACGATTGCCGTGGGCGTCTTGTCCTTTGCCAGCGCGGCGCCGCTGGACACACCAATCAATACCAACGCGCACAGGCGCACCCAAGCAGCAGCCATGTCGGCGAACTCCGAGTCAGAGGTTACAGATACGGGAAGAGGCAGGAATGCCCCGAGAGAGATGCGTTAAGAATACGTCACCTCCGCCAACCCTGCCAGCGCAGTGACATCAAGTGCTTTTGGCAACTGACATTTTTGCCAGTAGCCATGTCACACGGCCGCAGGCGAAGCTGGCGAGGATGGCCATAAGCCCCGCCAGGAGGGCATGCGCATGATCTTCGAGGAGCAGTTCAATCACGTCGAAAGGCAGTTTCTCTGGTACAGGCACGTACTCCGTACCGAATCAGGGCTCAGGATCCGCTCCAAGAGTACTTCATGGGCAGGTATTCACGAAGCGTTCAAGGGCGATGAAGGCTCGGAGCTGGTTATCGGAGAACACTGCGAGGTCGAAATTGGCTTCGCCCATGAAGTCGAGTGCCTGCGGCTGGAGTACTATGTGGTCAGCGATTTCCTCTGTGACGACCTGCACATGCTGTTCGATGCCGAAAACCATCATTACGACCTGGTCGCCCCTGCGCCACGTAACTTCTACTGGATCACGCTGGAAGGCAGCGGTTTTCGCGACCTGCGGCCAGGCCCCATCGCCACACACCCTTACCATCAGGTAATCGACGGACCATTTCGGCGCCTGACCATCTCCACTTCACAGGCGGGTACCGTGCACATCCGCCGCCTCGAATGGAGCGGCACCCACCGGCACTGAACCACGATGGTTGTCCTGCCCTGCGGCATTGCTTAGGCTTACGCGGTCGAACCACGCCGCAAAGCCAGGAGAAGTGCCCATGGGCCTCAATGATCAGTGGATGCAACGCGACCTCAAGGTCCTGTGGCACCCCTGCACCCAGATGAAAGACCACGAGCAGCTGCCGCTGATCCCGATAAAGCGCGGCGAAGGCGTGTGGCTGGAGGACTTCGAAGGCAAGCGCTACCTGGACGCGGTGAGCAGCTGGTGGGTCAACGTGTTCGGCCATGCCAACCCGCGCATCAACCAGCGCATCAAGGACCAGGTCGACCAGCTGGAACATGTGATTCTGGCCGGGTTCAGCCACCAGCCTGTGATCGAGTTGTCCGAGCGCCTGGTGGCCATGACCCCGGCCGGGCTCGACCGGGTCTTCTATGCCGACAATGGCTCGTCGTGCATCGAAGTGGCGCTGAAGATGAGCTTCCACTACTGGCAGAACGTCGGCAAGCCAGGTAAGAAGCGCTTCGTTACCTTGACCAACAGCTACCACGGCGAAACCATCGCCGCCATGTCGGTAGGCGATGTGCCGTTGTTCACCGAAACCTACAAAGCGTTGCTGCTGGACACCCTCAAGGTGCCCAGCCCCGACTGCTACCTGCGCCCCGAGGGCATGGGCTGGGAAGAGCACTCGCGCAACATGTTCCAGGCCATGGAACAGACCCTGGCCGAGCATCACGCCTCCATCAGCGCCGTGATCGTCGAGCCACTGATCCAGGGCGCTGGCGGCATGCGCATGTACCACCCGGTGTACCTCAAGCTGCTGCGTGAGGCCTGCGACCGCTACGACGTGCACCTGATCCACGACGAGATCGCCGTGGGCTTTGGCCGCACCGGCACGATGTTCGCCTGTGAACAGGCGGGCATCCGCCCGGACTTCCTGTGCCTGTCCAAGGCCCTGACCGGTGGTTATCTGCCGTTGGCCGCCTGCCTGACCACCGACAAGGTGTACCAGGCGTTTTACGACGACTACCCGACCCTGCGCGCATTCCTGCACTCGCACAGCTACACCGGCAACCCGCTGGCATGTGCTGCAGCGCTGGCGACCCTGGACATCTTTGAGCAGGACAACGTGATAGAGGCCAACAAGGCCTTGGCTACGCGCATGGCAACGGCGACTGCACACCTGGCCGATCATGCTCACGTTGCCGAAATTCGCCAGACCGGCATGGCCCTGGCCATCGAGATGGTCAAGGACAAGGCTGGCAAGGTCGCCTACCCGTGGCAGGAGCGGCGCGGCCTGAAGGTGTTCGAGCATGCCCTGACCCGCGGCGCCCTGCTGCGCCCGCTGGGCAGCGTGGTCTACTTCCTGCCGCCTTACGTGATCACACCCGAGCAGATCGACTTCCTGGCGGAAGTGGCCAGTGAAGGCATCGACATCGCTACCCGGGAAAGCGTCAGCGTTGCCGTGCCGGCCAACTTCCACCCCGACTTCCGTGACCCGGGCTAGGCCCGGCAGTTCGCCACATCACTTTTCCTGTGGGAGCGAGCACGCTGCCTGCTTCGCGGGCATGCCCGCTCCCACAGGGGATCTGCGTCTCTCTTCTACCGAGCAAATCCATGAGACTGTCCCGCTTCTTCATCGACGCCCCCCTGAGCCTTGGCGAGCACGACCTGCCCGAAGCCCAGGCCCACTATATCGGCCGCGTACTGCGCATGGTCCCCGGCGACGCCGTGCAGCTGTTCGACGGCAGCGGCCAGGAATACCTCGGCCAGTTGCTCGAAGTGGGCAAGAAAACCGTACGCGTCAACCTCGACCAGGCACTGCCTGGCCAGACCGATTCGCCACTGCACGTACACCTCGGCCAAGGCCTGTCCCGTGGCGAGCGCATGGACTGGGCGATCCAGAAAGCCACCGAACTGGGCGCCAACGAAATCACCCCGATCGTCAGCGAGCGCTGCGAAGTGCGGCTGAAGGACGAACGCGCCGACAAACGCCTGGCCCACTGGCGCCAAGTGGCAATCAGCGCTTGTGAACAATGCGGTCGCTCGACCTTGCCCGTCATTCACCCGCCGATCACGCTGGCCGAGTGGCTGAACAGCACCAAGGCTGATCTGAAACTGGTACTGCACCCGGTGGCCGAGCCGCTCACCAGCCACGACAAGCCTGCCAACCTGGCCTTCCTGATCGGCCCCGAAGGCGGCCTGAGCGAAGGCGAAGTCGAGCACGCCAAAGCATCCGGCTTTCATGCCGCACGCCTCGGCCCACGGGTGCTACGCACCGAGACCGCGCCAGTGGTGGCGCTGTCGGTGGCACAACAGCTTTGGGGCGATTTTTAACTAGCGTACGTAGAACGACACCGCCACGAAGTGCATGAGGCTGCCGGCAATCACGAACAGGTGCCAGATGCCGTGCCCGTGACGCAAGCGGCTGTCGAGGGCGAAGAAGATGATGCCGACGGTGTAGAACACCCCGCCGGCAGCCAGCCAGGCAAAACCGGCAGTGCCCAGCGAGTGGAGCAATGGATTGACCGCCACCAGCACGATCCAGCCCATCACCGCATAGATGATGATCGACAGAACCCGCGCCTCGGAGCGCGGTTTGATCTCTTGCAGCATGCCGATCACCGCCAGCCCCCAGACCACGCCAAACAGGCTCCAGCCCCAGGGGCCGCGCAGGCTGACCAGGCAGAAGGGGGTGTAGCTGCCGGCGATCAGCAGGTAGATCGAAAGGTGATCGAGCTTGCGCATGATCACCTTCGCCCGCCCGCGGGTGCTGTGGTACAGGGTGGAGATGCTGTACAGCAACAGCAGCGTGCAGCCGTAGATGGAGAAACTGACAATCTTCCACGGGTCGCCTTGCAGGCCCGCGACCACGATCAGCCAGATGGCACCGATACAGGCCAGGACAGCACCGACCAGGTGGGTCCAGGCGTTGAAGCGTTCACCGTAATACATGCAAACACAGACCTCCTGAGGTGGGCTGGGTTCCTCATTCCGTCAGTGACGGCCCTGAATCTTACCCAAACTCAGGTTGCAGTTCCGCGTCACGCACCAGCCTTTCCAGCCCGGCCAGGTCAGGCACCCGCGCCACCTGCTCGCCCACCTGCACCGCCGCCAGCTCCAGGCGCCCCAGCGCCACATCCACATAATTCAGCTGGCTGTCGAGCTTGCACGAACGCGGAATGTCCTGCAGCAACAGCGCCAAATAGCGCAGGCCGGTGTCGCCCAAAGCATTGAGCACCACAACCCGCGCCCGCTCGCCGCACGGCGTCTCGCCACCACACGCCGCTTCGAACCCGATCAGCGGCAGGCGCTGCTTTCGCCAGTCGATCCAGCCCAGGTGCCAGGCCGGCTCACCGCGTTGGCACACCAAATTGCGCTGGCCGCTCAACTCGGCCACCGCCACGTTGGGCAATACCAGGGTGCGGTCGCCCAAGGGCAGCAACAGCCCGGTCAGGCTGCTGCGCTGGCCGGCAATCAGTTCAAGCATGAGGCTGGCTCCAGTGTGCAATGCTCTGCAGCAACAACGACTCCTGATACGGCTTGCCCAGGTATTCGTTGACGCCGATGGCCATAGCGCGGTCGCGGTGCTTCTGCCCGGTACGCGAGGTAATCATGATGATCGGCAGGTCTTTCAGCCGCGCGTCACGGCGAATGCGAGTGGCCACCTCGAACCCGTCCATGCGCGGCATCTCGATATCCAGCAGCAACACGTCCGGACGGTGCTCTTCCAACAAGGCCATGGCATCGACCCCGTCCTTGGCCGTCAGCACGCTCATGCCGTGGCGTTCCAGCAAGCGACTGGTAACCTTGCGCACAGTCACCGAGTCGTCCACCACCATCACCAACAATGCGCGGCGCGGCACCGGGCCGAGCAACTGGCGTGGGGTGCCGCCACCGGGCAAACGAGCCAGGCGCCGCTGCTGGCCGCGCAGCTGGCCAAGCAGGTCGAGAATCAGCACGACCCGGCCATCGCCCAGCAGCGTCGCCCCCGACAGCCCGGCAACGGCAGCAAACTGCGGCCCCAGGCTCTTCACCACGATTTCGCGGCTGGGCGACAGGCTATCGGCTTGAATGGCGAAAGATTGCTCCTTGGCATGCACCAGCAGCACGGGCAACGGCACACTCTGCCCCAGCAAGGCCGGGCGCGGCAGGCCTTGCAGCAACTCGCCCAGGTAACGCAGCTCGTATTCATGGCCGGCATAAACATAGCGGGGCGGGTCCAGCTGATAGCACACCGCCAGCTCTGCCGGCGGCACACGGACGATGCCCTCGATGGTATTGAGCGGGATGGCGTACTGCTCCTCACCCAGATGCACCATCAGTGCCCGGTTGATCGACACGGTGAACGGCAAGCGGATGAGGAAACGCGCGCCCTTGCCCTGAGCCGACTCGATGCTCATCGAGCCCCCTAGTTGCTTGACCTCCTCGTGCACCACGTCCATGCCCAGGCCGCGCCCGGAGATCTGGGTGATTTTCTCGGCGGTGGAAAAACCCGGGCGCAGGATGAACTGCAGGATCTCGTGATCGCTCAACTGCGCCTGCGGGTCCAGCAAGCCGCGCTTGATGGCCTTGCGCCGCACCGCTTCAAGCGGAACGCCAGCACCGTCGTCGGTCATTTCGATCACGATATCGGCGCCTTCGTGCAGCAAATTCAGGTGGATGGTGCCCTGCTCCGGTTTGCCGGCGGCCAGGCGTGCTTCGCGGCTTTCCAGGCCATGGTCGACGGCGTTGCGCAGCATGTGCTCAAGCGGTGCCACCATGCGCTCAAGCACACTGCGGTCCAGTTCACCTTCGGCGTTGCCGACCACCAGTTCTACCTGCTTGCCCAGCTCGCTGGCCACCTGCCGCACCACGCGCTGCAAGCGCGGCACAAGGCGCTCGAACGGCACCATCAAGGTTGCGGTCAAGCCTTCCTGCAACTGGCTGTTCACCCGCGCCTGCTGCTGCAGCAGGCTGTAGGCCTCCTGGGCACGCTGAGCCAGGGTTTCCTTCAGGTCGAGCAAGTCCGAGGCGGACTCGAACAAGGCCCGCGACAACTGCTGCAACTGTGAATGACGGTCCATTTCCAGTGGGTCGAAATCATCATAGGCATCGCCTTCGAACTGCTGGCGGCTGGAGATTCGCCCTTGGGTCTCGATGTCCAGGCGCAGCAGCTGGTCGCGCATGCGCTCCAGGGTGGTTTCCATCTCGTTGAGGGTGAACTGTGCATCGTTGACTTGCTGCTCGATGCGCCCACGGATGATCGAGTGCTCACCCGCCAGGTTACCCAGGTCGTCGAGCAACTCGGCATCGACCTTGACCATGTCGCCTGGCGCCCGCTCTGGCGCTGCTGTCGGCACCTCGCTGGCGGCGGCTTCGACCGGCCCCTGGCCGGCAGCACTGTCGGTCAGGGCCGCGCTGCTGAAGTTGCGGATATAGTCGATCAGCGCCGTGGCGGCATGCAGTGGCTGCCCCAGACGCACGGCATCGAGCATGTGCGCCAGGCGGTCGTGGCAGTTCTGCAACAGCGCGAACAAAGGCGCGCTCGGCGGCAAGCGGCCGGCAGCCAGCAGTTCGTACAGAAACTCCAGTTCGTGAGCCAGGTCACCAATGGGGGCAATTTCGACCATGCGCGCCACACCCTTGAGGGTGTGCAGGTCGCGCATCAGGTTGTCTACCTCGACGCTGCTGCGCGGGTCGGCCTGCCAGCGCGCCAAGGCTGCGGCGGCGCTTTCGACGATGTCCGAGCTTTCTTCGAGGAACACCTCCAGCAGCTCTTCGCCTGGGCTTTCCGGTTCCTCAAGCAGAGGCTCGGTCACGTCAGGCAGCTGCGGCTGATGGGGCAGCCCCAGGCCCAGGGTATCGGCCACGTCCATGTCCGGGTGCAACGGCGTGACCGTGTCGATGCCCACCAGACCAGTGGCCTCTGGCGCCAAGGCTTGGTCCAGCAGGTTGCGCAGACCGTCGAGCGTTTCTGACCGCGGCGCGATGTCCTGCCCGGCCGCCACTTCATCGAGCATGTCCAGCAGGGCTTCATGGGCGCGCCGGGCGTGGGCGAAGAAACGCGCATTGGCAGGCAGGCTGCCCTCTTCCACGGCGCCATACAGGTCCAGCAAGGCCTCGCACACATCATCCATCTGCCACAAGTCGGCCAGGTGCGCGGCGTGCCCCAGGGTGGTCAGCTGGTCGAGCAGGGTGTCCAGCGCATCACGCTGCCCAGGCTGTTGCTGCCAGCGCGATAGCAACGACTCGGCATCGAGCAGGATATCCATGGCTTGGGCCAGGAAACTGGCGACCAACTGCGGGTCGCGCTTGCCGCGCCGGACATGCTGCGGGTCGTCATGCAAGCTGGCCAGACGTGCGTCTACGGCCTGGCCAACCTGTTCGATCAGCTCCGCAGCACCAGCGATGGCGGCCAACGGTGTGCTGTCGAGTTGCGCCAGACCCAGGTGGAACAGCGAGCGTGCGGCTTCCAGCCATTCGATCTCGGCCATTTGCAGGGGGAGTTGGTGGCCCTTGTATTCCCGGGCCAGGCGGTCGAAGGCGGTGGCCAGCTCGGCGACCGGCATCACCCCGGCCATGGCAGCACTGCCCTTGAGCGTATGCAGGGCGCGCTGAAGGCCATCGCTGACCGGCGTATCGTGGCCGTCTGCGCCTTGCAGAAAAGCATCGAGGCTGGCCAGGTGGCCTTGCGCCTCCGTGCGGAAAATATCCAGCAGCTGCGGGTCGAGGCCATCGATATCGGCAGCACCCGGTTCGTCGTTTTCTGCCAGGGCATGCAGGTGCCCAGCCAACTGTTCGATTTCGGTCAGTTGCGGCAATTGCCCAGCCGCAAAGTCGGCCAGCAAATCAGGTAGGTGGACGAACACTTGCTGCAGGGCCACCACGCCTTCCGGGCTCAGCACGCTACGGCCCTCCAGCACCCGGTTCAGCAGGTGCTCGGCGCCCCAGGCCAGCTCGGCCACCGCTTCGGCATGCACCATGCGGCCGCTGCCCTTGAGCGTATGCAGCGCACGGCGTACTTCCCCCAGCGCCTCGCGCTGCTGGTTGTCGGCACGCCAGCGCAGCCAGTGCCGCTCGATCTCCGGCAGCAACTCGCCGGCTTCATCGAGAAACACCTCGCGCAGCTCGTCATCGATACCGTCGCCATTGGCATCCAGGCCTGCACGGGTGTCGGCCTGCGCACAATACACGCCCAGCGCTGCCAGGCTGGCACGGGCCATGTCGATGAACGGCTGGGCATCCGCCAGCGGGTCGGCCACCCGCCATTGCAGGTAGCATTCGGCGGCACTCATGGCCTCACCCAAGTGGGCCAGCTCATCGGCGGGCGGCTCTACATCCAGGTGCTGCAACCAGCGCTGCACATAGCTGGCGCAGCCGGCGAACAGCTCGGCTACTGCGGGCAGCATCAACATGGCCAGCGCGCCGCGAATCTGCTGCAACAGCCCCGGCAACGGTTGCAGGCGTTGGCGCGGCCAGTCGGACTCCAGGTAGTCGCCGATCAGGTCCTTGGCCTGCTGCAGTACGTTCAGCGATTCGTTCAGCACCAGTTGGCGTATCTCGGCCAGGTCCGAGCCTGGCAGCCCGCCCTGCCCGTTTTCTTCCAGCGGGCCGACCATGCCGTTCAGCGAAGCCTCCACGTACAGCAAGGCGCCCGCCACATCCATCAGTACCGCGTCATCCACCACGCGCTCGCCCTGGGCCAAGGCCTGCAGCGCCAGCACCTGGTCGATGATGACCCGCCGTGGTTGCTGGAAGCCCAGCACAGCCAGGGTGTCGGCTACATGCCGCAGCGGCGCCAGCAGGGCATCGAGCTGCTCGCTGTGCTGGCGGTCGCTGCGCACGAACTGGTCCAGGCGCTCCTTGATGCGCATCAGGTCGTCGCACAGAGCAGTCACCACCGAGCGCAGGGCATCGCGGCCCGGCCCGGCTTGCAATTGTTCACGCCAATTGCCCAACGACAGGTCAAGGTTGGCCAAGTCGTCGGCGCCGGCAAAACGCTGTGCTGCACCGCTGATCAGGCAGGCCTGGGCCAAGGGCTCGATACCTCGGCAGGCACGTAACTGATTGAGCAGCGGCAGCATCACCAAGGGCAGGTCGTGGCGGGCACCGCGCAAGCGCTCAAGGTACGAAGGCAATTGCTCCAGGCCACGAAACAACGCCCCCAGGCAATCGCCCCGTGGGCTGACCTGGCCGTCGGCCAGCGCCTTGGCGAACAGTTCCAGCTCTTCGGCCAGGCGCGTCGCTCCGCGCAGTTCAAGCATGCGCAGGCAACCATGTACCTGATGCAGGTTGTCGACCACGAAGGCCAGCATCGACAGGTCGCCCGGTTCGCCGGCAAAACGCTCCAGCGCCTGGCGCGCCTGGCCCAAGCAGTCGAGGATGGCAGCCTTGGTCCAGGCCAGCGCTACGGTGTCGTGGCGTTCGGGACTTACAGCAGCAGAAGCCATGGGCACTCCTCAGCGCGGCGCATCGGTGGGGCTTTGCGCAGGTGGCGGCAGGGTGAAACCGGACACCGAACGGCGCATCTCACTGGCCATGCGGGCCAAGTGGCGGATACTGTCGGCGGTGGCACCGGAGCCGGCGGAGGTTTGTGCGGTAATCTGCTGGATCACCGCCATGGTGTGGGAAATCTGCCCGGCCGACGAGGTCTGCAACTGGGCAGCGTCAGAGATGCTGTGGATAAGATCGGCCAGGTTCTGCGATACCCCTTCGATCTCGGCCAGCGCCACCCCGGCATCCTGCGCCAGGCGAGCGCCACGCACCACTTCGGCGGTGGTCTGCTCCATGGAGATGACTGCCTCGTTGGTGTCGGCCTGAATGGTACGTACCAGCGCCTCGATCTGCCGGGTGGCCGACGACGAGCGCTCTGCCAGGCGCTGCACTTCGTCGGCAACCACGGCAAAACCACGGCCAGCCTCGCCGGCCAGCGAGGCCTGGATGGCCGCGTTGAGGGCAAGGATGTTGGTCTGGTCGGCAATGTCGTCGATCAGGCTGACGATGTCGCCGATTTCCTGAGAAGACTCGCCCAGGCGTTTGATCCGCTTGGCGGTGTCCTGGATCTGCTCGCGAATGTTGTCCATGCCGTTGATGGTGTTATGCACCACCTCGTTACCCTTGTTGGCAATGGCCACCGAGCGCTCGGCCACCTTGGCCGATTCGTAGGCATGTGCCGAAACCCGGTCGATCGACTCGACCATGTCGCCGACCGCCTCGGAGGCCTCGCTGATCTGCTCGGCCTGGTGTTCGGAAGCCTTGGCCAGCTGGCGGGCGGTGTTCTGGGTGTCCTGTACGGCAGCGGCAACCTGCACGGCGCTGTGGTTGATGGTAGCGACCAGGTCGCGCAGCTGGTCCACGGAATAGTTGATCGAGTCGGCAATGGCGCCAGTGAAGTCTTCGGTCACCGATACGGTCACGGTCAGGTCGCCGTCGGCCAGCTCTTCGATTTCATCCAGCAGACGCATGATTGCCTGCTGGTTGCGTTCGTTCTTTTCTGCCGTTTCACGCAACTGGCGGTTGGTGGTGCGCACCATGACCAGGCCGATGAGGATGATCGAAGCCAGCGCCAGCAGGCCCAAGGCATAGCCGCCAACGGTATCGAGGGTGCGCCCACCGGCCAGGTTCTCGAAACCGTTGGCCAGGTGTGATGCCTCGTCCAGCAGGGTTTGCGACAGGCTGAAAATGTTGCCCGCGGCCTCACGCACGCGGAACAGTTCGGGCGAGGTTTCGAGAATTTCATCGACCGAGCCCGCGACGAACTGGAACAGTTCGGCGATTTCGGCCAGCCGCGCACGGGCATCGGCGTCCTCGACACGGGTTACCTGGATGGCCGCGTTACCCCTGAGCATCCCCTCCAGCACCTGGCCAAAGCGCCCGGCATCGCGGCCAAAGGCATCAGCTGCCTGAGCGGCGGTATCGTCACCCGCGAGCACGGTGTTGACCGAACCGAGGATGCGCTCGGCCAGCAAAAGCTGGCGCTGCGCCACCGCCACCTGGTTGGCCGGAGCGCCGCTTTGCAGCAGGATCTCGACCACTTTTTCGTATTCCACCTGCAACTGCGGCACGGTTTCGGCCAGCGTCGCCGCCACCTGGTGCAGCGACAGCACGGTCTGCTCACTGGCCAGGATGGTGTCGGTGTTCTTGCGCAGGTTTTCCCAGTCGCGGCGTACCGCCTCCATCTCGTCTCGCACCGTAGGCGGCGCAGCTGGCAACCCGGTGGACTTGTCACCCTGGCGCAGGTAGCCCCAGCGCCGCTCGAAGTCGTTGCGTGCATCCGACAGCAGCTTGAAGGCCAGGGCCTTGCCGGCGGCGGCTTCGGTGGCGTTCTTGGCAATGCGCTGAGACAGCACCCGCAGCTCGCCGGCATGGCCGATGTACTGCTTGTCGTAGTTGGACTGGGTGTTCAGGTAGGCAAAGTTGGCGAACAGCAGGATGATCGACAGGATCAGGATCAGAAACAGCACGGTGATCTGCGCGATGCTGCGGGTACGTGGGGTCACTGTGGTGGCTGTGACGGGGGTGGCAGGCTTGTTCACGTTCGCAGGTCCTATAACGCCACATCAAGAAAGCCCGGCGCCTGGGCCAGGGCGAAGGGGCTGAAGATTGCCCAGTTGCGTTCACGCGGGAAATGCCCCTGCACGAAGCGTGCAGCGGCGCGGATCAATGGCTGCGGCGGCGACAGCTGCAGGCTGTCGAGGGCGAAGTGTTGCAGGCCAAGTACCTCGTCCACCAGCAAACCGACGAACAGGTCGTCGTGGTCCAGCACCAGCACCCGCCGCTGCTTGCCCGGAGCGGCGTGGCCCAGGCCGAAGAAACTGCTCAGGTCCATCACCGGCAACAGCCGCCCACGCAGATTGGCAACCCCGCATACCCACGGTTGCACACCCGGGACGCGGCTGCTGCGCGGTTCGCGCAGTACCTCGGCCACCTCACCCATGGGCGCGACGAACCACTGCCCGGCAAGGCGAAAGCCGATACCGCTCCACTGTTGCAGGCGGTTGTCCTGCGGGGGCTGGTCGGCGACCAGCAGGCGGCAGCGCCGGTCGATGTCCAGCAACAACTCGAAGGCGGTCAGCGACGCGCCTTGCGGGCGGGTGGTCAAGCCCCCAGCACTTCTTTGAGCTTGGCGATCAGCGCGTCTTCTTCCACCGGTTTGGTCAGGAAGTCACGGGCGCCCTGGCGCGTGGCCCAGATGCGGTCGGTTTCCTGGTCCTTGGTGGTGACCACGATCACGGGGATGGCGGCGGTTTCCGGGTCCTTGCTGAGCTGGCGGGTGGCCTGAAAGCCGTTCATGCCGGGCATGACGATGTCCATCAGCACCGCGTCGGGCTTGTCCTGCCGGGCCAGGGCCACGCCATCGGCACCGTTGCTGGCCTTGAGCACCTGGTAGCCGTGCTTTTCCAGCCACTCGGTCAAGCGGTACATCTCTGTCGGCGAGTCGTCGACAATCAGAACTCGGGCCATGCTGTTTCCCCATCAGGAAAGTAAGACCGTGCCATGGCGGGGCACGGTCAGGGTGCGGGTTGTTGGGTTGCGGCAAAACCGGGCACGTGGGCGCGGATCGCATCGAGCAGTTCTTCTTTGCTGAACGGCTTGGTCAGAAACCGATCAGAACCGACCACCCGGCCGCGGGCTTTGTCGAACAGGCCGTCGCGCGACGACAGCAGGATGACCGGCGTGTCCTTGAAAGCACTGTTGTGCTTGATCACGGCGCAGGTCTGGTAGCCGTCCAGGCGCGGCATCAGCACATCGACGAAGATGATGCCGGGCTGGTGGTCGACGATTTTGGCCAGGGCATCGAAGCCATCGCTGGCGGTGATTACCTCGCAGCCCGCTTCACCGAGCAACATCTGTGCGGTGCGCCGGATCGTGCGGGAATCGTCGATCACCATCACCTTCAGGGGTTGTTCCATAGACGCCTACCAATGGAAATTAGCTGCATTTTTAGCACACTCCGGGTGGCCATTCCATCTGCGCCGCCCCTTGACCGGCGGCGTTTGCGGCGCCACCCTGAGCCACTTTTCTTTCGAGCCATCGCGGCACCTGCCGCCAAGAGGAACCACCCCATGAGCGTACGCCTCGGCATTGTCATGGACCCCATCGCGTCCATCTCCTACAAGAAGGACAGCTCGCTGGCCATGCTGCTGGCCGCCCAGGCACGCGGCTGGAGCCTGTTCTACATGGAACAGCAAGACCTGTACCAGGACGAAAGCAAGGCCCGCGCCCGCATGCGCCCGCTGAAGGTGTTTGCCGACCCGGCGCACTGGTTCGAACTGGGCGAAGAGCAGGACAGCCCCCTGGCCGAGCTGGACGTGATCCTGATGCGCAAGGACCCGCCGTTCGACATGGAATTCGTCTACAGCACCTACCTGCTGGAACAGGCCGAGAATGATGGCGTGCTGGTGGTCAACCGCCCGCAAAGCCTGCGCGACTGCAACGAGAAGATGTTCGCCACGCTGTTCCCGCAGTGCACCACGCCGACCCTGGTCAGCCGCCGCCCGGACATCATTCGTGAGTTTGCAGCCAAGCATGTTGACGTGATCCTCAAGCCGCTGGATGGCATGGGCGGTACGTCGATCTTCCGTCACCGGGCTGGCGACCCCAACCTGTCGGTGATCCTGGAAACCCTGACCGCGCTGGGCACCCAGCAGATCATGGCCCAGGCCTACCTGCCGGCCATCAAGGACGGCGACAAGCGCATTCTGATGATCGATGGCGAGCCGGTGGACTACTGCCTGGCGCGCATCCCGGCCAGTGGCGAAACCCGTGGCAACCTGGCCGCCGGCGGCCGTGGCGAGGCCCGCCCATTGACCGACCGCGACCGCTGGATTGCCGCCCAGGTCGGCCCGACCCTGCGCGAAAAGGGCCTGCTGTTCGTGGGCCTGGACGTGATCGGCGACTACCTCACCGAAATCAACGTCACCAGCCCTACCTGCATCCGCGAAATCGACGCTGCCTACAACACCGACATCGGTGGCAAGCTGATGGATGCCATTGATCGCAAGCTGAAGGCGCGCTGACAGCCAACGCGAAGCAAACGCGTAGAGTGGGGTATGATGCCGGTCCTATTCGATTGAGCTGCTGCCCCGCCCTGCGGTTGCTGGATACCTGATGACGCTGCCCGCTGACATCCCCGCCACCCTGCTGCCTCCCCGTGTTCGCCCGGTGGACCGGCTCGGCTTTACCCTGTTCCTGGCTGCCCTGGTGCACCTGGCGCTGATCCTTGGCGTCGGCTTCAGCGTGGTCAAGCCTGCCGAAATCCGCCACACCATGGACATCACCCTGGCCACCTTCAAGAGCGAGAAACCGCCCGAGAAGGCCGATTTCCAGGCCCAGGACAACCAGCAGGGCAGCGGCACCCTGGACAAGAAAGCGGTGCCTACAACCACTGAATTGGCGCCGTTCCAGGACAGCAAGATCAACAAGATCACCCCACCGCCTGCCGCCAAGCCCGAGGTGGTGCCGCCCCCTACCCCACAAAAGTCGGCGGTGGTGACCACGGCGCCCAAGCCGCAGAAGCTCGAGCCCAAACCCAAGGAAAGCAAGCCACAGCCCAAGCCGGCGGCGCCAGCGCCAGACTTCGACAGCTCGCAGCTGTCCAGCCAGATCGCCAGCCTGGAGGCGGAGCTGTCCAACGAACAGCAGATGTACGCCAAGCGGCCGAAGATTCACCGCCTGAATGCTGCATCGACCATGCGCGACAAGGGTGCCTGGTACAAGGAAGAGTGGCGCAAGAAGGTCGAGCGGGTGGGCAACCTGAACTACCCCGACGAAGCGCGCCGGCAACAGATTTACGGCAATTTGCGGATGATGGTGTCGATCAACCGCGATGGTTCGTTGTATGAGGTGCTGGTGCTGGAATCGTCCGGGCAGCCGGTGCTGGACCAGGCGGCACAACGTATTGTGCGACTGGCGGCGCCTTTTGCGCCGTTTACCGGGGATCTGGCCGAATTTGACCGGCTGGAGATCATTCGTACCTGGCGTTTTGCGCGAGGGGACCGTTTGTCCAGTAACTGATCTCGGGCCTCGGTATAGGGCTTGCTATATGCGGCGGCGCTCGATTTCACAGGCACCAAAACCCTCAAGACAGTCGCCAACCAAACGACACAAATCCGCACCTTGTCAGCCCCGCCACCTGGCGCCACACTATCCCTCATGAAAACCCTCGCCCCGAGCTACCTCAAGCATCAGTTCCTGATCGCCATGCCACACATGGCCGATCCGAACTTCGCCCAGACCCTCACCTACATCGTCGAGCACAACGAGCATGGCGCCATGGGCCTGGTGGTCAACCGGCCGCAGGAGCTGAGCCTGGCCGACATCCTCGAGCAGCTGCGCCCGGATGAAACACCACCGGCCAGCACCTTGCAGGTGCCGATCTACCAGGGTGGCCCGGTGCAGACCGACCGCGGCTTCGTGTTGCACAGCAGCGAGTGCAGCTTCCAGGCCACCGTGGCACTGGAAGGGCTGGCGCTGACCACGTCGCAGGACATCTTGCTGGCCATCGCTGCCGGGGTAGGCCCGAAACAAAGCCTGATCACCCTGGGTTATGCCGGCTGGGAAGCCGGACAGCTGGAAGCCGAACTGGCCGACAACGCCTGGCTCAACTGCCCGTTCGACCCGGAAATCATCTTTGGCCTGGCCAGCGACCTGCGCCTGGACGCGGCCGCCGCCAGCCTGGGGATCAACCTGAACCTGCTGACCAGCCAGGCGGGCCACGCCTGATGGCCGAACTACGCCTGCTACTGGGCTTCGACTACGGCAGCAAACAGATCGGCGTGGCCGTTGGCCAGGTGGTCACCGGCCAGGCCCGCGAACTGTGCACCCTTAAGGCACAAAATGGCGTACCGGACTGGGCTCAGGTGGAAAAGCTCATCAATGAGTGGAAACCCGACGCCATCGTCGTCGGCCTGCCGCTGAACATGGACGGCACGCCCAGCGAAATGAGCGCCCGCGCCGAAAAGTTCGCCCGCCGCCTGAATGGCCGCTTCAACCTGCCCGTGCACACCCACGACGAGCGCCTGACCACCTTCGAGGCCAAAGGCGAGCGCATGGCCCGTGGAGGCCAGCGCGGCAGCTACCGCGACAACCCGGTCGATGCCATCGCCGCCGCCCTGTTGCTACAAGGCTGGCTGGAGGCCAATACCTGATCATCTTTGCCGCCGGGCCCGCCCGGCGCACCCTTCCGAGGAGCCCGCAATGAGCCTACCCAATCCCGCCGAGCTGATCCGGCAGATGGCTGTCGACCTTCGCGCCCACCTGGCCCGCCGCAACATCAGCGAGCCACGTTACATCGGCATCCGCACCGGCGGTGTCTGGGTTGCCCAGGCCCTGCAGGAAGCCATGGGTGATACCAGCCCCATGGGCACCCTGGACGTTTCGTTCTACCGCGACGACTTCAGCCAGAACGGCCTGCACCCGCAAGTGCGCCCGTCCGAGCTGCCATTCGAAGTGGAAGGCCAGCACCTGGTGCTGGTAGATGACGTGCTGATGAGCGGTCGCACCGTACGCGCTGCACTCAACGAACTGTTCGATTATGGCCGCCCGGCCAGCGTCACCTTGGTCTGCCTGCTGGACCTGGATGCCGGCGAACTGCCGATCCGCCCGAATGTGCTGGGCGCCACCCTGTCGCTGGCGGCCCATGAACGGGTAAAATTGACCGGACCCGCACCGCTCGCCCTCGAGCGCCAGGACCTCGCCTCCGCTTCCGCCCTTTAAGAGTCCCCCGCGATGACGCCATTCGACGCCAAGCGCCCGCTGCAGCTCAATGATCAGGGCCAGCTGCGCCACTTCCTCTCGCTGGACGGTTTGCCCCGCGAACTGCTCACCGAAATCCTCGACACCGCCGACTCCTTCCTGGAAGTCGGTGCCCGGGCCGTGAAAAAAGTCCCGTTGCTGCGCGGCAAGACCGTGTGCAACGTGTTCTTCGAGAACTCCACCCGTACCCGCACCACTTTCGAGCTGGCGGCCCAGCGCCTGTCGGCCGACGTGATCAGCCTGAACGTGTCGACCTCCTCGACCAGCAAGGGCGAGACCCTGTTCGACACCCTGCGCAACCTCGAAGCCATGGCCGCCGACATGTTCGTCGTGCGCCACTCCGACTCAGGCGCCGCACACTTCATCGCTGAGCACGTGTGCCCGGATGTTGCCGTGATCAACGGCGGTGACGGCCGCCATGCGCACCCGACCCAGGGCATGCTCGACATGCTCACCATCCGCCGCCACAAGGGCAGCTTCGAGAACCTGTCGGTGGCCATCGTCGGCGACATCCTGCACTCGCGCGTGGCCCGCTCCGACATGCTGGCGCTCAAGGCGCTGGGTTGCCCGGACATCCGTGTGATCGGCCCGAAAACCCTGATCCCGATCGGCATCGAGCAGTACGGCGTGAAGGTGTACACCGACCTCGCCGAAGGCCTGAAAGACGTCGATGTGGTGATCATGCTGCGCCTGCAACGCGAGCGCATGGCTGGCGGCCTGCTGCCCAGCGAGGGCGAGTTCTACCGCCTGTTCGGCCTGACTACCGCACGCCTGGCCGGGGCCAAGCCTGACGCCATCGTCATGCACCCAGGCCCGATCAACCGGGGCGTGGAAATCGAGTCGGCCGTGGCCGACGGCAAGCACTCGGTGATCCTCAACCAGGTCACCTACGGCATCGCCGTGCGCATGGCCGTGCTGTCCATGGCCATGAGCGGGCAGAACGCGCAACGTCAATTCGACCAGGAGAACGCCCAGTGACCCTCAGTATTCTCGGCGCCCGGGTCATCGACCCCAAGACAGGCCTGGACCAGGTTACCGACCTGCACCTGGACGGCGGTCGCATTGCCGCCATCGGCACCGCCCCGGCCGGCTTCAGCGCCAGCCGCACGATCCAGGCCGATGGCCTGGTTGCCGCGCCTGGCCTGGTCGACCTTGGCGTGTCCCTGCGCGAGCCGGGCTACAGCCGTAAAGGCAACATCGCCAGTGAAACCCGCGCGGCCGTGGCGGGTGGTGTCACCAGCCTGTGCTGCCCGCCGCAAACCAAGCCGGTACTGGACACCTCGGCCGTGGCCGAGCTGATCCTCGACCGCGCCCGCGAAGCCGCCAACAGCAAGGTCTACCCGATCGGCGCCCTGACCAAGGGCCTGGAAGGCGAACAACTGGCCGAGCTGGTAGCCCTGCGTGACACCGGCTGCGTGGCCTTTGGCAACGGCCTGAAGGAAATCCCCAACAACCGTACCCTGGCCCGCGCCCTGGAATACGCCGCCACCTTCGACCTGACCGTGGTGTTCCACTCCCAGGACCGCGACCTGGCCCAAGGCGGCCTGGCCCATGAAGGGGCCATGGCCAGCTTCCTCGGCCTGCCGGGCATCCCGGAAACCGCCGAAACCGTGGCCCTGGCGCGCAACCTGCTGCTGGTGGAACAGACCGGCGTGCGTGCGCACTTCACCCAGATCACCAGTGCCCGTGGCGCACGGTTGATCGCCCAGGCCCAGGCCCTCGGCCTGCCGGTAACCGCCGATGTGGCGCTGTACCAACTGATCCTCACCGATGAGTCGCTGCGCGAGTTCTCCAGCCTGTACCACGTGCAGCCGCCACTGCGCACCGCTGCTGACCGCGACGGCCTGCGGGAGGCGGTGAAGTCGGGCGTGATCCAGGCGATTTCCAGCCACCACCAGCCGCACGAACGCGACGCCAAGCTGGCCCCGTTCGGCGCCACCGAGCCGGGCATCAGCAGCGTTGAATTGCTGCTGCCACTGGCCATGACGCTGGTGCAGGACGGCCTGCTCGACCTGCCGACCCTGCTGGCCCGGCTGAGCAGCGGCCCGGCTGCTGCCCTGCGCCTGCCGGCTGGTGAGCTGAAGGTGGGTGGCGCAGCCGACCTGGTGCTGTTCGACCCGCAAGCCTCCACCGTTGCCGGCGAGCAATGGTTCTCGCGCGGCGAGAACTGCCCGTTCATCGGCCACTGCCTGCCGGGTGCAGTGCGTTATACCTTGGTCGATGGGCACGTTTGCCACGAGGCCTGAGTAACACTTTTCGCAAGCACGCCCGCTCCCACAGGATCACCACTATCCCAAGGCATATGGTGATCCTGTGGGAGCGGACGTGCCCGCGAATGCCCCAACGCTGTTCATCCTGCCAAGCGCGACCATTCATCCCCCACGGTTGAAATCCTTCCCCCCACCCCCATATGAGTCTGCATCAGGCACTTTCGCCCCGCTGCGTGGAGACTCTCCCCTTGACCACCATCGTTTCTGTCCGCCGTAACGGCAAAGTCGTCATGGGTGGCGACGGCCAGGTATCCCTCGGCAACACCGTGATGAAAGGCAACGCCAAGAAGGTGCGCCGCCTGTACCACGGCCAGGTCATTGCGGGCTTCGCCGGTGCCACCGCCGACGCCTTCACCCTGTTCGAACGCTTTGAAGGCCAGCTGGAAAAACACCAGGGCCACCTGGTACGTGCCGCCGTCGAGCTGGCCAAGGAATGGCGTACCGACCGTTCCCTGAGCCGCCTGGAAGCCATGCTGGCCGTGGCCAACAAGGACGCTTCCCTGATCATCACCGGCAACGGCGACGTGGTCGAACCCGAAGACGGCCTGATCGCCATGGGTTCCGGTGGCGCCTACGCCCAGGCCGCAGCCCGCGCCCTGCTGAACAAGACCGACCTCTCGGCCCGTGAAATCGCCGAAACCGCCCTGAACATCGCCGGTGACATCTGCGTGTTCACCAACCACAACCTGACCATCGAGGAGCAGGACCTGGCCGACTGACTCAGCTGTTCTGGCGCCCCTTCCCGGTGACGGGGCTTTTCCACGCTGATTCATCTGCCCAAGGACCGTATTGACCATGTCCATGACCCCCCGCGAGATCGTCCACGAACTCAACCGCCACATCATCGGCCAGGACGACGCCAAACGCGCCGTGGCCATTGCCCTGCGCAACCGCTGGCGCCGGATGCAGCTGCCTGCCGAGCTGCGTGCCGAAGTGACCCCGAAGAACATCCTGATGATCGGCCCCACCGGCGTCGGCAAAACCGAAATCGCCCGTCGCCTGGCCAAGCTGGCCAACGCGCCCTTCCTCAAGGTGGAAGCGACCAAGTTCACCGAAGTGGGCTACGTGGGCCGTGACGTCGAGTCGATCATCCGTGACCTGGCCGATGCCGCGCTGAAGATGCTGCGCGAGCAGGAGATCATCCGCGTGCGCCACCGCGCCGAAGATGCCGCCGAAGACCGCATCCTCGATGCCCTGCTGCCGCAGGCACGGGTGAGCAGCTTCGCCGAGGAAGCCGCACAGACCAGCACCGACTCCAACACCCGCCAGCTGTTCCGCAAGCGCCTGCGTGAAGGCCAGCTGGACGACAAGGAAATCGAAATCGAAGTGGCCGATGCCGTGGGCGTCGAAATTGCCGCGCCACCCGGCATGGAAGAAATGACCAACCAGCTGCAAAGCCTGTTTGCCAACATGGGCAAAGGCAAGCGCAAGGCGCGCAAGCTGAAGGTGAAAGAAGCGCTGAAGATGGTGCGCGATGAAGAAGCGAGCCGCCTGGTCAACGAGGAAGAGCTCAAGGCCAAGGCCCTGGAAGCGGTCGAGCAGCATGGCATCGTGTTCATCGACGAAATCGACAAGGTTGCCAAGCGCGGCAACGTGGGCGGCGCTGACGTGTCCCGTGAAGGCGTGCAGCGCGACCTGCTGCCGCTGATCGAAGGCTGCACCGTCAACACCAAGCTGGGCATGGTCAAGACCGACCACATTCTGTTCATTGCTTCGGGTGCGTTCCACTTGAGCAAGCCAAGCGACCTGGTGCCCGAGCTGCAAGGCCGTCTGCCGATTCGCGTGGAACTGAAGGCACTGACCCCGGAAGACTTCGAACGCATCCTGCAAGAGCCGCATGCCTCGCTGACCGAGCAGTACCAGGCCCTGTTGAAAACCGAAGGCCTGAACATCGCGTTCCAGGCTGACGGCATCAAGCGCCTGGCCGAGATTGCCTACCAGGTGAACGAGAAGACCGAGAACATCGGTGCCCGCCGCCTGCACACCCTGCTTGAACGCCTGCTCGAAGAGGTGTCGTTCAGTGCTGGCGATCTGGCGAGCGCCCACGACGAAACGCCGATCCAGATCGACGCTGCGTATGTGAACAGCCACCTGGGTGAGCTGGCGCAGAACGAAGACCTGTCGCGTTACATCCTGTAAGTCCGCACGGGGCCGCTTTGCGGCCCCTTGCACATTCCTCCAAATCTCCAGAAGCTGTACTTCATCAGCTCCCGAGAGATTCCCCCATGGCCCGTCTACCTACCGCCATCAACCTGCACAAAGCCTCGAAAACCCTCACCCTCACCTACGCCCCCGGCGAGGCCTACAACCTGCCTGCCGAATTTCTGCGCGTGCATTCCCCCTCTGCCGAGGTCCAGGGCCACGGCAACCCCATCCTGCAATTTGGCAAGATCAACGTCGGCCTCGTCGGCCTGGAACCTGCCGGCCAATATGCACTGAAACTGACCTTCGACGACGGCCATGACAGCGGCCTGTTCACCTGGGAGTACCTCGAACAGCTGTGCCTGCGCCAGGAACAGTTGTGGGCCGAGTACCTCGACGAACTGCACAAGGCCGGGAAATCCCGCGACCCGGCCGAATCGGTGGTGAAACTCATGCTCTAGCGCAAGGGCTGCAGGGTTTAGAGCGCATTTTCTAAATTCATCTGTTTGAATGACTTGCAGACAGCCCAGTGAAGGGCTGTCTTGCGCATTACATGAAAGTCGGGTAACCAATGGGTATGGCAAGTTCCCTGCATCATTTTGCAGGCAGTCAGAACCCCCGCAGCACCGCTGTTCCTTATCACTGGTCACCCGAGTAGCAGTACCGGGCTCAGGGCTGTGCTCCTGCCACAGCAACCGGTACTCGTCTCAGGACAACGGAGCGTCGTAGATGAGTAACAAGAACAACGATGAGCTGCAGCGGCAGGCCTCGGACAATACCTTGGGGCTGAACCCGGTCATCGGCATTCGCCGCAAGGACCTGTTGAGCTCGGCACGTACCGTGCTGCGCCAGGCCGTGCGCCAACCGCTGCACAGCGCCAAGCATGTGGCCCACTTTGGCCTGGAGCTGAAGAACGTGCTGCTGGGTAAATCCAGCCTGGCCCCGGAAAGCGACGACCGTCGCTTCAATGACCCGGCCTGGAGCAACAACCCGCTGTACCGCCGCTACCTGCAAACCTACCTGGCCTGGCGCAAGGAGCTGCAGGACTGGATTGGCAGCAGCGACCTGTCACCGCAAGACATCAGCCGCGGCCAGTTCGTCATCAACCTGATGACCGAAGCCATGGCACCGACCAACACCCTGTCCAACCCGGCAGCGGTCAAACGCTTCTTCGAAACCGGTGGCAAGAGCCTGCTCGACGGCCTGTCCAACCTGGCCAAGGACATGGTCAACAACGGCGGCATGCCCAGCCAGGTGAACATGGACGCCTTCGAAGTGGGCAAGAACCTGGGCACCAGTGAAGGTGCCGTGGTGTACCGCAACGATGTACTGGAGCTGATCCAGTACAGCCCCATCACCGAACAGGTGCATGCCCGCCCGCTGCTGGTGGTACCACCGCAGATCAACAAGTTCTACGTGTTCGACCTGAGCCCGGAGAAGAGCCTGGCGCGCTACTGCCTGCGCTCGCAGCAGCAAACCTTCATCATCAGCTGGCGCAACCCGACCAAGGCCCAGCGCGAGTGGGGCCTGTCCACTTACATCGATGCGCTCAAGGAAGCGGTCGATGCCGTGCTGGCCATTACCGGCAGCAAGGACCTGAACATGCTCGGTGCCTGCTCCGGCGGCATCACCTGCACCGCACTGGTAGGCCACTATGCCGCCCTCGGTGAGAACAAGGTCAACGCCCTGACCCTGCTGGTCAGCGTGCTGGACACCACCATGGATACCCAGGTTGCACTGTTCGTCGACGAGCAGACCCTGGAGTCTGCCAAGCGCCACTCCTATCAGGCCGGCGTACTGGAAGGCAGCGACATGGCCAAGGTGTTCGCCTGGATGCGCCCCAACGACCTGATCTGGAACTACTGGGTCAACAACTACCTGCTCGGCAACGAGCCGCCCGTGTTCGACATCCTGTTCTGGAACAACGACACCACGCGCCTGCCGGCCGCCTTCCACGGCGACCTGATCGAAATGTTCAAGAGCAACCCGCTGACCCGCCCGGACGCCCTTGAAGTGTGCGGCACCCCGATCGACCTGAAGAAAGTGCAGTGCGACATCTTCAGCGTTGCCGGCACCGCCGACCACATCACCCCGTGGCAGTCGTGCTACCGCTCAGCGCACCTGTTCGGTGGCAAGATCGAGTTCGTGCTGTCCAACAGTGGCCATATCCAGAGCATCCTCAACCCGCCAGGCAACCCCAAGGCACGCTTCATGACCGGTGCCGATCGCCCGGGTGACCCGGTGGCCTGGCAGGAAAACGCCACCAAGCATGCCGACTCCTGGTGGCTGCACTGGCAAAGCTGGCTGAGCGAACGTGCCGGGGAGCTCAAAAAGGCGCCGACCCGCCTGGGCAACCGCGCCTATGCCGCTGGCGAAGCCTCACCGGGTACCTACGTTCACGAGCGTTGAGTGGCCTTGCCGTGGCCGCCACGGGCGCGCCACGGTGCTTTTTTCACCGAAGAGTCGAACGCATGCCGGAACCCTACATCTTCAGGACCGTCGAACTGGACGATCAATCCATTCGCACTGCCGTCCGCCCGGGCAAGCCGCACCTGACACCGTTGCTGATTTTCAACGGCATCGGCGCCAACCTGGAGCTGGTGTTCCCGTTCATCGAAGCACTGGACCCGGACCTTGAGGTCATCGCCTTCGATGTGCCCGGGGTGGGCGGTTCGTCCACACCGCGTCATCCCTATCGCTTTCCGGGGCTGGCCAAGCTGACCGCGCGCATGCTCGATTACCTGGACTACGGCCAGGTCAGCGCCATCGGCGTGTCCTGGGGCGGCGCCTTGGCCCAGCAGTTCGCCCATGACTACCCGGAGCGCTGCAAGAAGCTGGTGCTGGCCGCCACTGCCGCCGGCTCAGTCATGGTGCCGGGCAAGCCCAAAGTGTTGTGGATGATGGCCAGCCCCAGGCGCTACGTGCAGCCCTCCCATGTCATCCGCATCGCGCCGATGATCTATGGCGGCGCTTTCCGTCGCGACCCGGACCTGGCCATGCACCATGCGTCCAAGGTCCGCTCTGGCGGCAAGATGGGTTATTACTGGCAACTGTTCGCAGGCCTGGGCTGGACGAGCATCCACTGGCTGCACAAGATCCACCAGCCGACCTTGGTGCTGGCCGGTGATGACGACCCGCTTATTCCGCTGATCAACATGCGCCTGCTGGCCTGGCGGATTCCCAACGCCCAGCTACACATAATCGACGATGGTCACCTGTTCCTGATTACCCGGGCCGAGGCCGTCGCACCGATCATCATGAAGTTTCTCCAGGAAGAACGTCAGCGCGCGGTCATGCACCCGCGCCCCGCCTCCGGCGGTTGATTGTCGCTGCCCGGAAAACGGGTAAGACGAGGGAGTGTTGCCATGACAGACAAACCGGCCAAAGGAACGAAAACGCTCCCCGCCACCAGCATGAACGTACAGAACGCCATACTCGGCCTGCGCGGGCGTGACCTGGTGTCGACCCTGCGCAGGGTGGGCCGCCACGGCTTGACCAACCCGCTGCATACGGCGCGGCACCTGCTGGCACTCGGCGGCCAGCTGGGCCGCGTGATGCTGGGCGACTCGCCCTACCAGCCCAACCCCCGCGACGCCCGCTTCAGCGACCCGACCTGGAGCCAGAACCCGTTTTACCGCCGTGGCCTGCAGGCCTACCTGGCCTGGCAGAAGCAGACCCGCCAATGGATCGACGAAAGCCACCTGGACGACGATGACCGGGCCCGCGCGCACTTTCTGTTTGGCTTGATCAATGACGCCCTGGCGCCTAGCAACTCGCTGCTCAACCCGCTGGCAGTAAAGGAACTGCTCAATACCGGCGGGCAAAGCCTGGTGCGTGGCGTGGCCCACCTGCTCGACGACCTGCGCCATAACGACGGCCTGCCGCGCCAGGTGGACGAACGCGCTTTCGAGGTCGGTGGCAACGTCGCTGCTACGCCCGGCGCAGTGGTGTTTCGCAACGAGCTGCTGGAACTGATCCAGTACAAGCCGATGAGTGAAAAACAGCACGCCAGGCCCTTGCTGGTGGTGCCGCCGCAGATCAACAAGTTCTATATCTTCGACTTGCAGGCACACAACAGCTTCGTCCAGTACATGCTCAAGAACGGCCTGCAGGTGTTCATGGTCAGTTGGCGCAACCCCGACCCTCGTCACCGCGAGTGGGGGCTGTCCTCGTATGTGCAGGCCTTGGAAGAAGCGCTCAACGCCTGCCGCAGCATCAGTGGCAACCGCGACCCCAACCTGATGGGCGCCTGCGCCGGCGGGCTGACCATGGCCGCGCTGCAGGGGCATCTGCAGGCCAAGCGCCAACTGCGCAGGGTGCGTAGCGCCACGTACCTTGTCAGCCTGCTGGACAGCAAGTTCGACAGCCCGGCCAGCCTGTTCGCCGACGAGCAGACCGTCGAGGCCGCCAAGCGTCGCTCGTATCAACGGGGGGTGCTGGACGGCGGCGAGGTGGCCAGAATTTTCGCCTGGATGCGCCCCAACGACCTGATCTGGAATTACTGGGTCAACAACTACCTGCTGGGCAAGACGCCGCCAGCGTTCGACATCCTTTACTGGAACGCCGACAACACACGCCTGCCGGCAGCCCTGCACGGCGACTTGCTGGACTTCTTCAAGCACAACCCGCTGACCCACCCCGCAGGGCTTGAAGTGTGCGGCACGCCCATCGACCTCAAGCAGGTCGATCTGGACAGTTTCACCGTAGCCGGCAGCAACGATCACATCACCCCGTGGGATGCCGTGTATCGCTCGGCCTTGCTTCTCGGTGGCGACCGGCGCTTCGTGCTGGCCAATAGCGGGCACATCCAGAGCATCATCAACCCGCCGGGCAACCCCAAGGCTTACTACCTGGAAAACCCCAAGCTTACGGGCGACCCGCGCGCCTGGTTCTATGAAGCCAAACGCAGCGACGGCAGCTGGTGGCCGTTGTGGCTGGAATGGATCACGCCACGTTCCGGCCCGCTCAAGGCGCCCCGTACCGAACTGGGCAACAGCACGTATCCACCGCTCGGCCCGGCGCCAGGCACCTATGTCCTGACCCGATGAGCCTGACGACTGGATGAAGACCCGCGACCGTATCCTCGAATGCGCCCTGCAACTGTTCAACCAGCAGGGCGAACCGAACGTTTCCACGTTGGAGATTGCCAACGAGCTGGGCATTAGCCCCGGCAACCTGTACTACCACTTCCACGGCAAGGAGCCGTTGGTGCTGGGCCTGTTCGAGCGCTTCGAAGAAGCGCTGATGCCCCTGCTCGACCCGCCGCTGGAGGTGCGCCTGGATGCCGAGGATTACTGGCTGTTCCTGCACCTGATCGTCGAGCACATGGCCCAGTACCGCTTCCTGTTTCAGGACCTGTCCAACCTGACCGGGCGCCTGCCCAAGCTGGCGCGTGGCATGCGCAGCCTGATCAACGCGCTCAAGCGTACGCTGGCGGCGTTGCTGGCCAGCCTCAAGGGCCAGGGGCTGGTGGAGAGTGAGACCCAGGCGTTGGGGCAGTTGGTGGAGCAGATCACCCTGACGCTGATGTTCTCGCTGGATTACCAGCGGGTGCTGGGGCGCGAAGGGGATGTGGGGATTGTGGTGTATCAGGTGATGATGCTGGTTGCGCCGCATTTACAGGCACAGGCGCGAGCGGCAGCGGAGCAGTTGGCGGTGCGGTATCTGGAGGGGTAACAATGATGCCAGCCAAGTGAGTACTCCAGTTTGACTGGGGCTGCTTTGCAGCCCTTCGCGGGCTCGCCCGCTCTCACAGGGATCGCACAAACCAAGGGTTCTGCGATAAACCTGTGGGAGCGGGCAAGCCCGCGAAGCAGGCGACGCGGTATCAGATCAGGGTACCGGTGCCCGTTGGTGCCGACGGCGTGCTGCTGGCCGGGGCTGCAACAGGTGCCGGTGCTGCGGTAGCGGCCGGGGCGGCGCTGGCCGTTGGGGCTGCTGGCTTGGCGGCTGCCGGTTTGGCCGGGGCTTTTTTCACCGCAGGCTTCTTCGCCGCAGCAGGCTTGGCCGCTGCCGGTTTGGCGGCTGGCTTGGCCGCCGCCACCTTGGCCGCAGGCTTGGCAGCCGGTTTTGCCGCTGCGGTTTTAGCTGCCGGTTTGGCCGCCGCCGTTTTCGCCGCAGGTTTAGCTGCCGCTTTGCCCAGTGGCTTGGCCGCCGCCTTGCTCGCAGCCGGCTTGGCGGCAGCGGTGCGCGACGAAATCGGCGTAACCGAAGCACCGGTCAGCTTCTCGATCTGCTTGGTCAAGCTGTCCACCTGCTGGTGCAGGGCCTTGATCTCGTTGCGGCTCGGCACACCCAGGCGCGAGATGGCGCTGTTCAGGCGCTTGTCAAAAGCCTCTTCGAGTTCGCTCCATTTGCCCAATGCACGGTCCTTCACGCCAGACACGCGCGAAGTGGTGGAGGACTTGGCGGTTTCGGCCACGTCTTCAGCGGTTTTCTTCGCCTGCTTCTCGGCCTTCTCGCCATCCTTCACCAGCGAGTCGAACAGCTTCGGGCCGTCCTGGTCGATCTTCGAATAGATACCCAGCCCCGCCAGCCAGATCTTGCGGGAGTATTTCTCGATCCCGCCGACCCAGGAGCTGCCTTCTTTTTCGGTGTTCTTCTTGCCAGCCATCCTGCTCTCCTTATGGTTTGTGCGCGACGCGCTCAAGCAGCTCGTGCAACTGTTCAAGCTTGATCGACAGCGCCTCAACGTCATGTTTAGACGGAATGCCCAGGCGATTCAAGGCGCGCCCTACCCGTGCGTCGAAAGCTTTTTCGATCTTGTCGAGTTGAATTTCTACCTTGCCGCGTACGCGACTGACTTCTTCAGCCGCTTCGTCGATCTGGTTGTTGGCAGCATCGAGCTCTTTGTCGATGCGTTTCTTGCCACGCTTCTCGACGCCTTCGCCGGCCTTGACCAGCTCCTGAAAGTAGTCGGAGCCTTCCTGGCCCACCCGCGCATAAGCGCCGATGCCAGCCAGCCAGATCTTGCGCGCGTAGCCGCGCACCTCGCCCAGCGTGCCCGGGGCATCGTCCTTTTTCTTCACAGTCGCTTTGGCCATGCTCTGTACCTCATGCTCATGAGTGGAGGAGGAACCGCCCATGGAGGTTGGGCTTGAGCATAAGGTAGGGCCTGGAATTAGAATCTTCACCCTAAGATGGCCGCGCTGACTTATCTACCGCAGCGGCTTCAGGTTAACGCTTCAGCATTCGGCTCCCCTTTGACCGGAGCCTGATGCCATGCCCCAATCACTGCCCTCGCCATCTGTGTCCTTCAAGCATCTGGTAGCGACGCAGTTCGCCAGCCGCCCCGGCCTGCGCGAAGTCGTGGCCAGCGCTGGTTTCGACGCACTCGCAGCACGCTACCCATGGACCCGCAAGAACCACCCGCAGCTGCAATCCCTGACCGGTTTCAGCATCCTGCATGATCTGGATGAAGGACCACCGACACCGCCAGGCAACCTGGTGGATACATTGCTCGAACATTTCCTCAGCGGCCAACCCATGGCGCTCAAGCCCACGGACCAACTCAGCCTGAACCCACCCGCCATCTTTCGTCCCCAGCATGTTGCGCCGGCCATCGATATCCGCATGGCCGACCTGAACACTGACTACGACGATGTGCTTGCAACCCTTTCCGAGACCTTTCAACAGGCGCAGGTCAGTTTCTGGAACAGCCGCGACGGTGATTCAGATGTAACCCGCCTGCGTTGGATGCAGCAGGTTCTCAAGGCCGCACTGCTCGGCACCCTTGAACGCCAGGGCCTGGACAGCGATCAGAAGGCCCTGCTGTACGCCATTCTCGCTCAAGCCGGCACAGAGGCAAACGTGCAGGGGTTGCAGGTTTCACTCGCCAGCCCAGGCAGCACGGTTCACGAGGTAATACCGGACCTGCTCATCACCGGCAATCAAAATGCGCGCGACCTGGTCTTGTGGTGCAAGCCCTCAGGCACCGTGCGCGGCTTCAACGGGATCACTGCGTTCACCACCGCCCTGCGCGACGAGCTTTCAGAGCATCATACGTTCGACACGATGTCCTGGGCCTGCACGGCATTGACCGAAGACCCGTTCAGCTATCAGGCTCGGCAATTGCTCAACGGCCTGCTGCAAAAAATTGACCGGGTGCAGCTTGGCGCCATCGAACACGTTGCCGATCTGGAAGCGCTCTTCAACACGCTGAGTGACCCCTCATCGATATTCCCGGCGTGCTTCCACCTCGTGCAATCGACACCCGCGATCCCGCTGCCTGACTGGCTCGAGAGCGCCACCGTGACTGACCGTTTTCAGTACCACACGGCACTGCTGAAGCTGTCGGCAGGGCAAATGCTGGCGCATGGTGAAACCTCCCTAGACGGGATCGAAACCCTGCAGCAATACACGGTTCGTCGCCTGCGTGAGCAAATGCGCGATGACCACCCGAACCAGCAACCGTGCAACCCAGACCAGGTGCTGATCACAATTTCACAAGTTGTACAGATGTCCTCCGTGGGGCCCGCAAAGCTTGAGTACCTGAAAACCATCAGCCTGACCGAGCTGGCCATCTCACGCCTGCAATTGGGTAGCGACCAGGTGGCCTCGGCTATTCTATTGGCCGGGCAACAGCCAACAAGCAGCTGGATGGACCTTGACTATGTCAACGCACTGATCGTTGACGTGGATGTCGGTGGCCAGTATCCGCAGTTTGTCCACGACCAGTTGCAGACGAGCACTGACATCGACAAACGGCGCCAGCGCTTTGCCGAAGAATGGCGCAATGCCTTACTGCTGAGCGCATTACACGCCAAGATCGCGGGGCAGCTGAGCGAACGCAACTGGCAGGTCGTCGCAGATTTTTGCCACCGTGAAGCCCACTCGGGCACATCGCTGAAGATGGGGCCTCTGTCGTTCAGCAGCGTGCCGGGTGGCCCAAAGGCAAACCGGGTGCATGCCATGTTCGTCATCGAGGTGTCCGCCACCGGGGCCTGGATACTCTACCGGCCTATGTATGCCACGCAGGCCATCAGACAGTTCGACAGCCGCAATCAATTGATGACCGCCATCCGGACCGAACAAGCCCTGCAGCAGGACATCCTCACCTGGCTGGATGACGACGCCCGCCCTATTTATGCCAATCATGGTTTTACCCATCCGCATCTGCATGCCGGTCTCAATGAACTGGCGCATCTGGTGGGGCCAGGATCGGCAATGACCGCTGACACGATCGAGCGCTTGAGGGCGCCTGTCACCTTGGCCTTCACTCCATGGTCGGGCAACCTGGACAATTCGATGTATGAAGCCAGGGCTGACATGCTCGTGTTGCTGGCCTCATGGCAGAGCATCTCCAACGCCCAGCAACGCTGGGCGTTGGTCAGGCAGTTCGCATGGCTGGCGTTCAATACGGCGGCGCCCTTGCTGCGAGGGCCTGCAGGTTTGCTGGCCTGGCTGGTCACAGCCTTGCTCAGTATCAAGGACGACCTGGTCACATTGACCCAAGGCAGCAACGACGAAAAGTGGCTCGCCGGTGCCGACCTCCTGCTGAACCTGGCCATGTTGCTAGCCCATGGGCCCGCTACCGCCAGCCCCGAGATGGAACTGCCCATTCAGCCCGGACCGCGCAGAGTTTCCAGCCCAACTGTAACGCAGCCGCCCGAGAAATCAGCCTGGGTCCCTGTCACCGAGCAACCCGGGCCTGCTGCGCTCAACGTCAGCCAATGGGGCCGCGACCAGCGGCTCGGCAACCTGCCGCGTGAAGCCCGTGTGGCGCTCAACACCTTACGCGCCAAGGCCAACCTCAACGGGCAAAATGCAGTGGCCAACGGCCGAATGCGAGGCCTGTACAAGGTTGACGACCGCTACTATGTGAAACTGCAGGATGTTGCCTATGAGGTCGAAGAGACCTATAGCGGCATGCGCATCATCGGACCGGAAGTCAGCCAGAGTGAATGGTCACAGACGTGGGGCGCAGAACCTGACGGTTACTACATTGTCGGCCGCGAACGCGCCCGTGGACCTTGGCTGACGCGCTGGAACGGCGAATGGATGCTCGACCTGCACCTGCCGGGCGGGATGCCGAAAGCGACCAAGGTGCTGATTGATGAGAAGAAACAAGCTTTCACGAGAATGCTGGAAAGCCGCGCGGCAAATGACAAAAAACTCACCAGCATGGAAACGTTCCTCAATGGCTATCTGGAACGGGTAAAACCGTATGACGAGGCACACCTGGCATTCCAGCAATCCCTGGATGCCAACCCCGGCGTAGACCTTGGCGACCTGCCAGAGGAACTGCAGATACGACGACAGGCACTACAGGCACTGCGCAACGAGGCGCGTGCGATCTTTGATGTGCTGGCCCTTACCTACGAAAAACAGGCCACTCTGATAAGGGATCAAGCGCAGCTTTTCGCCAGCATGAGTGACCCGAAATACGCCAGGCTCGACCCAAACGCAACTGCCTCCTATGCCCGTGGGCAGTGGTGGGAGCAGTTGCTCGCCGCCGACGTGCAGCAGTTCCGACGCCTGCTCGAAATGAATGACTATGGGGCACTCAAAGACCAATCGCGCCGGCTCGTACAGCTGCCTTTTGGCCACGAGCAGGCCCAGCTGTACCTGGATTACAGCAAGAACGTCGAGGCAGCACTGGCAACCCATAGACGCCTCTTCAACGTCAGCCAACGCCTCGACCAAAACCTCAGCGAAGCGCTGACAGATGGGCAGATCCAGTTCTCTGGCAAGCGCAAGAAGCTTGATGCCATTATCAACAACCGGCGCTATTCGACGCTGATTGTCCGAGCCCAGATCCTCAGCGACCTGTATCAGTTGGTCGTGAACAGAGACCGGCTAACCGCTGAGAACTTCGAAAGCACCCTGCTCTCACAGAAAACCCTGCGCAGCAAACATCTGCATGAAGCGCTGCTGAGCCATGACAGCCTGGCTGCAGCCGGCCTGAAGCCAGAGGAGCAGAAAGAGCCGCTGGAGAGCGCACTGAGCGAATACAAGCTGTCACTGGGCAATGCCGAGTATCTGCTTTCGCGCAACCTGCCGGCAGTGGACAGCGGCAAGCTCAATGAATACATCGCTGAACTGCAAGCACTGATAAACCTGACCGAGAATGACCTGGGCGTGATCTCTGCTGCGGCCGACACGCAGGCTGCAGTGCCCGAAAAGCCTGTGACGCACAGGGTGCGCCCCGTCAGACGCAAGGTGATCCGCACCAACCGGGGCAGATCCCTGGTTGTCGAGCAGGCTGATGAAAACAGCGAAGCCGTGCAGATCGACCCGCTGACCGAACACACCGTTGCGCGCTATCAGCAACAAGCAGATCACTGGGAGGCCGTGGCGCAAGTTGCGACGGTAACGGACTACGCTCGCCTTCGCCGCACCGGTAACGACCTGCTGGCCCAGAAAACCGCCAGGGTCGCTTACGCTGCCCGCCACCTGGAAGGTCCCAACAGTCTGGCGGACCAACTCGACTTCTATATTCAGGACATGGCGGACATCGCTGCTACTTTGCGTACCGGCCCGGATCAAGGGCATTCACTGGCCGCCAGGCTGGAACAGGCAATAACCGAGGTACAAGCAGAAAAAAAGCGCTTGTTGACCACGGCTTACCTGGACACCCAGCACCCGGACAGCAAAGCGTTGCGTTTCCTGATAGAGGCCGGCGAAGTCGAGGTCAGGCTGACCAGAAGCCGCAAGAGGCTCAAGGCCAACGATTTTCTGGATGTGTATGACATTTATCGGCTGCAGCCCAGAGCCAAGCTCTGGGAAGCTCATTTTCATTACACCAGCGCCACTGCCAATGCCCGGCGGTTTGCCAAAGGGCATTTGAAGTTCCCGGACGCCATGAGCCGCGACGAGCGGTTACAACGGGTTCTGGCGCCCTCGGAGCGCTATCAGATCTATCGGGGTGACCTGCGCCTGGAGCAGATCGAGGACCTTGTCCCGTTCCCCGACAACTGAGCGCAGCGGGCGTCAGGCCAGTGCCTTGTCCAGCGCCCGCTCTATTTCACCTTTGATGGTGCCGCTCATCATCGACAGCATCATGCCCAGCTTCAGCTCCACACGGATGCTGTCCTCGCCAATGTGCACGCTACCGTTGGCGCCGCTGCGCGCCACATCGACCCGGTCACCGTTCCAGGTGGCCTTGAGGTCGTATTCGCGGCTGAGCTTGTCGACCAGGGCTTCGGCCTTGGCGCGGGCGGCATCGCGGCCGAGGGAGTGTTTGCGTTCGACGCTGATCTGGGTCATGCGGGTGTTCCTGAAGATGTAGACATAATCGGCATTATGCCCGCCCCTGCCCACTGGCACACCCCGCCAAGACAAATCCGCCCGTTCGCCCTAGAATGGCGGTAATTTTTTCCGGTGAAGCGATATGAACGACCAGCGCAAAGGCGAACACGCCGAACCCACCACCCATTTCGGCTACCAGGACGTCCCTGAAAGCCAGAAGGCGAAGAAAGTCGCCGAAGTGTTCCACTCGGTGGCCGCCAAGTACGACCTGATGAACGACGTGCTGTCCGGCGGCATGCACCGCCTGTGGAAGCGCTTTACCATCGAGCTGTCGGGCGTGCGCAGCGGCAACCGCGTGCTGGATATCGCCGGTGGTACCGGCGACCTGGCCGCCAAGTTCTCGCGCCTTGTAGGTCCGACCGGCCAGGTGGTGTTGGCCGACATCAACGATTCGATGCTCAAGGTCGGCCGTGACCGCCTGCTCGACCGTGGCGTGGCCGGCAACATCGAGTTCGTCCAGGCCGACGCTGAAAAGCTGCCGTTCCCGGACAACCACTTCGATTGCGTGACCATCGCCTTCGGCCTGCGCAATGTCACCCACAAGGACGAAGCCATCCGTTCGATGCTGCGCGTGCTCAAACCCGGCGGCCGCCTGTTGATCCTGGAGTTCTCCAAGCCGACCAACAAGCTGATGTCCAAGGCCTACGACGCCTACTCGTTCGCCTTCATGCCACTGGCCGGCAAGCTGATCACCAACGACTCGGAAAGCTACCGTTACCTGGCCGAATCGATCCGCATGCACCCGGACCAGGAAACCCTGAAGAGCATGATGGTCGAGGCCGGTTTCGACCGCGTCACCTACCACAACATGACCAGCGGCATCGTTGCCGTACACCGGGGGATCAAGCCCTGATGCTGCTGGCCGGGCTGCTCGCCAGCGTCGAACATGGCCTGAACCGCATCCTGCGCATGGACAGCACGGCCCTGCCGCGCCTGGCCTCGCTGGATGGCAAGGTCATCGAGATCGACTGCCGCCAACCGGCCCTGCAGGTCTTCATCCTGCCCGATGGAGAAGGCCTGATGCTGGCCGCGCACTGGCAGGGCGAAGTCGACTGTAGCCTGCGCGCCCCGGCTGGCAGCCTGGCGCAACTGGCCCTGGCCAAAGACAAGACCGCCGTGCTGCACAGCCCGCAGGTGGAGCTGCATGGCGACAGCGCCGTACTGCTGGACCTGTTCGGCGTGCTGCAAGACCTTGAGCTGGACTGGGAGCACGAGCTGCAACGCTGGCTTGGCCCGGTCGCCACGGCCATGCTGGCAGGCCATATCCGCCTGCGTGCACGCTGGACCCGCCAGGGCCTGGCGCGCTTCAGCCAGAACCTGTCCGAGTACCTGGCTGAAGAGTCCCGCACCCTGGTGGGCAAACGCGAAGCCGAAGCCGCCTTCAGCGAACTCGATGCCCTGAAGCTCGACACAGAACGCCTCGAGGCGCGCCTCAAGCGCCTCTCCCGATCCCTTGATACCAGCGATAACGCATGAAGCTGCTCGCCGTCCGCCGTCTTTTTCGCATCCAGCGTGTGGTGATCCGCTACCGTCTCGATGACCTGCTGTTCGACCTGCCGCTGCCCTGGTGGCTGATGAGCCTGCGCCTGCTGATGCCGTGGCGCTGGCTGCCACGCAAGCCGTCCGAGCTGAGCCGTGGGGCGCGCCTGCGCCTGGCACTGCAGGACCTGGGGCCGATCTTCATCAAGTTCGGCCAGTTGCTGTCCACCCGTCGCGACCTGCTGCCCAACGACATCGCCGATGAGCTGATGCTGTTGCAGGACCGTGTACCGCCGTTCGACCCCAAGCAGGCCGTGGCCTTGATCGAGGCACAGCTGGGCGCCCCGGTGGCGCAGCTGTTCAGCCGCTTCGACGTGGAGCCACTGGCCTCGGCCTCGGTGGCCCAGGTACATGCTGCACGTCTCAAGACCGGCGAAGAAGTGGTGGTCAAGGTCGTGCGCCCGGGCCTGAAGCCGGTCATTGCCCAGGACCTGGCCTGGCTGTTCCTGATCGCCAAGGCCGCCGAACGCGCCTCGGCCGATGCCCGCCGCCTGCACCCGGTGGAAATCGTCGGCGACTACGAAAAAACCATTTACGACGAGCTCGACCTGCTGCGCGAAGCGGCCAACGCCAGCCAGCTGCGGCGCAACTTCGAAGGCTCCGAGCTGATGTACGTGCCCCAGGTGTACTGGGACCTGTGCCGCCCCAAGGTGCTGGTGATGGAGCGCATCTACGGCGTGCCGGTGACCGACATGGCCACCCTGGCCGACCAGCGCACCGACATGAAACTGCTGGCCGAGCGTGGCGTGGAAGTGTTCTTCACCCAGGTGTTCCGCGACAGCTTTTTCCATGCCGACATGCACCCCGGCAACATTTTCGTCAGCACCGTAAAACCGTGGAGCCCGCAGTACATCGCTATCGACTGCGGCATTGTCGGCAGCCTCACCGCCGAGGACCAGGACTACCTGGCGCGCAACCTGATTGCCTTCTTCAAACGTGACTACCGCCGTGTCGCCCAGCTGCATATCGACTCGGGCTGGGTACCGGCACACACCAAGGTCAACGAATTCGAAGCGGCGATCCGCACCGTGTGCGAACCGATCTTCGAAAAACCGTTAAAGGATATTTCCTTCGGTCAGGTGCTGATGCGCCTGTTCCAGACCGCGCGGCGCTTCAACATGGAAGTGCAGCCGCAGTTGGTGCTGCTGCAAAAGACCCTGCTCAACATCGAAGGCCTGGGCCGCCAGCTGTACCCCGACCTGGACCTGTGGAGCACCGCCAAGCCGTACCTGGAACGCTGGATGCGCGACCGCTACAGCCCCAAGGCGATGTTCGGCAACATCCACAGCCAGGTCGAGCAACTGCCACACCTGGCCGACATGGCCCGCGACCTGCTAGAACGCCTGTCACAGCCGCACCTGCACGACCCGCAACTGCCGGAACGGCGCCGCCAGGGCGACCGCTGGGCACTGCGCCTGCTGGGCGCCGGCCTGCTCGGTGGTGGTGCGGTGCTGGCCGCTGGCGCCGCCGAAACCGCCAGCCTGGCCGCCCCGGCTGCGTGGCCGGCCTGGCTGATGCTGGCCGCAGGCCTTTACCTGATCGTACGCCAATAGCCAGCCGCGCCCGTGGCTGGCACACTAGCGCAAAGGGCCCGGTACAGGAGCGGGCCCGTTTTGGAGTCGACGATGAAAGACTGGCTGGACGAGATCAAGTGGAACAGCGATGGCCTGGTACCGGCAATCGCCCAGGACCACAAGACCGGACGCGTGCTGATGATGGCCTGGATGAACCGCGAATCGCTGGCACTTACCGCCGCCGAGCAACGCGCCATCTACTGGTCGCGTTCGCGTGGCAAGCTGTGGCGCAAGGGTGAGGAATCCGGGCATGTGCAAAAGCTGCATGAGCTGCGCCTGGACTGCGACGCCGACGTGATCATCCTGATGGTCGAGCAACTGGGTCATATCGCCTGCCATACCGGCCGTGAAAGCTGCTTCTACCGTGTGTACGAAGACGGCCAGTGGAAAATCGTCGACCCGGTCCTGAAGGACCCGGATGCCATCTACAGCGCAGGACACTGACATGAGCGACACCCTCAACCGCCTGGCCGAAGTGCTTGAAGAACGCAAGCAAGCAGCGCCTGACAGCTCCTACGTGGCCAGCCTGTACCACAAGGGCCTGAACAAGATCCTCGAAAAGCTCGGCGAAGAATCGGTCGAGACCATCATCGCGGCCAAAGATGCTGCCGTGAGCAAGGATTACAGCGATGTCATCTACGAAACCGCCGACCTGTGGTTTCATAGCCTGGTGATGCTCAGCGCGCTGGGACAGCATCCACAAGCCGTGCTCGATGAGCTGGAGCGCCGTTTCGGGCTGTCCGGGCACGATGAAAAGGCCGCGCGACAGCCTTCGGCTTGAGCACAACGCATTCTAGGAGAGCACCATGGGTATTTTTGACTGGAAACACTGGATCGTCCTGCTGGTCGTCGTGGTCCTGGTGTTCGGCACCAAAAAGCTGAAAAACTTCGGCAGCGACCTGGGCGAGTCGATCAAGGGCTTCCGCAAAGCCATGAACGACGAAGAGAACAAGCCGGCCGAGCAAACCCCGCCGCCTGCCCAACCGGTGCCACCGGTGCAGGCGCCTCACCAGCAGAGCACCGCGCAGCCGCAGCAAGGCCACACCATCGAAGGCCAGGCCCAGCCGGTCCAAGAGCCACAGCGGAAAGACTGACCCATGTTCGGCATCAGTTTCAGCGAGCTGCTGCTCGTCGGCCTGGTCGCTCTGCTGGTGCTCGGCCCCGAGCGCCTGCCGGGTGCCGCGCGCACGGCAGGCCTGTGGATCGGCCGGCTCAAGCGCAGCTTCAACAGCATCAAGATGGAAGTGGAGCGCGAAATCGGCGCCGACGACATCCGCCGCCAGCTGCACAACGAGCACATCCTGCAGATGGAAGAGGAAGCCAAGCGCATCCTCAACCCGCTGACGCCACCTGCACAGCCGCCGGTGACCACGGCCAGCGTGCAGCCACCTGCCGGGCTGGAAGCCAGGCCGGTCGAGCCGCCTGCCGCCCCGGCCACGCCTTCTGAACCGCCTCAACCGCCGCGAGCCCCATGAGCGAGATCCCGGAACACGACCAGCCGATGCCGCTGGTTTCGCACCTGACCGAACTGCGCACCCGCCTGCTGCGGTGCGTTGCCGTCATTTTCCTGATCTTTGCCGGGCTGTTCTCCTTCGCCCAGCAGATCTACACACTGGTCTCGGCGCCGCTGCGCGAGCACTTGCCGGCCAATGCGACGATGATCGCCACCGACGTGGCCTCGCCGTTCCTCACGCCGTTCAAGCTGACCATGATCGTGTCGCTGTTCCTGGCGATCCCGTTCATCCTGCAGCAGATCTGGGGCTTTATCGCACCCGGGCTGTACCGCCATGAAAAGCGCATCGCCATTCCGTTGCTGGTGTCGAGCATCTTCCTGTTCTATGCCGGCATGGCGTTCGCCTATTTCCTGGTGTTCCCGCTGATCTTCGGCTTCTTCGCCAGCGCCACGCCGGAAGGTGTGTCGATGATGACCGACATCGCCAGCTACCTCGACTTCGTGATGACGCTGTTCTTCGCCTTTGGCGTGGCCTTCGAAATCCCGGTAGCGGTGGTGCTGCTGGTGTGGATCGGCGTGGTCGACGTGAAGTACCTGAAGAAGATCCGCCCCTACGTGATCATCGGCTGCTTCGTGGTCGGCATGGTGCTCACCCCGCCGGATATCTTCTCCCAGACCCTGCTGGCCGTGCCCATGTGGCTACTGTTCGAGGTGGGTGTGCTGTGCGGCAGTATGATCCGCAAACGCAGCGCCCATGACGAAACTGCCGACGACCATAACGACCAGCCACCTGCGACCCAACCGTGAACCTGTTGCTTCTTGAAGAGGCCGACTTCGTTTCGGCCGACCGCGTCGTTCTCGCTGACCGGCGCTTCACCCACATGCAGGATATCCACCGCGTGGCGGTGGGCGACAACCTGCGCGTGGGCCGTATCGGCGGCCTGATGGGCAAGGCCACGGTGCTGCGGCTGGAAAAGCACGAAGCCGAGCTGGAAGTTGCGTTTGACCAACCGCCGCCGGCCAAGCTGCCGCTGACCCTGGTGCTGGCGGTGCCGCGGCCGAAAATGCTACGTCGGCTGTTCCAGACCGTGGCCACCCTGGGCGTGCCACGCCTGATCCTGGTGAACAGCTACAAGGTCGAGAAAAGCTTCTGGCAAACGCCCTTCCTTCAGCCCGAAAGCATTCGCGAAAACCTGATCCTTGGCCTGGAACAGGCGCGCGACACCGTGCTGCCCGAAGTCATCATTGAAAAACGCTTCAAGCCCTTCGTCGAAGACCGCCTGCCCGCCATCGCTGCTGGCACCCTGGGCCTGGTCGGCCACCCTGGCCCCTACCCCGCCTGCCCCCGTGCCGTGGAGCAAGCCGTTACCCTGGCCATCGGCCCCGAAGGCGGCTGGATCCCCTACGAGGTCGACCTGCTGGGCAAGGCCGGGCTGGCGCCGGTGCAGCTGGGTGAGCGCATCTTGCGGGTCGAGACTGCGGTAACAGCGCTGCTTTCGCGTATTTTCTGACGCAAACGCCGTTTTTTAGCCCATCAAGTTTCCCTCTCCCAGGCCGATGCCTTGGCAATACAACAACTATTTGTACTGCCAAGTCGCCAGGGAGTCGTACATGTATCAATGGTTAGCCCAATCGCTGGGCAATGTGAGCGTCAATCGCAAACTTGGGCTGGGCTTCGGCCTGGTGCTGCTGTTGACCCTGGCTATTACCCTGACCGGCTGGCACGGCATGGACAGCATCATCGACCGTGGCGACAAGCTGGGGAACATCTCGGTCATCCAGCAGTACACCCAGGAACTGCGCATTGCTCGCCAGCACTACGAGCGCCGGCGTGACGATGCCTCAGTGGCCGAGCTTGAAAAGGCCTTGGCCAACCTCGACCGCCAGGTACAGCTGATGCTCGGGCTGATCGAGCACCCCGCCGATCGCCAACGCCTGGAGCAGCAGCGCGAAGCCGTGCGCACCTACCAGCAGGCATTCAACGAGCTGAAGCAGGCCGGCCAGCGCCGCGAAGCCAGCCGTGACGTGCTCGGCGACAGCGCCGACAAGGCAGCGGAACTGATCGGCCGCGTGCAGCGAGGGCTGCAGCAAGGTGGCGATATCAACCAGTACCAGCATGCGGTGGATGTGAGCGCCCTGCTGCAGCAGGCACGTTTTCAGGTGCGCGGCTACACCTACAGCGGCAACGCCGACTTCCAGCAAACGGCGTTGAAGGCCATCGACCAGGCGCTGGCCGAACTGCGTGCACTGCCGTCCAAGGTGCCTGCCGAACATGCCGCCAGCCTGGACGATGCCGCCACAGCCATGGCTGGCTACCGCGATGCAGTCATCCAGTTCGGCAATGCCCAGACCGCCAGCGAGCAAGCCCTGCAACGCATGGCCGAACAAGGCACGGTACTGCTGCAGACCAGCCAGGCGATGACCACGTCTCAAACCGAGGTGCGCGACGCCGCTGCAGCCCAGGCCAAAACCCTGCTCGCGCTCGCCACCGTGCTGGCCCTCGCCTTCGGCCTGGTGGCCGCCTGGGCCATTACTCGGCAGATCATCATCCCGCTGCGCCAGACCCTGCGCGCCGCCGAACGTGTGGCCAATGGCGACCTGACCCAGAGCCTGCCCGTACAGCGCCGCGACGAACTGGGCCAGTTGCAGGCCAGCATGCAGCGCATGACCCAAGGCCTGCGCGAGTTGATCGGCGGCATTGGCGACGGCGTAACGCAGATCGCCAGCGCCGCCGAACAGCTCTCTGCCGTCACCGAGCAAACCAGCGCCGGGGTCAACAACCAGAAGGTCGAGACGGATCAAGTGGCGACCGCCATGAACCAGATGACCGCCACTGTGCATGAAGTGGCGCGCAACGCCGAGCAGGCCTCGGAAGCCGCCCTGATGGCCGACCAGCAAGCCCGCGAAGGTGACCGGGTGGTGGGCGAGGCCGTGGCGCAGATCGAGCGCCTGGCGGGCGAAGTGGTCAACTCCAGCGAAGCGATGAACCAGCTCAAGGCCGAGAGTGACAAGATCGGCAGTGTGCTCGACGTGATCAAGTCGGTGGCCCAGCAAACCAACCTGTTGGCCCTGAACGCGGCAATCGAAGCCGCCCGTGCCGGCGAGGCCGGGCGTGGCTTTGCCGTGGTGGCCGACGAAGTGCGCAGCCTGGCCCAGCGCACCCAGCAGTCGACCGAAGAGATCGAAGAACTGATTGCCGGCCTGCAAAGTGGCACCCAACGGGTGGCCACTGTGATGGACAACAGCCGCCAGCTGACCGACAGCAGCGTCGAGCTGACCCGCCGCGCCGGCAGCTCGCTGGAAACCATCACCCGGACCGTGTCGTCGATCCAGGCGATGAACCAGCAGATTGCCACGGCTGCTGAAGAACAGACGGCCGTGGCCGAAGAGATCAACCGCAGCGTGATGAATGTGCGGGACATTTCCGACCAGACCTCAGCAGCCAGTGAAGAGACGGCCAGCTCCAGCGTGGAGCTGGCGCGGCTGGGCACCCACCTGCAGGGGTTGGTGGGGCGGTTCAGGCTCTAAACGAGGACCGGAAGAGCCTTCCTACATACCGCGGCGAAATTTCCTACCTGATTATCAGGTCAAGTCCTACAGCTCCGCAGCCGATTGGCAGAGGTGTAATGCCGGCAATACGCCTGCATGCCCTCCCCCAATCGCACGGAGACTTCCCATGCTCGGCTACCTCAACCGCAAGCTCGGCAACCTCAATGTCGCCGCCAAGCTGGCCCTCGGCTTCGCCGTGGTCCTGCTGCTCACCCTGGCCACCACCATCAGCGGCTGGCGTGCACTTGATGGCGCCATCAACCGCTCGCAACAGCTCAGTGAAATTGGCCAGATCAACGATCTGGTCAAAGACCTGCGTGCCGAGCGCATCACCTTCCGCGTACTCAGCGACGACACCAGCAAGGCACGTATCCAGCAGGCCATCGAGCAACTGGAGCGCATGCTGAGCACGTTGCAGCAACGCAGTAACGTTGACGAATCCCGTCAGTTGCTCACACAAAAACTGCAATTGCTGCAACAGCTGCGCGAAGACTTCACCGAGCTGCAAAGCACCGTCGCCAGCCGCACGGCACTGCGCCAGGCCATGCAAGCGCAAGCGCTCAAACTGGACGATGTCATCGACGACTTGCAGACCCAAGCCTTGCTGACGATGTCTGAGAGTCAACAAGGCAGCGCGCTGGGCCTGATGGAAAGCCTCGGTCGCCATGTCGAAGGCGCCAACCAGCAAAGCCTTGTACCGGCCTACACCTTCTCGCCCGTCGAGGCGTTCGCCAAGGTCGGCGACGAGGCACTGGACGCCGCCGACAAGAGCCTTGAGCAACTGCTAAAGGCATTGGCCCCACTGAGCTTGCCACGATCACTGACCGAGCAGCCCGGCGTCGAGCTGGCCAAGTACCGGGCCAGCCTGGATCAGTACCGCCGCGCAGCGGTGCGCGCCGAGCAGCTGCAGGGCAGCATGGAAAAAATGGGCGACGAACTGGGCGTGGCGAGTGTCGAACTGGCCGGGCGCAAAGTTGAACAACGGGACAGCGAAGCCCTGGCTGCCCGCTCGCTGCTGACCAGCGTGGCATTGCTGGCCATGGTGCTTGGGGTGATAGCCGCCTGGCTGATTACCCTGCAGATCACCCAGCCACTACGTCAGACACTGGCCGTGGCCGTGCGCATCGCCAAGGGTGACCTGAGCCAGGTTGACACCGTGCAACGCCGCGACGAAATGGGCCAGCTGCAAACCAGCATGCGCGAAATGACCTTGAGCCTGCGCGAGCTGATCGGGGGCATCGACCAGGGTGTCGGCCAGCTGTCACAGGCCGCCACACAGCTGGCGACCAGCAGCGAGGACACCAAGCTGCGCATCAACCAGCAGCGTGAGGAAACCGACCAGGTAGCCACTGCCATGAACCAGATGAGTGCCACCGTGCAGGAAGTGGCACAGAACGCCGAGCAGGCCTCGCTCGCCGCGACCAACGCCGACCAGCAGGCGCAACTGGGCGACCAGGTGGTAGCCGAAGCCATCGGCCGTATCGAGCAACTGGCCGGGCAAATGGACCATTGCCTGACGGCCATGCAGCACTTGGCGGGCGAAAGCCAGCGGATTGGCAGCATCCTCGATGTGATCAAGTCGGTGTCCGAACAGACCAACCTGCTGGCCCTGAACGCGGCGATCGAAGCGGCACGGGCCGGTGAAGCCGGGCGTGGCTTTGCCGTGGTGGCCGACGAGGTACGCGGCCTGGCCCAACGCACCTCGACAGCGACCGAGGAGATTGGCCAACTGATCGACAGCCTGCACAACGGCACTGACGAAGTGACCCGCTTGCTGGACAGCAGCAAGAACCTGACCGAGCAGAGCGTGGAACTGAGCCGCCGCGTCGGGGATGCACTGAGCCAGATCACCGACACGGTGTCGAGCATTCAGGGCATGAACCAGCAGATCGCCACGGCCAGCGAGGAACAGAGCGTGGTGGCCGAGCAGATCAACCGAAGCGTCATCAGCGTGCGGGATGCGTCAGATCAGACCAGTGCGGCCAGTGAGCAGACGGCGGCTTCGAGTGGGGAGTTGGAGCAACTGGGGCAGCAGTTGAGGGGGATGGTCGGGCGATTCAGCATTTGAGACCGGGTCACCCTCTTCGCGGGACAAGCCCCACAAGTCAATCACCAGCCTTGAGGGCGGTGCAGCACTTGTGGGAGCGGGGTTGTCCCGCGAAAGGGCCGGTGCGGTTACAGCACCTGGCGCAGGAAGGCCTGGGCCCTTGGGTCTTTCGGCGCCGCAAAGAAGGCGGCCGGGGCCGAGTCTTCCAGCAGCTTGCCATGGTCGAAGAACAGCACCCGGTCCGCCACTTCGCGGGCGAAGCCCATTTCGTGGGTGACGCAGACCATGGTCATGCCTTCCTGGGCCAGGGTCTTCATTACGTCCAGCACTTCGCCGACCATTTCCGGGTCGAGCGCCGAGGTGGGCTCGTCGAACAGCATCACTTTCGGGTCCATCGCCAAGGCGCGGGCAATCGCTACCCGCTGCTGCTGGCCACCGGACAGGCGCGACGGGAATTCGTTGGCCTTCTGCGCAATACCCACTTTTTCCAGCAGCGCACGGGCCTTGGCTTCACGCTCGGCCTTGTTGCGCTTGCGCACCACCTTCTGCGCCAGGCACAGGTTTTCCAGCACGGTCATGTGCGGGAACAGGTTGAAGTGCTGGAACACCATGCCCACTTCGCGGCGGTAGGCGTTGATGTCGGTCTTGGGGTCGGCCAGTTGCAGGCCGTCGATGGCCACATGGCCTTCGTCGAAATGCTCCAGGCCGTTCAGGCAGCGCAGGAAGGTCGACTTGCCCGAGCCCGATGGGCCGAGCACCACCACCACTTCGCCTTTGGCGACCTGGGTGGTGACGTTATCCACCGCCCGTACCACCTGGCCACGGGTGTCGAAGACTTTCAGCAGGTCACGGACTTCAATCACTTTGCGCAAGCCTCCGCTCGAGCCGGCTGGCAATGTGCGACAGCGGCAGGTTGATCAGCAGGTACAGACCTGCCACGCAGAACCAGATCTCGAACGTCGAGAACGAGGTGGTGATGGCCTCACGGCCGCTCTTGGTCAGTTCGGTAATGGCAATTACCGACACCAGCGAGGTGTCCTTGACCAGGCTGATGAACTGGCCGGCCAGCGGCGGCAGCACGCGTTTGAACGCCTGCGGCAAGATGACATGACGCATCGACTGGCCGGCGTTCAGGCCCAGCGAGCGGGCCGCTTCGTTCTGGCCCTTGGCAATGGACTGCACACCGGCACGGACGATTTCGGCCACATAGGCGCCAGTGAACAGCGCCAGCGCTGCCACCCCGGCAAACTCGCGGGAGAGGTTGAGCACGGTGCCGATGAAGAAGTAGAAGATGAAGATCTGTACCAACAGCGGCGTGCCGCGCACCAGTTCGACATAAACGGTCGACAGGTCGCGCAGGGTCGGGTTGTTCGACAACCGGCACAGGCCGGCGAACAGGCCGATCACCAGCCCCAGTGCCCCGGACACCACCGAAATCCACAAGGTGGTCCACAGGCCCCAGGCCAGCGGGCCCGCTGCCCAATGGCGGGTTACGCCTATCGCGTCGCCTTCGGCAACATCGTCGCCACGGCTCAGTTGCAGGCTGTCCTTGGCGACATCGAGTACTTGTTCCGCGCCGCTTTCATCCTTCAGCGTGACGCGCGCGTTATCGCCAGAGACGACGATGTCCTGCACGGTACCGTAATTGGCTGCGCGCTGCGTTTCCTCGGCCTTGTAGGCGAAGTACTGCGGTACGCGGTTCCAGCGCCACTCGTAGGAAATCATCGAGGTGGCCATGTACAGGCTGAACGCCAGGCCCACCAGAACCAGGGCCGTCAGCCCATGCCAGGGCCACTGGGCTTTCTTGTGTTTGATCACGTGGGGTACTTCCGTAAATGCGAACGCGCAGGGTTTGCCTGCGCGTCGGGGTCATAAAGCCGGGCTTGTGGCCTGGGCCTTATTCCATTTCCTTCAGCCAGTCCTTGTTCTTGAACCACTTGTCGTGAATACGATCGTAGGTCCCGTCATGCTTGATCTGGTGCAGGAAGTTGTTGATGAAGTTGATGCTGTCGTAGTCGCCTTTCTTCAGGCCGAAGGCCAGCGGCTCGTAGGTGAAGGGTTCTTCGAGGAACAGCAGCTTGCCAGCGCCGGCTTTTTCTACGGCCACCACGTTATACGGCGCATCATAGACAAAGGCGTCAGCCTTGCCGTTGACGACGTCCATCACCGCTTCCTGCTCGTTGTCGTAGCCGTGGTACTTGGCTTTGCCGATCAGCTTCTTGGAAACCATCTCGCCGGTGGTGCCGAGCTTGGAGGTAAGGCGGTACTTCTCGTTGTTCAGGTCCTTGTACGACTTGATCTCGCCAGCCAGTTCCTTGCGGATCAGCAGGGTCTGACCAACCACGATGAAGGGTTCGCTGAAGTTCAGACGCAGGTTGCGTTCCTGGGTCAGGGTCATGCCGCTGCCGATCATGTCGAACTTGTCGGTCAGCAGGGCCGGGATGATGCCGTCGTAGGCGGTGGATACGGCCTCGAACTTGACGCCCATGGACTTGGCCATGGCTTTGAGGATATCGACTTCGAAGCCGATGATTTCGCCACGCTTGTTGGTCATCTGGAACGGCATGTAGGTCGGGTCCATGCCCACCCGCAGGGTGCCGCGCTTGACTGCATCATCGATGGCGCCGGCCTGGGCCGCTGTCACGGCGACCAGGGCGGTAACACCGACCAGCAGTCGCGAAAGGTATTTCTTGATCATCACCAAGTCCCCTAGCAAGAAAAGTAGCGAATCTTATTGTGTTGGCACGGCCGTACTGGCCGAGGCGTCGTATCGGAATGGGATGCTAACGCATGGCGGCTCGGGGACCTAGAGCCGGGGGGGACTTTGTTGGCCAAAATCGGATTGTGGCCGAAGAATCGAGCGCCGCTTGCGCGGCGCATCGCGAGCTACGCTCGTTCCTACGGGTGTTCATCGTAGAAGCGAGCGTAGCTCGCGATTGCAATCGATCAGGCGCCGACGAGTGCCGGTTGGCCTTCACTCTCCGGGTGCAGCGGCAACAGCGGCGAGTGCGGGTCGTTCTTGATCGACGCACGCCACACATCGATCCACGCCGTATTGTGCTCGGCCCACACCTGCTCGTGCAGGCGGGTGAGCGCCACCGGGTCGCTGAGCAGGGCCAGGCGGGTATTGAGGTCCAGCCCTTTCGGCCCGACTTCCATCGCCTTGGCCACGCGCTCGGCACGCAGCGCTTCGATCGGCGCCGCCTGGCCATGACGGGCAGTGGCCATGGCGCAGGCCAGGGCGTTCTGCCGAGGGTCGACCACGGCCCGCACGAAGCCGTCGTGCAGGGCATGCCAGCGGTTCTCGTGGGTGTACCGGTCGGTGGCCAGCAACTCTTGCGGGGTAGCGTATTCCTCGGGGATGAGGAACAGCTTCTCGTCCTTGGCCGCCAGGCCCAGGCGCGTACGGCTGGAAATCACCGAAACCGGGATCGACAGCACCAACGAGCCAACGATAGGCGCCAGCCACCACAGGAAGCTCGGGTTCAGCCACGCCACCAGCCCAGCCCAGGCGATACCCAACAGGGTTTGCGGACCATGGCGGCGCACAGCCTCGCCCCACGGGGTGGAGTCGTCGTCACGTTGCGGCGAATTCCAGGTCGCGGCCCAGCCGAGGAACGCCGCCAGCACGAAGCGGGTGTGGAAGATCATACGTACCGGAGCCAACAGCATGGAGAACAGCATCTCCATCAGCATCGACAAGGTGACCTTGACCCGCCCGCCGAACTCGACGGCACCTTTGGCCCAGATCAGGATGACACTGAGCAGCTTGGGCAGGAACAGCAGCACGATGGTGGTGGAGAACAGCGCCACGGCCTTCTCCGGGTGCCACTGCGGCCACAGCGGGTACAGCTGGTACGGCTCGATGAAGTACTGAGGCTCCATCAGCGTGTTGGTCGCCAGCAGCGCGGTCGACAGCACCAGGAACAGGAACCACAGCGGCGCCGACAGGTACGACATCACCCCGGTGAGGAACACCGCACGGTGCACCGGGTGCATGCCCTTGACCAGGAACAGGCGGAAGTTCATCAAGTTGCCGTGGCACCAGCGACGGTCACGCTTGAGCTCGTCCAGCAGGTTTGGCGGCAGCTCTTCATAGCTGCCCGGCAGGTCGTAGGCGATCCACACGCCCCAGCCGGCACGGCGCATCAGCGCGGCTTCGACGAAGTCGTGAGAAAGGATCGCACCGGCGAACGCGCCCTTGCCCGGCAACGGCGCCAGGGCGCAGTGCTCGATGAACGGCTTCATGCGGATGATCGCGTTATGGCCCCAGTAGTGCGACTCGCCCAGCTGCCAGAAGTGCAGACCGGCGGTGAACAGCGGGCCGTATACGCGGGTGGCGAACTGCTGCATGCGCGCATACAGGGTATCCATGCCCGAGGCTTTCGGCCCGGTCTGGATGATGCCGGCGTCCGGGTTGGCCTCCATCAGGCGCACCAGGCTGCTCAGGCACTCGCCGCTCATGACGCTGTCGGCGTCCAGCACGACCATGTACTTGTACTCGCCGCCCCAGCGACGGCAGAAGTCGTCAAGGTTGCCGCTCTTGCGCTTCACCCGGCGCCGACGGCGGCGGTAGAAGATGCGGCCAAAGCCCTTGGTTTCGCGGCACACGTCCAGCCAGGCCTGTTGTTCGGCCACGGCGATATCGGTGTCGTTGGTGTCGCTGAGCACGAAGAAGTCGAAACGGTCGAGGTTGCCGCTGGCAGCCACCGACTCGAACGTTGCACGCAGGCCGGCGAACACGCGCGGCACGTCTTCGTTGCAGATCGGCATCACCAGCGCGGTACGCGCCTCGGGGGCAATCGGCTCGTTGCCGGCGCTGCTGCCCGAAATCTTGTACTTGTCACGCCCGGTGAGCAGCTCGAGGAAGCCCATCAGCGCAGTCCAGAAGCCCGCCGACACCCAGCAGAACAGGATGCCAAAGAGGATCAGGATGGAGGTTTGCAAGGCATACGGCCAAACCTGCACCACCGTATCCCACAGCGACTGGTTGAGGATTTCGTCGAGGTCGACGAACGACCAGCCCTGGTACGGCAGGATGCCCTTCATGTACCAGCCGGCGACGATGGTCTGGCCGATCATCAGGGCCAGCAGGATGTAGCGGCGGATCGAGCCGACCGTACGCCAGCGCGCCGGCGGCAGCTCGCGCTTGGGTGGCTGCGGGGCATTGGTGCGGCCGGTCATGCGCCGCCACATGCGGATCAGCACGTTGGTGCGCCAAGGCTCTGGCACCACTTTGGTGCGCTTGATCGGCGGGGCGATTTTCAGACACAGGCGACCGCTGCCGTCGACGCCGAGCATTTCGGCGTCCTCCAGCTCGGCGGCGCTGCCCACGGTCAGGCGCGGGCCCACCGAGGCCTGCACGGCCTCGGCAGCGTCGGCGGCCGGTTTGGCAGCCAAACGTTGGTGCAGCTCACTGAACGACGTGCAACTGGCGAGTTCCGCCCGTTGCTCGTCACTCAGTGGTAGGTGAGCCAGGTACTCGCCAAGCGATACTGGCCTTGCGCTTGAGTTACTCATCGGCAGGCAACTGATAGCTCCAGGTCTCGGTCAGCACCTTCTCGGTGGTGGCCGGGGCCCCGTTGGTGGGCGCCGCATCGGCGGCAGGTTGTTCGGCCTTGGCCGTTTGCTCAGCCTTGACGGCTTTCTCGGCCTTGGCATGCTTGGCTGCGGCCTTGTCCTGCTTGGCGTCCTGCGCAGGCTTGGCGGGTTCGACCGGCACATCGCGCACCAGCGCGGCACGCATTTCGGTCGATTTGTTGGCTTCCTTGACCTTCAAACGCAGGGTCAGGCGCCAGCCCTTGGTCTCAGGGTTATAGCGCAGATTGTTCTCGACCACCTCGGCGTTGTCACCCACGCTGATCTGGCTGCGCACGGCGGTGTCTTCCGGCAGGGCGGCCAGGGCCGGGCCGGCGAAGTCGACCAGGAAGGCCACGCTGCCGTCTGGCTGGCGAATCAGGTTGGACTGCTTCACGTCACCGGTGGAGCGCAGGGTCTGCTTGACCGAGCCCAACTCAGGCGCCTGGAACTTCGCCTCGTTGATGGTCCAGTGCAGGCGGTAGGCGTACTCGAACGGCTTGCCCGGCTCCGGCAGCTTTTCCGGGCTCCAGAAGGCAACGATGTTGTCGTTGGTCTCGTCGGCAGTCGGGATTTCGACCAGGTCGACGGTACCTTTACCCCAGTCACCTTTCGGCTCGATCCAGGCGCTTGGGCGCTTCTGGTAGTTGTCGTCGAGGTCTTCGTAGTCGCTGAAGGCGCGCTGACGCTGCATCAGGCCGAAACCACGCGGGTTCTCGACGCTGAAGTTGCTCACGGCCAGGTGTTTCGGGTTGTTCAGCGGGCGCCAGATCCACTCGCCGTTACCGGCATGGATCGACAGGCCTTCAGAGTCGTGCAGGGCCGGGCGGTAGTTGAGCACCTTGGACGGCTGGTTGGGGCCGAACAGGTACATGCTGGTCAGCGGGGCGATACCCAGGCGGCTGACCTGATCACGCAGGAAGACCTGGGACTGTACGTCGACCACGGTATCGTTGCCCGGGCGCAGGGTCAGCTTGTAGGCACCGGTGGAGCGCGGCGAATCCAGCAGTGCGTAGATCACCAGGTGCTTGTCGGCCGGTTTGGGTTTTTCGACCCAGAACTCGGTGAAGCGCGGGAATTCCTCGCCCGACGGCAGCGCGGTGTCGATGGCCAGGCCACGGGCCGACAGGCCGTACACGTGGCCCTTGCCGACCACGCGGAAATAGCTGGCGCCAAGCAGGGTCATGATCTCGTCCTGCTTGTCGGCCTTGTTGATCGGGTACAGCACGCGGAAACCGGCGTAACCCAGGTTTTTGGTGGTTTCCGGGTCGTGTGGCACGTCACCGAACTCGAAGCGGCTCGGGTCGTACTTGATTTCCTCGACCTTGGTGGCGGTGACCTCGTTGATTTTCACCGGGGTATCGAAGTGCATGCCCTGGTGATAGAACGACAGCTTGAACGGGGTCTTGTCCTTGGCCCACTCGGCCTTTTCCTGCAGGAAATGAATTTTCTGATAGTCCGCAAACTTCATGTCGCGGAATACGGCCGGCAGGTTGCTTTTGGGTGCTTCGTACTTCTGGCCGGCCAGATCCTTTGCCTTGGCTGCAACATCGTCAAGATTGAATGCCCACAGCTGGCCCGCGCTCATCAGGCCTACCAGTGCCACACTGGCCATCAAAGCCTTGCGCAGCCCGGTTCCGGGGATTCTTGATGCTTTTTGGGGACTAACAATCACGAGCAACCCTCGCCGAAAACAGATCATGAAACCAACGGCCAGCGACAAATGCCGGGTTGGCGAGCACTGTTCGGACCCCGTGAGGGCGTAATGATTCCCCAAACGGATCCAGACAATGCTCGAGTCAGAGTGAAACGAACCTGCGAACGCAGGTCCATGCAGCGCGCGATTATCCAGCAGGTCGCGTGACAACGCATCAGGCTGGAACAACTATTTATCGTACAAAACCCCTTGTTTTCCTATAAACAAAGGGTTTTTTGAGCTCACATTTGTAACATAAATGTTACGGGGCCATCATTGACCAGGTGCACCTGCATATCCGCACCGAAGCGGCCACTGGCCACGTCGGTATGCTGCGCGTTTGCCTGCTGCAAAAGATAGTCGAACAACTCGGCGCCGAGGGCCGGTGGCGCTGCCGTCGAGAAGCTCGGGCGCATGCCGTTGCGGGTGTCCGCCGCCAAGGTGAACTGCGACACCAGCAACAAACCGCCACCGACATCCTTGAGCGACAGGTTCATCTTGCCCTGCTCGTCGCTGAACACACGGTAGTTCAACAGCTTGTGCAACAGCTTATCGGCCTGTTCACGGGAATCTTCAGGCTCGACGGCCACCAGCACCAGCAAACCCTGGTCGATGGCGCCGACCACCTCCCCTGCTACCTCAACCCGCGCACCACGCACGCGCTGGAGCAGGCCCCTCATGCTTCTTCCAGAGGCAGGTCGAGCAGGCGCCGGGCCATCTGGTCGGCCGCACGCACCAAGGCATCGGTAATACCCGGCTCGGAAGCCGCGTGGCCAGCGTCGCGGATGACTTTCAGCTCGCTGTTGGGCCAGGCCTGGTGCAGTGCCCAGGCGTTGTCCAGCGGGCAGATCACGTCATAGCGGCCGTGCACGATAACCGCCGGTAGGTGGGCGATTTTCGGCAGGTCGCGGATCAGCTGGTCCGGCTCGAGGAACGCATTGTTCATGAAGTAGTGGCATTCGATGCGGGCGATCGACAGCGCACGTTGCGGCTCGGAGAAGCGATCGACCACCAGCGGGTTGGGGCGCAGGGTGGCAGTGCGGCCTTCCCAGGTGGACCAGGCCTTGGCGGCGTGCATCTGGGCAATCTGGTCATTGCCGGTCAGGCGCTTGTGGAAGGCCTTGACCAGGTCGCCGCGCTCATCCGGCGGAATTGGCGCGATGTAGTCCTGCCAGTAGTCCGGGAACATTCGGCTGGCACCTTCCTGGTAGAACCACTCGATCTCCTGCGGCCGGCACAGGAAGATGCCGCGCAGGATCAAGCCATGCACGCGCTCGGGGTGGGTCTGGGCATAGGCCAGGGCCAGGGTGGAGCCCCAGGAACCGCCGAACAGCACCCACTTGTCGATACCCAGGTGCTCACGAATGCGCTCCAGATCCTCGACCAGGTGCCAGGTGGTGTTGTTCTCCAGGCTGGCGTGTGGCGTGGAGCGGCCACAGCCGCGCTGGTCGAAGGTGATGATGCGGTACAGCGTGGGGTCGAAGTAGCAACGGCTCTGGGCGTCGCAACCGGCGCCCGGGCCACCGTGGATGAACACCACCGGCAGACCTTCTGGCGAGCCGCTTTCGTCGACATACAGCACATGCGGCGCTTCCACGGCCAGATCGTGCCGGGCGTAGGGTTTGATCTGCGGGTACAGGGTCTGCATTGCGCACTCCGTGTGAGGATTATTCGGCCGTGGGCCATCATAAACCTGAATTGCACTTTCAGCACCGTCCTCGCTGATACGGCCAACCTTGCGGACACATATATCTACCCCCAGCCGGCCAAGCGGCCCAGCCTTGTTCGACAACCCTTTACCGCTTGAAACGATTTTGCGCGTGCGCACATATTGCGCAGGTAGCCAACGACTGAACACCCATGAAGCGGGGCGAAGCCAATGGCTTCGCCCCTTCCACTCAACGCTTGTAACGCTCCTCGCCCCAAGCCAGCAGCGCCTGCAGAAGCTGCTTCAGTACGTCTTGTGTAGGCCTCGCCAAGTCTTCCCGGTAGGCAAACGGCTCGGTTTCGTCCATGTACGTGCTTTGTGCCAGCTCCAGTTGCACAGCATGAATATGGTTGGCCGGGTCACCGTAATGCCGGGTGATGTGCCCGCCTTTGAAGCGGCCATTAAGCACATGGCTGTAACCTTGTACCTTGGCGCACACGCCTTGCAGCCGCTCAGCCAATGCCGGGTCACAACTGGCGCCGTTGAAAGTGCCCAGGTTGAAGTCCGGCAGCTTGCCGTCGAACAAGTGCGGGATCAGCGAGCGAATGGAATGGGCATCCCACAGCAGGGCGTAACCAAACTGCTCGCGCAACCGGTCCAGTTCGCTGCGGATCGTGCCGTGGTAGGGACGCCAGATCTGCTCCAGATAACCTTTGCGTTCTTCACCTGAGGGCGCCAGCCCATCCTTGAACAGCGGCTCGCCATCGAACAACGTGGCCGGATACAGGCCAGTGGTAGCGCCGGCATACAACGGCTTGTCGTCATCCGGGCGGTTGAGGTCGATGACGAAGCGCGAGTACTCCGCCGCGACCACGCTGGCCCCCATGTCACGGGCAAAGGCGTACAACCGGGGGATGTGCCAGTCGGTGTCCGGCAAGCTGCGCGCCTCATCGACCAGGCCGTCGCGCACCGCGTTGCTCAAGCCCAGGCCGGCGTGCGGCATGCTGATCAGCAGCGGCAGGTGGCCTTGGTGAAAACTCAGTACCTTGTCCATCGTGCCTCGCTCAATTGGAGATTTCGTTGCCCTTGCGCACCACGCGCTTGGGCAGGTCGCCGCCCAGCCAGTAGGCCAGGTCGGCAGGGCGTTCGATTTGCCAGGCGACGAAGTCGGCCACCTTGCCCACTTCCAGCGAGCCGTGGCTGTCGCCCAGGCCCAGTGCCGTGGCGGCATGTACCGTAACGCCAGCTAACGCTTCTTCCGGGGTCATGCGGAAACAGGTGCAGCCCATGTTCAGCATCAGCCGCAGCGACAACCCAGGTGACGTGCCGGGGTTGAGGTCGCTGGCCAAGGCAATTTTCACCCCGTGGCGACGCAGTGCATCCATGGGCGGCAACTGGGTTTCACGCAGGAAGTAGAAGGCGCCCGGCAGCAGCACAGCAACAGTGCCGGCTGCGGCCATGGCGATGGCGTCTTCCTCGGTCATGAACTCCAGATGATCCGCCGACAGCGCCTGGTAACGCGCTGCCAGGCTGGAGCCGTGCAGCGACGACAACTGTTCGGCGTGCAGCTTGACCGGCAGGCCCAGCTCACGCGCCTTGATGAAGAGCCGCTCGACCTGGGCCGGGGAAAACGCCAGGTGTTCGCAGAAGGCATCCACTGCGTCCACCAGGCCCTCGGCAGCCAAGGCTGGCAGCATCTCGTCGCAGATATGCGCGATATAGTCGTCGGGCCGGCCGGCGTACTCCGGTGGCAGGGCGTGCGCGGCCAGGCAGGTGGCCCGCACCGCCAGCGGCAGTTCGTCCGCCAGGCGCCGGGCCACGCGCAGCATCTTGCGTTCGTTGGCCAGGTCCAGGCCGTAGCCAGACTTGACCTCGATCGTGGTCACGCCATCGCGCATCAGCGCCTGAACCCGCTGACGAGCACTGGCGAACAGTTCGTCCTCGCTGGCCGCGCGGGTGGCCCGCACGGTGCTGGCGATACCACCGCCCTGGGCAGCAATTTCGGCATAGCTCACGCCCTGCAGGCGCTGCTCGAACTCACCGCTACGGTTGCCACCGAACACCGCGTGGGTGTGGCAGTCGATCAGCCCCGGGGTGACCCAGGCGCCGCCCAGGTCCACCGTGCGGTCAGCGTCGACCGGCGCCAGCTCGGCGCGTGGGCCGATCCACTCGATCAGCCCGGCACGGGTGACGATGGCCGCGTCCTCGATGGCCGAATAACGGCCCTCGGCCATGGTAGCCACATGGCAATGCTGCCAGAGGGTTCTCATGCACAATCTCCTTTACTAACGGTGCAGCTCTACGGGTTCTGCTGCCGGCCTGCCCTGCCCTGCACGCGGCTTGCACCACAGCAGGTAGGACGCCACCAGGAACACCACCCAGACCACGCCGACGATCAGTGCCGCCTGGGTGTCCGGGAAGTAGCCGAGCACACCAAAGATGAACACCATGAACGCAATGGCCATGGCCGGGCCGTAGGGCCAGAACGGTACCGGGAACTTGAGTTGGGCCACTTCCTCACGGCTCATGCTGCGGCGCATGGCCACCTGGGTGAGCAGGATCATCAGCCACACCCATACAGTGGCGAAGGTGGCAATGGAAGCGATGAGCAGGAACACGTTCTCCGGGATCAGGTAGTTGAGCAGCACGCCAATCAGCAGTGCAGCGCCCATCACCACCACGGTCATCCACGGCACGCCATGCTTCGACAGTTTGCCGAAGCTGCGTGGCGCATGGCCTTGGTGGGCCAGGCCGTACATCATGCGGCCGGCGCCGAAGATGTCGCTGTTGATGGCCGAGATGGCGGCAGAAATCACCACGATGTTCAGCACAGCGGCGGCAGAGCCAATGCCCAGGTTGCTGAAGATCTGCACGAACGGGCTGCCCTGGCTGCCGATCTGCGGCCATGGGTACAGGCACATCAGCACGAACAGGGTGAGTACGTAGAACAGCAGGATGCGCAGCGGCACGGCGTTGATCGCCTTGGGGATGACGCGCTGCGGATCTTTGGCCTCACCGGCGGTGACGCCAATGATCTCGATGCCGCCGAAGGCGAACATCACCACGGCAAAGGACGCGATCAACCCACCCACGCCGTTAGGCATGAAGCCGCCGTGGTCGAACAGGTTGCTGACGCCGACGGCATGCCCGGTACCCACCTGGCTGAAGCCGAAGGCCATGATGCCGAGGCCGGCCAGGATCATCGCCACGATAGCGCCGACCTTGAGCAGCGACAGCCAGAACTCCATTTCGCCGAACACCTTGACGTTGCACAGGTTGAGGCCGCCGATCAGGAAGACGATGCCCAGCACCCAGATCCAGCGGGCCACTTCCGGGAACCAGAAGCCCATGTAGATACCGAAGGCGGTGACGTCGGCGATGGCGACGATGACCATTTCGAAGGCGTAGGTCCAGCCGAGGATGAAGCCGGCCATGGGGCCGAGGTAGGTGCTGGCGTAGTGGCCGAAGGAGCCGGCCACCGGGTTATGCACGGCCATTTCGCCGAGGGCGCGCATGACCATGAACACGGCAGCGCCGCCGATCAGGTAGGCCAGCAGCACGGCCGGGCCGGCCATCTGGATGGCCGAGGCAGAGCCGTAGAACAGCCCGGTGCCGATGGCGGAACCGAGGGCCATGAAACGGATGTGGCGGGCACTTAGCCCGCGCTTGAGACCTGGAGCTTGTTGCATGTCACGTCCTTAAATTGTTTTTGTGGTCGTGAGATCAGGGGGCCGCCATGCAACCCAATCGCGAGCAAGCTCGCTCCTACAAGGGAACGCGTTGCCTTTATAGGAGCGAGCTTGCTCGCGATGGGCCGCAACGCGGCCCTAGGGGCATTACAGGCTTGGCAGCACACCCGCCGGCAGCAAGCCGGTCAGGCTACCCTTGGCCAACAGTTCCACGGCCTTTTCGATGTCTGGCGCGAAGAAACGGTCACGGTCGTAGTGCGGCACTTCGCTGCGCAGCGCCTTGCGCGCCTGCTCCAGCTTGGCGGAAGTCTTCAGGCCTTTGCGCAGGTCCAGGCCCTGGCAGGCGCCCAGCCATTCGATGGCCAGTACGCCACGGGTGTTTTCAGCCATTTCCCACAGGCGCTTGCCGGCAGCCGGGGCCATCGACACGTGGTCCTCCTGGTTGGCCGAAGTCGGCAGGCTGTCGACGCTGTGTGGGTGCGAAAGGGCCTTGTTTTCGCTGGCCAGGGCGGCAGCGGTCACCTGGGCGATCATGAAGCCGGAGTTGACCCCACCGTTTTCCACCAGGAATGGCGGCAGCTGGGACATGTGCTTGTCCATCATCAGCGAGATGCGGCGCTCGCTGAGCGAGCCGATTTCGGCGATGGCCAGGGCAATGTTGTCGGCAGCCATGGCCACCGGCTCGGCGTGGAAGTTACCACCGGAAATCACGTCACCTTCGGCGGCGAACACCAACGGGTTGTCGGACACGGCGTTGGCTTCGATGCCCAGCACTTCGGCAGCCTGGCGCAGCTGGGTGAGGCAGGCGCCCATGACCTGCGGCTGGCAGCGCAGGGAGTACGGGTCCTGGACCTTGTCGCAGTTCTTGTGCGACAGCGACACTTCACTAGAATCGCCCAGCAGGTCGCGGAAGCAGGCGGCGGTGTCTATCTGGCCGCGCTGGCCACGCACTTCGTGGATACGCGCATCGAACGGCGAACGCGAGCCCAATGCCGCTTCGACGCTCAGGCCACCGCAGGCGATGGCAGCTGCGTACAGGTCTTCACCCTGGAACAGACCGCGCAGGGCGTAGGCGGTGGAAGCCTGGGTACCGTTGAGCAGGGCCAGGCCCTCTTTGGCAGCCAGGGTCAGCGGTTCGAGGCCGGCAACTGCCAGGGCTTCGGTGGCCGACAGCCACTGGCCTTTGTAGCGGGCCTTGCCTTCGCCCAGCAGCACCAGCGACATGTGCGCCAGCGGCGCCAGGTCACCGGACGCGCCCACCGAGCCTTTCAGCGGGATGTGCGGGTAGACTTCGGCGTTGACCAGGGCGATCAGCGCGTCGATGACCTTGCGGCGAATGCCGGAGAAGCCACGGCTGAGGCTGTTGATTTTCAGCACCATGATCAGGCGCACCAGGTCGTCATCCAGCGGCGCGCCGACACCGGCGGCGTGGGACAGCACCAGCGAGCGCTGCAGGTTTTCCAGGTCGTGGCTGGCGATGCGGGTCGAGGCCAGCAGGCCGAAACCGGTGTTGATGCCGTAGGCGGTGCGGTCTTCGGCAATGATCTGCTCGACACAGGCAACGCTGGCGTCGATGGCCGGCGCGGCGCTGGCATCCAGTTGCAGGCGCACGGGCGCGGCGTGGATCGCACGCAGCTGGGCCAGGGTCAGGGTGCCGGGCTTGAGGGTGAATTCGGTCACGTTGCTACTCCAAATCGCGTGGAGCCGCAGGCCCGTTTTTCGGTGCCTGCGCGCTCCTTCTTGTTGTTCAGTATCACCCCTTGCGGGGTGCGATCCAAAGCGCGGCGATCAGCCAGTGATCATCGGCAGGTCCAGGCCCTGCTCCTTGGCGCAGTCGATGGCGATGGCGTAACCGGCATCGGCGTGGCGCATCACGCCAGTCCCCGGGTCGTTGGTCAGCACGCGGGCGATACGCTCGGCGGCTTCGTCGGTACCGTCGCAGACAATCACCATACCCGAGTGCTGCGAGAAGCCCATGCCCACGCCACCGCCGTGGTGCAGCGACACCCAGGTGGCGCCGCCTGCGGTGTTCAGCAGGGCGTTGAGCAGCGGCCAGTCGGAGACAGCGTCCGAGCCATCACGCATGGCTTCGGTTTCGCGGTTAGGGCTGGAGACCGAACCCGAGTCCAGGTGGTCACGGCCGATCACCACCGGTGCCGACAGCTCGCCGCTGCGGACCATTTCGTTGAACGCCAGGCCCAGCTTGGCGCGCAGGCCCAGGCCAACCCAGCAGATACGTGCCGGCAGGCCCTGGAAGCTGATGCGCTCGCGGGCCATGTCCAGCCAGCGGTGCAGGTGGGCGTCATCGGGGATCAGTTCCTTGACCTTGGCGTCGGTCTTGTAGATGTCCTCGGCATCGCCAGACAGCGCCGCCCAGCGGAACGGGCCGATACCACGGCAGAACAGCGGGCGAATATAGGCCGGCACGAAGCCCGGGAAGTCGAAGGCATTGGCCACGCCTTCTTCCTTGGCCATCTGGCGGATGTTGTTGCCGTAGTCGAAGGTCGGGATGCCCTGCTTCTGGAAGTCCAGCATGGCTTGTACGTGCACGGCCATCGACTGCTTGGCGGCCTTGACCACGGCAGCCGGTTCGGTCTGCGCACGGTCGCGGTACTGTTCCCAGGTCCAGCCGGCTGGCAGGTAGCCGTTCAGTGGGTCGTGGGCGCTGGTCTGGTCGGTGACCATGTCCGGGCGCACGCCACGCTTGACCAGCTCTGGCAGGATTTCGGCAGCGTTGCCGTGCAGGGCGATGGAGATGGCCTTGCCTTCGGCAGTGTACTTGGCGATGCGCGCCAGGGCGTCGTCGAGGTCGGTGGCCTGCTCGTCGACGTAGCGGGTTTCCAGGCGGAAGTCGATGCGGCTCTGCTGGCATTCGATGTTCAGCGAGCAGGCGCCGGCCAGGGTAGCGGCCAGTGGCTGGGCGCCGCCCATGCCGCCCAGGCCTGCGGTGAGTACCCACTTGCCTTTCAGGCTGCCGCCGTAGTGCTGGCGACCGGCTTCGACGAAGGTTTCATACGTGCCCTGGACGATGCCCTGGCTGCCGATGTAGATCCAGCTGCCGGCGGTCATCTGGCCGTACATGGCCAGGCCTTTGGCGTCCAGTTCGTTGAAGTGTTCCCAGTTGGCCCAGTGCGGCACCAGGTTGGAGTTGGCGATCAGCACGCGTGGGGCGTTGCTGTGGGTCTTGAACACGCCGACCGGCTTGCCCGACTGCACCAGCAGGGTTTCGTCGTCTTCCAGGCGGGTGAGGGTTTCGACGATCTTGTCGTAGCATTCCCAGTTACGGGCAGCGCGGCCGATACCGCCGTACACCACCAGTTCTTTCGGGTTTTCCGCAACCTGTGGGTCGAGGTTGTTCATCAGCATGCGCAGTGGCGCTTCGGTCAGCCAGCTTTTGGCGGTCAGCTTGTTGCCACGTGGGGCACGGATTTCAACGTCACGGTATTTGTTGTTGTCGGTCACGGGAAAGGTCCTCTGCGGTCGTCCGCGGGCGGGTATGTCGTGGTCAATATACAAACACACCTTTACTTGTATGTACAAGCATGGACAACCAAAATATTTGGACTGATCCGCTGAACGGCTGAAAAAGCTGGGGCCGCTTTGCGGCCCCGGATAGCTCAACGTGAAATGAGTTCGATCAGGCAGAACCGCCCCTGAACCTCCAGCCCAAGCAATTCGTCATTGCCTTCGAGCCGCAGGCAGTCATGCAACCCCAACCGCTGCGTTTCGCGCCCTGCCATGGTCACCTCAACCTGGCTACTGGCCGCAAACAACAACACCGTCGACGCCGAGCTGTACAACCGGCTGGTGCCATCGAACCACTGCAACCGCGCCCGATACCGCTGCGGTGCATAGATCAGGTTGAAATCGCGAATCGGCCCGCCCAGCAGCTTGCAGCTGACCTGGCTTTCGCCGCTGAAGGCAAAGGCATCCAACGGCAACAACGGTCGACTGGCCTGGCCATTGACCAGCAGTCGCATGCCATCGCCCTGCAGCACAGTGATGATCCGCTGGTAGCCGGCGAACGTGGAAAACCCGCCCGACTCCTCGATATCGGCAATCGACAGGCGCCAGCCAAAACCGTCCAGCCCTTCACCGCTGTCGCGGGTAATTTCTTCGGTGAAACCGCCACCGTTCTTCCACGGCATGCGCGGGTAATCCTGCGCACGCAACAACTGCAGTTGGCTCATTTACTGAAACGTCCTTCCAGGCGATGACGGGAACCGGGGTGTATCAACCGTGCAGCGGTCACCGGCTGGCGGCCGGACCAGGTGCGGCGGCGAATCAGCAGACAAGGCTCGCCCCGCTCGATCTGCAACAGGGTGCATTCGTCCGGCTCGGCCAGGATGGCCTCGACCACGTGCTCGCCCTCGGTCAGCGGCGCCACCTGGGACAGGTAGGCGTAAGGCGTCTGCCGGGTGAAGTCCTGCTTGAGGTAGTCAGGGGCAATGGCCGCGTTGACGTAGCGGTCCTCGATCTGCACCGGCACGCCGTTTTCAAAATGCACGATCAGCGAGTGGAACACCCGCTGGCCTTCACGCATGTCCAGGGCCAGGGCCCGTTCGGAGCCGGCGGCTTCTTCGGCAAGGGTAATGACCTGGCAGCTATGCTGATGGCCGCGTGCGGCGATTTCGTCGGCAATGTTGTTGACCTCGAACAACGCCGATCGGCCCTTGGGCTCAGCCACGAAGGTACCCACGCCTTGCATGCGCACCAGCAGGCCTTCAGCCGTAAGCTCGCGCAGGGCGCGGTTGATGGTCATGCGGCTGAAACCCAGCTCGCTGACCAGTTCGCTCTCGGAGGGAACCCGGTGGTGGGGCGGCCAGCTGCCGTTGTCGATCTGCTGGACGATCATGTGTTTGACCCGGGCATACAGCGGCGCCGGGCCCTCGCCCATCTGGGCAACCAGCGCGGAGACAGGAGGTGTCGGCACGGCGTTGAGTCCTTTGCAATGGAATGAGCGGTAGCTTGCCGCAGTTTACCCGGCAGGCAAACGCCTGTATATGTATATACAAGTTAACAATAACAGGATTTTACCGATGTCCGCCTACTTCGCCGAACGCGCCCTGCTGCCAACGGGCTGGGCCAACCATGTCCGTATCGAGGTCGCCAGCGATGGCCATGTAGTCAGCATCGAGCCGAGCGCTTCGGCCGAAGGTGCTGAACGCCTGGCCGGCCCGTTGCTGCCCGGCATGCCCAACCTGCACTCGCATGCCTTCCAGCGCGCCATGGCAGGCCTGGCGGAAGTCGCTGGCAACCCCAACGACAGTTTCTGGACATGGCGCGACCTGATGTACCGCCTGGTCGGGCAGATCACCCCGGACCAGCTGCAGGTCATCGCCCGCCAGCTGTACATCGAGATGCTCAAGGCCGGCTACACCTCGGTAGCCGAGTTTCATTACGTGCATCATGACCATGCCGGCAAGGCCTACGCCGACCCGGCCGAGCTTTCCCGCCGCATCAGCGCGGCTGCGGCCGACAGCGGCATTGGCCTGACCTTGCTGCCGGTGCTGTACAGCCACGCCGGCTTCGGCGGCCAGGCACCGAACGACGGGCAGCGGCGCTTCATCAGTTCCACCGAAGGGTACCTGCAACTGCAGGCACAACTGTCCCCGATCCTGGCCGCGCAACCTGCACAGCAGTTGGGCCTGTGCTTCCACTCGCTGCGAGCGGTAACGCCTGGGCAGATCGCCGACGTGCTGACGGCCAGCGACAAGCAATGCCCGGTGCATATCCATATCGCCGAGCAGCAGAAGGAAGTGGACGACTGCCTGGCCTGGAGCGGCCTGCGCCCGCTGCAATGGCTGTACGAACATATCGATGTCGATCACCGCTGGTGCCTGGTGCATGCCACCCATGCCGAGCCGGATGAAGTCACCGCCATGGCCCGCAGCGGTGCCGTGGCCGGGCTGTGCCTGACCACCGAGGCCAACCTGGGTGACGGGATTTTCCCGGCGGTGGACTACCTGGCGCAGGGCGGGCGCATGGGCATTGGTTCAGACAGCCATGTGTCGCTGAGCGTGGTGGAAGAACTGCGCTGGCTGGAATATGGCCAGCGCCTGCGTGACCAGCGGCGTAACCGCCTGTACCGCGCCGACCAGCCGATGGTCGGGCGCACGCTGTATGACGCAGCACTGGCAGGTGGTGCGCAGGCACTGGGGCAAGGGATTGGAGAGCTGGCCGTGGGCAAGCGTGCCGACTGGCTGGTACTCGACGGGCAGGACCCTTATATCGCTATGGCGGATGGGGATGCCATTCTTAACCGCTGGCTGTTTGCGGGTGGGGATCGCCAAGTGCGCGATGTGATGGTGAATGGGCAGTGGGTAGTGCGCCAAGGGCGGCATGCACAGGAAGAGGAAAGCGCGCGGGCGTTTACTCAGGTATTGCGGCAGCTTTTGGGTTGAGTGTACTGGGGCTGCTTTGCAGCCCCAAAAAATCAGTGCATTTTTACAATCTGTTGATCAGACGCCCGCCAAATCAAGCGGCTGGTGTCATACCCCTGCTGCCGAGCCTTGGACAACAGGTTCTCACGCTCCCACGCCGGCAATGTCGGCGTACGCGACAGAATCCACAGGTGCTTGCGATCCGGGCTGCCGACCACTGCCGTGCGGTAACGGTCATCCACGTACAGAATCCAGTACTCGCCCCGAGCCACGCCCGGCACCAGCTTGGTAAACCAGTTGTCGAACTCTACCCACAGCTTGTCGGTATGCCCCGGTTCCTGAATGCTGGCGTGCCCCTCGGCACGCAGCCATTCATCACCCATGGTGCGGCAACGGTTGAGCACGCCAAAGCTGCCATCCGGCTTGAGGTTGTAGTGCGCCTCGGACTGCTCGCAGCCGGTCTGGTAGCGCATAGGCAGGCGTGCCAGCTCGAACCATTTGCCCTGATAGCGCTTGAGGTCGACATTGCCGGCGGTTTTCGGCGCCAGCGGGTCATGCACGGAGCCTGCACAACCGCCCAGCAGCAACGCCAGGCACACCCCCATCAGCAGGTACGCACGCCTCATTTGAGACCCTGCCCTGAATACATCAGCACCTTGTCAGCTGCGTACTGCACGCTGATGAAGCTCTTCTCGTCCCCCCAGGTGCAGCTGCTCATGCCCAACGCGCCAGAGCACTCGGTCGGCGTGCCGAGCAACTGCTCGACCTCGGCCTTGTTCATACCGGCCTTGATCTTGGAATAGTTTTCCTGGTTGATCTTGCTGCAGGCAGTCAGGACGACGCACAGCGACAACAGGGCGAGGGAACGCAACGACATGAAGGACACTCCTGGAGAGGGGATACAGGCGAGTGGCCTGCAGTGACCTTCGACGGAAAAAACCCTCCCAGGTTCCCTACTCCACCCCATTTACCCCTACACCATTGGTCGGGTGGCCACTACCGTGCGATTAATCACAAAGTAATAGTCATCGCCCAATAAAAAAGGCCGCACCTTGTAGGAGCGGCCTTGCGTCACGACAGCCTGCGCAGCAGGCTCAATGCCTCAGAACCTGGACCCGGGCTCCAGCAAAAAGTCCATCTCTTCACTGGTACTCGGCCGCTCCAGCACCAGATTGCGGTGCGGGAAGCGCCCGAACCGGGCAATCACGCGCTGATGCTGCTCGGCATAGTCGAGGAAGCCTTCGAACAGCCGGCGATGGGCCTCTGGCTGCTCGTCGAGCAATACCTGATAACGCTCGACACACAGGTTCTGCCAGTCCAGCACCTCGGCATGCTCCAACACCAGCAGCACGAACACCCGCTGGATGGGCAGCAACTGGTAGTCCCAGCCCTTCTGCAGGCCCTGCATGGCCACCACCTGGGCACGCCGGTCGCCCTCGAAAGCGCGCGGCGTGTCGCGGTAGATCATGCGCGGCAGCTGGTCCAGCAGAATCAGCAGGCCCAGCCAGCCCTGCGGGCTTTGCTGCCACTCGTCGAGCCCGCCGGCCAAGGCCTGCTCGGTCAGGTCGCCAAACAGCGCATGGGCATCGGCATCGTGATGCTTGCCGAACCACAGCGTGCTCTTCTCGTCAGCCACGGCCTGGGGACTGGTGCCCCAACCGAACCACCATTCCAGCAACGGCTGCCAAGGTGCGAGCATGACTTACTCCTTGTGGTAGGCGGTAACGCGCTCGACCTCTTCCTTCGAGCCGAGGATCACCGACACGCGCTGGTGCAGGCTTTCTGGCTTGATGTCGAGGATGCGATCGTAACCGTTGGTGGAGGCGCCGCCGGCCTGCTCGATGATGAAGGACATCGGGTTGGCTTCGTACATCAGGCGCAGCTTGCCCGGCTTGCTTGGTTCACGGGCGTCACGTGGGTACATGAACAGGCCGCCACGGGTCAGGATGCGGTGCACGTCGGCCACCATCGAAGCGATCCAGCGCATGTTGTAGTTCTTCTTCAGCGGGCCGGTCTCGCCTGCCAGCAGCTCGCCCACGTAGCGTTGTACCGGGGCTTCCCAGTGGCGCTGGTTGGACATGTTGATGGCGAATTCGGCGGTGCTTTCCGGCACACGGATGTTTTCGTGGGTCAGAACGAAGCTGCCCAGCTCGCGGTCCAGGGTGAAGCCCTTCACGCCATTGCCCAGGGTGAGGATCAGCATGGTCTGCGGGCCGTAGATGGCGTAACCGGCGGCGACCTGCTGGGTGCCTGGCTGCAGGAAGGCGTTTTCGTTCAGGGTTTCGTTCTGGCTCAGGTATTCGTTAGGGCAACGCAGTACCGAGAAGATGGTGCCGACCGACACGTTGACGTCGATGTTCGACGAACCGTCCAGCGGGTCGAAGACCAGCAGGTAGGCGCCTTTCGGGTATTTACCCGGGATCTGGTAGGCGTTGTCCATTTCTTCGGACGCCATGCCGGCCAGGTGGCCGCCCCACTCGTTGGCTTCCAGCAGGATATCGTTGGAAATCACGTCCAGTTTCTTCTGGACTTCGCCCTGCACGTTTTCAGTGCCCATGCTGCCCAGCACACCACCCAGGGCGCCTTTGGACACGTGATGGCTGATTTCCTTGCACGCACGCGCCACCACTTCGATCAGGAAGCGCAGATCGGCAGGGGTATTGTTGCTGCGGGTCTGCTCAATCAGATAGCGACTCAGGGTAACGCGGGACATGTATGGCTCCGAACGGATTGGGGGGGATGAAAAACCCCCGCAGTTTACAGGGAGAGTTGCAGGCTAGCGAGTGATGAGACTCGCCACGGCTCTCTGACGGCACAATAGGTCGGTAGTTCAGCCTTCGCCAGGCCGGTGGTCTGGTTGTGGGCCCATTCGCGGGCACGCCCGCTCCCACAGGTGTCTCGCAAGCTGCGAGGCTTGTGATGCACCTGTGGGAGCGGGCGCGCCCGCGAATGGCCTCACATCAATCCAAAGCCTTCCAGATCTCGGTGGCATACTCCCGAATGGTCCGGTCCGACGAGAACCACCCCATCCGCGCCGTGTTCAGCACCGCCATGCGCCACCACTCCTGCGGCGTGTGCCACAGTTCCTCGACCCGCCGCTGGGCATCCCAGTAGGCATCGAAGTCGGCGCACACCAGGAAGCGGTCATACGCCACCAGCCCGTCGATCAAGCCGGCGTAGCGCGAAGGGTCGTCCGGCGAGAACACACCGCTGCGAATCGCCTGCAGCACGTCACTCAGGCGGTTGGACGCAGCAATCGCCGCACTGGCACCAAAATCACCCGCCTTCTTGCGCGCCTCGACCTGCTGGGCTGTCAGGCCAAAGATGAACATGTTGTCGGCACCCACCTGCTCGCACATCTCCACGTTGGCGCCATCCAGCGTGCCGATGGTCAACGCGCCGTTCAGCCCGAACTTCATGTTGCTGGTACCGGAGGCTTCATAACCGGCCGTGGAAATCTGCTCGGAAAGGTCTGCCGCCGGGATGATGCTTTCAGCCAGGCTGACGTTGTAGTTGGGCAGGAACACCACCTTCAGCAGGCCACGGACGGTCGGGTCGTTGTTCACCACCCGAGCGATGTCGTTGGCCAGTTTGATGATCAACTTGGCCTGGTGATAACTGGCTGCCGCCTTGCCGGCGAAAATCTTCACCCGCGGCACCCAGTTGGTACCGGGGTCGTTGCGTATGGCCTGGTACAACGCCACGGTGTGCAGCAGGTTTAGCAACTGGCGCTTGTACTCGTGGATGCGCTTGACCTGCACGTCGAACAACGCCTCGGGGTTTACCGTAACGCCTATGCGGTCCTGGATGATGCTGGCCAGCGCGCGCTTGCTGTGCAGGCGCTGGGCGGCGAACTGCTTGCGAAAACCAGGCTTGTCGGCAAACGGCACCAGGCCGGCCAGCCGCCCTTCAGGGTCGTCCTTGAGCTCTGGCCCGAGCGCCTCGACCAGCATGTCGGTCAACTGAGGATTGGACTGGTACAGCCAGCGGCGGAAGGTAATGCCGTTGGTCTTGTTGTTGATACGCTGCGGGTAAAGCTTGTGCAACTCGGAGAACACGGTGCTCTTCATCAACTTGCTGTGCAGCGCCGACACGCCGTTGACGCTGTGCGAGCCAAGAAACGCCAGGTTGCCCATGCGCACGCGGCGGCCGTTGTCTTCCTCGATCAGCGACACGGCGCGCAGCACGTCGAAATCGTGCAGGCCTTTGGCGCGCAGCGAGTCGATATGGTAGGCATTGATGAGGTAGATGATCTGCATGTGCCGGGGCAGCATGCGTTCCATCAGCGCGACCGGCCAGGTTTCCAGGGCTTCGGGCAGCAGCGTGTGGTTGGTGTACGCGAGCGTGCCGACAGTCAGCTCCCAGGCCTTTTCCCACGGTATTTCATGCTGATCCACCAACAGCCGCATCAACTCCGCCACCGCAATCGATGGGTGGGTGTCGTTGAGCTGGATGGCTGCCGCATCGGGCAGGTTGAGCAGGTCTTTGTGCATGTTCAGGTGACGGCGGAGCAAATCCTGCAACGAAGCCGACACGAAGAAGTACTCCTGACGCAGGCGCAGTTCCTGCCCCGCCTCGGTGCTGTCCGCCGGGTACAGCACGCGAGAAATGCTCTCGGCCCGCGCCACTTCGGCCACGGCCCCCAGGTGGTCGCCCGCATTGAAGCGTTCAAGGTGCAGCTCTTCCAGCGCCCGCGCACGCCACAAGCGCAAGGTGTTGACGCTGGACCCGCGCCAGCCGACAACGGGCGTGTCATAGGCGACCGCCCGCACCGTTTCACCCGGCGACCAGACCTGGCGCTGGGCACCGCTATCATCGCTCAAGGTTTCAACGCTGCCGCCGAAGCTGATCGGGTAGATCACCTCGGCACGCTCGAACTCCCACGGGTTGCCGAAATCCAGCCAGTTTTCGGTCTGCTCCTGCTGCCAGCCATCGACCACGGCCTGACGGAACAGCCCATGCTCGTAGCGGATGCCATAACCATGGGCGGCAATGCCCAAGGTGGACATACTTTCCATGAAGCATGCTGCCAGCCGGCCAAGGCCTCCGTTACCCAGCGCGGCATCGGGTTCGAGCAGGCGGATGCGCTCCAAGTCCACATCCAGCCCTTCCAGTGCATCGCGGGCGATGTCCAGCAGCCCCAGATTGCTAAGGCTGTCGTACAGCAGGCGCCCGATAAGGAATTCCAGGGAGAGGTAGTAGACCCGCTTCTGGCTGCGTCGATAAGCCTGGCGGGTATGGTCCATCCAGTGGTCGACCATGTGATCGCGCGCAGCCAGGGCAATGGCTTCGAACCAGTCATGGTCGAAGGCGTGCTCCGGGTCCTTGCCAACCGCATAGGTCAGCTTGTTCAGTACGGCGGCGCGAAAATCCGCGACTTCGGCGTCACGTGCTTTGGGTTCCTGGGACATGCGGCATCCTCGGGCAAGTTGACGAAAGCGGAGGGAGATTGTTGAGACTAGACCCTTCGACCGGGAGTGACAGTTACGGTTCGCAGTTTTCATGCCCACTCTGCGATTCCGGCAAAAGGTTGTTCATAAATTGAACAATTCCGGTATCATCGCGCGCCCCAAGACCGTGATCCACCCTATAAAGATGAAAACAACCCTGATCGCCGCCGCCGAAGTCGACCGCCTGGAGACTTGGCAGCGCTACACCAGCCACATGTGCGGTGGCTGCCACTCGACCTGTTGCACCCTGCCGGTGGAGGTGAAGATCAAGGATCTGATCCGTATCGGCGTGGTAGACGAGTTCGAAAAAGACGAACCGCCGAAGAACGTGGCCAAACGCCTGCAGAAGGAAGGCATCATCGAGCGCTTCAACCAGAAGTCGGGGATCTTCACCCTGACCCGGATGAGCAACGATGACTGCATGTATCTGGATCGTAAAAGCCGCCTGTGCACCATTTATGACAAGCGCCCGGATACCTGCCGCAACCACCCCAAGGTCGGGCCGCGACCGGGGTATTGTGCGTACAAGCCCAAGGTGGTTGGGCGCTGATCGTTAGCCTTCAAGTGCCGCTTCGCGGGCTTGCCCGCGAAGCGGGCAGCACAATTCCTGAAGGCATAAAAAAACGCCCCCGGCCTTTCGACCGGGGGCGTTTTCATTCAGCCTGAGCTAACTCAGTTCTTGGCTTTCTTGGCAGCGCGGGTACGCTCGCCTTCGTCCAGGATCTTCTTGCGCAGACGGATCGACTTAGGCGTCACTTCGCACAGCTCGTCGTCCTGGATGAATTCCAGGGCCTGTTCCAGGGTGTGGCGAACTGGCGGTACCAGGGCGATGACTTCGTCTTTGCCCGAAGCACGCATGTTGTCGAGCTTCTTGCCTTTGGTCGGGTTCACGCCCAGGTCGTTGTCACGGCTGTTCAGGCCGATGATCTGACCGTTGTAGATCTCCTGGCCGTGCTCGACGAACAGCTTGCCGCGCGCCTGCAGGGTTTCCAGCGAGTAGGTCAGCGCCTTGCCGGTTTCGACCGAAACCAGTACGCCGTTCAGGCGGCCGGACATCTGGCCCGACTTCATGGTGTCGTAACGATCGAAGATCGAGGTCAGGATGCCTGCACCGTTGGTCAGGGTCAGGAACTGGTTACGGAAACCGATCAGACCACGGGCTGGAATGTTGTACTCCAGGCGCACACGGCCCTTGCCATCCGGAACCATGTTGGTCAGGTCGCCTTTACGCAGACCCATCTCTTCCATCACCTTGCCCTGGGATTCTTCAGGGATGTCGATGGTGACGTTCTCGAACGGCTCCTGCTTCACGCCGTCAACTTCGCGGATGATTACTTCAGGACGGCCTACGGCCATCTCGAAGCCTTCACGGCGCATGGTTTCGATCAGAACCGACAGGTGCAGCTCACCACGGCCCGATACCTTGAACTTGTCAGGGGAATCGGTTTCCTGAACGCGCAGAGCAACGTTGTACAGCAGCTCTTTGTCCAGACGGTCCTTGATGTTACGGCTGGTGACGAACTTGCCTTCTTTACCGCAGAACGGCGAGTCGTTGACCTGGAAGGTCATGGAAACGGTCGGCTCGTCAACGGTCAGCGGCTTCATCGCTTCTACCGCATCCGGGGCGCACAGGGTGTCGGAGATGAACAGCTCGTCGAAACCGCTGATGCAGACGATGTCGCCAGCCTGGGCTTCTTCAACGTCTACACGGTGCAGGCCGTGGTGGCCCATCAGCTTCAGGATACGGCCGTTACGCTTCTTGCCGTTGGTGTCGATGGCAACAACCGGGGTGTTCGGCTTGACGCGACCACGGGCAATACGGCCAACGCCGATAACGCCGAGGAAGCTGTTGTAGTCCAGTGCGGAGATCTGCATCTGGAACGGGCCGTCACGGTCAACAGACGGCGCAGGTACGTTGTCGACGATCGACTGGTACAGGGCGGTCATGTCTTCGCCCATTTCGGTGTGGTCCAGGCCGGCAATGCCGTTCAGGGCCGAGGCGTAGACGACTTTGAAGTCCAGCTGTTCGTCGGTAGCACCGAGGTTGTCGAACAGGTCGAAGATCTGGTCCAGAACCCAGTCAGGACGTGCGCCCGGGCGGTCAACCTTGTTGATCACGACGATTGGCTTCAGGCCGGCTTCGAAGGCTTTCTTGGTCACGAAGCGGGTTTGCGGCATCGGGCCGTCCTGGGCGTCGACCAGCAGCAGCACGGAGTCGACCATCGACATTACACGCTCAACCTCGCCACCGAAGTCGGCGTGGCCGGGGGTGTCGACGATGTTGATGTGGTAGCCGTTCCAGTTGATGGCGGTGTTTTTCGCCAGAATGGTAATACCGCGCTCTTTTTCCTGGTCGTTGGAGTCCATGACGCGCTCGTCGTTGAGCTCGTTACGCTCCAGAGTGCCGGACTGACGCAGGAGTTTGTCGACCAGGGTGGTTTTACCATGGTCAACGTGGGCGATGATGGCGATGTTACGCAGATTTTCGATCACAAGTGTATCTCGATCAGAGGATTCGGTTGCCGCCCAGTGTAGGCGGCCAATATGTACTGTTTAAGGCTCAGCGGGCCCGGCGGTCGGGAGGGCGATGGCGGATACTGCCGCCATACAGCCCCGGCGTCTTATGTCGGACGATAAACACGCACATTGGCATGTCCCTCACTGAGCAGGTGGTGTGCGTGCAAACGGCTCATCACACCCTTGTCGCAATACAGCAAGTACTGGCGCGTGGGGTCCAGGTGCTTGAACTTGCTGTTGATCGCGTAGAACGGCATGGCCTGGACTTCGATACCTTCCAGCGCCAGGGGTTCGTCTTCCTGGGCATCGGGGTGACGAATGTCGATGACGATCTGGCCTGGCAACGCTTCGGCCACTTCCTCGATTTCGATGTCCTTGCCCAGCTCATCGATCACATGGTCGATGGAAATGAATTTGGCGCGCTCCAGGGCGCGCTCCAGCACGGCCATGTCGAACTGTTTTTCTTCATGCTCCATGCGGTGGCGCTTGGCGTGGGTGGTCGGGTTTACCGAGATCACGCCGCAGTATTCTGGCATGTGCTTGGCGAAATCGGCGGTGCCGATTTCGGTGGCCTGGTCGATGATGTCCTGCTTGTGGCTGGCCAGCAACGGGCGCAGCACCAGCTTGTCGGTGGCCGAGTCGATGATCGACAGGTTCGGCAGCGTCTGGCTGGACACCTGGGAAATCGCCTCGCCGGTGACCAGCGCGTCGATCTGCAGGCGGTCGGCCATGTGCGCGGCACCGCGCAGCATCATGCGCTTGAGGGTGACGCCCATGTAGCTGTTGTCGACCTTGTTGAGGATTTCGCCGACCACTTCTTCGAACGGCACGCTGATGAACAGCACACGCTGGCTGCTTCCGTACTTTTTCCACAGGAAATGGGCCACTTCCATCACGCCCAGCTCGTGGGCACGGCCGCCGAGGTTGAAGAAGCAGAAGTGGGTCATCAGGCCACGGCGCATCATCTGGTAGGCCGCCACGGTGGAGTCGAAACCACCGGACATCAGCACCAGGGTCTGCTCCAGGGCGCCCAGCGGGTAACCGCCGATGCCGTTGTGCTGGTTGTGGATCACGTACAGGCGCTGGTCGCGGATTTCGATGCGCACCAGCACTTCAGGGTTCTTCAGCTCGATGCCGGCGGCGCCGCATTGCTGGCGCAGCTGGCTGCCGACGTAGCGGTCGACGTCCATCGAGGTGAAGTCATGGTGGCCACCGCGCTTGCAGCGCACGGCGAAGTGCTTGCCGGCCAGCAAGTGGCCGAAGTGGTGCTTGCACTTGGCGACGATGTCGTCGAAGTCACCCAGCGGGTATTCCTCTACCTGCAGGAAGTGGGTGATACCCGGCGTGCAGGTGAGGCGCTCGATCATCTCGCGCTGGACTTTCTCGTCTTCGACGCGGGTGACCACTTCGAGATTGTCCCAGACACCATCGACCGCGAGCTCAGGGTCGAGGTCCTTGAGCACGTTGCGGATGTTCTTGCCGAGCTGGCGGATGAAGCGCTTGCGCACCGGCCGGCTCTTGATGGTGATTTCTGGGAAGACTTTGACGATAAGTTTCATTGGTTAACAGCGCGCGCAGGGCCTGCCGAAAATGAGGGGCGCGAATTATAGCGGAAATTGCTCAGGATTTGACCAACTTTTGATCAGAAGCTTTCAGATAAATGCAAGGCGGGGGGTTTTGCGGTGCCCGTGAGATCGATCGCAGGCGCGACACAAATCAAGCAATGCACTTCTTTGGTGCGTCGGCACCAAAGCCCGCATCTTAAGGGTGCATTTTTCGCCATCACCCGCGTACCAAATGCCCGCAAACGCCCCCTTTTATCCCGCCCTCGCCATTTTCGGGCACTGGCATGCAATTTGCTCCCTTGTGAGGCAGGTAAGCTTGGCCGACTATCCGCGCCCGGCAACACCCTTTTTCCAGGGCAGCGGCCCACCGCGCTCTAGACCATCCGGAGGACAACATGTCGAAGTCGGTTCAACTCATCAAAGATCATGACGTCAAGTGGATTGATCTGCGTTTCACGGACACCAAAGGCATTCAGCACCACGTGACCATGCCGTCGCGTGATGCGCTGGACGAGGACTTCTTCGAAGTCGGCAAGATGTTCGACGGTTCCTCCATCGCTGGCTGGAAAGGCATCGAAGCTTCCGACATGATCCTGATGCCGGTTGACGAAACCGCCGTGCTGGACCCGTTCACCGAAGAACCAACCCTGATCATCACCTGCGACATCGTCGACCCGTCGAGCATGCAGGGCTACGATCGTGACCCACGCGCAATCGCCAAGCGCGCCGAAGAGTACCTGAAGAGCACCGGCATCGGTGACACCGTATTCGCAGGCCCGGAGCCAGAGTTCTTCATCTTCGACGAAGTGAAGTTCCAGTCGGACATCTCCGGCTCGATGTTCAAGATCTTCTCCGAGCAAGGCTCGTGGATGACCGGTGCTGACGTGGAAGGCGGCAACAAAGGCCACCGTCCAGGCGTGAAAGGCGGCTACTTCCCGGTTCCGCCGTTCGACCACGACCACGAAATCCGTACTGCCATGTGCAACGCACTGGAAGAAATGGGTCAGACCGTTGAAGTTCACCACCACGAAGTGGCGACTGCCGGCCAGAACGAAATCGGCGTCAAGTTCAACACCCTGGTGAAGAAGGCTGACGAAGTACAAGCCCTGAAATACGTCGTGCACAACGTTGCCGACGCCTACGGCCGTACTGCCACCTTCATGCCGAAGCCACTGTACGGCGACAACGGTTCGGGCATGCACGTACACATGTCGATCTGGAAAGACGGCAAGAACACCTTCTCGGGTGAAGGCTATGCCGGCCTGTCCGACACCGCCCTGTACTTCATCGGCGGTATCATCAAGCACGGTAAGGCCCTGAACGGCTTCACCAACCCGTCGACCAACTCGTACAAGCGTCTGGTTCCAGGTTTCGAAGCCCCGGTAATGCTGGCCTACTCGGCGCGTAACCGTTCCGCCTCGATCCGTATTCCTTACGTCGGCAGCCCGAAAGCCCGCCGTATCGAAGCACGCTTCCCGGACCCATCGGCCAACCCGTACCTGGCCTTCGCGGCCCTGCTGATGGCTGGCCTGGACGGCATCCAGAACAAGATCCACCCAGGCGATGCTGCCGACAAGAACCTGTACGACCTGCCACCAGAAGAGGCCAAGGACATTCCGCAAGTGTGCGGCAGCCTGAAAGAAGCCCTGGAAGAGCTGGACAAAGGCCGTGCGTTCCTGACCAAGGGCGGCGTGTTCTCCGACGACTTCATCGATGCCTTCATCGAGCTGAAATCGGAAGAAGAGATCAAGGTCCGTACCTTCGTGCACCCGCTGGAATACGAGCTGTACTACAGCTGCTGATCTGATCGGCGCCTTGCGCCGATGACATGATCAGGAACGGCCTCCCTCGGGAGGCCGTTTTCGTTTCTGCGCCACACAGAAATCACCTCACCCACGCTATGCTCTATCTTGGTGCACAACAAAGCGCCATGCCCCTATTTGCTCCCCAATCTGGTTCACATGAAACGTTTCATCCAGAGTTTCTGATCCGAATTTGCGCAGATACAGGCCTTTATCGGCAAATCCCGCTTCTTTTCGGAGCTTTGGTTTGTTTCTTGCATTTCTAGCAGGTACAGAGCTTCGCACCAGCGGGGCCACCGCACCTGGCCCTGGCCAAAGCAGTGCCAGGCAAGCGCCAAAAGAGGTCAACGACGCCTTATGACCATCAGCGATGCACAGCACCGTCTGCTTCTGGACAACCTGACCACCGCCACGTTGCTGCTCAATGCCGAGCTGCGCCTGGAGTACATGAACCCGGCTGCGGAAATGCTGCTGGCTGTCAGCGGGCAACGTAGCCATGGGCAGTTCATCAGCGAGCTGTTCACCGAGTCGACCGAAGCGCTCAGCTCGTTGCGCCAGGCGGTCGAACAGGCGCACCCGTTCACCAAGCGCGAAGCGCAGCTCACCTCGCTGACCGGGCAGACCATCACCGTCGACTACGCGGTAACACCCATCCTCAACCAGGGCCAGACCTTGCTGTTGCTGGAGGTGCACCCGCGCGACCGGCTGCTGCGTATCACCAAGGAAGAGGCCCAGCTGAGCAAGCAGGAAACCACCAAGATGCTGGTGCGCGGCCTGGCTCACGAAATCAAGAACCCCCTCGGCGGCATCCGTGGCGCGGCGCAGTTGCTGTCACGCGAGTTGCCCGAGGAAGGCCTGCGCGACTACACCAACGTGATCATCGAAGAGGCCGACCGCCTGCGTAACCTGGTAGACCGCATGCTCGGCTCGAACAAGCTGCCGTCACTGGCCATGACCAACATCCACGAAGTGCTGGAGCGGGTCTGCAGCCTGGTCGAGGCCGAAAGCCAGGGTTGCATCACTTTGGTGCGCGATTACGACCCAAGCCTGCCGGACGTCCTGATCGACCGCGAGCAGATGATCCAGGCCGTCCTCAACATCGTGCGTAACGCCATGCAGGCAATCAGTTCGCAGAACGAGCTGCGCCTGGGCCGTATCACCCTGCGCAGCCGCGCCTTGCGCCAGTTCACCATCGGCCATGTGCGCCATCGTCTGGTGGCGCGGGTAGAAATCATCGACAACGGCCCGGGCATCCCGCCGGAACTGCAAGACACCCTCTTCTATCCCATGGTCAGTGGCCGCCCCGACGGTACCGGGCTGGGCCTGGCCATTACCCAGAACATCATCAGCCAGCACCAGGGCCTGATCGAGTGTGAAAGCCACGCAGGCCACACCGCCTTTTCGATCTACCTGCCTCTGGAACAAGGAGCCACCGCCTCATGAGCCGAAGTGAAACCGTATGGATTGTCGACGATGATCGCTCCATCCGCTGGGTACTGGAAAAAGCCCTGCAACAGGAAGGCATGACCACCCAGAGCTTCGACAGCGCAGATGGTGTGATGGGCCGCCTTGCACGCCAGCAACCGGACGTGATCATTTCCGACATCCGCATGCCGGGTGCCAGCGGCCTCGACCTGCTGGCACAGATTCGCGAGCAGCACCCACGCCTGCCGGTCATCATCATGACCGCTCATTCCGACCTGGACAGCGCCGTGGCGTCTTACCAGGGGGGGGCCTTCGAATACCTGCCCAAGCCGTTCGACGTGGACGAGGCTGTCTCGCTGGTCAAGCGTGCCAACCAGCATGCCCAGGAACAGCAAGGGCTGGATGTGCCACAGAACCTGGCGCGCACACCCGAAATCATCGGCGAAGCACCGGCCATGCAGGAGGTGTTCCGCGCCATCGGCCGCCTCAGCCACTCCAACATCACCGTATTGATCAACGGTGAGTCGGGTACCGGTAAAGAGCTGGTCGCCCATGCGCTGCACCGCCACAGCCCGCGTGCGGCGTCGCCGTTCATTGCCCTGAACATGGCCGCCATCCCCAAGGACTTGATGGAGTCCGAACTGTTCGGCCATGAGAAAGGCGCTTTCACGGGTGCCGCCAACCTGCGCCGGGGCCGCTTCGAGCAGGCGGATGGCGGCACGCTGTTCCTCGACGAAATCGGTGACATGCCTGCCGACACCCAGACCCGCCTGCTGCGGGTGCTGGCCGATGGCGAGTTCTATCGCGTTGGCGGCCACGTGCCGGTCAAGGTCGATGTGCGCATCATTGCCGCGACCCACCAGAACCTGGAGTCGCTGGTACAGGCCGGCAAGTTCCGCGAAGACTTGTTCCACCGCCTGAACGTGATTCGCATCCATATTCCTCGGCTGGCCGACCGCCGTGAGGACATCCCCGCCCTCGCCCGCCATTTCCTCGCCCGCGCCGCCCAGGAGCTGGCGGTGGAGCCGAAAATTCTCAAGCCGGAGACCGAAGAGTTCATCCGCAACCTGCCGTGGCCGGGCAACGTGCGGCAGATGGAGAACACTTGCCGCTGGATCACTGTGATGGCCTCCAGCCGCGAGGTACTGATCGGCGACCTGCCGCCTGAACTGCTGAACCTGCCGCAGGATGCCGCACCGGTCACCAACTGGGAGCAGGCCTTGCGCCAGTGGGCCGACCAGGCGTTGGCACGCGGGCAGTCGAACCTGCTGGACAGCGCGGTGCCAAGCTTTGAGCGGATCATGATCGAGACGGCGCTCAAGCATACCGCCGGTCGGCGCCGGGATGCGGCGCTGTTACTGGGTTGGGGGCGTAATACCTTGACCCGCAAGATCAAGGAGCTGGGGATGAATGTCGCGGGCGGTGATGACGAGGAAGGTGACGACCACTAACTCTCGGTAATCCTGCAAGATCCCTGGGGCCGCTTTGCGGCCCCAGCCATTTCAGCCTACCGATGCACCGATCCTGTGCCCAATGCACCTCTCGAAGGCACAAATCCCCTCAAAAACCGGCCAAATACCCCTCAAAGCCCAATATTCACGGGCTTTGCAAAATTGGCACGCCCCCTGCAATACCTAATACATACCCAGTTTCGGGGGCCCTGGTACAGGCAGGCCGGGTGAACCCCTCTTTTATTCGCAACACCGCCCGTTTTGGGGACCTCGGTACAGGCAGGCCGGGACATCCCCCCTTTACACGCAACACGCAGTACCCCTTTTGGGGACCCTGGTACAGGCAGGCCGGGATATCCCCTCTTTTATTCGTGCAGCTTCACCTGCACACGCCAACGCCCAGCGTCCTCTGTACCGGCCCACTCGCCGTGCAGGGGACGCGCGGCCACCACTGTCAGCAACAGCCCTTCCTTGCTCTTCTGCACCCGCCAGCTAACTGGCTTCCCCGCCAGGCTCAATTGCCCTTGCTGGGCCTTGCCCTGGGCCTGGAACAGCAACGCAACCGTCCCTTCCACGTTCTCGCCGTGCAGCTGCGGTTCTTCATTGAACCAAAGGTCCAGGCCGTCCTGCACCACCTCCACCTGCTGCAACACCCGCTCTTCGGGCGTTGTCAGGCGGCCAATCATCAACCCGACCATGACGCCAACGATCGCCAGCGACAGCATCATCCGTGGGAAGGCCTTCGAACGCACGTCCGGTTCAGGGGTAGAATGCCCGTCATCTTCACGCTTGGAGCCGTGCATGTTTCACGTCATCCTTTTTCAACCAGAAATTCCGCCAAATACCGGCAACATCATTCGCCTGTGCGCCAACAGCGGCTGCCACCTGCACCTGATCGAACCCATCAGCTTCGAACTGGACGACAAGCGCCTGCGCCGTGCGGGGCTGGACTACCACGAGTATGCCACGCTCAAGCGCCATGAGAGCCTGGCCGGATGCCTGGAAAGCCTGGGCAATCCACGGCTGTTCGCCTTTACCACCAAGGGCTCGCACCCGTTCCATGAAGTGGCCTATCAACCGGGTGATGCCTTCTTGTTCGGGCCAGAGAGCCGCGGGTTGCCAGCCGAGGTGCTGGACAGCTTGCCGGCTGAGCAGCGCCTGCGCCTGCCAATGCGGCCGGGGTGCCGTAGCTTGAACCTGTCGAACACTGTGGCGGTGACCGTGTATGAGGCGTGGCGGCAGAATGCGTTTGCCGGCAGTTGATGCATGGGCAGGAACGGCCTCTTCGCGGGGCAAGCCCGCTCCCACATTCAAATGTGTACGCCAAACCATTGTGGGAGCGGGCTTGCCCCGCGAAGAGGCCCGCACAGGCAATAAAAAAGCGCCCCGAGAGGCGCTTTCTTGATACCGGCAGTGATTACTGCACAGTCGGCGCAGCGCCCGCTTCCTGCATGCGTTGCAGTTCTTGCGCATACAGTGCGTCGAAGTTGACCGGCGACAGCATCAGGGCCGGGAACGAACCGCGGGTCACCAGGCTGTCCAGGGTCTCACGGGCGTACGGGAACAGGATGTTCGGGCAGAACGCACCCAGGGTGTGGCTCATCGAAGCTGCATCCAGGTTGGCGATCAGGAAGATACCGGCCTGCTGTACTTCAGCGATGAACGCCACTTCGTCACCGTTCTTGACGGTAACCGACAGGGTCAGCACCACCTCGTGGAAGTCGCCTTCCAGGGCTTTCTGCTTGGTGTTCAGGTCCAGCGCAACGCTCGGCTCCCAGCTCTGGCGGAAGATCTGCGGGCTTTTCGGGGCTTCGAACGACAGATCGCGCACGTAGATGCGCTGCAGGGAGAACTGTGGGCTGTTGTCTTCTGCAGCAGCGCCGTTGGTCTGTTGGTCAGTCATGGCAGATCCTTATCCTAATGTTTTTGAATGCAGTGCAAATCAGGCCGCCAGCAGCGCGTCGAGCTTGCCGGCGCGCTCCAGGGCATAGAGGTCATCGCATCCACCGACATGGGTGCTGCCGATCCAGATCTGCGGCACCGACGTACGGCCGGCCTTCTGGCTCATCTCGGCGCGCACCTGCGGTTTGCCGTCGACCTTGATTTCCTCGAAGGCCACGCCTTTGCTCTCAAGCAAGTACTTGGCGCGCATGCAGTAGGGGCAGTAGTCGCTGGAATAGACGATGACGGGCTTCATATCACTTCACCAGGGGCAGGTTATCGGCTTTCCAGCTGGAAACGCCACCGCTCAGTTTGGCAGCGGTGTAGCCAGCCTTGAGCAGTTCGCGGCAGTGGGTGCCGGACTGCTGGCCCATTGCGTCGACGACGATCAGGGTCTTCTCTTTGTGCTTGTCCAGCTCGCTCATGCGGGTGGCCAGCTTGTCCTGCGGAATGTTGATCGCACCGACGATGTGGCCGGCGGCATATTCCTTGGCAGTACGGATGTCGACGACCAGACCCTTGTCGGCATTGACCAGGGCGGTCAGCTGGCCGTTGCTCAGGCTCTGGCCGCCACGGCGGATTTCATTGAGCAGCAGCAGGACCAGCAGAACAACGAAGATCGCAACCAGGATGTAGTGATCTGTCGCGAATTGAATCAGGTGAGCAACCATCAGCGGTGTTCCAGGCGATTGAAAATGCCGGCCAGTATACACAGCCCCCCAGTGCCACCAAAGCCCGACAGGCCGGCCGGAAAGGTACCTTCATGTTGCTACATCGGGCGCGCTGGTCAGGCAACAGGACGAATATTCGCCGCTGGTGGCGGATTTGCCCTAAAATGCGTGTCTTTATCATCTTTGAACAACCGTGAGTTTGATTGATGACGAGTACGCCCAAACCCCTGGTCCTGATCATCCTGGATGGCTTCGGCCACAGCGAAAGCCCCGAATACAACGCCATCTACGCCGCCAACACACCGGTCTATGACCGCCTGCGCGCCAGCCAGCCGCACGGCCTCATTTCCGGTTCGGGCATGGATGTCGGCCTGCCGGACGGGCAGATGGGCAACTCCGAAGTCGGTCACATGAATCTCGGCGCCGGCCGCGTCGTGTACCAGGACTTCACCCGGGTGACCAAGGCCATCCGTGACGGCGAATTCTTCGAAAACCCTGTGCTCACCGGCGCCGTGGACAAGGCCGCCAGTGCCGGCAAGGCCGTGCACATCCTCGGCCTGCTGTCCGATGGCGGCGTACACAGCCACCAGGACCACCTGGTGGCCATGGCCGAACTGGCCGCGCAGCGCGGTGCAGAAAAAATCTACCTGCACGCCTTCCTCGATGGCCGCGACACCCCGCCGCGCAGCGCGCAGTCGTCCATCGAACTGCTCGACGCCACCTTCGCCAAGCTGGGCAAGGGCCGCATCGCCAGCCTGATCGGCCGCTACTTCGCCATGGACCGCGACAACCGCTGGGACCGCGTCAGCGCTGCCTACAACCTGATCGTCGACAGCACTGCCGAATACACCGCCGACACCGCGCTGGCTGGCCTGGAAGCGGCCTACGCACGCGACGAGAGCGACGAGTTCGTCAAGGCCACGCGCGTTGGCGAAGCGGTCAAGGTCGAAGATGGCGATGCCGTGATCTTCATGAATTTCCGCGCCGACCGTGCCCGCGAGCTGTCGCGCGTGTTCGTCGAAGCCGACTTCAACGAATTCCCGCGTGCCCGCCTGCCAAAACTGGCGGCCTACATCGGCCTGACCCAGTACTCGGCCAAAATCCCGGCCCCTGCGGCCTTCGCCCCGGCCAGCCTGCACAACGTGCTGGGCGAGTACCTGGCGAAAAACGGCAAGACCCAGCTGCGCATCGCCGAAACCGAGAAATACGCTCACGTCACCTTCTTCTTCTCCGGCGGCCGCGAAGAACCGTTCGAAGGCGAAGAACGCATCCTCATTCCATCGCCGAAGGTTGCTACCTACGACCTGCAGCCGGAGATGAGCGCACCGGAAGTGACCGACCGCATCGTCGAAGCTATCGAGCAGCAACGCTATGACGTGATCGTGGTCAACTACGCCAACGGCGACATGGTCGGCCACACGGGCGTGTTCGAGGCGGCTGTGAAAGCCGTCGAGGCCCTGGACGGCTGCGTCGGCCGCATCGTTGACGCGCTGGACAAGGTGGGCGGCGAAGCGCTGATCACCGCCGACCACGGCAACGTCGAGCAGATGGAAGACGAATGCACCGGCCAGGCGCACACCGCGCACACCACCGAGCCGGTGCCGTTCATCTATGTGGGCAAGCGCAACGTGAAAGTGCGTGATGGCGGCGTGCTGGCCGACGTGGCACCGACCATGCTGAAGCTACTGGGGCTTGAGAAGCCGGTGGAAATGACCGGCACCTCGATCCTGGTTGACGCCTGATTCGGTGGGTTGGGGCTGCAAAGCAGCCCCTTTGCACATGAATTCCGGACAAACGCCCCTCTGCACCCGCAGCGAGGCGTTTTTTTTGCCCGCCCGGGCGGGCATACTAGGCCAGTCTCCATCCTTGGTACGCCAAACCCCATGCTTCGCGCCCTGATTCTCCTAGCCCTGTCTTGCCTGCTCAGCCCGGCATTCGCCGATGAGCGTGCGCAGACCCAGCAGCAACTGGACGCCACCCGCCAGGACATTGCCGAGCTCAAGAAGACGCTGGGCAAGCTCCAGGAAGAAAAGGCCGGTGTGCAAAAGGACCTCAAAGCCACCGAGACCGACATCGGCAACCTCGAAAAACAGGTGGAGGCGCTGCAGCAAGAGCTAAAAAAGACCGAGGGCGATCTGGAGCGCCTTGATACCGAGAAAAAAAAACTCCAGAGCGCCCGCGTTGAACAACAACGGCTGATCGCCATCCAGGCCCGCTCGGCCTACCAGAACAACGGCCGCGAGGAATACCTCAAGCTGCTGCTCAACCAGCAGAACCCTGAGAAGTTCGCCCGCACCCTCACCTACTACGACTACATCAGCAAGGCGCGCCTGGAACAACTGCGCACCTTCAACGAGACCCTGCGCCAGCTGGGCAACGTCGAGCAGGAAATTGCCACCCAGCAGGAGCAGTTGCTGGCCCAGCGCGCCGACCTCGACAGCCGCCGCCAGGCCTTGGAAGCCGAGCGCGGCAAGCGCCAGCAGGTGCTGGCCAAGCTCAATGGCGACATGAAGGACCGCGACCAGAAGTTGCAGGCCCGCGAGCAGGACCAGGCCGACCTGTCCAAAGTCCTCAAGACCATCGAGGAAACCCTGGCCCGTCAGGCCCGCGAAGCCGAGGAGGCGCGCAAGAAAGCCTTGCTGGCCCAGCAGGAAGCGGAAAAACGCCGCCAGCAGGAAGCCCTGGCCGCCGCCGCCCGCGAACAGGCCAAGGAACCTGTGGAACCGCCCAAAAAGGCCCGTACCACCCTCGGCCCGATGGTTTCCAGCGATGGCGCCAACTATGGCGGCGCTTTTTCTGCCGCGCGGGGCAAACTTCCATGGCCCGTCAATGGTCGACTGCTGGCACGCTTTGGTGATGCCCGCGGCAGCGATGCCCGTGCCAAATGGGACGGGGTGATGATCAGCGCCAACCCAGGCACCCAGGTACGTGCGGTGCACGGCGGGCGTGTAGTGTTCGCCGACTGGTTGCGCGGTGCGGGGCTTCTGGTCATTCTCGACCATGGCAACGGTTACCTGAGCCTGTACGGCCACAACCAGAGCCTGCTCAAGAGCGCCGGTGATATCGTCAAGGCCGGTGAAGCCATTTCCACCGTTGGCGACAGCGGCGGCCAGGACGCGGCAGGCTTGTACTTCGCCATCCGCCAGCAGGGCCGCCCGACCGACCCTTCGCAGTGGTGCCGGGGCTAGTCAAATTTCTACGGCGTAGCCTGAGTGCTGCGCCGATGCTCCCCAGGGAGCGCTTACAGGATCAGGAGTTCGTTCGACATGCTGCACTCGCCTCGTCTCACCCAGCTGGCCCTGTCCATCGCCCTGGCGGTCGGTGCGCCCCTGGCCATCGCTGCCGAGCCGGCCAAGGCCGCCGCAGTGCCTGCCACCGAGGTCACGGCCAAGGCGCCACTGCCGCTGGAAGAGCTGCGCACCTTCGCCGAGGTCATGGACCGCATCAAGGCGGCCTATGTAGAGCCAGTGGACGACAAGACCCTGCTGGAAAACGCCATCAAAGGCATGCTCAGCAACCTTGACCCGCACTCGGCCTACCTCGGCCCCGAGGACTTCCAGGAGCTGCAGGAAAGCACCAGCGGCGAGTTCGGCGGGCTGGGCATCGAAGTGGGCCAGGAAGACGGCTTCATCAAGGTGGTCTCGCCTATCGATGACACCCCGGCCTCCCGGGCTGGCGTGCAGGCCGGCGACCTGATCGTCAAGATCAACGGCGCCCCCACCCGCGGCCAGACCATGACCGAAGCGGTCGACAAGATGCGCGGCAAGGTTGGCGAAAAAATCACCCTGACCCTGGTGCGCGACGGCGGCAACCCGTTTGACGTGACCCTGGCCCGCGCGGTCATTCAGGTCAAGAGCGTGAAGAGCCAGCTGCTGGAAAACGACTACGGCTACATCCGTATCACCCAGTTCCAGGTCAAGACCGGCGACGAAGTGGGCAAGGCCCTGGCCAAGCTGCGCAAGGACAACGGCAAGAAGCTGCGCGGCGTTGTGCTGGACCTGCGCAACAACCCGGGCGGCGTACTGCAATCGGCGGTGGAAGTGGCCGACCACTTCCTGACCAAGGGCCTGATCGTCTACACCAAAGGCCGCATCGCCAACTCCGAACTGCGCTTCTCCGCCGACCCGGCGGACGCCAGCGAAGGCGTGCCACTGGTGGTGCTGATCAACGGCGGCAGTGCCTCGGCCTCCGAGATTGTCGCCGGCGCCCTGCAGGACCAGAAACGCGCTGTGCTGATGGGTACCGACAGCTTTGGCAAAGGCTCGGTGCAGACCGTGTTGCCGCTGGCCAACGACCGCGCCCTGAAGCTCACCACCGCGCTGTACTTCACCCCCAATGGCCGCTCGATCCAGGCCCAGGGCATCGTCCCCGATATCGAAGTGCGCCCGGCCAAGCTCACCGCCGAAGTCGACACCGACAATTTCAAGGAAGCCGACCTGCAGGGCCACCTGGGCAACGGCAACGGCGGCGCCGACCGCCCGACCGGCAGCAGCAAGCGCAAAGAGCGCCCACAGGATGACGACTTCCAGTTGAGCCAGGCGCTGAGCCTGCTCAAAGGGCTGAACATCACCTCAGGCAAGTGATTCACCCTATGCGGTATCTGCTGTGTCTGTTGTTCTGCCTGTTGGCCGGGATCGCGCAAGCGGCACCGGCCAACAAGGCCTACATGAGCATCATCATCGACGACCTGGGCCAGAGCACCGAGCGGGACAGCCGCACCCTCGCCCTGCCCGGCCCGGTGACCATGGCGATCATGCCCGACACCCCGCATGCCAGCGATTTCGCTCGTCAGGCACACAAAGCTGGCAAGACGGTGATCCTGCACATGCCGATGGACCCTGCGACCGGTCCCTATGCCTGGCATCCCGAGTTGCCGCTGCCGGTCCTGGCCAGCAGGTTGGATGCAGCCTTGGCCAAGGTGCCATTCGCCGCCGGCATCAACAACCACATGGGCAGCCGGATGACCGCACAGCGTGATGCCATGACCTGGTTGATGGGTGAGTTGCAACAACGTCACCTGTTCTTCGTCGACAGCCGCACCAGCGCGGCCACCGTAGCGGCTGCCGAAGCCCAGCGCATCGGCCTGGCCCACGTTTCGCGTGATGTGTTCCTCGACGATGTGCGCACTACCGAGGCCATCAGCGGGCAGTTGCAGCAAGGCATCGCCCTGGCGCGCAAGCAGGGTTCGGCTGTGTTGATCGGGCACCCTTATCCTCAGACTCTCGATGTGCTGGAGCGGGCACTGCCACAGCTCAGAGGCCAAGGCATCGAACTGATCAAGCTCAGCCAGATGATTGCCCTGCGAAGCAACCAAGCGATGCTTGGACATGGCAAGAATGGCCGCTACACCAATCGCTGAGAAGCAGGGGCTACAACGCGGCCCAATAAAAAACCCGCTCAGGTGAGCGGGTTTTCTTTTACCTCAACAGCCATCAGCTATACACACGCCCCAACAGCTGGCGGTGGCTTTCGAACTGGTCCAGCACATCACGCACGATCTGCTCCGGCGCAAAGCCCATCAGGTCGTACTCCTGGCTGCCGTCGTGCAAGTACACCTCGGCACGGTAGAAGCGCTGGCGCACTTCCGGCTCGCCTTCCACCGGCGCCTCGCTCGGCGCGGCCATGTAGCCGTCCAGGCTGACTTCGTAAACGAACGGGTTACCCTCGTCCATCATCACCCGCAGGCCCATCATGTTGCGCGACTGGCCAACACGGGTTTCCACTTCGAAGCCCAGGGTTTGCAGCTGCGCGGCCGCTTCTTTCAGCGCCGGGCTAACCTGCTTGTCCATGAAGCGCTGCACCACGGCCTGGGTCGGCTGCAGTTCCAGCTGGGTGAGGCGCTCGCTGAAGCCGCGACGGCCACGGGCGGCCAGCTCGGCGCGCTCGCTTTCCACCGCCACGTCCTGCTTCATGGCCTTGTACAGACCGAACATGAACAGCACCAGCACCACCGAGAACGGCAGGCCCGCCAGCACCACCATGGTCTGCATGGCTTCGAAGTTACCGGCAAACAGCAGGCCGATGGTGACCAGGGTGATAACCACCGACCAGAACACCACCATCCAGTGCGGGGCGTCTTCGTCGACCTTGCCGCCTTTGCACGACAAGTTGGCCATCATCACCGCGCCGGAGTCGGCCGGGGTGAGGAACAGCACGAAGCCCACGAACACCGCTACACCGATCACGATCTTGGCCGCCGGGAAGTATTCCAGCAGCTGGTAGATCGACATTGACGGTTGTTCCAGCGCGGTCTTGCCCAGCTCCACGGCGCCCTGGTTGATCACCAGGTCCAGCGCGGTGTTGCCGAAGATCGACAGCCAGGCCAGGGTAAAGCCCAGCGGGATCAGCAGCACGCCCATCACCAGTTGGCGCACGGTGCGGCCCTTGGAGATACGGGCAATGAACATGCCGACGAACGGGCCCCAGGAAATCCACCAGGCCCAGTAGAACACGGTCCACAGGCCCAGCCAGCGCTCGGACTTGCCCGCCTCGCCTTCATACACATACAGGTCGAAGGTTTTCAGCACGATGCCGTTCAGGTAGTCACCGATGTTCTGCACGAAGCCGTTGAGCAGGTGCAGTGTTTCACCACCCAGCAGTACGAAGATCAGCAGGCCGCTGAACAGCAGGATGTTCAGGTTGGACAGGCGGCGAATGCCGTTCTCCACACCCGACACCGCCGCCACGGTGGCCACACCGGCCATGACCAGGATCACCACCAGCAGGTTGGTCTTGCTGTGGTCCATGCCGAACAGGTATTCCAGGCCGGAGGACACCTGCATCGACCCGATCCCCAGGTTGGTCACCAGGCCCAGCAGGGTCACGAACATGCCGAAGATGTCCACGGCGTTGCCGGCAGCACCCTTGACCCAACGCTCACCCACCAGCGGGTACAGCGCCGAGCGCAGTGCCAGCGGCTGGTTGTGGCGGTAGGCGAAGTAACCCACGGCCAGGCCAACCAGGGCATAGATCGCCCAGCCGTGCAGGCCCCAGTGCAGGAAGGTAAGTTGCAGGCCCTGGCGCGCAGCTTCGAGGCTGGCTGGGGTGCCTTCCGGTGGGTTGAAGTAGTGGTCCAGCGGTTCGGACGCGCCGAAGTACAGCAGCGAAATACCGATACCGGACGAGAACAGCATGCCGGCCCAGGCGCCGTAGCTGAAGTCCGGCTGGTCGTCCTTGCCCCCCAGCTTGAGGCTGCCGTAGTCGGAGAAGGCCAGGTAGACGACAAACAGCAGGTAACCGCAGATCACCAGCATGTAGTACCAGCCAAAGGTGCGCGTCAGCCATTTCTGGGCCACGCCCAGCACCTGGCCGGCGGTTTCGGGTACAGCGATCAGCAAGGCAGTCAGAACAAGGATCATCAGCGCGGAGGTGAAGAACACCACGCGGTTGACCCGTACCCTCTCGGCGGGGGGCTTGGTAAGTGAGGCAGAACTCATTGCACGAATGCTCCGGGCAGTGCGGCTGTGGAGGCTAATCAGTCTTTCCCGAGCAATTGGTGGAATATCCCCACTGCATCAGGTGTTATAAAAGCACCCTGGAAACCGTGATCCCGAATCGATACGTTGCAAAAAAACAGACAGGTGGCCTGCTGAAAAAGCCACACCTCGGCAGAGGTGCGCGCATTCGTCACAGATCACCCCGCCCGCTCCAAGGGCCTGTCGCAGGGCCAGTGACCGTACGGCAGAATCTGCATTTCGCATCGCTCATGCCCGTCAACGCCTTGTATTCCGGGGGTTACGCGATTTCCTGGGGTGTCAACTCGTGCCTTCTCGACCGCCTGAAAAACTGTCAATGGCACAAATTGTCGCAGAGCTTATTCTTTATTGATTGAACGTTCAATCAAAACAAAATAGACTGGCCTTCGCCGAGTCAGCCGCCCGTCGTCTGCTCGCAGGCCTGAGGAGATAGCAAGATGCCCAAGGTCGGTATGCAACCCATCCGCCGCCAGCAGTTGATCGAAGCCACGTTACAGGCGGTCGATCAGGTCGGTCTGGGGGACGCCAGCATTGCGCTGATTGCCCGTTTGGCCGGTGTGTCGAACGGCATCATCAGTCACTACTTTCGGGACAAGAACGGCCTGATTGCAGCGACGATGGGCTACATCATGAACATGCTCAACGAAGGTGTTCGAGCACGTCGCCAGGCCCTGAAGGACGACAGCCCGCGCGCCCACCTGAAAGTGATCATCGAGGGCAACTTCGATGCCAGCCAGGTGAACGGCCCGGCAATGAAAACCTGGTTGGCCTTCTGGGCTTCCAGCATGCACCAGCCCGATTTGCACAGGTTGCAGCGGATCAACGACCACCGCTTGTATTCCAACCTGTGCTGCCAGTTCCGCCGCGCCTTGCCGCTCTACCATGCGCGCAAGGCAGCCCGCGGCCTGGCAGCTTTGATCGATGGCCTGTGGCTGCGTGGTGCCCTGTCGGGTGATGCATTCGACACCGACCAGGCGATACGGATTGCTTACGAATACATGGATCTACAACTGGCTAAACAGCACACCCTGGGTACAAACGACCAGGCCGCTGAACAACCGCGCACGGCCCTTGCCAACCCGGCTGGAGCGTGACGCGCAAGCCAAACCACACACTGCACTTGCGAGGACACTATGGCCCGTTTCGGAACGCAAAAACTCTACATTGATGGCGCTTACGTCGACGCTGGCAGCGATGCCACCTTCGAAGCCATCAACCCGGCCACCGGCGAAGTCCTCGCCCACGTACAGCGTGCCACCCAGGCTGACGTCGAGAAGGCTGTGGAAAGCGCCGAGCGCGGCCAGAAAGTCTGGGCAGCGATGACTGCCATGCAGCGTTCGCGCATCCTGCGCCGCGCCGTCGACATCCTGCGCGAGCGCAACGACGAGCTGGCCATGCTGGAAACCCTGGACACCGGCAAGTCGTACTCCGAAACCCGCTACGTCGACATCGTCACCGGCGCCGACGTGCTGGAATACTACGCAGGCCTGGTACCGGCCATCGAAGGCGAGCAGATCCCGCTGCGCGAATCGTCCTTCGTCTACACCCGTCGCGAGCCGCTGGGCGTCACCGTGGGTATCGGTGCCTGGAACTACCCGATCCAGATCGCCCTGTGGAAGTCCGCCCCGGCCTTGGCCGCTGGCAACGCGATGATCTTCAAGCCGTCGGAAGTCACCTCGCTGACCACCCTGAAACTGGCCGAGATCTACACCGAGGCCGGCCTGCCAAACGGCGTGTTCAACGTCCTGACCGGCAGCGGCCGCGAAGTCGGCACCTGGCTGACCGAGCACCCACGCATTGAAAAAGTGTCCTTCACCGGCGGCACCACCACCGGCAAGAAGGTCATGGCCAGCGCCTCCAGCTCGTCGCTGAAGGAAGTGACCATGGAACTGGGCGGCAAGTCGCCCCTGATCATCTGCGCCGACGCCGACCTGGACAAGGCCGCCGACATCGCCATGATGGCCAACTTCTACAGCTCGGGCCAGGTGTGCACCAACGGCACCCGCGTGTTCATCCCTGCCGAGATGAAAGCGGCTTTCGAAGCCAAGATCGCCGAGCGCGTTGCCCGCATTCGTGTTGGCAACCCAGAAGACGAAAACACCAACTTCGGCCCGCTGGTCAGCTTCCCGCACATGGAAAACGTGCTGGGCTACATCGCCAAGGGCAAAGAAGAAGGTGCCCGCGTGCTGTGCGGCGGCGAACGTCTGACTGCCGGTGACTTCGCCAAGGGCGCCTTCGTGGCCCCGACCGTGTTCACCGACTGCACCGACGACATGACCATCGTCAAGGAAGAAATCTTCGGCCCGGTGATGAGCATCCTCACCTACGAAACCGAAGAAGAAGTGATCCGTCGTGCCAACGACACCGAGTACGGCCTGGCCGCCGGTGTGTGCACCAACGACATCACCCGCGCCCACCGCATCATCCACAAGCTGGAAGCCGGTATCTGCTGGATCAACGCCTGGGGCGAATCGCCGGCCGAAATGCCGGTCGGTGGCTACAAGCAATCGGGCGTCGGCCGTGAGAACGGCGTCAGCTCGCTGGCTCAATACACCCGCATCAAGTCGGTCCAGGTTGAGCTGGGTGGCTACAACTCGGTTTTCTAAACCCTGTATAGCCCCGCCCGTGCCGCTGCGCACGGGCGTTCCCGCTCCCTGATCACCGCCAACACGAGGGTACTTTCATGTCCCAAGAATTCGATTACATCATCGTCGGCGCAGGCTCCGCCGGTAACACCCTGGCGACCCGCCTGACCGAAGACGCCGGCGTTACCGTACTGCTGCTGGAAGCCGGTGGCCCCGACTACCGCTTCGACTTCCGCACCCAGATGCCAGCCGCACTGGCTTTCCCGCTGCAGGGCCGCCGCTACAACTGGGCCTACGAGACCGACCCGGAGCCGTACATGGACGGCCGCCGCATGGAATGTGGCCGCGGCAAGGGCCTGGGCGGCTCGTCGCTGATCAACGGCATGTGCTACATCCGCGGTAACGCCATGGACTTCGACGGCTGGGCAGAACTGCCAGGCCTGGAAGACTGGACCTACCTGGACTGCCTGCCGTACTTCCGTAAAGCCGAAACCCGCGACATCGGCCCGAACGACTATCACGGCGGCGAAGGCCCGGTCAGCGTGACCACGCCAAAAGCGGGCAACAACCCCCTGTTCCACGCCATGATCGAAGCCGGCGTGCAGGCCGGTTACCCGCGCACCGAAGACCTCAACGGCTACCAGCAGGAAGGCTTCGGTCCCATGGACCGTACCGTGACCAAGAACGGCCGCCGTTCCAGCACCGCCCGTGGCTACCTGGACCAGGCCAAGAAGCGCCCGAACCTGACCATCGTCACCCACGCCCTGAGTGACCGCGTGCTGTTCGACGGCAAGCGCGCCGTTGGCGTGACCTACCTGGTCGGCGACAGCGAAGAGCGCGTTGAAGCCCGTGCGCGCAAGGAAGTGATCGTCAGCTCCGGCGCCATCGCTTCGCCGCAACTGCTGCAACGTTCCGGCGTCGGCCCGCGTGCCCTGCTGGAAAGCCTCGACATCCCGGTGGTGCACGACCTGCCGGGCGTTGGCGAAAACCTGCAGGACCACCTGGAGCTATACCTGCAGTACGCCTGCACCCAGCCGGTGTCGCTGTACCCCTCGCTGCTGTGGTGGAACCAGCCGGCCATCGGTGCCGAGTGGATGTTCAACGGCACCGGCATCGGCGCCAGCAACCAGTTCGAGGCTGGCGGTTTCATCCGTACCCGCCCTGAATTCAAATGGCCGAACATTCAGTACCACTTCCTGCCAGTGGCCATTAACTACAACGGCTCCAATGGCGTGAAGGAACATGGTTTCCAGGCGCACATGGGTTCCATGCGCTCCCCTGCCCGCGGCCGCATCCAGGTCAAATCGAAGGACCCGCGCCAACACCCGAGCATCCTGTTCAATTACATGTCCACCGAGCAGGACTGGCAGGAATTCCGTGACGGCATCCGCCTGACCCGTGAAATCATGGCCCAGCCGGCGCTGGACCCGTACCGTGGCCGCGAAATCAGCCCGGGCGCCCACGTGCAAACCGACGAAGAACTGGACAAGTTCATCCGCGAGCACGCCGAAACTGCCTTCCACCCGTCCTGCTCGTGCAAGATGGGCACCGATGACATGGCAGTGGTCGACGGCGAAGGCCGTGTGCACGGCATGAAGGGCCTGCGCGTGGTCGATGCGTCGATCATGCCGCTGATCATCACCGGCAACCTCAACGCCACCACGATCATGATCGCCGAGAAAATCTCGGACAAGATCCGTGGACGCAAGCCGCTGCCGCGCAGCACCGCCAAATACTACGTGGCGGGCGATGCACCGGTGAAGGGCAAGCCGATGCGTGAAGTGAAGCAAGGCTGACAGCAGTACTAATGGGGCTGCTTTGCAGCCCCAAATCACTTGATTGGCTGACATCAAAGATGTGTCACGTCGGTACCGCAAAAAACGTACGCATCAACCCGTCATCCTCCACACCCAACCGTTCAGCCATCACCTGACGGTCGAACAAGGCCCCCGTGCGCATCTCACGCACCCTCGCCCCCTCCGGCGCCCGCGCCAGTGCCTTCAGGCACACTTCCATGAAGCGATGATTGCCTCCCTTCACCGGCGTCAGCTTTTCAACCTGCAAATAACGCCCCGGCATCATCAGCGACTCCGCCTCGTCCGGACGCCTTGAGAACGGCCCGATCGGCATTGCCTGCACGTTCTCACCCGGCTCCAGCACATACACCAACGCATTGTCGCCAAAAGCCCCCTTGCCGCTCGCCTGGGTCTGCGGGTCGTTGAACACCTCCCACAGGGCATAAGGGTTTTCTGTGAACGAAGTGAAATCGCTGGTCACCAACACGTCGCCCACTGCAAGGGCACCCTCGCCTGTCGTCGGTATGCCAGAACCACGCAGGCCGGACGCCGCACGGTACAGCCGCACTTGATTGTTCACGCCTAATTGCCCAAGCGCATGTGCAAGGTCGTGGCTGCGCTGGATGCTCTCTGCACGCGAGCCTTCCAAAGGCAAACCTTGCCACAAGTTGTTGTAGCGCTCCGGCGAGCTGGTGTATTCGGCAATGGCGGCCGAGCCAAAGCCATGCTCATCGCGGTAAACCGGGTAGGGCTCACTGAAAGCATCGAGATAAGCACCGCCGGCACCTACGCTGTCGAGATCGGCCCAAGGCACCGCTCCAAGCAAAGCGGCCTGGCGAGCCAAGGCCTGATCCGACATGGCCAGCAACTCGTCTGCAGCCGGTGCCATGTAGCGCGCCCAGTCCACCTTGGCAACGACGGTTTGCGCCTGGCCTGCCACGCGTAGCGGCAGGCGGGCATCGGTGAACAGCTCACTGGCACGCAGCATTGCCGCATCGAGCAGAATGAACAGCACATCCACAACCACCGCCCACCAGGCAGCCGTGCGCCAGGCCGCCTTGCCATTGAGGGCACGGTCCAGGTGCAGGGCCAGGCTCGCAGTGCCAAGCCCGAGCGACGTCAGGATCACCGGCCAACCCACTGGCGCCATCGGCGCAATCAACATGCTTGCAGCCTGCAACCCAGCCAGCCATTCGGCCTTGCGCAGCTGTGCATTGGTGGTCAGCCGTTGGTGGGCCTCATGGACCAGCGCATCCATGAACATCTCACGAACACGAATGAACAGGTCACCCACAACAGCTTGCCGCTGCGTGTCATTCGAAAAAGCATGCGCTGCAATCCAGGCCTGTAACGCCTGGCGGCCGCCAAATACCAGCAGCACATCCTGCGCAGCGGGTAGAAAAGCGCACGCTCTACCGGTCTTGAGCGTGTACAGGAACAGTGGCTTGGCATCAGGGGCATGGCCGGACAGCGCACACCAGCCACCCCGGGCATTTGCAGGGTAATCCTCGCGCAAGGCTTTCAGGCTACTCGGCAGCTTCGTCACACGGAGTGTTGCCGCCAGCAGTTCACGCCGCTCAGGTTCGCTCAGCACGGATTGACCGACAGCGGCAAGAAAGCGAGCGCGGGCCAGTACGCAGTAATCTTCGCCACGCTGCTCGCGAAAACGGCTCAGTGCCTCGCTGTAGCGCCCCGCAAAATCCATTTGCCAGAACGCCTTCAGCATCGCCTGCGGGTCGAGCCGCACTTCGTTACGCTCGTCATAATCGCTATGGCTGGCATCCACCCGGTAGAAACCGCCGTAGACACTCAACTCATCGGCAGCAGTCTGCTGCTGAGGGCTGAAGCGTTGGATAACCAGCTCGGTCAGGCTCAGCGACCGCCGCGGCGGCCCACGGTGGCGCCAGCCGGTGTAGCTGCGGGAGCTGTTGGCCGTTGACTTGAATTCATGCCAGTAGAGCGTGTCCGGGTCCAGCCAGTATCCCAGCTGGTGGCGCAGCACATGGCCCGCCGCCTCGCGCGCCATGCCGTGCAGATCTGGAAATTGCCCGAGCAGGCGCTGGGCCACCTGGGCAAGAGGGAGACGTTGTTTATCGTTCATGTTACTCGGCTGCCTGACTGTGGGGGTCACCACTACATCCGCAAGCCGTAACTACAGTGCGGTATCGCTTTACAGCCCGCATCAGCCTCAGGTTAGAATCGATTGGCACGCGACCTGCTAGCTTTTGCTGAAAAATCCGCTACCACGTCCCTTCCCCCGCTGTTTCGGAGTACCTGCCTTTGGATGCAAGCACCATCAATAGCCTGTTCCTGATCGGCGCATTGCTGGTGGGTGCAAGTATCCTGGTCAGCTCGCTGTCGTCGCGCCTGGGCATCCCTATCCTGGTCATCATCCTCGCCGTCGGCATGGTCGCCGGTGTGGATGGTGGCGGCATCATCTTCAACAACTACCCCACCGCCTACCTGGTGGGCAACCTGGCACTGGCAGTGATCCTGCTCGACGGTGGCCTGCGCACACGGGTGGCAAGCTTTCGCGTGGCACTGTGGCCGGCGCTGTCGCTGGCCACGGTCGGGGTAATGATCACCACCGCCCTCACCGGCTTGGTCGCCGCCTGGCTGTTCAACCTCAGCCTGATCCAGGGCCTGCTGATCGGCGCCATCGTCGGCTCTACCGACGCTGCGGCGGTGTTCTCGCTGCTGGGCGGCAAAGGCCTGAACGAGCGGGTTACCGCTACGCTGGAAATCGAGTCGGGCAGCAACGACCCGATGGCGGTGTTCCTCACTGTCACCCTGATCGACATGATCGCCAGCGGCCAGACTGGCCTGCACTGGAGCCTGCTGGGCCATCTACTGCGCGAATTCGGCATCGGCGGCCTGTTGGGGCTGGGCGGTGGCTGGCTGATGCTGCAACTGGTCAACCGCATCAACCTGGCCGGCGGCCTGTACCCCATCCTGGTGGTGGCCGGTGGCCTGGTGGTGTTCTCGCTGACCAACGCCCTGCACGGCAGTGGCTTCCTCGCCGTGTACCTGTGCGGCCTGGTGCTGGGCAACAAGCCGATCCGCAGCCGCCACGGCATCCTGCACATGCTCGACGGCATGGCCTGGCTGGCCCAGATCGGCATGTTCCTGGTGCTGGGGCTGCTGGTCACCCCGCACGACCTGCTGCCTATCGCCCTGCCGGCGCTGGGCCTGGCGCTGTGGATGATCCTGGTGGCGCGGCCGCTGTCGGTGGTCGCCGCCTTGCTGCCCTTCAAGGCCTTCCATGGCCGCGAGAAAGGCTTCATTTCCTGGGTCGGCCTGCGCGGCGCGGTACCGATCATTCTGGCGGTGTTCCCGCTGATGGCCGGCCTGCCGGACGCCCAGCTGTTCTTCAACCTGGCGTTCTTCATCGTGCTGGTGTCGCTGCTGGTGCAAGGCACCAGCCTGCCGTGGATGGCCAAGCTGCTGAAAGTGACCGTACCGCCAGACCCGGCACCGATTTCCCGCTCTGCCCTGGAAGTGCACATCACCAGCGAGTGGGAGCTGTTCGTGTACCGCCTGGGTGCCGAAAAATGGTGCATCGGCGCCGCCCTGCGCGAACTGAAAATGCCCGAAGGCACGCGGATCGCCGCCCTGTTCCGTAACGAGCAACTGCTGCACCCGTCGGGCAGTACCGTGCTGGAAGTAGGCGACATGCTCTGCGTGATCGGCCACGAGCACAACCTGCCGGCCCTGGGCAAACTGTTCAGCCAGGCGCCACAGCGTGGCCTGGACCTGCGTTTCTTCGGCGATTTCGTGCTCGAAGGCGATGCCGAACTGGGCGCAGTGGCAGCGTTGTACGGCCTGAAACTCGATGGCCTGGACGCGAAAATGCCGTTGGCGCAGTTCATCCGACAAAAGGTCGGAGGCGCTCCAGTAGTAGGTGACCAGGTCGAATGGCATGGCACGATCTGGACCGTGGCGACCATGGACGGGAACAAGATCCAGAAAGTGGGCGTCAGATTCCCCGAAGGAACGCGACCCGGACCAGGATTGTTCCTCTAAACTTCGTTTCTGCCGGATCCACAAGTAGTCTGCCTATGTCCCTGCGCGTGTACCTTCGCACAGCCCTGCTCGGGCTGTGCCTGTCCCTTTCCTTTGCGGCCACTGCCGCAGAGGCCCCGACCACCGCCAGCATCCAGAACAGCCTCGACAAGATCGCTGAGCGCAAGCTGCCTGAGGCCGACCAGAAGGCCCTGCAGCAGGTGCTCGAACAGACCTTGAGCCAGCTGGCCAGCAAGGAAGACAGCGAGAAGAAGCTTGCCGCGCTGAAGCAGCAGCTGGCCGGGGCCCCGAAAGAAACCAGCGACAGCCAGAAAGAGCTCGCCAGGCTCAAGGAAAGCAAGCCCCAGCCCGTCGCCCAGCGGTATGCCACGCTGAGCGTGCCGCAGCTTGAGCAGATGCTCAGCGAGCGCAACACCCAACAGGGCGAGCTGCAAAAGGCGCTGTCCGAAGCCAATAGCCTGATCATCAATTCTCAAACCCGCCCGGAACGCGCCCAGGCCGAAATCAGCAACAGCCAGGCCCGTACCCAGCAGATCAACAACATCCTGAAAACCGGCAAGGACGGCGGCAAATCCATCAACGCCGACCAGCGCAACCAGCTCAATGCCGAGCTGGCCTCGCTCAATGCGCTGACCCTGCTGCGCCGCCAGGAGCTGGCCGGCAACAGCCTGCTGCAAGACCTGGGGAACGCCCGCCACGACCTGCTGATCGAACGCGCTACGCGCCTGGAGCAGGAAATCCAGGACCTGCAGACCCTGATCAACGACAAGCGCCTGGCCCAGTCTCAGGAGGCGGTTACCCAGCAGTCCATCGAAGCCCAGAAGGCCGGCGGCAGCAGCCTGCTGGCCACCGAAAGCGCGCTTAACCTCAAGCTTTCCGACTACCTGCTGAAAAGTACCGACCGCCTGAACGAACTGACCCAGCAGAACCTGCGCACCAAACAGCAACTGGACAGCCTGACCCAGGCCGACCAGGCGCTGGACGAGCAGATCAACGTGCTCAAGGGCAGCCTGTTGCTGTCCAAGATCCTCTACAAGCAGAAGCAGACCCTGCCGCACCTGAAGGTCGACCGCGACCTGGCCGACCAGATCGCCGACACCCGCCTGTACCAGTTCGAGGTCAACCAGCAGCGCGAGCAAATGAGCAGCCCGGTCACCTACGTCGACAAGCTGCTGGCTGCCCAACCGCAGGAAGAGGTGACGCCTCAACTGCGCAAGGCCCTGCTGGAAGTGGCCATCAACCGTAGCGACCTGCTGGAGCGGTTGAACCGCGAGCTGTCGGCGCTGCTGAACGAATCGATCACCCTGCAGCTCAATCAGAAGCAGTTGCTGGGCACCGCGCAGAGCCTGCGCACCACCCTCGACGAGCAGATGTTCTGGATCCCCAGCAACAAGCCGCTGGACTGGGACTGGCTGAGCTATGTGCCAGAGCGCCTGGCCGACCAGGTAGCCAACCTGCCGTGGGGCTCGGGCCTGAAAGAACTGGCCGACGGTCTCAGCCAGCGCCCGCTGCTGTTCCTGCCATTGCTGCTGGTGATTGGCGCCTTGCTGTGGCGGCGCAAGTACCTGTACCAACGGCTGGGCAAGGTGCACCAGGACATCGGCCACTTCCGCCGTGACAGCCAGTGGCACACGCCCCAGGCAATCCTCATCAATATCCTGCTGGCAATGCCGGTCAGCCTTGGCCTGGCGCTGTGCAGCTACGCCCTGCAGATCGACGCCCGCGGGCAGAACGCCAACCTGGGCGCCGCCCTCTGGCAACTGGCCCAGGCCTGGCTGGTGTTCTACACCGCCTACCGCATCCTCGCCCCCGGTGGCGTGGCCGAAATCCACTTCCGCTGGCACAAGCCGCAGGTCGAATTCCTGCGCGGCTGGGTACGCCGCCTGGGCACCGTGGTGCTGGCGCTGGTCGGTGTGGTGGCGGTGGCCGAGCACCAGCCCTCGGCGCTGGCCGACGACGTGCTGGGGATCGGCGTGGTGCTGACGTGCTACGCACTGATGGCCTGGCTGCTCAGCCGCCTGCTGCTCAGCAGCCCGGCACACCGCGACACTTCACTGTTCCGCAAGGCAGTGGGCGTGGCCTTCACCGCCCTGCCCATCGCCCTGTTCGTCGCCGTGTGCTTCGGCTACTACTACACCGCGCTGAAACTCACCGACCGGCTGATCTACACCCTGTACCTGCTGCTGTTCTGGCTGGTGATCGAGGCTGCATTCGTGCGTGGCCTGTCGGTCGCGGCACGGCGCCTGGCCTACCAGCGGGCGCTGAGCAAGCGGGCGGCGGCCAAGGAAGGGCTGGATGGCGAAGTCATCACCGAAGAGCCGACGCTGGACATCGAGCAGGTCAACCAGCAATCGCTGCGCCTGATTCGCCTGGCCCTGCTCGGCGGCTTCATCGCCGGCCTGTACTGGGTGTGGGCAGACCTGATTTCAGTGTTCGCCTACCTCAACAACTTCGTCCTCTACGAATACACCAGCGGCACCGGCGCCGCCGCCAGCATGGTACCGATCAGCCTTGGCGACCTGCTGGGTGCGCTGGTGATCGTCGGTATCACCTTCGCCCTGGCCGGCAACTTGCCGGGCCTGCTGGAAGTGCTGGTGCTGTCACGCCTGAACCTGGCCCAGGGCAGCGCCTACGCCACCACCACGCTGTTGTCGTACACCATCGTCGGCGTCGGTATCGTCAGCACCCTGTCCACCCTGGGGGTGAGCTGGGACAAGCTGCAATGGCTGGTGGCTGCACTGTCGGTGGGCCTGGGCTTCGGCATGCAGGAAATCTTCGCCAACTTCATCTCTGGCATCATGATCCTGTTCGAGCGCCCGGTGCGCATTGGCGACACCATCACCATCGGCAACCTGTCCGGCACGGTCAGCAAGATCCGCATCCGCGCCACCACCATCACCGACTTCGACCGCAAGGACATCATCGTCCCCAACAAGACCTTCATCACCGGCCAGCTGATCAACTGGTCGCTGACCGACACGGTTACCCGGGTGACGCTGAAACTGGGTATCGACTACGGCTCCGACCTGGACCTGGTACGTGACCTGCTGCTCAAAGGTGCGCATGAGAACCCACGGGTGCTCAAGGACCCTGAACCGATCGTGTACTTCCTCAACTTCGGCGAAAGCTCGCTGGACCACGAACTGCGGATGCACGTACGCGACCTGGGCGACCGCAACCCGACGCTGGACGAGATCAACCGCTACATCAGCCGCGAGTTCAAGGCGCACAACATCAAGATCTCGGTGCGCCAGGTCGAGGTATTCCTGATGGACCCCAACGGCGGCAAACAGCAGTTGATTCCGATGGAGCAGCCCAAACCGGATGGCACTGCACCGGCCTGAGTGGGCTCGAATGCTTTATTCTGTGCTGAATCTCAGGAGCAGCCCGTGAAAGCCCTCGACCAACTCACCTTCGACAACCGCTTCGCCCGCCTGGGCGATGCGTTCTCTACCCAGGTCCTGCCAGAACCCATCGCAGACCCGCGCCTGGTCGTTGCGAGCGAGTCGGCCATGGCGCTGCTCGACCTCGACCCCGCCCAGGCCGACCTACCAGTGTTCGCCGAGCTGTTCAGCGGCCACAAACTGTGGGAAGAAGCCGACCCACGCGCGATGGTGTATTCCGGCCACCAGTTCGGCTCCTACAACCCGCGCCTGGGCGATGGCCGTGGCCTGCTGTTGGCTGAAGTGCTCAACGACAAAGGCGAACACTGGGACCTGCACCTGAAGGGGGCCGGCCAGACCCCGTATTCGCGCATGGGCGACGGCCGCGCTGTGCTGCGCTCGTCGATCCGCGAGTTTCTGGCCTCCGAAGCCCTGCACGCCCTCGGCATTGCCACCAGCCGTGCGCTGTGCGTGGTCGGCTCCAGTACCCCGGTCTGGCGCGAAACCCGCGAAAGCGCTGCCATGCTCACCCGCCTGGCGCAGAGCCATGTGCGCTTCGGCCATTTCGAATACTTCTACTACACCAAACAGCCCGAGCAGCAGCGCGTGCTGATCGATCATGTACTGCAGCAGCACTACCCTGAATGCCAGGATGCCGAGCAACCGTACCTGGCCATGTTCCGCACCATCGTCGAGCGCAATGCCGAACTGATCGCCCGCTGGCAGGCCTATGGTTTCTGCCACGGGGTGATGAACACCGACAACATGTCGATCCTGGGCATCACCTTCGACTTCGGCCCCTACGCCTTCCTCGATGACTTCGACGCCAACTTCATCTGCAACCACTCCGACGACCGTGGCCGCTACAGCTACGCCAACCAGGTGCCCATCGCCCACTGGAACCTCAGCGCGCTGGCACAGGCCCTGACCACGGTGATCGAGGTGGAGCCCCTGAAGGAGGCACTGGGGCTTTTCTTGCCTCTGTACCAGGCCCATTATCTGGACATCATGCGCCGCCGCCTGGGCCTGACCACTGCCGAGGATGACGACATGGCGCTGGTCGAGCGCCTGCTGCAGTGCATGCAGCGGGGTGGTGTGGACTACAGCCTGTTCTTCCGAAAGCTGGGTGAACAGCCGGTTGCCGAGGCGCTGAACCTAGTGCGCGATGATTTTATCGACCTGGCCGCTTTCGATGACTGGGGCGCAGATTATCTGGCCCGCTGTGAGCGTGAACCCGGTAATGCCGAAGGGCGCCGTGAACGGATGCATGCGGTGAACCCGCTGTATGTGCTGCGCAATTATCTGGCCCAGAGAGCCATCGAAGCGGCCGAAGCGGGGGATTACAGTGAAGTGCGGCGGTTGCATCAGGTGCTGACCAGGCCGTTCGAGGAACAAGCCGGCATGCAAGCCTACGCTGAGCGACCGCCGGAATGGGGCAAGCATCTGGAAATCAGCTGCTCTTCTTGATTGATGATTGCTCAGCCGGCGATAGGGCCCGCAAAAACAATACAAGGAATTGATATGTCCGACCCACTGGTAATCCCCTGCCCCCACTGCAACGGCCTCAACCGCCTGCCCGCCGGGCGCCTGGGTGACGCCCCGAAATGCGGGCGCTGCAAACAAGACGTGCTGCTGAGCACTCCTTTCGAGCTCACCGAAGCCAGCTACGCCAGCCAGATCAAAGGCGACCTGCCGCTGCTGGTCGACATCTGGGCCGACTGGTGCGGCCCGTGCAAATCCTTCGCCCCCACCTTCGAACAGGCTGCCCGCCAGCTGGCTGGCCGTTGCCGACTGGCCAAGCTCGACAGCGAAGCCAACCGCAACCTCGCCGGGCAACTCGGCATCCGCTCGATCCCCAGCCTGCTGCTGTTCAAGAACGGCCGCGAAGTCAGCCGCCAGGCCGGGGCGTTTCCACTTCAGTCGTTGCTGGAGTGGGTGCGTAGCCAAGGGGTTTAGGTGTGTTTTCTGGTGCATGCCTTTAGCAGGATGGCGGCTGTGGCATCGAGCGCCGCGCGGGCGGCGCTCGATTTCACAGGCGCCGAAAATGCTGCGCCAGGCACCTGGCAGCCTTGATACCTAACAGACGTCTAACCTCTCTCCTCCAGCAAATCATGCAACTCGACAAACTGCTGGGTCAGCTTGTGCTTCGGCTCCAGGTGAATCAGGGGCAGGCTGGCGTGGTGCGATTCACGCATCTTCACCGAGCTGCCCAGGTACACCGGTAACACCGGCAGGCCTTCGGCCAGCAGTTCGTCGAGCATCTGCTGCGGCAGGCTGGCGCGGGACTGGAACTGGTTGACCACGATACCTTCGACCAGCAGGTCTTCGTTGTGGTCATCCTTGAGGTCTTCGATCTCGGCCAGCAGGCCGTACAGGGCCTGGCGTGAAAAACTGTCGCAGTCGAAGGGAATCAGTACGCGATCGGCGGCAATCAGTGCAGAAACCGCGTAAAAATTCAGCGCTGGCGGGGTGTCGATGTAGATCCGGTCGTAATCCTCGTCCAGCTCGTCCAACAGCTTTCGCAGCTTGTTGATCTTGTGCTTGGCCTCAAGCTTGGGTTGCAAATCGGCCAGTTCTGCCGTGGCGGTGACCACATGCAGGTTGTCGAAAGGGGTTTCGTAGATATCGACCTTGTTCTTCTTGCTGAACGGCCCGCTGGACAGGCTTTGCTTGAAGAAGTCGGCAATCCCCATGGGGATGTCCTCGCCGGTGAGGCCGGTAAGGTACTGGGTCGAGTTGGCCTGGGCATCCAGGTCGATCAACAGGGTCCGATAGCCTTCATTGGCACTGACCGCCGCCAGGTTGCAGGCAATGCTCGACTTGCCCACGCCACCTTTCTGATTGAACACCACGCGCCGCATGATTGACCTCCGTGTTTCAACGAATGCCCGAGTATGTGGCGGCACTGCGGCAATGGCCAGTGCCATTTGACCGGCATCAGCCCTGGCCGACCACCTGCCCCGTCAACAGCTCGGCAAACGCCTTGGCCATCACCGAATTGCCGCGCTCGCGCTGCACCAGCCAAACCGCCGACATCGCCCCTTCATCCAGCAAGGTGCGGTACACCACCCCCTCGATGCGCATGCGCTGGAATGACGCCGGCAACACCGACACCCCCAACCCCGCCGACACCAGCCCGATGATGGTCATCGCCTCCCCCGCCTCCTGGGCAAAGTGCGGGCTGAAACCTGCCTGACGCGCCAGACTCAGCAACTGCGCATGCAAACCGCTGCCATAACTGCGTGGGAAGAACACGAATGGCTCATGGGCCAGCGCCGCCATGTGCACACCCTGTTCAGTGCCCTCGGCAAGCGGATGCGAAGCATTGATGACTGCCACCAGCGGCTCACGAAACAACTCGGTGACCTGCAAACCTTCAGGCAACGGCATCGGCCGCATCAACCCGACTTCGATGGACTCGTCGAACACCCCTTCGGCGACATCGCGGCTGCTCATTTCCTTGAGGTTCAGGTGCACCGCCGGGAAACGCTGGCGAAAGGCATGGATGGCCTTGGGGATCTTCGAGGTGAAGGGCGCAGACGAGGTAAAGCCGATCTTCATTTCACCCAGTTCTCCCAGCTGAGCACGCCGGGCCACATCGGCCGCCTTCTCCACCTGCGCCAGCACCCGACGCGCCTCCTCAAGGAATAACCGCCCTGCCTCGCTCAGCTCCACCCGACGGTTGGTACGCTCGAACAGCCGAGCTCCCAGCTCCTGCTCCAGGGCCTGGATCTGTTGGCTCAGCGGCGGCTGCGAGATGCCCAGCTGCTGCGCGGCACGGCCAAAGTGCAGCTCTTCGGCCACGGCGATGAAGTAACGCAGATGGCGCAGTTCCATGATCGGCTCCAAACAGGTCGTAAAACATCTCAAATAGGTCGAACAATATATTGGATCTAATCATTAGCCAGCTATATGCTTTTTTCCATTGCGCCAGAGGTACCCGCCCGTGAAAACTGCTGTAGCCCCCCTTCCCGCCGAGCCAGAACCTGCGCCCCTGAACGAAATGTGGATCGAAAAAGGCACCCCCGCCTTCATGAAGACCGTGCTGGCCTTGTTCAGCGGCGGCTTCGCCACCTTCGCCCTGCTGTACTGCGTTCAGCCGATGATGCCGCTGTTGTCCAAGGAATTTGCCATCAACGCTGCGCAAAGCAGCCTGGTGCTGTCGGTGGCCACCGCCATGCTGGCGTTCGGCCTGTTGATCACCGGCCCTATCTCTGATCGCATCGGGCGCAAGCCGGTCATGGTCTTTGCCCTGGTTTGCGCAGCCCTCTCCACCTTGGCCAGCGCAGTGATGCCGAGCTGGGAGCTGGTACTGGTCACCCGCGCACTGGTCGGCCTGTCGTTGAGTGGCCTGGCGGCAGTGGCCATGACCTACCTGAGCGAAGAGATCCACCCGCAGCACATCGGCCTGGCCATGGGCCTGTACATCGGGGGCAACGCGATTGGCGGCATGAGTGGGCGGCTCATCACTGGCGTACTGATCGACTTCGTCAGCTGGCACACGGCGATGCTGACCATCGGCGGCCTGGCCCTGGTGGCCGCGCTGGTGTTCTGGAAGGTATTGCCCGAATCGCGCAACTTCCGCCCACAGTCGATGAACCCGCGCAGCCTGCTGGACGGCTTTGTCATGCACTTCAAGGATGCCGGCCTGCCTTGGTTGTTCCTTGAAGCCTTCCTGCTGATGGGGGCTTTCGTCACCCTGTTCAACTACATCGGCTACCGCCTGCTGGCTGAGCCCTACCATATGAACCAGGCGCTGGTCGGCCTGCTGTCGGTGGTGTACCTGTCTGGCATCTACAGCTCGGCGCAGGTCGGCGCACTGGCGGACAAGCTGGGCCGGCGCAAGGTGTTCTGGGCCAGTATCGTGGTGATGGCGGGAGGCTTACTGATGACCCTGGCCAGCCCGCTGGCGATGGTGATCTTAGGCATGCTGGTGTTCACCTTCGGCTTCTTTGGCGCGCACTCGGTTGCCAGCAGCTGGATCGGCCGCCGGGCGCTGAAGGCCAAGGGGCAGGCCTCGTCGCTGTACCTGTTCAGCTATTACGCCGGGTCGAGCGTGGCGGGTACTGCGGGCGGGGTGTTCTGGCACCAGTGGGGCTGGAATGGCATCGGGCTGTTCATTGGCAGCTTGCTGGCGGTGGCGTTGCTGGTGGCGTTGCACCTGAGCAAGCTTCCACCGAAAACGGCTTGAGGGCCATTCGCGGGTTTACCCGCGAATAGGCCCTCGGATCAGTTGATGATCTCGACAATATCCACATCCACTTCCCGGCTCATCAGGTGCTTCTCCACCTCACCGGTCAGCTTGACCTTGGTCTTGTCATTGAACGGCGTAGGCGGCAGGTCTTCGTCATCGATCTCGACGGTGATGGTGCCGGTGTTGTCCTTGAACTCGTACTTGTCGTCGTTGTTGATCTTCTTGGTCACGAAGCCTTGCAGCACCACCGGAGTGTCATCGGCAGCGTCGTTGGCAGCGGCCACCGTAGTGACCGACTGGGCGCCGGGGCCGGTATAGCTCGCAGCCAGTGCGGCGGTGCTGAACAGAGGGGCGAGGATCAGGGCGAGATAACGTGCTTTCATGGGGATCGGGTCCTTTTTGGGTTTCGATGGGACCAGATTAACGACGATCGCTGAATTAAAACTTAATGCGACAAAAAGCCCGGCACAGGGCCGGGCTTGGGTTTTCAGCCTTCAGATCACTGATGATACTGCGCCGACAGCTCATGCACGGCGTTGATGAACACACCCGCGTGCTCCGGGTCGACTTCCGGAGTAATGCCGTGGCCCAGGTTGAACACATGGCCCGTGCCGTGACCGTAGCTGGCCAGGATGCGCGCCACTTCCTGGCGGATGGCTTCCGGCTTGGCGTACAGCACGGTCGGGTCCATGTTGCCTTGCAGGGCCACCTTGTCACCCACGCGGCGGCGGGCGTCGCCGATCTCGCAGGTCCAGTCCAGGCCCAATGCGTCGGCACCGGCGTCGGCAATGCTTTCCAGCCACAGGCCACCGTTCTTGGTGAACAGGATCACCGGCACCTTGCGCCCTTCGTGCTCGCGGATCAGGCCGCTGACGATCTTGCGCATGTAGGCCAGGGAGAATTCCTGGTAGGCCGCCGCCGACAGGTTGCCACCCCAGGTGTCGAAAATCTGCACAGCCTGGGCACCGGCCAGAATCTGGCCATTCAGGTAGCTGGTCACCGACTGGGCGAGCTTGTCCAGCAGCAGGTGCAGGGCTTGCGGGTTGTCGTAGGCCATGGCCTTGGTCTTGCGGAAGTCTTTCGACGAGCCGCCTTCGACCATGTAGGTGGCCAGGGTCCACGGGCTGCCCGAGAAGCCGATCAGCGGCACACGGCCGTTGAGCTCGCGGCGAATGGTGCTGACCGCGTCCATCACATAACCCAGGTCTTTCTGTGGGTCGGGGATTGGCAGCGCTTCGATGTCGGCCGGGGTGCTGATGACCTTCTTGAAACGCGGGCCTTCGCCGGTTTCGAAGTACAGGCCCAGGCCCATGGCGTCAGGGATGGTGAGGATGTCCGAGAACAGGATCGCCGCGTCCAGCGGGTAGCGGTCCAGCGGCTGCAAGGTGACCTCGCAGGCGAACTGCGGGTTCATGCACAGGCTCATGAAGTCACCGGCCTTGGCGCGGCTGGCGCGGTACTCCGGTAGGTAGCGGCCGGCTTGGCGCATCATCCACACCGGGGTGACATCTACGGGTTGCTTGAGCAGTGCACGCAGGAAACGATCGTTCTTCAGGGCAGTCATGTCGGCATCCGGAAAAATAGTGCGGGCATTTTCTCAGACGCACAAAGAAAAGGCACGGCTCATTGCCGTGCCTTTTCTCTATGGGTATGTCCTGGATCAATAGATTTTGTATACAAAATCTAAATGATTTCAGACTTCGAGGTAGTCCAGGATGCCTTCAGCAGCGGTACGCCCTTCGAAGATGGCCGTTACCACAAGGTCCGAACCGCGCACCATGTCGCCACCGGCAAACACTTTCGGGTTGCTGGTCTGGTGCTTGAACTTGCCTTTCTCCGGCGCCACCACGCGGCCTTGGCTATCCAGCTGGATACCATGCTGCTCGAACCACGGCGCCGGGCTTGGACGGAAGCCGAAGGCGATCACCACGGCATCGGCCGGCAGGATCTCTTCAGAACCCGGGATCGGCTCGGGGCTACGGCGGCCACGGGCATCCGGCTCGCCAAGGCGGGTTTCGACCACTTTCACGCCTTCCACCTTGTCCTCGCCAACGATGGCGATAGGCTGGCGGTTGTAGAGGAACTTCACGCCCTCTTCCTTGGCGTTCTTCACCTCTTTGCGCGAACCCGGCATGTTGGCTTCGTCACGGCGATAGGCGCAGGTCACCGATTTGGCGCCCTGACGGATCGACGTGCGGTTGCAGTCCATCGCAGTATCGCCACCGCCCAGCACCACAACCTTCTTGCCCTGCATGTCGACGAAGTCTTCCGGCGACTTCTCGAAGCCCAGGTTACGGTTGACGTTGGCGATCAGGAAGTCCAGCGCGTCGTGCACGCCTGGCAGGTCCTCGCCCGGGAAGCCACCCTTCATGTAGGTGTAGGTACCCATGCCCATGAATACGGCGTCGTACTCGGCGAGCAGCTGTTCCATGGTGACGTCCTTGCCCACCTCGGTGTTCAGGCGGAATTCGATGCCCATGCCGGTGAAGACTTCGCGGCGGTTGCTGAGCACGGTTTTTTCCAGCTTGAACTCGGGGATGCCGAAGGTCAGCAGGCCACCGATTTCCGGATTCTTGTCGAACACCACCGGGGTCACGCCGGCACGCACCAGTACGTCGGCGCAGCCCAGGCCAGCAGGGCCGGCGCCGATAATGGCAACGCGCTTGCCGGTTGGCTTGACCTTGGACATGTCCGGGCGCCAGCCCATGGCGAAGGCGGTGTCGGTGATGTACTTCTCCACCGAACCGATGGTCACCGCACCAAAGCCGTCGTTCAGGGTGCAGGCACCCTCGCAAAGGCGGTCTTGCGGGCACACGCGGCCGCACACTTCCGGCAGGGTGTTGGTCTGGTGCGACAGCTCGGCGGCGGCCAGGATGTTGCCTTCGGAAACCAGCTTCAACCAGTTGGGGATGAAGTTGTGTACCGGGCACTTCCATTCGCAATACGGGTTACCGCAGCCCAGGCAGCGGTGCGCCTGTTCCACGGACTGCTGCGGCTTGAACGGTTCGTAGATTTCCACGAACTCTTTCTTGCGCTGGCGCAGCAGCTTTTTCTTCGGGTCCTTGCGGCCCACTTCGATGAACTGGAAGTCGTTGTTCAGACGTTCAGCCATTTTTCAAAACCTCTTTACAGCAGCTGCAAGCTACAAGCTGCAAGCCGCAAGACGATCACTTAAGCCGGGCAAACCTCGTACTGCCTTTACGTGCAGCTTGAGGCTTGCCACTTGCAGCTGTTTTTACTGCGGGTTGGCACGGGTGCTGGACAGCAGTTGCTTCAGGTTGGCTGCCTTCGGCTTCACCAGCCAGAAGCGCCGCACGTAGTCGTCCAGGTTCTCCGAGAGCTCACGCCCCCACTCGCTGCCGGTTTCTTCCACATACTCGTCAAGGACGCGCGCCAGGTGGCTGCGGTAGGCCTCCATCGCTTCACCACTGATACGCTGGATTTCCACCAGTTCGTGGTTGAGCTTGTCGACGAAGCTATTGTCCATGTCGAGCACGTAGGCGAAGCCGCCAGTCATGCCAGAACCGAAGTTGTAACCGGTCTTGCCCAACACGCAGACAAAGCCGCCGGTCATGTATTCACAGCAGTGATCGCCAGTGCCCTCGACAACAGCGTGGGCGCCGGAGTTACGCACAGCGAAGCGCTCGCCCGCAGTACCCGCAGCAAACAGCTTGCCGCCAGTGGCACCGTACAGGCAGGTGTTGCCGACGATGGCGCTGTGTTGGGTTTCGAACGGGCTGCCGGCTGGCGGCACGATGGTGAGCTTGCCACCGGTCATGCCCTTGCCGACGTAGTCGTTGGCGTCGCCTTCCAGGTGCAGGTTCAGGCCACCGGCGTTCCACACACCGAAGCTTTGGCCCGCAGTACCCTTGAAACGGAAGGTGATCGGCGCCGCAGCCATGCCCTGGTTGCCGTGCAAGCGGGCGATTTCACCCGACACGCGCGCACCGATGGAACGGTCGCAGTTGCAGATGTCGAGGTTGAACTCGCCACCAGCCTGGTCACGGATGGCCGGCATGGCCATTTCCACCATTTTCTCGGCCAGCTCGCCCTGGTCGAACGGCGGGTTCTTGTCCACTTCGCAGAACTGCGGCTTGTCAGCCGGGATGTGCGAGCTGCCCAGCAGCGGCGACAGGTCCAGGTACTGCTGGCGCTCGGTGTCGCCTGGCAATACGTCGAGCAGGTCAGTACGGCCGATCAGTTCGCCCAGGCTGCGCACGCCCAGTTTGGCCAGCCACTCACGGGTCTCGGTGGCGACGAAGGTGAAGAAGTTGATCACCATGTCGACGGTGCCGATGTAGTGATCCTTGCGCAGCTTGTCGTTCTGAGTGGCTACGCCGGTGGCGCAGTTGTTCAGGTGGCAGATGCGCAGGTACTTGCAGCCCAGGGCGATCATTGGCGCGGTACCGAAGCCGAAGCTTTCGGCGCCAAGGATGGCCGCCTTGATCACATCCAGGCCGGTTTTAAGGCCGCCGTCGGTCTGTACCCGCACCTTGCCGCGCAGGTCGTTGCCACGCAGGGTCTGGTGGGTTTCGGCCAGGCCCAGTTCCCACGGGGCGCCGGCGTACTTGATAGAGGTCAGCGGCGAAGCACCGGTACCCCCGTCGTAGCCCGAGATGGTGATCAGGTCGGCATAGGCCTTGGCCACACCAGCGGCGATGGTGCCCACGCCGGCTTCCGCCACCAGCTTGACCGACACCAGCGCCTGCGGGTTGACCTGCTTGAGGTCGTAGATCAGCTGGGCCAGGTCTTCGATCGAGTAGATGTCGTGGTGCGGTGGTGGCGAAATCAGGGTCACGCCCGGTACCGCATAGCGCAGCTTGGCGATCAGGCCGTTGACCTTGCCGCCTGGCAGCTGGCCGCCCTCACCGGGCTTGGCGCCCTGGGCTACCTTGATCTGCAGCACTTCGGCGTTGACCAGGTATTCCGGGGTCACGCCAAAGCGACCGGTGGCCACCTGCTTGATCTTGGAGCTGCGCAGGGTGCCGTAGCGCGCCGGGTCTTCACCGCCCTCACCGGAGTTGGAGCGCGCGCCCAGGCGGTTCATGGCCTCGGCCAGCGCCTCGTGGGCTTCCGGCGACAGGGCACCCAGCGAGATACCGGCGGAGTCGAACCGCTTGAGGATGGCCTCCAGCGGTTCGATCTGCTCCAGCGGCAGCGGCTGGTCGGCCACTTTCACTTTCAGCAGGTCGCGAATCATCGACACCGGGCGGGTGTCGACCAGCGTGGTGTATTCCTTGAACTTGGCGTAGTCGCCCTGCTGCACGGCGGCTTGCAGGGTGTTGACCACGTCCGGGTTGTAAGCGTGGTACTCGCCACCGTGAACGAACTTCAGCAGGCCGCCTTGCTGGATCGGCTTGCGCGCACTCCAGGCTTCGGCTGCCAGCAGCTTCTGGTCGCTTTCCAGGTCTTCGAAGCGCGCACCCTTGATACGGCTGGACACGCCCTTGAAGCTCAGGCCGACCACTTCCTCGGCCAGGCCGATGGCTTCGAACAGCTGCGCACCACGGTACGAGGCGATGGTGGAGATGCCCATCTTCGACAGGATCTTCAGCAGGCCCTTGGAGATGCCCTTGCGGTAGTACTTGAAGACTTCGTCCAGGTCGCCCAGTACTTCGCCGGTGCGGATCAGGTCGGCCAGCACTTCATAAGCCAGGTACGGGTAAACAGCCGAGGCACCGAAGCCCAGCAGCACGGCAAAGTGGTGCGGGTCGCGGGCGGTGGCGGTTTCCACCAGGATGTTGCTGTCGCAACGCAGGCCTTGTTCGGTCAGGCGGTGGTGCACTGCACCCACGGCCAGCGAAGCGTGCACCGGCAGTTTGCCCGGGGCGATGTAGCGGTCACTCAGCACCAGCTGGGTCTTGCCAGCGCGCACGGCTTCTTCAGCCTGGTCAGCGATATTGCGGATGGCCGCCTCCAGGCCGACACCCTCTTCATAGTTGAGGTCGATCAGCTGGCGGTCGAAACCTTCGCGCTCCAGGCTCATCAGCGAACGCCACTTGGCGGGCGAAATGACCGGCGAGCTGAGGATCACCCGCGAAGCGTGCTCCGGGGACTCCTGGAAAATGTTGCGCTCGGCGCCCAGGCAGATTTCCAGCGACATCACGATCGCTTCGCGCAGCGGGTCGATCGGCGGGTTGGTCACTTGGGCGAACTGCTGGCGGAAGAAGTCGTACGGCGAACGCACGCGCTGCGACAGCACGGCCATCGGCGTGTCGTCACCCATCGAGCCGACGGCTTCCTGGCCCTGCTCACCCAGCGGGCGCAGCACCTGATCACGCTCTTCGAAGGTGACCTGGAACATCTTCATGTATTGCTTGAGCTGGTCAGCGTCATAGCTGGCCACGCCCTGGTCGTCGGTCAGCGTCGCCTGGATACGGGTGGCGTGCTGACGCAGCCAGCGCTTGTAGGGGTGACGCGACTTCAGGCGGTTGTCGATGGCGTCGGTGTCGAGGATCTGGCCGGTTTCGGTGTCCACGGCCAGGATCTGACCCGGGCCGACACGGCCTTTGGCCAGCACTTCCTCAGGCTGGTAGCCCCATACGCCGATTTCCGAGGCGATGGTGATGTAGCCATTGGTGGTGGTCACCCAGCGCGCCGGGCGCAGGCCGTTCCGATCCAACAGGCACACCGCGTGGCGGCCTTCGGTCATGACGATACCGGCCGGGCCGTCCCACGGCTCCATGTGCATGGAGTTGTATTCGTAGAAGGCACGCAGGTCGGCGTCCATGGTCTCGACGTTCTGCCAGGCTGGCGGTACCAGCATGCGCACACCACGGAACAGGTCGATGCCACCGGTCACCATCAGTTCCAGCATGTTGTCCATGCTCGACGAGTCGGAACCCACGCGGTTGACCAGCGGGCCGAGCTCTTCGAGGTCGGGGATCAGGTCGTTGGCGAACTTGGTGCGACGGGCCATGGCCCAGTTGCGGTTGCCGGTGATGGTGTTGATCTCGCCATTGTGGGCGAGGAAGCGGAACGGCTGCGCCAGCGGCCATTTCGGCAGGGTGTTGGTGGAGAAGCGCTGGTGGAACACGCAGATCGCAGTTTGCAGGCGCTCGTCACCCAGGTCTGGGTAGAACGCCGCGAGATCGCGCGGCATCATCAGGCCTTTGTAGATGATGGTCTTGTGCGAGAAGCTGCAGATGTAGTGGTCGGCGTCGTGGGCGTTGGCCACCGACGAACGGCGACGGGCACTGAACAGCTTGATCGCGAATTCCTGATCGCTCAGGCCTTCACCGCCGATGAACACCTGCTCGATCTGTGGCAGGCGCTCCAGGGCCAGGCGGCCGAGCACGCTGGTGTCGATCGGCACCTTACGCCAGCCGACCAGTTTCAGGCCGGCTGCGAGGATTTCGCGGTCCATGTTGGCGCGGGCGGCTTCAGCTTTGACCGGGTCCTGGTTGAAGAACACCATACCGACGGCGTACTGCTTCGGCAGCTCGACGGCGAAGTGCTCCTGGGCCACGGCACGCAGGAATTGATCGGGCTTCTGCATGAGCAGACCGCAACCGTCACCGGTCTTGCCGTCGGCGTTGATGCCGCCGCGGTGGGTCATGCAGGTCAGCGCCTGCATGGCGGTTTGCAGAAGGTGGTGGCTCGGTTCGCCCGTCATATGGGCGATCAGGCCAAAACCACAGTTGTCCTTGAATTCTTCGGGATGGTACAGACCTGTTTTCATAGACACATTCTCACCAGGTTCACCTCTCAACGGAGGCAAATCTCTTTTTTAACAACCACTTACCATCCACGCCGATCAAATGCCAGCTTTTTTGCGGTGGCCATGGAAAACCATTGTTGCACAGCGACAGCGATGCCCACAAATTTTCATGTCTCACCATTGAAAATTTATGTCGCAATTTTGAATGTTTTTGCGCCATGCGCCGTGATAGCGGCTTGGCTCGAGTCTGAAGCGTTTCAGCCATGACTGCAAGTAAGGCTTGTGGCCGGCAGTCTGGGACAGAAAAGCCTGCCGCGTTAGAACGCAGCAGGCTAGTCGAAAGCTAGAATTCGCTTAGCTACTGGGCGGCGGGGTGATGCCGCCCGGAAGGTATCAGCGGGCCGAGGCCAGCTCTTGTTGGACGCTGGCGACGGTACGTGGCCAAGGTTTACCAGCCTGGACCTTCGCTGGCAAGTTCTTGATTGCCGCAACCGCTGCATCGCGGCTGGCGAAGCTGCCATAAGTCACGACGTACAACGGCTTGCCCTGCAGGTTTTTCTTGAAGTAGCGATAGTCGCCACCCTGGGCCTTGACGTACGCCTGAGCCGAAGCCTCGGAGCTGGTGCCGAGGATCTGCACCACATAGTTACCCGGCTTTTGCCCGGCGTACCAGCCACCGCTGCCACCACCGGATGCCGCTGGCTTTTCAGCCGGTTTGGCGGCTGGCTTGGCCACGGCAACCTGGGTCGGTGCTGGCGCAGGCTTGGCAGGTGCAACCGGTTTGGCCGGTTGGGTTGCGACGGGTTTCGGCGCAGGTGCCACCGGCTGCACAGGCTGGGCAGGCACGCTGGCGACGGGCTGGGCAGGCGCAGGTGCCGGGCCGGCGGGCACGCCTTGCGGCGGAGCAATGGTGGTCACGGTGGGCGGTGGGTTGCCGGGCTGCAGGGCGGTATCGCCTGCCGGGCTGCCTTCTTCACCTTCACCCATGCCTGCGGCTTGGGCCAGCGGTTCGCGCATCACCGGCTGGGACTGGCCCACCAAAGGCAGTGGCATCGGCTGGGACGAGCCAGAGAACTCGATGGCAGCACCTTGCTTGCCTTCGCCAAGCGGCAACTGGGCTTGGGCGGCTGGCGCATCGGCCGGCGCCTTGTCGCCTTTCTTGGGCATCAACACCGCGGCGCCAACGGCGACCACGACCACAGCGGACAGCGCGAGCACATGTTTTTTAGGCATCTTGAACCCCATGGATGGTCGCTTGGCCGTCGAGCGGCTGGCGATCATGGCTTCGATCAAAGTGTCACGGGCGACCTGGTTGATGTTGCCAGGCCAACCGTCGGAGTTTTCATGGATATCGACGATCTGTTCACGGCTGAACACCTCGATGCCCCGGCCCGCGCCTTCCAGACGCTGCTCCAGGTACTCGCGGGTTTCCTCTTCACTGTAGGGGGCGAGCTCGATGATGTGGAAGCGTTCTTCCTCGATATTGAGCTCATCCAGCCCGGCAATCAGTGACGGTTCACCGAACAGGAACACATGCGGGCGCCCTTCCGGTACACCGGCCGCCAATTCCAGCAACGCTTGGAGTGCCGACTCGTCGAGTTGTTCCGCATCGTCTACCAGCAAATACACTTCCTGCCCGGTGAGTGCCAGCTGCACCACCTTGGACAGAATCGCCTGCACTTCAGCCTGGTCCACACCCAGATCCTGGGCGACCTGGGCCAGCATGCCGGAAGCATCGCTGGCACTGCGGGCAGACACCACAACGCTCTGCACCGCCTGTTTGTTGGTACTGGCCACCAGGGCCTGGCGCAGCAGCGACTTGCCGCTGCCCAGCGGGCCGCTGACTACCAGCATCAACTGGCTATAGCGTGCCAGATGGTGCAATTGGCCAAGCACGGGCTTGCGCTGGGCCGGGAAGAACTTGAAGCCGGGCACGCGGGGTGCGAACGGATCGTGGCTCAACTGGTAATGGTCGAGAAAGGCCTCATCGGCATGCAAACTGGTCATTGCGCTGTCACAACCTCAAAGCTGGGCCACGATCGCGCGGTAATCCGCCGACAGCGTGGCCTGTAGAATCTCTTTCGGATAGTCGTCGGTCACCACGGCCTCGCCCATCTGGCGCAGCAGCACCAGACGCAGACGACCGTCGAGCACCTTCTTGTCGACCGCCATGTGCTCCATGAAATGCGCCGGGGTCATTTCCTGTGGTGGCACCACCGGCAAACCTGCGTCCTGCAACAGGCGGATTCCGCGATCGCGCTCGGCCTGGTCGATCCAGCCAAGGCGCATGGACATTTCCAGGGCCATCACCGTGCCCGCTGCCACGGCTTCGCCGTGCAGCCACACGCCGTAGCCCATGTGGGTCTCGATGGCATGCCCGAAGGTATGCCCCAGGTTGAGCGTGGCCCGTACGCCGGACTCGCGCTCATCGGCCCCGACTACCGCAGCCTTTGCCGCGCAGGAGCGACGAATGGCTTCGGTCAGGGCCACAGGGTCCAGGCCGCGCAGGGCCTGCATATTGTCTTCTAGCCAGGCAAGGAACGGCTTGTCGCAGATCAGGCCGTACTTGATCACCTCGGCCAGGCCAGCCGAAAGCTCGCGTGCAGGCAGCGTCTTCAGGCTGGTGGTGTCGATCAGCACGGCGTTGGGCTGATAGAAGGCACCGACCATATTCTTGCCCAGCGGGTGGTTGATACCAGTCTTGCCACCCACCGAGGAGTCGACCTGGGACAGCAGGGTGGTCGGCACCTGGACGAAATCGACACCACGCTGGTAGCAGGCGGCCGCGAAGCCGGCCATATCACCGATCACACCCCCGCCCAGAGCGACCACGGTGGTGCGGCGATCATGGCGGGCGGTCAGCAGGCCATCGAAAATCAGCTGCAGGGTTTCCCAGTTCTTGTAGGCTTCGCCATCGGGCAGCACCACTGGCAGCACCGAATAGGCACCGAGGGTCTTGGTCAGGCGTTCGAGATACAGGGGCGCGACGGTCTCGTTGGAAACGATGGCGACTTGCCGGCCGGCAATGTGCGGCGCCAGCAACTCGGGCTGGTCCAGCAAGCCTTCGCCTATGTAGATCGGGTAGCTACGCTCGCCCAGGTCGACCTTAAGTGTCTGCATGTATCCCCACAATGTACTTGGGCGCGGCGCCGTACGGGCAACCTGCGCGGTAACGTTGAACCTCGCCTCGGCGCTGGTGGCCGAGAATAGTCCCGGGTTAACGGGGCGGCAACTGCTGCAAGCGCTCGAGAATGTCGATCACCACCATGCGCGGCGGCCGCTCGTCGGTTTCCACCACCAGGTCGGCGATCTCGCGGTAGAGCGGGTCGCGCGCTGCCAGCAGGGAGCGCAAGGTCGCCTCGGGGTTGGCGGTGCGAAGCAGCGGGCGATTACGGTCGCGCGCGGTACGGCCAACCTGCTGCTCCACCGAGGCGTGCAGGTAGATCACCCGACCACCCTGGTGCAATGCCTGGCGGTTGGCTTCGCGCATCACCGCGCCGCCGCCGGTGGCCAGGACCACGCCATCAAGCGCGCACAGTTCGGCGATCATCGCTTGCTCGCGATCACGAAAACCCGGCTCGCCTTCCTTGTCGAAAATCCACGGGATATTGGCGCCGCATCGCAGTTCGATTTCCTTGTCGGAATCCTTGAACAGCAGGCGCAGCTCTTTGGCCAAAAGGCGTCCAATGGTGCTTTTACCAGCGCCCATGGGCCCCACAAGTATCAAATTTCGCACAGAATCAACGACTCACAGCAATCGCCTGGTCACTCATGATACGCGGAGTCAGGAAGACCAGCAGCTCGGATTTTTTCTCTTGTAATGCATCGCGTCGAAACAGCCGCCCAACATACGGCAGATCGCCGAAAAATGGCACCTTGTCGACCACATTGTTTTGCGAAGTGGAGTACACGCCACCAATCACGATGGTTTCACCGTCCGCCACGCGAACCTTGGCATTGACCTCGTTCTTGCGAATCGGCGGTACGTTGTTCAAGGCATTGACGTAATCCGGCTCGTCTTTGGTCACCCTGACGGTCATGATCACCTTGTTGTCCGGGGTGATTTGCGGTGTCACCTCCAGCGACAGCGAGGCTTCACGAAACGACACCGAGGTGGCGCCACTTTGACTGGTTTCCTGGTAGGGCACCTCGGTGCCTTTGAGGATCCTGGCCGTTTCCTTGTCGGCCGTTACCACTTTGGGCTGCGAGATGATCTCGCCGTTGCCGCTTTTTTCCATGGCGCTGAGCTCCAGGTCGAGCAACAGGTCGCCACGCAGCAGACCCAGGCCGAGGCTACTGCCCGCACGCTCCACACCAAGGTCGACAAACAGCTCCTGGCCCGGCCGCAGGTTTTCGCTATACAACGGCCCGCCCCAGCGCACCCCCAGGCTTTTCTCGTAATCGACGTTGGCTTCGACGATACGCGCCTCGATCGCCACCTGGCGCACCGGCACGTCCAGTTGCGCAACCAGCTGCCGCAGTTCCGCCAGGCGGTCGGCGGGCTGGTACGCCACCAGTGTATTGGTGCGCTCGTCGACAGCCAGGCTGCCTCTGGCAGTGAGGGTGCCGTCATCCGCCAGGCTGGTCAGCAATAGATCAACCAGCTCGGCGGCCTTGGCATGATGGATCGGTATCAGCTCACGGCGTAGCGGCTGCACCTGAGCATTCGGCTCCTGCCCCAAGGGGGCATCGAACGGCTGCGCGGCAAACGCTGCCGCAGGTGCCACCAGCAGTACATTACCCTCCTGCCGCCGGGCCAGGCCCTTGCTTCGCAACACCAGGTCGAGTGCCTGACCCCAAGGTACATCCTGTAAACGCAACGTGACGTTACCTTGTACGTCGTCACCCGCAACCAGGTTGACGCCCGCATAATCAGCCAGCACCTGCAGCACCGAGCGCACTTCCACATCCTGGAAGTTCAACGACAGGGGCTCACCCTGGTAAGGCATCGCCGACGCCAGCGGGATCGGCAGCAGGGCTGCCAACACCCATTTCATCAACATTTTCATTCCGGTCCGGGGCCTCCTTGCCCAGGCGCTTTGCAAGGGTGATGAACGCTGTGCGCTCGTGCCACACCCCCGCCATGAATAGCCGTTCGCGGACCTCGACATGGTCTTGGTCGACCCGCTCCACCACACCGTGGTTACGCCCTAAACGCTCGCCTGCCCGAACCCTATAGAGCCTGCCAGCCGCCATCAGCAGCGCCTCGTGCGACATCCCGCGCGACAGGCTGCCGACCATTTCCAGTTGTGCCAACGGCACACTGCCCAGCCCAAAGCCTGCCATTCGTCTTGCTGCTGGCGTGAAAGGGTCGACCACGGGTTCTGGTGTGGCGGCCCTGGCCGAGGTGCGTGCAAACGCCTCGGGTGCCGGCACCGGCGCGACAGCCTCGAAGGCCTCTACATGCAGTTGCAGGCGCAAAAGCCTTGGCTGCCCCTCGACAATAGAAAGGTTGATGTCGCCACTGCGCAGCAGGCGCGCCTGGCCCAGCCAGTCGTGCAGCCATTGACGCAGAGCCGTGTAAGGCCCCATCACCTGCACCTCCAGGGGTGTTTTGCGGTAGCCTGCCTGCGGCTCGCTTTCATGCACATCGAACCGCTCGACCAGTAGGCCGTGCGCATGCCCCGACGAAGCCAGGCTGCCGAGCACGTCGCTCATGTCCTCCCCGCTGGCCAGGTGCCAGTGAGCCTCCAGCAACGCCTGCTCGGCAACAATCAGAGCTGCCCGCAGTTGCTCCAGTTCGACCAGCTTCGCCGTGCTGGCTGACTTCTGTTCATCTAATGAGGCTTGCCTGGACGCCTCTTGTGCCTGTTGCTGGAGCGCTGCCGGCAGGCGCAACGCGCAACCCAGACCGAACACCAGCACAGCGACCATGGCTGGCGCCAGGCACCTGATACGCCTGGAGTGCTCGGCGACCGCCAGCCAGGCAAAGATCGGCGCCACATTCACGACCAGAACGCCGAAACGCGCGCGGCCAACAGAAACTCATCGCCACCCGGCACGCTCCTGATGCGCTTGAGCTCCAGGTCGAGCAGAACACGCGAATGTTCCAGGTCGCGCATGAACTGCGCAACCACGGCGCCGGAGGTAGCGAGCCCGGCCAACCGCAAGTGGCCGTTTTCCAAGCTGAGGTCAAGAAGCTGCACGCCCATCGGCAGCGCCCCTTCGAGGTCAGTGAACACATCACCCAGAATGCCCTGCTGAGCGCGCAAACGCTCAAGCGCAGCCAAACGCTCCAGCAGCGCCTGATGCTGTGCACGCACATCATCCAACGGCCGCAATTGCTCGGCCAAGCGCTCAAGCGCGGCCTGTTGCCGGGTGTTGGACAGCGCCTGCTGCTGCGCGCGCTGGCGGGCCAACTGATCGACCAGCATCACCGCGCACAGCGCCAGAATGGCGCCAGCGACCAACCGGGAGCGAAAACGCCGAAGCGTGGCCTGGCGCTGCCGCTCACGCCAAGGCAGCAGGTTCAGTCGCATCATGGCCGCAATCCTCCATAAGCGAGGGCGCAAGCCAGCAGCATCGACCCGTCGACATGCTCAAGCCCGGCCTTGCCAGGCAAATGCCGGCACGTCGTTTTCAGTTGACGGCCCAGGCTTTGCAGCCAGTCAGGATCCAGCGAACAGCTGCTGGTTATCCACAGGCCAGCAGGCAAATGCTCATCGGCAAGCAGCGCATGTAGCGCCTCCGACAGCGGCCCCATCCCCTTCTGCCCCTGCGTTTGCAATTCACGACGCTGGCTGGGCCGACCGGGATGCCAGTCATACAGAACTGCACCATGTGCCTCTACACGCAGTAATGCCGAGCCTTCGAAGCACCCCTGAGGCAACATGCGGCACAGGGCGATGTTATCGACCTCGACGGCTTCCAGCTGCAACCCTGCCTCGTCAACGATGGCCTCCAGTGACGCCAACGCACTTTGCCGGCATGCGGCCACCATCACCTCGGCGCATCCCGGTTGCACGCGAGACGCCCCCAAAACCTGAAAATCCAGGGCCAGGTCCTCCAGCGGAAACGGAAACAGTCGCTCGGCACCGGCCAGCAAGTGCGCCTCCAGCTCTACACCAGTCTGCTCCATCGGCAGATGACACAGCTTGCAGATCACCTGGTTGGCGGGTAATGCCAACGCTACCCGCCGTTGCCTGAGACCACTGCGCCGGTAGGCACGACGCAAGGCTGCCACCACCGCAGCGGGCTCCGCTGCCCAATCCTTGCCGGCCGCTGACTCGAACGGTTCCTGAGCCGAGGCAAGCACCCGACAACGCCGGCTGCGCCGCTGAAGCTGCACAACCCGAACAGCGTCCGGGGCAATTTCTACCCCCACCAGTGAACCGGCATCCTTGCCGAAGCGTCCTAACATCGCGGCTTCCTTGCTGCGTGTCGCAGCGATCTGTCGCAACCCCGCGGCAACACTGGGCCAGGGCTGCTCATCGAGGCGACGGGCTGCCTGGCCGGTAACCCGGAGAGGCGAAAAAATGCTTATAATGCCCAGCGTTTTCTGGTCCGCCGGACCTGCGTGCAATCCACTCTCAACCTGGACACCGAAAAACCTTGATACGTCTGCTGAAGTTCTTCTGGTGGTCTTCCGTCGCAGTCATCTGCGCGCTCGTACTCGGTGTGAGCGGTGCGTTTCTGTATCTTAGCCCCAGCCTGCCCTCGGTCGAGTCGCTCAGAAGCATCCAGTTGCAGATCCCCCTCAGGGTGTACAGCAGCGATGGCAAGCTGATTGCCGAGTTTGGCGAGATGCGCCGCTCGCCGATCCGCTTCGCGGAAATTCCGCCACAGTTCATTCAGGCACTTCTGTCAGCCGAGGACGACAATTTCCTCAACCACTACGGTGTCGACCCCAGCAGCCTGATGCGCGCAGCGACCCAGCTGGTAAAAACCGGGCATATCCAGACCGGCGGCAGCACCATCACCATGCAGGTGGCGAAAAACTTCTTCCTCACCAGCGAACGCAGCTTCTCGCGCAAGACCAACGAGATCCTGCTGGCCCTGCAGATCGAGCGCGAGCTGACCAAGGACGAGATTCTCGAGCTGTACGTGAACAAGATCTACCTGGGCAACCGCGCCTACGGCATCGACGCAGCCGCGCAGGTGTATTACGGCAAGTCGATCCGCGACGTGAGCCTGGCGCAGATGGCCATGATCGCCGGCCTGCCCAAAGCACCGTCACGCTTCAACCCGCTGGCCAACCCGGTGCGCGCCAAGGAGCGCCGCGACTGGATCCTTGGCCGCATGTACAAGCTGGGCAAGATCGACGAAGCCAGCTACCAGGCTGCCCTGGCCGAGCCGCTCAATGCCAGCTACCACGTGCCGACGCCTGAGGTGAACGCCCCCTACATCGCTGAAATGGCCCGCGCGGAAATGGTCGGCCGTTACGGCAGCGACGCTTACACCGAAGGCTTCCGCGTCACCACAACAGTGCCCAGCGACATGCAGGAAATGGCCAACAAGGCCATCCTCAACGGCCTCTCCGACTACGACGAGCGCCACGGCTATCGCGGCCCGGAAGCCCGCTTCCCGGGCCGTACCCAGGCAGCCTGGCTGCAGGAACTGGGCAAGCAGCGCATCCTTGGTGGCCTGGAGCCGGCCATTGTCACCCATGTCGAAAAAACCGGCCTCAAGGTGCTGACCCGCGACGGCCAGCAAGCCGAGGTTGCCTGGGACACCATGAAGTGGGCGCGCCCGTTCATCAACAGCAACGCCCAGGGCCGTACACCGCAGTCGCCGGCCGACGTGGCCCAGGTCGGTGACCTGGTGCGTCTGCAGCGTCTGGACGACGGCAAGCTCAAGTTCAGCCAGGTGCCTGGTGCACAAAGCGCCCTGGTCACCCTCGACCCTTCCAACGGCGCCATTCGTGCACTGGTTGGCGGCTTCTCGTTCGAGCAGAGCAACTACAACCGCGCCATGCAGGCCAAGCGCCAACCAGGTTCGAGCTTCAAGCCGTTCATCTACAGTGCCGCACTGGACAGCGGCTACACGGCAGCCACCCTGGTCAACGATGCGCCGATCGTGTTCGTCGACGAGTCGGTGGATAAAGTGTGGCGGCCGAAGAACGATACCAACACCTTCCTTGGCCCGATCCGCATGCGCGAAGCGCTGTACAAGTCGCGTAACCTGGTGTCGATCCGCTTGCTGCAGGCCATGGGTGTAGACCGCACCATCGACTACATTGCGAAGTTCGGTTTCAACAAGCAGGACCTGCCACGCAACTTGTCGCTGGCCCTGGGCACCGCCACCCTGACCCCGATGGAAATCGCCACCGGCTGGAGCACATTCGCCAACGGCGGCTACAAGATCACCCCGTACCTGATCGACCGCATCGAAAGCCGCAGCGGCGAGACCCTGTTCACCGCCAACCCGGCCCGCGTACCGCAGGGTGCCGAAGACCAGGCGGGCCTGGCCGCACCTGAACAACCCATCAGCACCGCCGCCATGCCAGGTGAGGCGCCGCCGGCCTTCAGCCAGGTTGCGACTGCACCACAAGCACCTGCGGTGGCCGAGCAGATCATCGACGGGCGCACCACCTACATCCTCACCAGCATGCTGCAGGACGTGATCAAGCGCGGCACCGGCCGCCGGGCGCTGGCACTGGGCCGCACCGACCTCGCAGGCAAGACAGGCACCACCAACGAATCCAAGGACGCCTGGTTCTCCGGCTACAACGCCGATTACGTGACCACCGTGTGGGTCGGCTTCGACCAGCCGGAAACCCTCGGCCGTCGCGAGTACGGCGGTACGGCGGCCTTGCCGATCTGGATGAGCTTCATGGGCGCGGCGCTGAAGGACAAACCGAATCACGCACCGGCAGAACCGGAAGGCATCCTTAGCCTGCGGGTCGACCCGGTCAGTGGCCGCGCTGCCTCGCCGAGCACGCCGAATGCCTACTTCGAGCTGTTCAAGGCCGAAGACTCGCCGCCGTCGGTGGATGAGCTGGGCAATGGTGCAGCGCCTGGCAGCCCGCTGCCAGCGGATGAAGCGGCGCCGATGGATCTGTTCTGAGGCTGGGTGTTTGACTGGGGTTATGTGAGGCTGCTGACATCGAGCGCCGCGCGGGCGGCGCTCGATCTCATAGGCGACAACTTTGCCATGGCAAACACCCTGCAGCCCTGACACATCCTTCACAATGCCAAACAAAAAGCCCCGGCTCATACGAGCCGGGGCTTTTTGTGTCGCTACAGCGGCAATCAGCCGTTGAACACGTCATCCACGCTGGTCAGCGGGTAGTGCTTCGGATACGGCAGGGTAGCCACGCCGGATTCGATGGCGGCCTTGGCCACAGCGTCGGAAACGACGGTGATCAGGCGTGCGTCCAGCGGCTTCGGAATGATGTACTCACGGCCGAACTCCAGGCCTTCGACGCCGTAGGCTTCGCACACTTCCTTCGGCACTGGCAGCTTGGCCAGGTCCTTCAGGGCGATAGCGGCAGCGATCTTCATTTCTTCGTTGATGCGCTTGGCGCGAACGTCCAGAGCACCACGGAAGATGAACGGGAAGCCCAGTACGTTGTTGACCTGGTTCGGGTAGTCGGAACGACCGGTCGCCATGATCACGTCGCTGCGGGTGGCGTGCGCCAGCTCTGGCGAGATTTCCGGGTCCGGGTTCGAGCAGGCGAACACGATCGGGTTGGCCGCCATTGACTTCAGGCCTTCCGGGCTCAGCAGGTTCGGGCCGGACAGGCCCACGAACACGTCTGCACCGTTAAGGGCATCAGCCAGGGTACGTTTGTCGGTAGCGTGGGCGAACTGCGCCTTGTACTGGTTCAGGTCGTCGCGGCCAGCGTGAATCACGCCGCTGCGGTCGATCATGTAGATGTTCTCGACCTTGGCACCCATGCTCACCAGCAGCTTCATGCAGGAGATGGCGGCTGCACCAGCACCCAGGCAGACGATCTTGGCGTCTTCCAGCTTCTTGCCGGCGATTTCCAGGGCGTTGATCATGCCGGCAGCGGTCACGATGGCGGTACCGTGCTGGTCATCGTGGAATACCGGAATGTCGCACTGTTCGATCAGGGTGCGCTCGATCTCGAAGCACTCAGGCGCCTTGATGTCTTCGAGGTTGATGCCACCGAAGGTGATCGAAATACGGCGAACGGTGTCGATGAACGCTTGTGGGCTTTCCGATTCGACTTCGATGTCGAACACGTCGATACCGGCGAAACGCTTGAACAGAACACCCTTGCCTTCCATGACCGGCTTGGAAGCCAGTGGGCCGAGGTCGCCCAGACCGAGGATGGCGGTGCCATCGGAAATCACCGCAACCAGGTTGCCTTTGCCGGTGTACTTGTAAGCCAGCTCTGGATCACGGCCGATTTCACGCACGGGTTCTGCAACACCTGGGCTGTAGGCCAGGGCGAGGTCACGGGCGGTGGCAGTGGGCTTGGAGAGCTCGACGCTCAGTTTCCCCGGACGAGGTTGAGCGTGGTATTCGAGAGCGGCGGTTTTCAGGTCTGACATGGTGGGCATTCCGCTATTTACTGTTCTGACGGACCGCCGAGGATACGCAAAGAGCCGGGGAGTCACAAGACTGGTCGGTCACTTGTGTCAAGGCCTTTAGCCTACGACTTTACGCTATAACCCACGGGGGCATACGGCTCACAGTGTGTACAATCTAATAGCGAAATGTCTACATCTTTTAGCCTGAAATACGCTCCAACATGCTCGGATCGGTCAATGGCAACACCCAGCGTCGCTGCCCGGGCTTCAAGCCGCCCTTGCGGGAACGGTCCAGCACCCAGCCACGCGCCTCGACCTGGCGTCCCTTGAGGTTATCGAAGAAGCTGGCGGGGAAGTTGCGTTGCAGACGAGCGGGAACCTGCAGCACCACGGCGTCGTCCAGTGTCAGCCAGACACCACCACGGTTGCGTTCGATACCCTTGATGCGGCCACCAACCACAGCGAAACCCGGCTGCCTGACTTCCCCTGCCGGGACCACGGGCGAACGGCGCCACAAGCCGCTGCCTGCCTTGCGCGCCGCTTGCTCGGCAAGTTGCTGGCAACCGCTGAGACGCACATTCGGAGCCACTGCCACGCGGTAGCCCAAACCCTCGCTGAGTAACTGTGCTTCCAGATTGTCGCCATTACGGCCGTAGATATGCGCCAGCGTGCGGCCGTATTTGTCTTTGTCCTCAACGCCTGGCACCAGCCCGATACGCCCATCACTGGCCTTGACCAGCGCCTGCAAGCGCCGCTTCGCGGCCTCGGCATAAGGCTCGCTGGTGCGCCCGTTGCGGCCAATTTCCGGGGCGTTGATGCCAATCAGGCGTACGCTGCGGCCATCGGCCAGGCGCACGGTATCGCCATCCACCACCTGGCGCACCAGCACCTGCTGTGGCTGCTGCGGTAGCGGGCAGAATGCCAGGGCGGGAAAGGCCCAGATGGCACCCATAAAAAAAGCGCCCACAAGGGGCGCCTTTTTTTGCAGCACTGCGAAACCCGAGGGGTTCGCCATGCGCATGATTACTTCTTGGTACCGAACATACCGAAGCGATCGGCGAACTTCTGTACGCGGCCGCCGGTGTCCAGGACTTTCTGCTTACCGGTGTAGAACGGGTGGCACAGGTTGCAAACGTCGATCGACAGGACATTGCCCAGGGTCGAACGGGTTTCGAACTTGTTGCCGCAGCTGCAGGTGACTGCAACTACTTCGTAGTTCGGGTGGATACCTTCTTTCATGGTCACTTCCTCGAGCTGCGTGCCGCCACCCAACACCAATTGTTGAATACCGCACGTAATTAGGCGGCGAATAATACCAGAGCACAGCGTCAGTGCAAGATGTCGCTTGCACCGACCGTCGTCTGCTAGGCTCGCCAGTTCTTGTAACGCCCTCCGAGTATTTTTGCGTGTCCGACGTCATCCTGCGCCTTGCCCTGCCCTCCCCGTTACGCCGCCTGTTCGACTACAAGGCGCCGGCGAGCATGGCGCGCCAGGCCTTGACCCCGGGCATGCGCATCCGCGTGCCCTTTGGCCGCCGCGAAATGATCGGTGTGCTGGTGGAGGTATGCGCACAGAGCGAAGTGCCTGCCGACAAGCTGAAACCGGCCAGCGCCCTGCTCGACCCGGTGTCCCCCATCCCGGCGTCGCTGTTCAAGCTGTGCCTGTGGACCGCCCAGTACTACCAGCACAGCCTGGGCGACACCCTGAGCTGGGCCTTGCCCACCCTGCTGCGCCAGGGCGAACCTGCCGAAATGCGCCAGGAGCGCTTCTGGCACATTGCCCCCGGCGCACGCCTGGAAGACCCACGCATTGCCCGTGCGCCGCGCCAGCGCGACGCCCTCAAGACCCTGGCCCAGCACCCGCATGGCGTGGCCCACACCCTGCTGGCCAAGCTCAACCTGAACAAGGACAGCCTCGACCTGCTACTGGCCAAGGAACTGGTACAGGTCGAGGTCCGTCGCCACTTGCCGGCACTGCGCCACGAACACTGGCTGGCACAACCGGAACTGCCGCTCAACGACGAACAACGCGATGCCTTCGACGCGGTACGCGAGGGCTTTGGCGGCTTCGGCGCGTTCCTGCTGGCCGGCGTCACCGGCAGCGGCAAGACCGAGGTCTACCTGCAACTGATCCGCGAAACCCTGGAAGCCGGCAAGCAAGCGCTGGTGCTGATCCCCGAAATCAACCTCGGCCCGCAAACCCTGGCGCGCTTCGAACAACGCTTCAACGCCCGCATCGCCCTGCTGCATTCGGCGGTGAACGACCGCGAACGCCTGGACGCCTGGCTGGCGGCGCGTGACGGCGAGGCCGACATCATCATCGGCACTCGCTCGGCGCTGTTCACGCCAATGAAAAACCCCGGCCTGATCATCATCGACGAGGAGCACGACGGCTCCTATAAACAGCAGGAGGGCCTGCGCTACCACGCCCGCGACCTGGCACTGGTGCGTGCCCACCAGGAAAACATCCCGATCCTGCTCGGCTCGGCCACGCCGTCGCTGGAAACCCTGCACAACGCCCTGACCGGCCGCTACCGCCTGCTGCGCATGAACCAGCGCGCCGGCGGCGCCCGCCCGCCACGCATGCTGCGTCTGGACGTGAAAAGCCTGCCTCTGGACAGCGGTATCAGCGGCCCGTTGCAGCAGGCCATCCGCCAGACCCTGGAAGCCGGCCAGCAAGTGCTGGTGTTCCTCAACCGCCGCGGCTTCGCCCCGACTCTGCTGTGCCACGATTGCGGCTGGCTGTCCGAATGCCCGCGTTGCGACGCACGCATGACCGTGCATCAGCGCTCCGGCGTGCTGCGCTGCCACCACTGCGGCTATGACGAACGCCTGCCGCACCAGTGCCCTCAATGCAACCACGTGGACCTGCGCCCGGTCGGTGCCGGCACCGAGCGGGCCGAAGAACGCCTGAAGGTGCTGTTCCCGGACTACCCGATCCTGCGGGTGGACCGCGACAGTACGGCGCGCAAGGACGCCATGCACAACCTGTTCAGCACCATCCAGCGGGGCCAGCCGAGCATCCTTGTCGGCACGCAGATGCTTGCCAAGGGTCACCATTTCCCACGGGTTACCCTGGTGGCCATCCTCGACGCCGATGGTGGGCTTTTCTCGGGTGATTTCCGCGCCAGCGAACGCATGGCGCAGTTGATCGTGCAGGTGGCCGGGCGTGCCGGGCGTGCCGAAGAGCCCGGCAAGGTCATCATCCAGACCCACCTGGCCGACCACCCGCTGCTGGTGCAGCTTACCGAGCAGGGCTACTTCGCCTTTGCAGAACAGGCCCTGGACGAACGCCGCGCCGCCGGTTTGCCGCCTTATTCTCATTTGGCGCTGCTGCGCGCCGAAGCGCACAAGCCGGGGCAGACCGAAGGCTTCCTCGACGAAGCCTGCGCCGCGGCCGAACGCCTGGTGGCCGAACAACGCCTGCCAGGTATAGAACTGCTAGGCCCAGTACCGGCGCCCATGGAGCGCCGTGCCGGGCGCTTCCGTGCGCAACTGTTGATACAGGCCAATACCCGGGCGCCTTTGCATCGACTGATCAGCGCCTGGTTGCTAGTGTTGGAGCAGATGCCGAGCGGGCGCCAGGTGCGCTGGTCACTGGATGTCGACCCGGTCGACCTGTACTGACGTCCGGGCTGCTTTGCAGCCCCAAAGGTTGGCAACCCGCTCCCAGCCACGGATAATGCCCAGTTTTTCCACCTGCGCATCCAGGCGCTCACCGCGCTTGCGGTCGAAAAGAGATCCCCATGAAAGACACCATTCGCCAGCTGATCCAGCAAGCCCTCACCCAACTCGTCACCGACGGTGTGCTGCCTGAAGGGCTGTCGCCGGCGATCCAGGTGGAAAACGCCCGGGACAAGACCCACGGCGATTTCGCCAGCAACATCGCCATGATGCTGGCCAAGCAGGCGGGCATGAAGCCGCGTGACCTGGCCGAAAAGCTGATCAATGCCCTGCCGGCCAGCGCCGACATCAGCAAGGTCGAGATTGCCGGCCCTGGTTTCCTCAACTTCTTCCAGAACACCGACGCCCTGGCCAACCGCCTGGACGCTGCCCTGGCCGATGCCCACCTGGGCGTGCGCAAGGCCGGCCCGAGCGAGAAAGTCGTCATCGACATGTCGGCGCCGAACCTGGCCAAAGAGATGCACGTCGGCCACCTGCGTTCGACCATCATCGGTGACAGCGTGGCTCGCGTACTGGAATTCTTGGGTGACAACGTCATTCGCCAGAACCATGTGGGCGACTGGGGTACCCAGTTCGGCATGCTGATGGCCTACCTGCAGGAAAACCCGATCACCAGCGACGAGCTGTCGGACCTGGAAAACTTCTACCGCGCCGCCAAGAAGCGCTTTGACGAGTCGGAGGAGTTCGCCACCCGCGCCCGCGGCCTGGTGGTCAAGCTGCAAGCCGGCGACCCGGACTGCCTGGCCCTGTGGACGCGCTTCAAGGACATCTCGCTGTCGCACTGTCAGAAGACCTACGAGCTGCTCAACGTCAAGCTGACCATGGCCGACGTGATGGGCGAAAGCGCCTACAACGACGACCTGGCCAACGTGGTGGCCGACCTCAAGGCCAAAGGCCTGCTGGTCGAAGACCAGGGCGCCCAGTGCGTGTTCCTCGAAGAATTCAAAAACAGCGAAGGCGAGCCACTGCCGGTCATCGTGCAGAAGGCCGACGGCGGCTACCTGTACGCCACCACCGACCTGGCCGCCGTGCGCTACCGCAGCAACGTGCTCAAGGCTGACCGCGCCCTGTACTTCGTCGACCAGCGCCAGGCCCTGCACTTCAACCAGGTGTTCGAAGTGGCACGCCGTGCAGGCTTTGTCGGTCACCCGATGCAGATGGAACACATGGGCTTCGGCACCATGAACGGCGCCGACGGCCGCCCGTTCAAGACCCGTGACGGCGGCACCGTGAAGCTGATCGACCTGCTTACCGAGGCCAAGGAACGCGCCTATGCGCTGGTCAAGGAAAAGAACCCGAGCCTGGCCGACGAAGACCTGCGCCACATCGGTGAAGTGGTAGGCATCGGCGCGGTGAAATACGCCGACCTGTCCAAGCACCGCACCAGCGACTACAGCTTCAACTTCGAGCTGATGCTCAACTTCGAAGGCAACACCGCCCCTTACCTGCTGTACGCCTACACCCGCGTGGCTGGCGTGTTCCGCAAGCTGGGCAAGGGCTTTGACGAAGTGGACGGCAACATCGTGCTGCAGGCTGCCCATGAGCAGGACCTGGCAGCACGCCTGGCGCAGTTTGGCGAAATCCTCAACAACGTCGCTGACAAGGGCACGCCGCACGTACTGTGCAGCTACCTGTACGACCTGGCCGGCCTGTTCTCCAGTTTCTACGAGAACTGCCCGATCCTCGCTGCGGACACCCCCGAGCAGCAACAAAGCCGCCTGCGCCTGGCTGCCCTGACCGGCCGCACCCTCAAACAAGGTCTGGAACTGCTCGGCCTGGAAACCCTGGAGCGCATGTAAGTTGGCTGCCAAGAAAAAACCCGCACCCAAGCGCGGTGCCAGCCGCCAGACGGCGCCGGCCAAGCAGCCGATCCCCGGCTGGGTATGGCTGGCCGTCGGCCTGACCGTAGGCGCATTCATCGTGTTCCTGATGAAGCTCGAACCTGGTAGCGAAGACATCAAGCGCGCCAAGCCCGAGCAGCAAAAGCCTGAGAAAGTGGCCGAAGCGAGCAAGGCAGCGCAGCCCTCCCCGCAGCAGCCAGTGAAGCCGAAATACGACTTCTACACCCTGCTGCCGGAGTCCGAGGTGATCGTGCCACCAGAGGCCGTGCCGGAGAAAACACCACCGGTGCCGGCTCAGCCGGTAACCCCGGTGACGCCAGCAGAAGCGGCGAAAATCGACACCGCACGGGCCCAGGCGGCCTTGCTCGGCCAAACCCCGCCGCCGGCACCACCGGTGATCAAGCCCGCAGCCACCACCCAGTACTTCCTGCAGGCCGGCTCGTTCCGCAAGCAGGCCGATGCCGACAAAGTGCGCGCGCAGATCATCCTGCTGGGCCAGTCGGTGAAGGTAGAGTCGGGTACGGTCAAGGACGAAACCTGGTACCGCGTGCTGGTGGGCCCGTTCAGCAACCGCGAGCAGCTGACCGGGGCGCAAAAGCAATTGTCCGGGGCAGGGTTCAGCAACCTGTTGCTGCAGCAGCGACAAACCCGCCAGTAACGAAAAAGGCCTTGCCGCTTCTACGCGACAAGGCCTTTTTTGTGGGCGCTTCCGGCCTCTTCGCAGGCTCACCCGCGAAGCCTTTCAACGCAAAGCATTCCTCTCGGAGACCTGGCTGTTCAACGTCCAGAAGTCATACAGCACTCCCACCAGGAACAGCCCGCCGGTAAAGAAGTAGATGATCGCGGTGATCCACTTGCCCTGATACAGCCGGTGCAGGCCAAACACCCCGAGGAAGGTCAGCAGGATCCAGGCGATGTTGTAGTCGATACGCCCGGACTGGAACCTCAGATCGGCTTCACGGTCCATGGACGGGATCAAAAACAGGTCGATCAACCAGCCAATGCCTAGCAGCCCGAAGGTGAAGAACCAGATCGTCCCGGTAATCGGCTTGCCGTAGTAGAAGCGATGCGAGCCGGTGAAGCCGAAAATCCACAGCAGGTAGCCGATGGTCTTGCTGTGAGTGTCGTGATAGGGCACACCCTGTTGATAACTGTTCATTCATAGCCCTCGTGGGTTATCTGAAAATTTTCTAAAAAAAAATGTGACTTTTTCGTCGCATGCCGACGTACGGCAGCCAGGCAATCGACCAACGGATCAAAGATTGATCAAAAAGCTGTTATAAAGTTGCGCGCCCAACACATAACTATTCATAAGAGCTTCATCTATGCCGCCTTTACTCAAGACATGGCTGACCCTCTGTCTATTATTGCCCCTGGCCGCCCACGCCACCAATCGTGAGCAACGTCTTCCCAATGGTTTCACCGGCTACACCACCAATGCCTCGGTGAGACACGCGCCAACCAAGCAGGCCACCCTGCGCGCGCGCCCGAGCAACGCTGCCAGCAGCCGTGGTGCGCCTGTTGCTGCCATGTCGCCGAAGCAGAGCAGCGATGTGCTCAGCCGTGCGGTGAACGTGCTCGGCACTCCTTACGTTTGGGGTGGCAGCAGCCCGAAAAAAGGCTTCGACTGCAGTGGCCTGGTCAAATACGCCTTCAACGATGTTGCCGACGTCGACCTGCCGCGTACCTCCAATGCCATGGCCCAAGGCCACGGCGTGAAGGTGGCCAAGGGTGACCTGAAGCCTGGTGACCTGATCTTCTTCAACATCAAGAGCCGCCGGGTGAACCATGTTGCCATCTACCTGGGCAACGACCGTTTCATCCATGCGCCACGGCGTGGCAAGCGGGTGAGCATCGACACCCTGAGCAAGCCTTACTGGCAGAAGCACTATGTCGTGGCCAAGCGGGTGCTGCCGAAAGAACAGCAGCAGCTGAGCCTGGCCAAGCGCTGACCTGATCGGCGCTTTCCTGCGCCGGCCTCTTCGCGGGCAAGCCCGCTTCCACAGAGATATCACAGCCTTCGAAATCTGTGCCGACCCTGTGGGAGCGGGCTTGCCCGCGAAAGGGCCGGTGCGGGCACTATAGATCTTTGATCAGACCCATCTCTCTCAGCTCCCGCACGGCCCCCTCCATCGTCCGCATCCCTTCTGCAGCACCCGCCTGCATCACCGAACACAACTGCGCCATCCGCCCCTCACGCACCAGGTTACGCACCGCCGTCGTCGCCACCAGCACTTCCCGCGCTGCAACCCGCCCGCCATCTACGCGCCTGACCAGCACCTGCGCCACCACCAGGCGCAGCGACTCGGCCAGCATCGCGCGCACCAACGGCTTTTCCTCGGCAGCAAACACCTCCACCAACCGATCGATGCTGTTTACGGCCGAACGCGTATGCACCGTCGCCAGCACCAGGTGCCCGGTCTCTGCCGCGCGGAAGGCCAGACGAACGGTCTCCAGGTCGCGCAATTCGCCAATCATGATCACATCCGGGTCCTGTCGCAGGGCACTGCGCAGCCCTTGGGCAAAGCCGCCGCTGTGGCGCCCAATCTCACGCTGATTGACCAGGCTGCGTTGGCTGCTGTGGATAACTTCGACCGGGTCTTCCAGGGTAATGATGTGCAGCGCCCGCTCCCGGTTCAGCTGGTCAAGCAGCGACGCCAGGGTGCTGGACTTGCCACTGCCGGTCGGCCCACCCACCAAGACCAAACCATCATGGCATTGCGCAACAGCTTGATACACATCCCCCAGGTCCAGTTCATCCAGCGTGGCGATCCGCCCGGGGATCAGCCGAAAGGTTGCTCCAGGGCCATTCAGCTGGCGAAACAGGTTCAGCCGAAAACGGCCGAGCGTGGGCAATGCCAGCGCCAAGTCCAGTTCATCGCCCTCGGCCCATTGCCGCCTTTGCTGCTCTGTCATCAAGAGCGCCATGCCCTCGGCCAGGTCTGCCGCCACCAGCGGTGGCAAGTTCATGCGCTGCAATTCACCGTCCAGGCGCAGCATCGGTATCTGGCCCGCCGCCAGGTGCAGGTCCGAAGCCCCCGCCTCCACGGCTCGGGCCAACAGGTCGGTCACATCCATAAGACTCCCCAAAGGCCTTCAAGTAGGTAGAATGCCGCAAACCCTACAGCTGCCGGCATCCATCCATGTCCACCCTAGCAGACAACCTTTCCGCGATTTCCGCCCGTATCGCCAATGCTGCCCAGGCAGCCGGGCATGATCCGGCCAGCGTCCAGCTGCTGGCTGTGAGCAAAACCAAGCCCGCCAGCGCTATCCGCGAGGTCCACGCTGCCGGCGTGCGTGACTTCGGGGAAAACTACCTACAGGAAGCGCTGACAAAGCAGCAGGCGCTCAGCGACTTGCCCTTGATCTGGCACTTCATCGGCCCCATTCAGTCGAACAAGACCAAAGCCATTGCCGAGCATTTCGACTGGGTGCATTCCGTGGACCGCCTGAAAATCGCCCAACGCCTGTCCGAGCAGCGGCCTGCCGGGCTGGCGCCACTGAACATCTGCCTGCAGGTAAACGTCAGTGGCGAAGACAGCAAGTCCGGCTGCGCCCCCGCCGACCTGCCGGCCCTGGCCAAGGCCGTGGCCGCATTGCCCAACCTGCGCCTGCGCGGGCTGATGGCAATCCCCGAACCCACCGATGATCGCGCCGCCCAAGAGGCTGCCTTCTCCAGCCTGCGGGCGTTGCAGAAAGGGCTGGACCTTGGCCTGGACACCCTGTCCATGGGCATGAGCCACGACCTGGAAGCGGCGATCGCTCAGGGTGCGACCTGGGTGCGTATCGGTACCGCCCTGTTCGGGGCACGCGACTACGGCAACACCTGATTCCATGCTTCACTCACTCTTTTCCACAAGGACCTGACATGAGCAAGACTCGCATTGCCTTTATCGGCGCCGGCAACATGGCCGCCAGCCTGATCGGTGGTCTGCGTGCCCAGGGCCTGGACGCCTCGCAGATCCGCGCCAGCGACCCGGGCGCCGAGACCCGCAGCCGCATCCAGGCTGAGCACGGCATCGAAACCTTCGAGCACAACGCCCAGGCCATCGACGGTGCCGACGTCATCGTGCTGGCAGTCAAGCCGCAGGTCATGAAAGCCGTGTGCCAGGCCCTGCAACCCAACCTGCAGGATGGCCAGCTGATCGTTTCCATCGCCGCCGGTATCACCTGCGCCAGCCTGCAAAGCTGGGTGGGCGCTCGCCCGGTAGTGCGTTGCATGCCCAACACCCCGGCGCTGTTGCGTCAGGGCGTGAGCGGCCTGTACGCCACCGCTGAGGTGTCCGGCGAACAGCGCCAGCAGGCCGAACAACTGCTGTCGGCCGTGGGCACCGCCCTGTGGCTGGAGCAGGAGCAGCAACTGGACGCTGTGACCGCCGTGTCCGGCAGTGGCCCGGCGTACTTCTTCCTGCTGATCGAGGCCATGACAGCGGCAGGCGAAAAACTCGGCCTGCCACGCGAAACCGCCTCGCAGCTGACCTTGCAGACGGCCTTGGGCGCGGCGCGCATGGCGGTTGCCAGCGATGTCGATGCCGCCGAACTGCGCCGCCGCGTCACCTCGCCCGCCGGCACCACGGAAGCGGCGATCAAGTCGTTCCAGGCCAGCGGCTTCGAAGCCATCGTCGAGCAGGCACTGCAGGCTGCGGCCACGCGCTCTGCCGAGCTGGCCGAACAACTGGGCAAATAAGGAGCTTTAGATGAATGCACTGTCCGGTGCCGCGATCTTCGTGGTGCAAACCTTGGTCAGCCTGTACCTGGTGATCGTACTGCTGCGCTTCGTGCTGCAGCTGGTCAAAGCCAACTTCTACAACCCGCTTTGCCAGTTCGCGGTGCGCGCGACCCAGCCGCTGCTCAAGCCGATCCGCCGGGTCATCCCCAGTGTCGGCGGGCTCGACACCTCGTCGCTGCTACTGGCAATCGTTATCCAGGCCCTGCTGATGGGCTTCGTGCTGATGGTCACCTACGGCACGTTCGGCGACATCCTGCACCTGTTGATGTGGGCGATCATCGGCATCACCTCGCTGTTCCTGAAGATTTTCTGGGTGGCGATGATCGTGATGGTGATCGTTTCGTGGGTCGCCCCCAACAGCCATAACCCGGCGGCCGAGCTGGCCTACCAGATCAGCGAGCCGGTGCTGGCACCGTTCCGCCGTATCGTGCCTAACCTTGGCGGCATGGATATCTCGCCGATCTTCGCCTTCCTGGCGATCCAGGTGATCCAGTCGTTCGTCATGCCCCCGCTGGCCGCCTACGCCGGCATGCCACAGGAACTGTGGCGCATGATCTGACCCTGGTTGCCCCCAGCGGCAAGCCTTTGCTTGCCGCTGGGGGTAGCGCTCTTTAGACTTACGCCTCCGTCAAGCGTGAGCAGGGTCGATGTCCACTGTCTTTCCCGAAGATTCCGTCGGTCTGGTAGTACCGCAAACCGCCCGGTTCGATGAACCGCTGGCCCTGGCCTGTGGCCGTTCCCTGGCCAGTTACGAGCTGGTCTACGAGACCTATGGCACCCTGAACGCCAGCGCGAGCAACGCCGTGCTGATCTGCCATGCCCTTTCCGGCCACCACCATGCCGCTGGCTACCATGCCGAAACCGACCGCAAGCCGGGTTGGTGGGACAGCTGCATCGGCCCTGGCAAGCCCATCGACACCAACCGCTTCTTCGTGGTCAGCCTGAACAACCTCGGCGGCTGCAACGGCAGCACCGGCCCCAGCAGCATCAACCCGGCCACCGGCAAGCCTTATGGCGCCGATTTCCCGGTGCTGACTGTCGAAGACTGGGTACACAGCCAGGCACGCCTGGCAGACCGCCTGGGCATTGCGCAATGGGCAGCAATCGTCGGCGGCAGCCTGGGTGGCATGCAGGCACTGCAATGGACCATGACCTACCCCGAGCGTGTGCGCCATTGTGTCGACATCGCCTCGGCGCCCAAGCTGTCAGCACAGAACATTGCCTTCAACGAAGTGGCACGCCAGGCCATCCTTACCGACCCCGAATTCCACGGTGGTTCGTTCCAGGACCAGGGCGTGATCCCCAAGCGCGGTCTGATGCTGGCGCGCATGGTCGGCCACATCACCTACCTGTCGGACGACTCGATGGGTGAAAAATTCGGCCGTGAGCTCAAGAGCGACAAGCTCAACTACGACTTCCACAGTGTCGAGTTCCAGGTCGAAAGCTACCTGCGCTACCAGGGCGAAGAGTTTTCTGGCCGTTTCGACGCCAATACCTATCTGCTGATGACCAAGGCGCTGGACTATTTCGACCCGGCCGCCGCCCAGGGCGGTGACCTGGCTGCCACTCTGGCCCACGTCAAGGCGGACTACTGCATCATGTCGTTCACAACCGACTGGCGCTTCTCGCCGGCCCGTTCGCGCGAAATCGTCGACGCCCTCATGGCGGCCCGCAAGAACGTGTGTTACCTGGAGATCGACTCGCCTTACGGGCACGATGCCTTCCTGATCCCCACACCTCGCTACATGCAGGGTTTCTCGAACTACATGAACCGCATTGCCATCTGAGGACAGCATGAGAGCCGATCTGGAAATCATCCACGACTGGATCCCCGCCGGCAGCCGGGTACTCGACCTGGGCTGCGGCAGCGGCGAACTGCTGGCCTCGCTGCGTGACCGCAAGCAAGTCACCGGCTATGGCCTGGAGATCGACGCCGACAACATTGCCGCGTGCGTGGCCAAGGGCGTCAACGTCATCGAGCAGGACCTGGACAAAGGCCTGGGCAACTTCGCCAGCAACAGTTTCGACGTAGTGATCATGACCCAGGCCCTGCAGGCCGTGGAGTACCCCGACCGCATCCTCGACGAGATGCTGCGCGTGGGCCGCCAGTGCATCATCACCTTCCCGAACTTCGGCCACTGGCGCTGCCGCTGGTACCTGGCCACCAAGGGACGCATGCCGGTATCGGACTTCATGCCGTATACCTGGTACAACACGCCGAACATCCACTTCTGCACCTTCGCCGACTTCGAAGAGCTGGTGCACGAGCGCAGGGCCAAGGTGCTCGACCGCCTTGCCGTCGACCACTTGCACCGCAACGGGTGGGGTGGCCGGCTTTGGCCTAATCTTCTAGGTGAGATCGGCATCTATCGCGTCAGCAGCCCGGGCCTGCAAGAGCACCAGCTCGCGGTCTGACGCCCACCGGAGGAATCGCCCCATGCATCGCCTAGCCCTGTTCCTGATCAGCCTGTGCCTGGCCTTGCCGGTACTGGCTGCCGATGCCGCCCGGCCCGAGCGCAAGGAAGTGTTTGGCGACGTGACGGTGCACTACAGCGCGTTCACGTCGAGCATGCTCACGCCCGAGGTGGCCGCAGCCACCGGCCTGGTGCGCAGCAAGAACCAGGGCGTGCTCAACATTGCCGTACTCAAGGCCAACAAACCTGCCACAGCGGTGGTCAGCGGCACGGTCAAGGACCTGACCGGGCGCAGCAGCCCACTGTCGTTCAAACAGATTACCGAACAGGGCGCGGTGTACTACATCGCCCAGTTCAAGATCGAACAGCCAGAAACCGTTACCTTCGACCTGAATATCGAAACCGGCGGTATCAGCAATTCCCTTAGCTTCAACCAGGAAGTGTTCCCAGGCGAATGATGAATTTCCAGCAACTCGTATTGGCCAGCCACAACGCCGGCAAACTCAAGGAACTGCAGGCCATGCTCGGCCAGTCCGTGCAACTGCGTTCGATTGGCGAATTCAGCCAGGTAGAGCCAGAAGAAACCGGCCTGTCGTTCGTTGAAAACGCCATTCTCAAGGCGCGTAACGCCGCACGTATCTCCGGCCTGCCGGCCTTGGCTGACGATTCCGGCCTGGCGGTGGACTTCCTCGGTGGTGCGCCGGGTATCTACTCGGCGCGCTACGCCGACGGCAAGGGTGACGCGGCCAACAATGCCAAGCTGCTCGAAGCCTTGAAGGACGTGCCCGAAGCCGAGCGCGGTGCGCAGTTCGTCTGCGTACTGGCGCTGGTGCGCCACGCCGACGACCCGCTGCCAATCCTGTGCGAAGGCCTGTGGCACGGCAGCATCCTGTTCGAGGCCAGCGGCGAGCACGGCTTTGGCTATGACCCGCTGTTCTGGGTGCCGGAACGCAACTGCTCCAGCGCCGACCTGGCCCCTGTGGACAAAAACCAGCTCAGCCACCGCGCCCGTGCCATGGCCCTGCTGCGCCAACGTCTGGGCCTGGCATGATCGCAACGCTGTCCACCCCCGGCGCGGCGGGTTTCACCAGCCTGCCGCCGCTGGCGCTGTACATCCACATTCCGTGGTGCGTACGCAAGTGCCCTTACTGCGACTTCAACTCCCACGCTGCCGGGCCTGAACTGCCGGAAGACGCCTACGTCACAGCACTACTGGACGACCTCGATCAGGAGCTGGCTGCCGTACAGAGCCGCCCGATCAGTTCGATCTTCTTCGGTGGCGGTACGCCCAGCCTGTTCAGTGCCAACGCCTTGGGCCGGCTGCTGCGAGGCGTGGAACAACGCATCCCGTTCGCACCCGACATCGAAATCACCCTGGAAGCGAACCCTGGCACCTTCGAGCAGGACAAGTTCAAGGCCTACCGGCAAACCGGCATCAACCGCCTGTCCATCGGTGTGCAAAGTTTCCAGCCCGCCAAGCTGGAGGCGCTGGGGCGCATCCACAATGGCGATGAAGCGGTCCGTGCTGCCGGCATGGCGCGTGCGGCTGGCTTCGACAACTTCAACATGGACCTGATGCACGGCCTGCCCGACCAGTCGCTGGAGGATGCGCTGGGCGACCTGCGCCAGGCCATCGACCTGGGGCCGACGCACCTGTCGTGGTACCAGCTGACCGTGGAGCCAAACACGGTGTTCTGGAACCAACCGCCAGAGCTGCCCGAAGACGACATCCTCTGGGACATCCAGGAAGCCGGCCAGGCACTGATGGCCGAGCATGGCTTCCGCCAGTACGAGGTATCGGCCTACGCCCAGGCGGGCCGCGCTGCCCGGCACAACCTGAACTACTGGCGCTTCGGTGACTTCATCGGCATCGGCGCTGGTGCCCACGGCAAGCTGACTTTCGCCGACGGGCGCATCCTGCGTACCTGGAAGACCCGCCTGCCCAAGGATTACCTGAACCTGGCCAAGCCATTCAAGGCCGGCGAGAAGCTGCTGCCGGTCGACGAGCTGCCATTCGAGTTCCTGATGAACGCCCTGCGCCTGACCGACGGAGTGGAAGCCGAGCTGTTCACCCTGCGCACCGGTTTGCCACTGGAGCAACTGCGCGAGGCACGCCGCGCCGCCGAACAAAAGGGCCTTTTGCAGGTCGAACCGGATCGACTGGTGGCCACGCCGAGGGGCCAATTGTTCCTCAATGACCTGCTGCAGTATTTCTTGACCTAAGGATGACCCATGGATCTGGTACTTGATCTGCTCGCGACGGTTTCCCGCTGGAGCCGCGGTAACCTGTCGGAGATTTCACTGGCCTTGGTAGGCTGCCTGCTGGTGCTGTTTGGTAGCGATGTCAAAGCCTGGGCCGAGCAGCGGCTGGGTGGCTTGGCGGGCGCATTGCGAGTGCCGTTCATGGCGCTGATGGTGATGATCGGCAGCGGTGCGGCGCTGATCTATGCCACGCCGTGGGTGGTGAAGGGGTTGAGCCAGTTCAACAACTACGCGCTCGCGCCGGTGCTGTTGGTAGTGCTGGTGTTGATTGGTGTGGTGGCGGATCGCCGCGGGTAAGCATTGCTAAAAGCTGCCCCGGGATACCAGGGCAGCCCTACCTCCTGACTAGCCCTTAACGGGCATCATCGAAGTGGTCGCGCATGAAATCCCGAACGGTCTTGATCACTATCAAGATCCGGGCAAGCTTCCAGACGCGGCTCAGCGCATCAAGCAAACGCTTCATATGCCTTGGCCTCCATGTTGGCGGGCCAATCTTCCAGCATCTAACCGGCACTTCGATGCCTTCGAAAACCAGGTGAAGGCTTTCAGTGAAGTGGCCAGGTCAATGGCCCTTCGATAAACATTTACCGGCACGGTTCTCAGGCCGTGTCGAAGGGGCCGGAAAGCAGCATTCTTCTCCTACCCGGCCCATCACTGAATCCATCCACAAGGGAGCCATGCGATGATACGTGGAGCAGCCTCCCAAAGCTGTTAACAGCTCCGACACACGTGATGCCGCATGTTTCCATGCATTGACGCGCGTTCGCGGGCTACCTATGATCGTTCGACCAGGTGGGGGTTTTCAGTGAAGTCCCAGAGCGAAGGATACTCAGTCCTGTTGCTCACAAAAAAACCGCCTTTCTCAAGGCGGTTTTTTTTCGCCTGCATTTCTGCAAGCACCAGCACATCGAAAGGCCGTATCAGCCGTTCAATCCACCTTCTCGAACTTCAAGTCCCACACCCCATGTCCCAGCCGCTCGCCGCGGCGTTCGAACTTGGTGATCGGGCGCTCTTCCGGGCGTGGCACGTAGGTGCCGTCGGCCGCACGGTTGCGATAGCCAGGCGCAGCACTCATCACTTCCAGCATATACTCGGCATACGGCTCCCAGTCGGTCGCCATGTGGAACACGCCACCGGGCTTGAGCTTGCGACGTACCAGCTCGGCAAACTCCAGCTGCACGATGCGGCGCTTGTGGTGACGGGCCTTGTGCCACGGGTCGGGGAAGAACAGCATCAAGCGGTCGAGGCTGTTGTCCGCCACGCAGCGGTTCAGCACTTCGATGGCATCGCAGTCATACACCCGCAGGTTCTTCAGGCCCTGGGTCAGCACGCCGTTGAGCAGCGCGCCCACACCGGGGCGGTGCACTTCCACGCCGATAAAGTCCTGCTCAGGCGCGGCAGCAGCCATTTCCAGCAGGGAATGGCCCATGCCGAAGCCGATCTCCAGGGTGCGCGGCGCCGAGCGGCCAAACACCTGGTCGTAGTCCACCGGGCTGTCGGCCAGCGGCAGGATGTACAGTGGGCCGCCCTGGTCCAGGCCGCGTTGCTGGCCTTCGGTCATGCGCCCGGCGCGCATCACGAAGCTCTTGATGCGGCGGTGTGGGCGGGCGTCGCCGTCGGGGGTGATCGGCGTATCGTGCGATTCAGTCATCAGGGGCTCTTACTTGATCAGACCATCCAGCGGCGAAGAGGCGCTGGCATAGAGTTTCTTCGGCATGCGACCGGCCAGGTAGGCCAGGCGACCGGCGACGATGGCGTGCTTCATGGCTTCGGCCATCAGCACTGGCTGCTGGGCGTGGGCAATGGCCGAGTTCATCAGCACGGCCTCGCAACCCATTTCCATGGCGATGGTGGCGTCGGAAGCCGTGCCTACACCCGCATCGACCAGTACCGGCACCTTGGACTCCTCCAGGATGATCTGCAGGTTGTAGGGGTTGCAGATACCCAGGCCGGTACCAATCAGGCCAGCCAGTGGCATCACCGCGATGCAGCCGGCTTCGGCCAGTTGGCGAGCAATGATCGGGTCATCGCTGGTGTACACCATCACGTCGAAACCTTCCTTGACCAGCACTTCGGCGGCCTTGAGGGTTTCGATCACGTTGGGGAACAGGGTTTTCTGGTCGGCCAGCACTTCCAGCTTTACCAGCGTGCGGGATTCGTGCGATTTGCGGCCATCGAGCAGCTCGCGGGCCAGACGGCAAGTGCGTACCGCTTCCACCGCGTCAAAGCAGCCTGCCGTGTTCGGCAGGATGGTGTATTTGTCGGGCGACAGTACGTCGAGCAGGTTCGGCTCGCCCGCATTCTGGCCAAGGTTGGTGCGGCGCACGGCGACGGTGACGATTTCAGCACCCGAGGCTTCGGTGGCCAGGCGGGTTTCTTCCATGTCACGGTACTTGCCGGTGCCCACCAGCAGGCGCGACTGGAAAGTACGCCCGGCCAGGGTGAAGGGCTTGTCGCTACGAACGTTGCTCATCGTTGTTCCTCGGGAAAAGGTTGCAGGGCTAGCTTGTGAACCGCCGGGCTGCTGTCAGCCGCCACCAATGGCGTGGACCACTTCGACCTGGTCGCCGTCGTTCAGCAGCGTGCTGTCGTGCTGGCTGCGCGGCACGATATCCAGGTTCAGTTCCACTGCGACACGGCGCCCGGCAAGCTCCAGGCGCGTCAGCAGGGCTGCAACGCTTTCACCAGCAGGCAGTTCGTAAGGTTCACCGTTCAGTTGAATGCGCATGCGCACGGCCACCATTGTTCTTTGGGGCCCGCATTCTAGCGCCGAACCGCCCTGCAACCCAAGGGCGGTGCGCGCCATTAGTCGCGATTGTGGACCACCCGGTCAGCCCAGCCGCCAGGCTGCCAGGCCCAGGCACAACCAGCCGGCCAGGAAGCACAGGCCGCCAATCGGGGTGATGATGCCCAGCTTGCCCAGGCCGCTGAGGGTCAGCAGGTACAGGCTGCCGGAGAACAGCACGATCCCCAGGGCAAACAGGCCGCCAGCCCAGCCCACCAAGCGCCCGGGCAGGTGCACCGAGAGCACGGCAACGCCGAAGATCGCCAGGGCATGCACCAGCTGGTAGGTCACACCGGTATGGAAAATGGTCAGGTAGTCAGCCGTCAGACGGTTTTTCAGGCCGTGGGCGGCGAAGGCACCCAGGGCGACCCCGGTAAAGCCGAAAAAGGCGGCAAGCATCAGGAAGCTGCGAAGCATGGGACGACTCCTTGGATCGGGTCTGTATAATGGCCCCTTCCACCCGTACGGCCAAGCCATCGCCATGCTGCCAACCCTTCTTCGCCGCCTTTCCCGTGCCCTGCTCTGGTTCGCAGCCGGCAGCACCGTGCTGGTGCTGGTGTTCCGCTGGGTGCCACCGCCCGGTACGGCACTGATGGTCGAGCGCAAGGTGCAATCGTGGGTCAGTGGCGAGCCGATCGACCTGAAACGCGACTGGGAGCCGTGGGAGAACATCTCCGATGAGCTGAAGGTTGCCGTCATTGCGGGTGAGGACCAGAAGTTCGCCAACCATTGGGGGTTCGACATCCCGGCCATCCAGGCGGCACTGGCCTATAACGAGCGCGGCGGCAGCGTTCGCGGTGCCAGCACCCTCACCCAGCAAGTAGCCAAGAACCTGTTTCTGTGGTCCGGGCGCAGTTGGTTCCGCAAAGGGCTGGAGGCGTGGTTCACGGCCTTGATCGAGCTGTTCTGGTCGAAGGAGCGAATTCTCGAGGTCTACTTGAACAGCGCCGAATGGGGCAAGGGCGTGTTCGGCGCTCAGGCGGCGGCGCGCTATCACTTTGGCGTGGATGCCAGCCGGCTTAGCCGCCAGCAGGCGGCGCAACTGGCGGCCGTGCTGCCTAGCCCGATCAAGTGGAGTGCCAGCCGGCCAAGTGCCTATGTGGCCAGCCGGGCCGGGTGGATTCGCCGGCAGATGAGCCAGTTGGGTGGGCCTGGCTACCTGATGCAACTCGACACTTCGCGCAAACTTTGAGCCTTTTGGGGCTGCCGCGAAAGGGCCGCACAGCGGCCCCAAAACCTCACAGGCATGAAAAAGCCGCTGCCCCTCACGGCCAGCGGCTTTTCAATACAGCCAGGCTAGATCAGACCGCGATCAACGCCTTGACCTTGTTCATCGCATTCTTCTCCAGCTGGCGAATCCGCTCAGCCGACACGCTGTACTTGTCTGCCAGCTCATGCAGCGTGGCCTTCTCTTCCGCCAACCAGCGCTGGTAGAGAATATCGCGGCTGCGCTCGTCCAGCCCTTGCAGGGCTTCGTGCAGGTTACTGGTCGAATTGTCGCTCCAGTCAGCATCCTCCAGTTGCACCGCCGGGTCGTACCGGTGGTCTTCCAGATAATGTGCAGGCGACTGGAAGGCGCTGTCGTCGTCAGCTTCCGCTGCCGGGTCGAACGCCATGTCCTGGCCACTCAAGCGGCTTTCCATCTCACGCACTTCACGCGGCTCTACACCAAGGCTTTCTGCCACGCGATGCACTTCGTCGTTGTTCAGCCAGGCCAGACGCTTTTTCTGGCTGCGCAGGTTGAAGAACAGTTTGCGCTGGGCCTTGGTGGTCGCCACCTTGACGATACGCCAGTTGCGCAGGATGAATTCGTGGATTTCTGCCTTGATCCAGTGCACGGCGAACGACACCAGGCGCACACCCATTTCCGGGTTGAAGCGCTTGACGGCTTTCATCAGGCCGACGTTGCCTTCCTGGATAAGGTCAGCCTGGGCCAGCCCGTAACCCGCATAGCTACGGGCAATGTGTACGACGAAACGCAGGTGGGCCATCACCATTTGACGAGCGGCCTCGACATCCTGCTCATAATAGAGACGCTCGCCCAGATCACGCTCCTGCTCGACCGTCAGCAGCGGGATGCTGTTGACCGTGTGCACATAGGCTTCCAGGTTTGCACCGGGTACCAAGGCATAGGCAGGTTGCAACGATGTGGTCATTCAAGAACCTCCGACTTACAAAACTCGCGCCTTGTGGGCGCTGCCAACATTGACCTGGAACGACGGTACAAGTTCCACAGTGAAGAAAATGTCAATGCTGGCACGTAAAAACTATCGCGGCGCCAGCTCGTTCAGGTGACGAGCGACTGCGATCCATGCACCGATATACCCCAACAACACTGCTCCGATCAAGAGGGACAGACCATCGGACGCCGGCACCCCCCCCAGGGCGAAATCACTGCCATACAGCCCGGAAAGCCCTACAACCGCCTCGTTCAGCCAGTTCAGGCCAAACGCCAGGATGCCCCAGGCCAACAGGCCCGCACCCAGGCCATAGAGGGCACCCATGTACAGGAAAGGCCGGCGTACGTAGGCGTCGGTGCCGCCGACCAGCTTGATCACTTCGATCTCGATCCGGCGGTTTTCAATGTGTAGACGAATTGTGTTACCGATTACTAACAACAGGGCAGAAATCAGCATCACGGCCAAGCCGAAGACGAAACGGTCACCCAGCTTGAGAATGGCCGCCAGGCGCTCGACCCACACCAGGTCCAGCTGCGCCACTTCAACCCGTGGCAGCTCCGACAGACGCTGACGCAACGCTTCCAGGGCCGGTTTGTCGACCTCGGTCGGGGTCACAACCACCACGCCAGGCAACGGGTTGTCGGGCAGTTCACGCAGGGCCTCGCCCAAGCCGGACTGCTGCTGGAATTCCTCCAGCGCCTGCTCGCGGCTGACATATTGCGCATCCGCCACGCCGGGCATGCCCTTGATCTCATCCCGCAGCGCCTCACCATCACGGCTGCCGGCATCCAGCTTGAGGAACAGCGAAATCTGCGCGGCGCGCTGCCACGAGCCGCCGAGCTGCTCGATGTTCTTCAGCAGCAACGACAGGCCCATGGGCATGCTCAGCGCCACCGCCATCACCAGGCAGGTGAAAAAGCTGCCGATCGGTTGCTTGCCCAAGCGGCGCAGGCTGTCGGCCATGCTGGCACGGTGGCTTTCCAGCCAGGCATGCAACAGCGTGCGGAAATCCGGGCCATCATCGTCTTCGCCGCGTTTTTTCTTCGCCGGTTGCGGGTCAGCGGGCTTTGGTGCAACCCGCTCGGAAACCTTCGGCGTACGTGTAGTGCTCATTGCCCGGCCTCCCCATCGCCGATCAAGCGGCCGCGTTGCAAGGTCAGCATGCGGTGGCGCATGCGCGCAATCAGTGCCAGGTCGTGGCTGGCGATCAATACCGTGGTACCCAGGCGGTTGATGTCCTCGAACACACCCATGATCTCTGCGGCCAGGCGCGGGTCGAGGTTACCGGTGGGTTCGTCGGCCAGCAGCAGGGCCGGCTGGTGGACGATGGCGCGGGCAATGCCTACCCGCTGCTGCTGCCCGGTGGACAGGTCGGCCGGGAACAGCTCGCCCTTGTCGGACAGTGATACACGCTCCAGGGCCGAATCCACGCGCTTGGCGATCTCCGCCTTGGACAGGCCGAGAATCTGCAGGGGCAAGGCGATGTTGTTGAACACCGTGCGGTCGAACAACAGCTGGTGGTTCTGAAACACCACGCCGATCTGCCGGCGCAGGAACGGGATTTGCGCATTGCTGATCTGGCCCAGGTCCTGCCCGGCCAGCATGAGCTTGCCGCTGGTCGGGCGCTCCATGGCCAGCAACAGGCGCAGCAAGGTGCTCTTGCCGGCGCCCGAGTGCCCCGTGACGAACAGGAACTCGCCCCGGCGCGCCCGGAAACTCAGCTCATGCAAACCCACATGACCATTGGGGTAGCGCTTGGCAACCTGTTCGAATCGGATCATGGTCAGTCTCGCTCGGCGAACAGAGCCTTGACGAACGGCTCGGCTTCGAAGGTACGCAGGTCGTCGATGCCTTCACCCACACCGATGAAGCGGATCGGAATGTTGAACTGCTTGGCCAGGGCGAAGATCACCCCGCCCTTGGCAGTGCCGTCCAGCTTGGTCAGGGCCAGGCCGGTCAGCTCAACGCTCTGGTTGAAGTACTTGGCCTGGCTGATGGCGTTCTGGCCAGTACCGGCGTCGAGCACCAGCAGCACCTCGTGCGGCGCATCGGCGTCGAGCTTGCCGATAACCCGGCGGACCTTCTTCAGCTCTTCCATCAAGTTGTCTTTGGTGTGCAGGCGGCCGGCGGTATCAGCGATCAGCACATCGGCGCCACGCGCCTTGGCGGCTTGAACGGCGTCGAAGATCACCGACGCGGAATCGGCGCCAGTATGCTGGGCGATTACCGGAATCTGGTTACGCTCGCCCCACACTTGCAACTGCTCGACCGCTGCGGCACGGAAAGTATCGCCAGCGGCCAGCATCACCTTCTTGCCTTCCAGCTGCAGCTTCTTGGCCAGCTTGCCGATGGTGGTGGTCTTGCCGGCGCCGTTCACGCCAACCACGAGGATGACGTAAGGCTTGTTTTGCGCCTGCACTTTCAACGGCTGCTCGACCGGGCGCAGCAGTGCGGCCAGCTCTTCCTGCAGCGACTTGTACAGGGCATCGGCGTCGGCCAGCTGCTTGCGCGCGACCTTCTGGGTCAGGTTCTGGACGATAGCCGAGGTTGCTTCCACGCCGACGTCAGCGGTCAGCAAACGGGTCTCGATCTCGTCGAGCAGGTCGTCGTCGATGACTTTCTTGCCCAGGAACAGGCTGGCCATGCCCTCGCCGATGCTGGCGCTGGTCTTCGACAGGCCCTGCTTCAGGCGGGCGAAGAAGCCGGGTTTGGCTTGTTCGACAACGGCTGGGGCAGCGACAGGGGCCGGTTCTGGCTCGACAGGTGCTGCTACCAGACGCTCGGGGATCGCTGGCGGGGCCTTTGGCTCCAGGTCGGGAACCAGAGCAACAGGCTCTTCGGCAACGGGCAGGACCAGGTTGCTGACAGGGGGCTCGACGGCTTGAATGACCGGTGCTGCTACGGGTGCAGAGGTTTCGACCTGCGGGGCGGCAGGCTCTGCAGTCGCGGGCACGCCCGCTCCCAGAGGGACCGGGGTTGGCTCAGGGGCCTGGGCCACCACAGGGGCAGGTGCCGGCTCGAATACCGGAGTCGCCACTGGCGCCGTTGCAGGCTCAGAGGCCAAGGCTGGCTCGGCAACCCGAGGGGCCTCCGCTACAGCTGCGGGGGCTGCTGCAACCACCGGCTCGACCGGAGCAGCTTCAGGGCGCTCGACGGCGGGCTGCGGCGCTACGGGTTCTGCAGCCTGGAGTTCGGGGGCTTGTGGCTGTTCGGCGACAGGTTGCTGCGGCTTCTTTCGAAACCAGCTGAACAGGCCTTTCTTTTCGCCAGCCTCGGCCGGCGCTTTTTTGTCGTCGTTGGAACCAAACATGGAGGACGGCTATCTCAGGGTAGCGATGAGCCAGCAATGGCACATCGGGAATTCTCTCTACGCAGAACAGACTATCTTGAAGCCCGCTGGTTCATGCGCAACGTTTTGTCTTAGTGTCCTGTGGGCCAGAACGGCGACAGGCATGGTCGCCAGGCAACCGGATCAGTATCCTAGCACCTCCTGGCCCGTCGACGCTAAACCCAGCGGGCCGCCGAACAGGTTAAACACCGTATGAATGCTCTAGCCCGCCGCGCCGCTGGCCTGTTGTTCGGCACGCTCTGCCTGCCGCTCGCGGCCCTCGCCGCCGATGTGCAACCCACCCACGAATTCATCCTCGACAATGGCCTGAAAGTGGTCGTGCGCGAAGACCACCGCGCCCCGGTGGTGGTCTCGCAGATCTGGTACAAGGTGGGTTCCAGCTACGAGACCCCGGGCCAGACCGGCTTGTCCCACGCGCTGGAACACATGATGTTCAAGGGCAGCGCCAAGGTCGGCCCCGGCGAAGCTTCGCGCATCCTGCGTGACCTGGGCGCCGACGAAAACGCCTTCACCAGCGACGACTACACCGCTTACTACCAGGTGCTGGCCCGCGACCGCCTGCCGGTAGCCCTGGAGCTGGAGGCTGACCGCCTGGCCAGCCTGCGCCTGCCCGCCGACGAGTTCAGCCGCGAAATCGAGGTCATCAAGGAAGAGCGCCGCCTGCGTACGGACGACCAGCCCAATCAAAAGGCGTTTGAGCTGTTCCGCGCCATGGCCTACCCAGCCAGCGGCTACCACACCCCGACCATCGGCTGGATGGCCGACCTTGAACGTATGAAGGTCGAGGAGCTGCGTCACTGGTACGAGTCCTGGTACGCGCCCAACAACGCGACGCTGGTGGTGGTCGGCGATGTTACCGCCGACGAGGTCAAGGGCCTGGCGCAGAAGTATTTCGGCAGCATTCCCAAGCGCGCCGTGCCACCGGCCAAACTGCCCCTGGAGCTGGCCGAACCTGGCCACCGCCAGTTGACCCTGCATGTACGCACCCAACTGCCCAGCCTGATCTACGGCTTCAACGTGCCCGGCCTGCCCACCGCCAAGGACCCGCGGACCGTGCACGCCCTGCGCCTGATCTCGGCCCTGCTCGATGGCGGCTACAGCGCCCGCATGCCGGCACGCCTGGAGCGTGGTCAGGAGCTGGTGGCCGGCGCTTCTTCCAGCTACAACGCCTTCACCCGCGGCGACAGCCTGTTCCTGATTTCGGCTACGCCGAACGTGCAAAAGCAGAAAACCCTCGCCGATGTCGAAAAAGGCATCTGGCAGTTGCTTGAAGAACTCAAGACCACCCCGCCCAGTGCCGAAGAGCTCGAACGCGTTCGCGCCCAGGTCATCGCCGGCCTGGTCTACGACCGCGACTCCATCAGCAGCCAGGCCACCACCATCGGCCAGCTGGAAACCGTCGGCCTGTCCTGGAAGCTGATCGACAGCGAGCTGGACGAGCTCAAGCGTGTCACCCCGCAGGACATCCAGAACGCCGCGCGCACCTATTTCACCCGCGAACGCCTGAGCGTTGCCCATGTACTGCCCGAGGAGTCCGCTCATGAGTGATTGCCGCGCACCACGCCCAACCCTGCTGGCCACCGGCATCCGCGCCCTGGCGCTGGCGACCGTGCTGGCCGCCCCGGCCATGGCCGACAACGCCGCCAAGGCCGACAACAGCGCCGCTCGCCCAGCCAACACCTTGCAGTCCTTGGCCGAGCTGGATGGCAAGGCACCCAGCCGGCGCCAGTTGAACATTCAGCACTGGAACACCGCCGAAGGCGCCCGTGTGCTGTTCGTAGAAGCCCGCGAACTGCCCATGTTCGACCTGCGCGTCACCTTCGCCGCCGGCAGCAGCCAGGACGGCGTTACGCCAGGCGTGGCCGCACTGACCAACGCCATGCTCAACGAGGGCGTGGCCGGCAAGGACGTGACCGCCATCGCCGAAGGCTTCGAAGGCCTGGGCGCGGACTTTGGCAACGGCTCCTACCGCGACATGGCCGTGGCCTCGCTGCGCAGCCTCAGCGCCAAGGACAAACGCGAACCGGCCCTCAAGCTGTTTACCGAGGTGGCGGGCAAGCCGACCTTCCCCGAGGATGCCCTCAAGCGCATCAAGAACCAGATGCTGGCCGGCTTCGAATACGAAAAGCAAAACCCCGGCAAGATCGCGGGCAAGGCGCTGTTCGGCAAGCTTTACGGCGATCACCCTTACGCCCACCCCAGCGACGGTACCGCCGAAAGCATCGACGGCATCACCCTGGCACAGCTGCGCGCCTTCCATGCCAAAGCCTATACCGGTGGCAACGCGGTCATCGCGCTGGTCGGCGACCTGAGCCGCGCGGAAGCCGAAGCCATTGCGGCCCAGGTATCTGCCGGCCTGCCGAAGGGCCCGGCACTGGCCGCGCCAGCCCAGCCCACTGACGCCAAGGCTGGCCTGACTCACATCGACTTCCCGTCCAAGCAAACCCACCTGATGCTGGCCGAACTGGGTATCGACCGCCAGGACCCGGACTGGCCAGCCCTGTCGCTGGGCAACCAGATCCTCGGCGGCGGTGCGTTCGGCACCCGCCTGATGAGCGAGGTACGTGAAAAGCGCGGCCTGACGTACGGCGTGTACTCGGTGTTCAGCCCGATGCAGGTGCGCGGCCCGTTCATGATCAACCTGCAAACCCGTGCCGAGCTGAGCGAAGGCACGCTGAAGCTGGTGCAGGACATTCTTGCCGACTACCTCAAACATGGCCCTACCCAGCAAGAGCTGGACGATGCCAAGCGTGAACTGGCCGGCAGCTTCCCGCTGTCCAATGCCAGCAACGCCAGCATCGTCGGGCAACTGGGTGCAATCGGCTTCTACAACCTGCCACTGACCTGGCTGGAGGACTTCATGCAGCAGTCCCAGGCCCTCACCGTCGAACAGGTCAAGGCGGCCATGAACAAACACCTGTCAGCCGATAAACTGGTGATCGTCACCGTTGGCCCGAAAGTGCCACAAAAACCGCTGCCAGCCCCCACTGACAAGCCCTCCGAGCAGCCGCTCGGAGTACCGGAGCACTAATGCCAAGATCCACCCCTCCCGCCCGCCCGCAATCGGGCCAAAGCAAGGGCCAGGGCCACCTGCGCATCATCGCCGGCGAGTGGCGCAGCCGTCGCCTGGCGGTACCGGAAGGCGAAGGCCTGCGGCCAACGCCCGACCGCGTGCGGGAAACCGTATTCAACTGGCTGGCCCCTTACATCGAAGGCGCCCGCGTGCTGGACGCCTTCACCGGGAGCGGCGCCCTGGTGCTCGAAGCCCTGTCGCGCGGAGCGGAAGACGCCGTGGCGCTGGACAGCAACCCGGCGGCCATCGCCAACCTGAAGAACAACCTCGAAATCCTGCGCTGCCCGCGTGGGCAGATCCTGCAAACCGATGCCCTGCGCTACCTGCAAGGCCCGGCCAAGCAGCAGTTCGATGTGGTGTTCCTCGACCCGCCGTTCCACCAGGACCTGCTGGCCAACACCTGCAACCTGCTGGAGCAGAACCAGTGGCTGCGCGAACAGGCGTGGGTCTACACCGAAAGCGAAGCCGCGCCTTCAACCTTGCAACTGCCAGGCAACTGGCGCCTGCACCGCGAGAAGAAAACCGGTCAAGTGCACTACGCGCTCTGGCAGCGGGACTAACCGTTTAACCCAAGGTTGGCTACTTAGTTACCCCCAGCCCGCCGACCACATGGCTGAAGCTGCTCCTTCGTTCTTGCAGGAGCACTTCAACCATGACCGAACACCCTTCCCCGCCCATACCGACCGGCGCGGTAAGTTCTTTCACGCTAACCAACGGCCTGCGCGTCTATCTGCGTACAGACCAGCGTGCGCCATTGGTCAGCGTGCAACTGTGGTATCACGTTGGCTCCAGTTACGAGCCCAAAGGCCACACCGGCCTGTCGCATGCCCTGGAGCATCTTTTGTTCGAGGGCAGCAGCAAGCTGGCTGCGGGCCAATATTCCACCCTCATGGCCCGCCTAGGCGGCGAGCCAAATGCGTTCACTCATTCCGATGCCACTGTTTTTCCTCTGACACTGCCCGCCAATCGTCTGGAAATCGCCTTGGAGGCAATGGCCGACGTCATGGCCAGCGCGACCCTAGCCGATGCTCCTTTTGCTCGTGAATTGGCGGTAGTCATGGCCGAGCGACGAGAGGAAGTCGATAACAACCCCTGGGCCTTGGCACTGGAGTATCACCTGATGCTTGCCTACGGCGACAGCGGCTATGGTACCCCTGTGATCGGCCATGACACCGACCTCAGCCACACGAGCCTGGCGGCTGCGCGCACTTGGTATCAGACCTGGTATCACCCCAACAACGCCACACTTGCAGTGGCCGGCGACATTACCCTGCCTCAGTTGCAGACGCTGGTCACACGGCATTTTGCAGCGATCCCCGCCCATCGCCTGCCCGCGCAGCAAATCCCCACAGCGCCAGCAGGGCTGGTTCGGCGCTTTCAAACCCTGCGATTGCAAGGCCTGTACAGCGGAGCGATCACCAGTTTCAATCTCCCAAGCCAATGTACCGCCACCTGTGACGCTCAGGCGTATGCCCTGCGGTTGCTGCCCGACATCCTTGCCCAAGGCCATGCCAGCACCCTGCAGCGCCGCATGGTGCTGGACAATCCCTTACTGTCGGGCCTCAGGGCCAGCTACGAGCCTTGGCAGCGAGGCGACAGCCTATTGACCCTCTATGCACTTTGTAGCCCACAAGTCCCCCCTGAAACCGCAGCAGAAAGGCTTACGCTCGAAATCGAAGCGTTCTGTCAGTCGGCGCCGGCCGCAGCAGACCTCCAACGCGCCAAAGCGCGCTTGATAGCGCGGCAGGTATACGAAAAGGATGACATCGCAAAACAGGCTCATGCCATTGGCATGCAGGCCGCCTGCGGCCTGGACCCGGTTGCACTGGGGGATGAATGCCAAACCATCGAAGCCGTGACAGCCGAGCAGGTCGGCGAAGTCGCCCATGAATTCCTGACCAAGGCCCGCACATCAATCACCCTCATGCATCACAAGGAAAGTGCCGATGAATAACCTGGACTCAGCTGCACAGCAGCCTGACGCAGCCGACGGCATTCCTCGCGGCTTGGCCTCAGCCCGAGGGCTTGACCTGGAACAGTTCGAAACCCTTCAAACGCCGGTGCAAACCTGGACAACCGAAGGCGGCACGAAGGTGAAGTTCGTCGCAGCCCACGGGCTACCGATCGTGGACATGAAATTGCAGTTCAAGGCAGGCACGACCCAGGACACCGCCCAACACGGACTGGCAGCCCTGACGTTGTACATGCTCGATGAGGGCAGCCAGCATTTCACCGCGATCGAGCAGGCAGATCAGCTGGAACGCCTGGGCGCGATCATGGAAAAGCATATTCGCCTGGAGCACGCGACTCTGAGCCTGCGCAGCCTCAGCACGAAAACACTGCTTGATCCTGCATTGGGGCTCTTCATCGACCTTGTCGCACAGCCTGCGTTCACGCCTTCGGCGTTGGAAAAAACCAAGCGCCAGCTGATGCAGCACAACGCATCTCGCGAACGACACCCCTATCTCAGGGCGCGATGCGAAGCCTATCGACATCTGTTCCAAGGCCACCCCTATGGCAATCCACTCGGGAGCACCGATCAAGGCATCGAAGGCATTTCCTCTGCAGATTTGAGGCGTTTCCATCAGCGTGCTTACTGTGCCAGCAACCTCGAAATGGTGCTGATTGGAGACCTTTCGCCCGAGGCTGCCCAAGCCATTTCACAGCGCGTTAGCCAGGCATTGCCCCAAGGCTGGTCCGCAGCTGAACTGCCCGTCATACCACCGGCGACCAGCGCAACGATCAACATTGAGCAGGCTGGTGCCAGCACCGCCGTCCTGCTTGCGCTTCCCATGAATGTGCCAGCCAATGATCCTGAATACCCTGCCCTGGCACTGGCCAGCACCGTGCTGGGGGCGGGTATAGAGTCCCGCCTGATGCTGGAACTGCGCCAACGTCGCGGCTTGACCTATGGCATTCATGCCAAAGTGACGCCCATGAGTGCTGGCGGGCTGTTCACCATCGATTGGGAAATTGCACCGAAGCATGCGCAAAGCTCAGCTCAACTGGTTGATGCCTTGCTGCGTGACTTCATCGAGCAAGGGCCAACCCAGGCCGAGCTGCAACTGGCACGGATACAGCTGGCAGGGCAACTATTACGGGCCGTGGCGCAGAACAAGAACCTGGCGGACTTGCTGGCCGAGGTCACCTATCAACGCCAACCCGCGGACCATCTCGACACCTACGTCGAGCGCATCCGCGCGCTGACACCGGCCGATATCAGCGCCGTCATGCGGCGCAGGCTCGATCTGACGAAAAGAGTATTGGTCAGCGTCGGTCCATCGGCCAAGCAGCAACCTCTGCCAGATCTCGACCAATAGCGCAGGTACTGTGGCGCTTTTTCATGGCACTCTAGGCAGGCACATCACGAGTCGCCCAGTATGCCCAGCCAAAGCGCCACATTTCGCCCGGCCACCGGCCTTTCCAATCCCCACCTGCAAACCCTGTGGGGGCCCCTGTGGCGCAAGCTGCCTGAACTGCAGCGCAACCGCGAGCGGCTGTGGCTGGCCGACGGCGACTTCATCGACCTCGACTGGCATGGCCCCCATGAACCTCATGCACCACTGGTGCTTGTGCTGCATGGGCTGACCGGCTCGTCACATTCGCCCTATGTGAAAGGCTTGCAGCAAGCGCTGCAAGGGCGCGGTTGGGCCAGCGTGGCAGCGAACTGGCGCGGTTGCTCGGGCGAACCCAACCTGTTACCACGCAGCTACCACTCCGGCGCCAGTGAAGACCTGGCGGAAATTGTCAGCCACCTGCGCGCCCAACGCCCCTTGACGCCACTGTATGCAGTGGGCTACTCGCTGGGCGGCAATGTACTGTTGAAATACCTGGGCGAAAGCGGGGTTGCCAGCCAACTGGAAGCAGCGGTTGCCGTGTCGGTGCCCTTTCGTCTGGACCACTGTGCAGACCGTATCGGCCAGGGGTTTTCCAAGGTGTATCAGGCGCACTTCATGCGCGAAATGCTGGCGTATGTGCAGCTCAAACAGCGGCACTTCCACGAGCAGGGTCAGCACGATCGGCTGGCGGCGTTGGAGCGCCTGGGGCAACTGACCAACTTGCGCACATTCTGGGACTTCGACGGCAAAGTCACCGCACCACTCAACGGCTTTCGCGATGCGCACGACTACTATCGCCGCTCATCGAGCCACTTCTTCCTCGGCCAGAACCGCACGCCAACGCTGATCATCCATTCCAGCGATGACCCGTTCGTGTCCGGCCATAGCCTGCCAACGGCCCGTGAGCTGGCGCCACAAACCTGCTTCGAACTGCACAGCCGCGGTGGTCATGTGGGCTTTGTCGATGGCAGCCTGCGAAATCCGGGGTACTACCTGGAGCGGCGGATTCCGCAGTGGCTGGTGGACGGCCAATAGGGCGCTTACCGATTACTCGCCAGTGGCTACGCCATGCTCCGGATCATTGATCCACTCGCTCCAGGACCCGGCATACAGCTTGCCCAACGGGTACCCCGCCAGCGCCAGCGCAAACAGGTTGTGGCAAGCCGTCACCCCAGACCCACAATAAGACACGAGTTGCTCTGGCGCGCGCCCGGCCAGCTTTTCGGCAAAGCGCTGCTTGAGCTGCTCCGCCGGCAAAAAGCGCCCATCAGCCCCCAGGTTGTCGGTAAACGCTGCGCACTGGGCCCCGGGAATATGCCCCGCCACCGGATCGATCGGCTCCACTTCACCGCGAAAACGCGGCAAGGCACGCGCATCGATCAAGGTCAGGTCACTGCTACCCAGGCGCTTGCCCAGGTGGTCGGCATCGATCAGCAGCCTGGCGTCCGGCTCGCCCTTGAAGTTGCCTTCGCGTTTGGGCGGCGGGTCCAGGCTCAGCGGCAGGTGCGCGGCATGCCAGGCCTTCAGGCCACCGTCGAGAATCGCCACACCGCTGCGCTTGCCCAGCCAGACCAACAGCCACCAGGCACGGGCGGCAAAGGCACCGGGGCCGTCGTCGTACAGCACCACCTCACTGTCGTTGTCCATGCCCCACTCACGCAGGCGCGCGACCAGCCGCTGCGCATCGGGCAATGGGTGGCGCCCGGTGCGCCCCTTGCTCACCGGCCCGCTGAGGTCGCGGTCAAGGTCGGCAAAATGCGCCCCAGCGATATGCCCTTGGGCATAGCTGCGTTGGCCGTAGTCCACATCCTCAAGGGCAAAGCGGCAGTCGAGAATCACCAGCTTGGGCGCGTCCAGGCGCTCGGCCAACTGCTGCGGGGTGATCAATTGCGCAAGGGGCATGACAATCTCCTGATCGATGGCACTTGGGCCCTGGGCTACAACTCCAGGGCCTGGTTGAACGGTACATGGAATTCCTGGCACAAGGCGTCCACGGCAGCGCGGGCGTTGTCGGTCACATAGCCGAGCTCCAGCACCAGCACCTGATAGACGCCGCGTTTGAAAGCTTCTTCACCCAAATGCGCGGAATGTTCACGCGTGGTGCTGAGAAAACGCACCCACGATGTCAGCACGATCCAGGCATTGATGGTCAGCGACTCGATCTGTGCCGGCGCCATGGCCAGAATGCCCGCCTCGACAAAGCCACGGTAGATCGCCTGGCCCTGGCGCAGGCAGCGCTCGGAAAAGCGCCGGTAACGGGCGGCCAGTTCGGCATCGCTGTCCAGCAGGTGCTCCAGGTCGCGGTGCAGGAAGCGGTAGTTCCACATGGCGGCCAGCAAGGCCTTGAGGTAGAAGCGCTTGTCCTCCACGGTGGCCGCGCGGCCTTGTGGCGGGCGCAGGAAGCTGTCCACCAGCTCTTCATACTGGCTGAACAACAGGGCGATGATCGCCTGCTTGTTGGGGAAGTGGTAATACAGGTTGCCGGGCGAGATTTCCATGTGCGCGGCAATGTGGTTGGTACTGACGCTGCGTTCGCCCTGCTGGTTGAACAGCTCCAGGCTGTTCTGCACGATGCGCTCTCGGGTCTTCATGCGCGGGGCCATGCTCAGCTCCCAGTCTGCGGGCCTTCTTCAAAGGGCCATCTTACGGCGTATTGCAGGTGGAATGCACCGTTCGAACACGTGGAAAAATTCGCACCATCGTGCAGATTAGAGTATAGGCTCTAGAGATTCCCTGCCCGGACTCGACACCGCCATGAACTCGCCCAGTGCCTTGCCCCCTGTGCAATCCGACCTCGACCTTGCAGCGTTGTTCGCAGCCCAGCGCCAGGCCTTTGCAGGTACCCCCCTGCCACCGGCCGCCCAGCGCCGGCAATGGCTGAAAAGCCTGCGTGAAGCCCTGTTGGCCAGCCAGGATGAACTGATCGAGGCCATCAGCGAGGACTTTACCGGACGCAGCGCCGACGAGACCTTGCTGGCCGAGTTGCTGCCCTCGATACAGGGCCTGCGCCACGCCGAAAAACACCTGCAGCGCTGGATGCGCGCCAGCCGGCGACGCGTTGGTCTGGCCTTCCAGCCAGCCAGCGCGCAGGTGCGATACCAACCGCTGGGGGTGGTCGGCATCATCGTGCCGTGGAACTACCCGCTGTTCCTCGCCATCGGCCCGCTGACTTGCGCGCTGGCTGCCGGTAACCGGGTCATGCTCAAGCTCAGCGAAGCCACACCCGCCAGTGGCCAGGTACTGAAGCGGCTGTTAGAGCGAGTGTTTCCCGCCGACCTGGTCAGCGTGGTACTCGGCGAGGTCGAGGTGGGCCAGGCCTTCGCCCGCCTGCCCTTCGACCACCTGCTGTTTACCGGCGCCACCAGCGTGGGCCGCCAGGTGATGCTGGCTGCGGCGCAGAACCTGACGCCGGTCACCCTGGAACTGGGCGGCAAGTCGCCCGCCATCGTGTCGGACGACGTGCCCCTGGACACTGCCGCCGAGCGCATCGCCTTCGGCAAAACCCTCAACGCCGGCCAGACCTGCGTCGCCCCCGACTATGTGCTGGTGCCGCGTGATCGGCTGGCGGCCTTCAGCGACGCCTACCAGCGCGCCGTTCAGCGCCTGTACCCGCGCATCGCCGACAACCCTGACTACACCGCCATCATCAACCCACGCCAGCTGCAGCGTTTACAGTACCTGCTGGATGATGCCCGCGAAAAAGGTGCGCAAGTGCTCGACCTGTACCCTGGCGAGCCCCGCCAAGGCCGACGCCTGCCGCCACACCTGCTGCTGGCCGTGAGTGACGACATGCAGGTGATGCAGGACGAAATCTTCGGCCCGCTGCTGCCGCTGGTGCCCTACGACAGCCTCGACCAGGCGCTGGCCTACATCAACCAACGCCCGCGCCCGCTGGCGCTTTACTACTTCGGGTATGACCGGGCCGGGCAGGAACACGTGCTGCGCCACACCCACTCTGGCGGCGTGTGCCTGAACGACACCCTGCTGCATGTGGCCCAGGACGACCTGCCCTTCGGCGGCATCGGCCCCTCGGGCATGGGCCACTACCATGGCCACGACGGCTTCCTGACCTTCAGCAAGGCCAAGGCCGTGCTGGCCAAGCAACGTTTCAACGCCGCGCGGCTGATTTACCCGCCTTATGGCAAAGCCTTGCAGCGCCTGGTCTACAAGCTGTTCATCCACTGAGGGGCAGCCTGTGCACCGTCGTGATCTGCTGCGTTTCAGCCTTGGCGCCAGCATCTTTCTGAGTGCAACCGGCCTGGTCGGCTGCACTGCGCAAACCGGTGCACAGGGTTACCAACTACTGCGCGACGACGACCTGCCACTGCTGCGTGCGCTGATCCCGGTGGTGCTGGCCGGCACGCTGGCCACCGATAAATCGGTGCTGCACAGCCTCGACCACAAGCTGGCGGCCTTGTCGCCGGAAATGCTCAAGCTCACCCGGCAACTGTTCGACCTGCTCAGCCTGCCGCTTACCCGTGGCCCGTTGACCGGTGTCTGGGGCGCCTGGGAACAGGCCAGCGCCACCCAAGTCACAGCCTTCCTGCAACGTTGGCAGGACAGCTCACTGAACCTGCTACGCATGGGCCACGCTTCATTGCTGCAACTGCTGCAAATGGCCTGGTACGAACGCCCCGAGTCCTGGGCCGCCTGCGGTTACCCGGGCCCACCGAAAATCTGAAAACAACAAGAGCATCGCCAATGCCTGTAGCCGACCCGTTTCGCCAAGGCCTCGAACGCGGCTGGATCACCCATGACGCGTCACGCCTGGAGCACGACCTTTTGCTGGAGGCCGATATTGCCGTGATTGGCAGCGGTGCCGGCGGCGCCACCAGCGCACAAATGCTCAGCGCCGCCGGTTTCAAGGTGCTGTTGATCGAAGAAGGCCCGCTCAAGACCAGCAGCGACTTCCACCTGTTGGAAAACGAAGCCTATGCAACCCTGTATCAGGAGGGCCTGGGGCGCATGAGCAAGGATGGCGCCATCACCATCCTGCAAGGCCGCGCCGTAGGCGGCACCACGTTGGTGAACTGGACGTCGAGCTTTCGTACCCCGCCGCAGACGCTGGCGCACTGGGCCTCGGCCCACGGCGTGACGGGCCTGGGCGAAGATGACCTGCGCCCCTGGTTCGAGCGCATGGAGCAGGACCTGGGCATTACGCCATGGGCCATGCCACCCAATGCCAACAACGACGTACTGCGCCGAGGCTGCGAACAGTTGGGTTACCGCTGGGCGATTATCCCGCGCAACGTACGCGGCTGCTGGAACCTGGGCTACTGCGGCATGGGCTGCCCGGTGAATGCCAAGCAATCGATGTTGGTAACCCGTATTCCCGCCGCCCTCGACCACGGCGGCGAACTGCTGTACCTGGCCCGGGCGGAGCGCTTCGCCCACAACGGCGAGCGCATCCAGGGCCTCACATGCCTGGCCCTGGATGCCCAAGGCGTACACCCCACCGGTAGGCAGGTCAGCATCCGTGCGCGCCATTACCTGCTTGCCGGCGGCGGCATCAACAGCCCGGCCCTGCTGCTGCGTTCCGACGCGCCTGACCCCCACGACCGCCTGGGCAAGCGCACCTTCCTGCACCTGGTGAACTTCAGCGCAGCGCGCTTCAAGGACCGCATCGACCCTTACTACGGCGCCCCGCAGTCCATCTACAGCGACCACTTCCAGTGGCAAGGCGGCACGGATGGCCCGGTCGGCTACAAACTGGAAGTGCCGCCGTTGCACCCGGCCCTGGCCAGCACCCTGCTGGGTGGGCACGGCCAAGAAAACGCCCAGCGTATGGCCGAGTTGCCGCACACCCATGCGATGTTGGCGCTGCTGCGTGATGGCTTCCACCCCGAGAGCCAGGGCGGTGCCGTGGAGCTGCGTGGCGATGGCTCACCGGTGCTCGATTACCCGGTCACCGACTACCTGCGCGACGGATTGCGTCGCGCCTACCGCAGCATGGCGCAGATCCAGTTTGCCGCCGGCGCTACCCAGGTCACCCCCGTGCACAGCGATGCCAACGCCACGTCCAGCCTGGAACAGGCCTTGGCCATGATCGACACGTTGCGCCTGGAACCCTTGCGCATACGCCTGGGCAGCGCCCATGTGATGGGGGGATGTGCGCTGGGCGAAGACCCGCGCCAAGCGGTGTGTGACAGCCTGGGCCGTCACCACCAGCTGGAAAACCTGTCCGTCCACGACGGTTCGCTGTTCCCCACCAGCATCGGCGCCAACCCGCAACTCTCGGTGTATGCCATCAGCGCCAGGCTCACCGAAGCACTTGTCGCCCGCCTGGCACGCAACGCATGACAACGAATACGCCCCCTGTCTATAGTGCCATCAGCCGGCCGCATGACTTGGCCGGGGCGCCGTCGCTGCGCTACCATCCGACTCCCCAACGCACTCCAGCCAGGATGACGCGATGAACCGAGTGTTGTACCCGGGTACTTTCGACCCCATTACCAAAGGCCATGGCGACCTGGTCGAACGCGCTTCGCGGCTGTTCGACCATGTGATCATCGCAGTGGCGGCCAGCCCGAAGAAAAACCCCCTGTTCCCGCTGGAACAACGGGTGGAGCTCGCCCGTGAGGTCACCAAGCACCTGCCCAATGTCGAAGTCATCGGCTTCTCTTCCCTGTTGGCGCATTTCGCCAAGGAACAGGGCGCCAACGTCTTCCTGCGTGGCCTGCGTGCCGTGTCCGACTTCGAATACGAGTTCCAGTTGGCGAACATGAACCGGCAACTGGCCCCCGATGTCGAGAGCCTGTTCCTCACGCCTTCTGAGCGTTATTCGTTCATTTCCTCGACGTTGGTCCGGGAAATCGCTGCGCTGGGTGGAGATATCAGCAAGTTCGTCCACCCGGTGGTGGCCGACGCGCTGACCGAACGCTTCAAGAAGTAACCCTGATCGCCTGATTGTCGCGCCCGCGTGCACTGCGGGCGCGAATGCGGCACAATTGTGCCCATTGCGTTGAACATGCCCGGGCGGTGAGCCCCGGCCGGAGTCCCCATGTCCCTGATCATCACCGACGATTGCATCAACTGCGACGTCTGCGAACCCGAGTGCCCGAACGAGGCTATCTCCCAAGGCGAAGAGATCTATGTGATCGACCCTAACCTGTGCACCCAGTGCGTGGGCCACTACGACGAGCCGCAGTGCCAGCAGGTCTGCCCGGTCGACTGCATCCCGCTGGATGAAGCCCACCCGGAAACCGAAGAACAACTGATGGCCAAGTACCGCCGCATTACCGGCAAGGACTGATCGCCACCAGGCAAGGGCCTCGCCCTTGCCTTAGCGCTGGCAACGCGGGCAGTACACGCTCGCCCGCTGCCCCAGCTTCACCTCGCGCAACTCCGTGCCACACACCTTGCACGGCTGCCCGCCGCGACCATAGACGAACAATTCCTGCTGGAAGTACCCCGGCTGCCCATCGCCCCCGATAAAGTCGCGCAGGGTGGTGCCCCCTTGCTCGATTGCCGCCGCCAGCACACGCTTGATCTCGATCGCCAGCTTCAGGTAGCGCGCCCGGGAAATCCCGCCCGCCTCCCGGCGTGGGTCAATCCCTGCAGCAAACAGTGCCTCAGTGGCATAGATGTTGCCCACCCCCACCACCACTGCGTTGTCCATGATGAAGGGCTTGACCGCCATCGACCGCCCGCGCGACAGCTGGAACAGGCGTTCGCCGTCGAACAGGTCGGTCAACGGCTCTGGCCCCAGGCGCAGCAGCAATTCGTGGTTCAGCGGGTCCAGGCTCCACAGCATGGCCCCAAAGCGGCGCGGGTCGGTGTAGCGCAGCATCAGCCCCGACTCCAGCTCGATATCGACATGTTCATGCTTGGCCGCCGGCAAACCCAGCTCAACCAGCCGCAGGTTACCCGACATGCCAAGGTGGCTTATCAACGTGCCGACTTCGGCATTGATCAACAGGTACTTGGCACGCCGCTCGACGCTGACAATGCGCTGCCCCGACAGGCGTACGTCCAGGTCTTCCGGAACGGGCCAGCGCAGGCGCCGGTCGCGTACCACCACACGGCTGACGCGTTGGCCTTCCAGGTGCGGCGCAATACCGCGCCGGGTGGTTTCTACTTCGGGTAATTCCGGCATGTGTCAGTGCCCGCCCAGCTCGCGAATGTTCTGCTTGAGGTTTTCGAAATCGTATTCCGACAAGCCAATGTAATCGAGCACCAGCGGGCCCACCACATTCCATTCATGGTCCACCGCCTGGTTGCCCAGCACCCGGTAGGACGCGCAAATGTGCTCGGCCATCTTCAACACCGCCAACAGGTTTTTCAGCTGGCTCTGGGTATTGCGCGAACTCTCGTCGCGGAACACCGCCAGGGCATTGTGGTGGTTGGCGATGGCTGCACTGAGGTGCTCGGGCAGGCGCCACGACTTGGCGGTGAAATAGCCGACCACCGAATGGTTGGTGTTGAACGTATGGTTTTCAGTATCGACCACGCGCGTTTCTTCGCCGGCCTTGGCGTACGCCTCCTCCAGCACCTCCATGTAATTGGGGAAGCGCTTGAGCATCAACGGCACGCCGCAGTCATGGAACAGGCCCAGTGTGTACGCCTCGTCCGCTGCCTGGATACCGGTGCGCTTGGCCAGGGTCAGGCAGGTGTTCGCCACGTCCTGAGCGGTATCCCAGAAGCGGTTGAGGGTAACGATGGTCTCATCGCTCATCTCCCCCTTGATCGACTGGGCGTTGATCAGGTTGATGATCGAACGGCTGCCCAGCAGGTTCACCGCGCGCTGGATCGAGCCGATCTTGTTGGACAGGCCGAAGTGCGGCGAGTTAACCAGTTTGAGCAAGGCACCGGAGAGGCCCGGGTCCTGGGAAATCAGCTTGGCGATGGTTTCCAGGTCCGGGTCAGGCATGTACTGCTCGAACTGCAGATCGACCATGATCTGCGGTTGCGGCGGGATGGTGATGCCTTGCAAGGCTTGCTGGATCTGTTCGGCGCTGAGTTCTTGGGACATACGTGCACACTCGTTTAGGACGGGGGATTCTAACCCAGTTGAGTGCGCAAGCGCTTTGTCGCGCCTCGAACAGAAGTTCGGGCCAACAGGTTATACTCCCGCTCTTTTTTCCCGGAGCGACGTCATGTCCCTGCCCAGCCTTCGCCTCAAAGCCAATGCCGACCGCCGTCTGCGCGCCGGCCACCTGTGGGTCTACAGCAACGAAGTCGACGTCAGCGCGACCCCGCTGCAAGGCTTCCAGGCCGGCCAGCAGGCTGTTCTCGAGGCAGCCAACGGCAAGCCTCTGGGCATCGTTGCACTCAGCCCGAACAACCTGATCTGCGCCCGCTTGCTGTCGCGCGACATCAAGCTGCCGCTGGACAAGTCGCTGCTGGTTCACCGCCTCAACGTCGCCCTGTCGCTGCGTGAGCGCCTGTTCGACAAGCCGTGCTACCGCCTGGTCTATGGCGACTCCGACCTGCTGCCGGGCCTGGTGGTCGACCGCTTCTTCGACATCCTCGTGGTGCAGTTGGCCTCGGCCACCATGGAAGCCCACAAGGACGACGTGATCGCCGCCCTGGTTCAGGTGCTCAAGCCCAGCGGCATCCTGTTCAAGAACGACTCCGCCGCACGTGACGCCGAAGGCTTGCAGCGCTATGTCGAAACCGTCTACGGCGAAGTACCGGACTGGGTGCCGCTGGAAGAGAACGGCGTCAAGTTCGAAGCCCCGGTGCGTGAAGGCCAGAAGACCGGCTGGTTCTACGACCACCGCATGAACCGTGCGCGCCTGGCCCCCTATGTAAAAGGCAAGCGTGTACTCGACCTGTTCAGCTACATCGGTGGCTGGGGCGTGCAAGCGGGTGCCTTCGGCGCCAGCGAAGTGTTCTGTGTCGATGCTTCTGGCTTTGCCCTGGATGGTGTGGAGCGCAACGCGGCACTCAACGGCATCAGCGAGAAACTGACCTGCATCGAAGGCGACGTGTTCGAGGCCTTGCGCGAACTGAAGGCCGCCGAAGAGCGCTTCGACGTGATCATTGCCGACCCACCCGCCTTCATCAAGCGCAAGAAAGACCTGAAGAACGGTGAAGCGGCCTACCGCCGCCTGAACGAGCAGGCCATGCGCATGCTGAGCAAGGACGGCATCCTGGTCAGCGCCTCGTGCTCGATGCACCTGCCCGAGGACGACCTGCACAACATCCTGCTGACCAGCGCCCGCCACCTGGACCGCAACATGCAGTTGCTCGAGCGCGGCGGCCAAGGCCCGGACCACCCGGTGCACCCGGCCATCGCCGAGACCCGTTACATCAAGAGCATCACCTGCCGGTTGCTGCCAAACAGCTGATTGCTGTCGGTCGGGGGCCTTGCGCCCCCGGCCCGCTTCAAATATCCAGAACGTGCGTCGCAATCCCGAAGTACACCAATACCCCCGCTGCATCGGCAATCGATGTAATCAGTGGCCCGCTGGCTGTCGCTGGGTCCAGCCGCAAGCGGCTCAGCAGAAATGGCAGGCTCATGCCGATCAGGCTTCCAACCAGTACGATGATCACCATGCTGCTGGCTACGATCAGGGCAATTTGCGGCCCGCCGCGCAGTACCCCCAAGGACGCCACGGCAACAGCCATGGTGCATCCCAGAGCCAATGCAACCCCGAACTCCCGCCCCAACATGCGCCACCAGTCACGCATGGCCACTTCACCCGTCGCCAGGCCTCGTACCATCAGCGTTGCAGACTGAGCACCAGCATTACCGCCGCTGTCCACCAGCAATGGCAGGAAGAATACCAAGGCGATATGGGCGGCGATGGTTTCCTCGAAAGCGGCGATACCCGCCCCAGAAAACAGGTTGCCAAACACCAGCAAAACCAGCCATAGCACGCGCTTTCGGTAGAGCAAACCAAGGGTCGCATCGCGCAAGTTACCGACATGGTTGGTGATTGAAGCGCCCTTGTGAAAGTCCTCTGTCGCTTCGCGCCGTTGGGCCTCCAGGGCTGCATGGGCGTTCGACTGAAGGGTGTTTTTATCGATTTGATGTTGCATGAAGTTCTCCAGGCGCCGACGCAGGCGCCTGCAGACTTCAGCCTCGCGGACTCAAGCCTTCGGCAGCCCTGGCGGCGGCGCGCTCAGTGCCAGATAGCAGGTTCATGTGGAACCGGTAACTGGGAAGGTCCATTGAGGGTTATCTCGTTAAACCGCACATGCGGCGGCCGGATGATAGTTAGTCGAGGTGCGCAAGTCAGCCCGTTGGGGGATGTTTCGGAAGCGTCCTACAGGTACCGGCTGTACGGGCAAATTCACCGACCAGGCACATCTTCATTCCCTCGCCGCGCCAGCGGTGTAGAATCGGCCTATTCATCGCCAGTCATCCCCGGCGGGTTTATGAGCTCTGGCCAAGCACGCGGCGATCCCGCGCGGTCTTCGGCCTCATCCGTGCCAGTGGCAACCGGCCTGCGGCGCAAAGGACAAGAGAAGCTCACTCCCCTTTTTGTGACCTGATTAAGCCGCCAGGAGTGTTTCATGCCTGATTATCGTTCCAAGACGTCCACCCAAGGCCGCAACATGGCCGGCGCCCGTGCCCTGTGGCGCGCCACCGGGATGAAGGACGAAGACTTCAAGAAACCGATCATCGCCATCGCCAACTCGTTCACCCAGTTCGTCCCGGGCCACGTGCACCTGAAGGACCTGGGCCAACTGGTTGCCCGCGAAATCGAGCGCGCCGGTGGCGTGGCCAAGGAATTCAACACCATCGCGGTCGATGACGGCATCGCCATGGGCCACGACGGCATGCTGTACTCGCTGCCAAGCCGCGAGATCATTGCCGACGCCGTGGAATACATGGTCAACGCCCACTGCGCCGACGCCATTGTGTGCATCTCCAACTGCGACAAGATCACCCCCGGCATGCTGATGGCCGCCCTGCGCCTGAACATCCCGGTGATCTTCGTTTCCGGCGGCCCGATGGAAGCCGGCAAGACCAAGCTGGCCAGCCACGGCCTGGACCTGGTCGACGCCATGGTCATCGCAGCCGATTCCTCGGCTTCGGACGAAAAAGTCGCCGAGTACGAGCGTAGCGCCTGCCCGACCTGCGGTTCGTGCTCCGGCATGTTCACCGCCAACTCGATGAACTGCCTGACCGAAGCCCTGGGCCTCGCCCTGCCGGGCAACGGCTCGACTCTGGCCACTCACTCCGACCGCGAGCAGCTGTTCCTCACCGCCGGCCGCACCATCGTGGAGCTGTGCAAGCGCTACTACGGCGAGAACGATGAGTCGGTGCTGCCGCGCAGCATCGCCAACTTCAAGGCTTTCGAAAACGCCATGATGCTCGACATCGCCATGGGTGGCTCGACCAACACCATCCTGCACCTGCTGGCTGCCGCCCAGGAAGGCGAGGTGGCGTTCGACCTGCGCGACATCGACCGCCTGTCGCGCAAAGTGCCACAGCTGTGCAAAGTGGCGCCGAACATCCAGAAGTACCACATGGAAGACGTACACCGCGCCGGCGGCATCTTCAGCATCCTCGGTTCGCTGGCCCGTGGCGGCCTGCTGCACACCGACCTGCCGACCGTGCACAGCCGCAGCATGGAAGAAGCCATCGCCAAATGGGACATCACCCAGACCGATGACGAAGCCGTGCACACCTTCTTCAAGGCAGGCCCTGCCGGCATCCCGACCCAGACCGCGTTCAGCCAGTCGACCCGTTGGGAAACCCTGGATGACGACCGCGAAAACGGCTGCATCCGCAGCTTCGAGCACGCTTATTCGCAAGAAGGCGGCCTGGCCGTGCTGTACGGCAACATCGCACTCGACGGTTGCGTGGTGAAAACCGCCGGTGTCGACGAGTCGATCCACGTGTTCGAAGGCACCGCGAAAATCTTCGAAAGCCAGGACAGCGCCGTACGCGGCATCCTCGCTGACGAAGTGAAGGCCGGCGACATCGTGATCATCCGCTACGAAGGCCCGAAAGGCGGCCCGGGCATGCAGGAAATGCTGTACCCGACCTCGTACCTGAAGTCCAAAGGCCTGGGCAAGGCTTGCGCCCTGCTCACCGACGGCCGCTTCTCGGGCGGCACTTCGGGCCTGTCGATCGGCCACGCCTCGCCTGAGGCTGCTGCTGGTGGTGCCATCGGCCTGGTGCGCGATGGCGACAAGGTATTGATCGACATCCCTAACCGTTCGATCAACCTGCTGGTCAGCGATGAAGAGCTGGCTGAGCGTCGTGTAGAGCAGGACAAGAAGGGCTGGAAGCCTGCCGAAGTACGCCCACGCAAGGTGACCACTGCGCTGAAGGCCTACGCCCTGCTGGCGACCAGTGCCGACAAGGGTGCTGTGCGCAACAAGGCTATGTTGGAAGGCCTGTAAGAAGCGTCTGAAAACACCAACCGGCGCCCCGTGCGCCGGTTTTTTTTGCTTTTCCGCTCCCATACTGCCTAAAAAGCAGCCTTAGGGGGCAATGGCAGCCATGAGTTGGAAAAGCCTGCTGTACAGCGTGACCATAGGGTACGCATGCCTGGTACCCACCTCTACCCAAGGTCAGGAGCGTGCAATGACCGGAGCCATCAGTTTCAGGGGCTCGGTACATGTACCTGGTTGTCGCCATGCCTGGGATGCCGAACAAGGGCGCTTGGTGCTTACCGATTGCCCCAGCGCCTTTCTTCCATCAGACGCACCCCCTGTCCATTTGCAAGCCAAGAACATTTTCTCTGGCGAGTACACCACGGTCATTCATCAAGAGACCCTGGCCGGTCACACGTTCGCCATTCACGACCGCTACGGCAAACGTGTTTCCAGCGGCAGTTATCGAATCACGGTACACGTACCATGAGCCTACTGGATCTGCTCCGGCGTCACGATCACCCAGTTCTTGTCCGCCGTCACCGACAGCCCTTCCTTGGCCTGCGCCGCCGCATTCTTGGCAATCATCCCGTTAAGCTGGTCCATGTACTTGGCCTTGCGGTTTATCCACAGGTGAATACCGCCCTTGCCTACATCCACCCCATGAAACTGCATGTAACCGTCACTGGTCGGCGTGTCGCCCCCCACCAGCACCGGCTTCTTCCACTCATCGATATAGGTCAGGATCGCCGCCTGCTTGCCCGCCATCCAGGTGGCGGGGGTCCACAGGTACGGGGTCAGTTCCAGCCCTTCGTTGGCCTTGGCGTCATAGTGCCCGGCGCTGATCTGCTTGCGTGCCGTGGTCAGCTGGCCATTGGTGCGGTCTTTCAGCAGCAGGCTCACACCAATCACGTTCTGCGGCTTCACGTTGTACCCGTACTTGGGGTCTGACGCGACCATGCGCACCAGCTCTTCCGAAGCCGCCGAAATCACGTACACCTCGATGCCGTTCTCCATCAGCTTGTTGTACAGCTCGGCCTGGCCTTTGAAGACCTTGGGCGGCTGTACCTCGATGGCCTTGACCTGGTCCCCGTCGTAATAGGTGCTGGGGATCGGCTTGGTGGAGGCCATCAGCTCATCCACCTGCACTTTCAGCTCCTTCAGGGTAAAGCCCGAGAACACCTGGGCCACCCACGGATAGCAGACCATGTCGTCAACTTCGCACAACCGGTAGTAGTAGCTGAACAGGCTTTCCTTGTGCTCGGCGGTGTCCTTGAACGGCATCAGCTTCAACGACGGGTCGAGCTTGTCGCGGCTCAGCAGCCCCTTGTTTTCCATGAATGGCAGCAGGGCTTCTTCAAGGTCATAGCGGTAACTGGTGTTGTCCATGTCGAACACCGCGTAATTACCTTTGTTGGCATTCGCGGCAATCATGCTGTCGAGCTGTTTGGCTGCTTCTGCAGGCCAATGCTTGAGCTCGGTGGCGAAGGTTTCGATACTGAACAGCAGGGACAGGCCGAGGGCCACGGCTTTAGGGGCGCGCTTCATGTACGAATCTCCTGAAATGACCCGGAAACGCTAGTGCAACATTCCCCGTCAACGGCCCTCGATAACGACCTTCATGCAGCTGCAAACGCCGTGTTCATTGCAATCTGCGACACGCCGTTATTCCATAAACGACTATGCACATTCCATTTGGATATAAATTCGTTTGTTTTCAGCCTGTTAGCATTTCCGTTCGCAATCGCTCACAGAGGCGATGCTTCCTTTGCTTTTTTTCGCTGGAGCTTCAATGAACCTGCCGCTGTCCCTTAACCTGCTGGCGTTCCTGGCCCTGTTGCTGGGCCTGGCACAAACCCGCCGTACCGACTGGAGCCTGGCCAAGAAGGTGCTGCTGGGCCTGGTGCTGGGTGTGCTCTTCGGCCTGGCCCTGCACACGATCTACGGCGCGGGCCACCCGGTGCTCAAGGCCACCATCGCCTGGCTCGACCTGGTCGGCAACGGCTATGTCGGCCTGTTGCAGATGATCGTCATGCCGCTGATCTTCGCCTCGATTCTCAGCGCCGTGGCACGCCTGCACAATGCCTCTTCGCTGGGCCGCATCAGCGTGCTGAGCATCGGCACCCTGCTGCTGACCACCGCCATTGCCGCGCTGATCGGCATCGTGCTGACCAACCTGTTCGGCCTCAGCGCCGAAGGCCTGGTGGCCGGCGCCCAGGAAAGCGCACGCATGCAGGTTATCCACAGCGACTATGCCGGCAAGGTCGCCGACCTCAACATCCCGCAGCTGCTGCTCTCGTTCATCCCCAGCAACCCGGTGGGTGACCTGGCGCGGGCCAAGCCGACTTCGATCATCAGCGTGGTGATCTTTGCCGTGTTCATCGGCTTGGCGGCCTTGCAGCTGATCAAGGACGATGCCGAGAAAGGCGAACGTGCCCTGTCGGCCATCGACACCCTGCAAGCCTGGGTGATGCGCCTGGTGCGCGTGGTGATGAAACTGACCCCGTATGGCGTGCTGGCGTTGATGACCAAGGTAGTGGCCAGCTCGAACATGGAAGACATCCTCAAGCTGGGCAGCTTCGTGGTGGTGTCGTACCTGGGCCTGGCGCTGATGTTCGTGGTGCACGGTATCATCCTCGCCGCCACTGGCGTGAGCCCGCTGCGCTTCTTCCGCAAGGTGTGGCCGGTGCTGACCTTCGCCTTCACCAGCCGCTCCAGCGCCGCCAGCATTCCGCTGAACATCGAGGCGCAAACCCGCCGCCTGGGCGTGCCGCAGTCGATTGCCAGCTTCAGCGCATCATTCGGCACCACCATTGGCCAGAACGGCTGTGCCGGCCTTTACCCCGCCATGCTGGCGGTGATGGTTGCACCGGCAGTGGGCATCGATACCTTCGACCCGCTGTGGATCGCCACCCTGGTGGCCATCGTCACGTTGAGCTCGGCAGGGGTTGCCGGTGTAGGCGGTGGTGCCACCTTTGCCGCGCTGATCGTGCTGCCGGCCATGGGCTTGCCGGTGGAGCTGGTGGCATTGCTGATTTCGGTGGAGCCGCTGATCGACATGGGGCGCACGGCGTTGAACGTGAACGGTTCGATGACGGCGGGCGTGGTCACCAGCCAACTGCTGAAAGAGACTGACAAAGCTGTGCTGGCGGGCGATGAGCATGCCGAATTGAGCCATACTTGACGCGTCACCCAGGGCTGCTATGCAGCCCCGGCAATCTCAAACCCTGTCCCAGACCTCGAAGTGATAGGCAGGCTTACCTTCTTCAGCCTGCGCCTCACTCGACGCCAGCTTCCACTGCCCCTCATCAAACGCCGGGAACCACGCGTCCCCTTCCGGTGCCATTTCCACCCGCGTCAGGTACATCCGGCTGACCAGCCCTTGCTCCAGCGCCTGCCCATACAGCTGCGCCCCGCCAATCAGCATCAGCTCATCAACGCCTTGCTCACGCGCCCACTGCTCGGCCCGCACCAGCGCCCCCTCAAGGGAAGCGAACACCTCGGCGCCTGCCAGCTCAAGCCCCGGCTGGCGGCTGACGACGATGTTCAACCGCCCGGGCAGTGGCCGCCCCAGCGAGTCCCAGGTCTTGCGCCCCATGATGATCGGCTTGCCCAGGGTGGTGGCCTTGAAGTATTTGAAATCCCCCGGCAAATGCCAGGGCATGGAGTTGTCGATGCCGATCACGCGGTTTTCAGCGTATGCCGCGATCAGGCTGAGGGGGAGTGATGTATTCATGCCAGCGAGGATAGCACCGGGCGTGTGGGTTATGCTTCTGCCCTGACCTGTGCAATGGAAGACCTTGTGACTGCACCCACTTCACTGGACAAGCGCTGGCTCACCGAAGCGGTACGCCTGCGTGAAGAACATGCCGGCCCTCTGGAAGACCAGGAGGCCAACCGCCGCGCCCGCCAACTGGGCGGCGACCTGGCGGCCCGTATCGAAACCCGTGCGCTGTGCCTGGCCGAACGCGACGGCATGACTGTCGCCTTGCACCACTGGAAGCAGGGGGCGCGCCTGGCGCTGCTGGCCTTGTTGCTGCTGGCCGTGCTCAGCGGCGCCGGCATGGCACTGGCCGCCCTGGGCGATGGGCAACGGCCGGTCAACGTATTCTGGGCCTTGGGCAGCCTGCTCGGGCTGAACCTGCTGATGCTGCTGGGCTGGGCCGTCGGCCTTGCCATCAGTGGCGAGCACGGCGCGGGGCTGGGCCGCCTGTGGCTATGGCTTAGCGAACGCTTTGCCCGCGATGCCAAAGCCGCGCACTTGGCACCTGCGCTGCTAGTGCTGCTGCAACGCCAGCGGCTCAACCGCTGGCTGCTCGGCCTGCTGGTACACGGCCTGTGGCTGCTGGCGATGCTCACCGCGCTGGGCATGCTGCTGGCCTTGCTGGCGACCCGGCGCTATGGCTTCGTCTGGGAAACCACGCTGCTTGCCGCCGACCCGTTCATCCACCTGACCCAGGCCCTGGGCGCCCTGCCCTCGTTGCTGGGCTTTGCCATACCCGACGAGGCCATGATCCGCGCCAGCGGCGACACCTTGCCCGCGCTGGACCTGGCCCGCCAGGCCTGGGCCAGCTGGCTGCTCGGCGTAGTGCTGGTGTATGGCCTGCTGCCGCGCTTGCTGCTGGCCGCGTTATGCCTGTGGCGCTGGCGCCAGGGCCGCGAGCGCCTGACGCTGGACCTTAGCCTGCCCGGCTACGCGCACCTGCGAGATGCGCTGATGCCCCGCAGCGAGCGCATCGGCGTGCAGGACGCGGCCCCCGAGGCCTTGCCACAGTTTGCCGCCGGCCAGCTGGAAAGCGGCAGCAGCGGTGCCCTGCTGATCGGCCTGGAACTGGACGACCAGCGCCCTTGGCCGCCCGCCCTGCCCAAAAACGTGATCGATGCCGGTGTGCTCGATAGCCGCGAATCGCGCAACCGCCTGCTTGAACAACTTGGCCGCTTCCCGCCCGCACGCCTGGCCATCGCCTGCGACCCACGGCGTTCACCCGACCGCGGCAGCCTGGCACTGCTCGCCGAACTGGCGCGCAATGCCGGTGCGACCCGAATCTGGCTACTACAGGCCGCGCCTGGTCAGGCCCTCGATTCCCAGCGCCTGGGTGACTGGCACGAAGCCCTCGACCGCCTTGGCCTGGCGCATGCCGACACCTCGCCATTGACCTGGCTGGAGCATGGCCATGACTGAGCCGCTGAAACTGGCCGTGGTCGGCCACACCAACGTCGGCAAGACCTCGCTGCTGCGCACCCTCACCCGTGACGTCGGCTTTGGCGAAGTCTCCCACCGCCCCAGCACCACCCGCCATGTGGAAGGTGCGCGCTTGTCGGTGGACGGCGAACCCTTGCTGGAGCTGTACGACACACCGGGCCTGGAAGATGCCATCGCCTTGCTCGACTACCTCGAACGCCTGGAGCGCCCGGGCGAGCGCCTGGACGGCCCGGCCCGCCTGGAGCGCTTTCTTCAGGGCAGCGAAGCACGCCAGCGTTTCGAGCAGGAGGCCAAGGTGCTGCGCCAGCTGCTGGCCAGCAATGCCGGCCTGTACGTGATCGATGCGCGTGAGCCGGTGTTGGCCAAATACCGCGACGAGCTGGAAGTGCTGGCCAGCTGCGGCAAGCCGTTGCTGCCGGTGCTCAACTTCGTCGCCAGCCACCAGCACCGCGAGCCGCAATGGCGTGAAGCCCTTGCGCGGATTGGGCTTCACGCGTTGGTGCGGTTCGACAGCGTGGCCCCGCCCGAGGATGGCGAGCGGCGTTTGTACGAGAGCCTGGCCCTGTTGCTGGAAGACGCTCGCCCTGCCCTGCAGCGGCTGATCGACGACCAGCAGGCACAGCGCCTGGCGCGCCAGCACAGCGGCAAGCGCCTGATCGCCGAGCTGCTGCTGGACTGCGCCGCCTGCCGGCGCAGTGTCGAGGCTGAGCCGGCGGCCGAAGCCAGGGCCATCGAAGCGCTACGCCGGGACATACGTCAGCGGGAGCAGCGCTGCGTCGAGGCACTGCTCAAACTGTATGCCTTCCGCCGCGAAGACGCCCATGCCAGCGACCTGCCATTGCTGGATGGCCGGTGGGGTGACGACCTGTTCAACCCCGAAACCCTGAAGCTGCTGGGCGTACGCCTGGGCAGCGGTGTGGCAGCCGGGGCGGCCGCCGGTGCCGGGGTTGATTTGCTGGTTGGCGGCCTTACCCTCGGTGCAGCGGCCTTGGCAGGTGCAATTGCCGGTGGTGCGCTGCAGACGGCACGCAACTATGGTTCGCGGTTGATGAGCAAGCTAAAGGGCAAACGCGAGTTGACCGTGGACGACACGGTATTGCGCTTGCTGGCCTTGCGTCAGCAGCAGTTGATGGTTGCGCTGGACAACCGCGGGCATGCGGCGCAGGACAGCATCAGGCTGGGTGAGCTGGATGAAAAGGCCTGGCGTGAAGGCAAGTTGCCAGAGGCGCTGGTAAAGGCGCGGGCACATCCGCAGTGGTCGACGCTCAATCCAGGGTCGAAGCTGAATCAGGCTGAGCGGCAGGAACAGCTAGAGGCGTTGGTTTCTCAGTTTTGAGTAAACAGGCCTGGCCTCTTCGCGGGTTACCCGCGAAGAGGCCAGAGCTGCAAAGCGAAAGGTTACTGCTGGGCCACCTTCTCCGACTTACCGTCATAGCGCTTGCGCCATTCAGCCAGAATCTGGTCGCGGTTCTGCGAGGCCCAGGCAAAGTCGTTCTTGATCAGGCGCTGTTCATAGTCCGCTGGCAACTCGGTCTGCGGCTTGGCAATGCCCGGCGCCGCCAGCACGGCGAAGTTCTCCTTGTACAACTCCATGGCTGCGGGGCTTGCCGAAAAATCGGCCAGACGCTTGGCCGCGTCCGCCTTGCGCGAGCCCTTGATCACCGCAGTCGCCTCGATCTCCCAACCCAGGCCTTCCTTCGGCAGCACGATGTCCAGCGGCGCGCCCTGGCGCTTGAGCTGCACGGCCGGGTATTCGAACGAGATACCGATCGGGAACTCGCCCGCCGCCGCCAGCTTGCATGGCTTGGAGCCGGAGTGAACGTACTGCCCGATGTTCTGGTGCAGCGCATCCATGTAGGCCCAGCCCTGCGGCTCACCGAAGGTCTGCAACCAGGCGCTGACATCAAGGAAACCCGTGCCAGACGAGGCCGGGTTAGGCATCACGATCTTGCCCTTGTACTCCGGCTTGGTCAGGTCTTGCCAGCTCACCGGTTTGCTCAGGCCCTGCTTCTCGGCCTCGATGGTGTTGAAGCAGATGGTCGCGGCCCACACGTCCATGCCCACCCAGGCCGGTGGGTTTGCGGCATCGCGGTAGTTGGCGGCGATCTTGCCCAGGTCTTTCGGCGCGTAGGCTTCCAGCATGCCGTTCTGGTCGAGAATGGCCAGGCTGGACGCCGCCAGGCCCCACACGGCGTCAGCTTGCGGGCGGTCCTTCTCGGCCAGCAGCTTGGCGGTGATGATGCCGGTGGAGTCGCGTACCCACTTGATCTCGATGTCCGGGTTGGCCTTTTCGAAGGCCTGCTTGTAGCTCTTCAGCTGTTCAGCTTCCAGGGCGGTGTAGACCGTCAGCTGGGTACCGGCGGCCAAGGCCTGCAGGCTGAACACGGCAGAAACGGCAGCGGCAAGTGCAAGGTGCTTGTACATGGGTAGGTTCCTTACAGGTCAGACGGTCGCGGCGCGTTGGCGCCAGGCTTGGGAGCGGCGCAGCAGGCCGCGTGAGGCTGCGGCCAGCAGCAGTGAAGCGCCGGCACTGGTCAGCAGAATCAGGGTGGACATGGCAGCAGCACCGCCCACGTTGCCGGCGTCGTCCATGTTCAGCACGGCAACGGCGGCCAGAATGGTGTCGGGGCTGTACAGGAAGATCGCCGCCGACACGGTGGTCATGGCCGAGACGAACAGGTAGCGGATGATGTCCAGCAGTGCCGGCAGGCAGATCGGCACAGTCACCCGCAGGAAGTGCTTGTACAACGGTGCCTTCAGCGACAGCGCGGCGGCCTCGAACTCGCCGTCGAGCTGGCGCAGTGCCGTGGTTGCGGTCATCTGCGCGGTGGTCAGGTAGTGAGCAATGGTGCACACCACCAGCAGCCCCATGCCGCCATACAACACATGCAGCGGGTTGCCGTTCAGGTTGAAGAAGAAGACGTAGCCCAGGCCCAGTACCAGGCCTGGCACGGCCATGGGAATGAAACTGAGCAGGCGCAGCATCTGGTTAAGCAGGCGCTGGCCCTGGCTTTTCTCCATCAGGTAGGCACCGGTGAAGATCACGATGCTGCCGATCAGCGCGGTGCCAAAGGCCATGGTCACGCTGTTGCGATAAGCCAGCCAGCCGCCACCGGCGGTGTCTTCGAACATGTAATGGCGCAGCGACAACGACAGGTTGTACGGCCAGAAGGTGACCAGCGAGGAATACACCGCCATGCCGATCACCAGCAGCAACGCCGCGCACACCAGCAACACGATGGCCAGGAAGCAGGCATCTCGGCTGCGCGATGGCTTGGGCTCGAACACCTGGGCACGGCCGCTCATGGCTTCGCCCTGGCGCCGACGCAGCCAGGCATCGACCGTGAAGTTGAACAGCGCCGGCAGCAGCAGGACCATGCCGATCAACGCGCCACGGCCGAACTGTTGCTGGCCCACCACCGCCTTGTAGGCCTCCAGTGCCAGTACCTGATAGTCACCACCGACCACGACCGGTACACCGAAGTCGGTGATGGTCAGGGTGAACACAAGGCAGAACGCCGCGAATACCGCTTGCCGCGTGGCTGGCCAGGTGATGCTGGTAAATGCCCGGCACGGGCCGGCGCCCATGCTGGAGGCCGCATCGAACAGCCGGGCATCGGCCAACGACAGCGTCGACAGCAGGATCATCAGCGCATGCGGGAAGGTGTAGATCGCCTCGCCCAGCACGATGCCCCAGAAACCGTAGATGTTGTCGCTGAGCAACCCGCGCAGCAGCCCCTGGTTACCGAACAGGTAGACCAGCGCGATGGCCGGCAGCATCGACGGCGCCAGCAGCGGCAGCAGGGAAATCCCCCGCCATACGCCCTTGGCCGGGATCCGCGTGCGTTGCAGCGCATAGGCGAACAGGTACGCCAGCGGCACCACGATGGCCGCCACGGTGAAAGCCACCGACAGGCTGTTGCCCAGCAACCAATGGAAATTGTCGCTGGCGAACAGTTCGCGGGCTGCCAGCAGGCCGCCACCCTGGCCCGCGTCAGCGCTGAAGCCACGCCAGAAGATCGCCAGCAGTGGCATCAGCACGGCCAGCACCAGAAGGATCAGCAGCAGGCTCTTGCCGCCGACGACGAACAACCGGTCACCCAGGGCGATGCCAGCTCGCGGCATGGGGTTGGCCTGGGTCAGCGGCAGGGACATTGGCGCGGCCATCTCAGGCAAACACCTGCAGGCTCTGCGGCGGCAGGGCCACCCAAATGTCCTGCGAGCCCAGGCGCGGCATGGCTTCGGGGGCCAGTTCAGCCAGCAGGGCATGGCCAGGCAGGGCTTTGAGTTCGAAGCTCATGCGGCAGCGGTTACCCAGGAACGTAATCTCGCGGACCATGGCCGGGAACAGGTTTTCCTCGTGCACCACCGGGTTGACCGTGATTGCCTCCGGGCGGCAGAACAACCGGCCGCTGCTGGCCTGGGCCGAGCCCGGCGCCAGACGCATGCTCATGGCGCCGACCTGGGCATGGCTGTCACCGTTGCGCTGGAAAGGCAGCCAGTTGCCCTGGCCAACGAACTCGGCGACGAACGGTGTGGCCGGCTGGTCGTAGATTTCCTGTGGGGTGGCGTACTGCTCAACCTGGCCGTTGTTCATCACCGCAATACGGTCCGCCATCAGCATGGCCTCGTCTTGATTGTGAGTGACCATCAAGGTGGTAATGCCCAGCTGGCGTTGCAGCTGGCGCAGTTCGGTGCACAGGTGCTCGCGCACCCGTGCGTCCAGCGCCGACATGGGCTCATCGAGCAGCAACAGGGAGGGTGACGGCGCCAGCGCACGGGCCAGGGCCACACGTTGCTGCTGGCCACCGGAGAGCTGGCCGGGGTATTTCTTCTCGCTGCCAGAAAGGCCTACCAGTTCAAGCATTTCAGCCACCCGCTGGCGGGCCTGCTCGCGGCCACTGCCGGCCAGGCCGTAGGCAATGTTGGCCTCGACGGTGAGGTTGGGGAACAGCGCGTAGGACTGGAACAGGATGCCGTAGTCACGGGCCTGGGGCGGCAGCTCGGAGATATCGCGTTCACCGATGTACAACGTGCCACGGTCCTGGCGCTCCAGGCCGGCAATGCAGCGCAGCAGCGTGGTCTTGCCACAGCCGGACGGGCCGAGCAGGCACACCAGCTCGCCGGCGGCGATGTCCAGCGAGACATCGTTGAGCGCCGTAAAGGCACCGAAGCGCTTGTGAATGTTGCGCACTTTCATCTGTGCGCCGGGGGTGGCGTGGTTCATGGCAGGGCCTCATCGAAGAGATGGGGGCCATGCTAGGCAGGCTGTGCGAAGGTTCTGTGGCTTTAAGGCAAAAGCAAGTGATAGTGGTATTGGCAGATTTTGTATTGCCCAAACAAATCTAGAAGTGTGAGCCCGCCACTTCCTGCGCCACCCCAAGGAAGGCAGCCGGCAACCGCGCCTGGCGCCGCTCCTTCAGGCAATACAAATACTCATGCATCACCGGCGCATCTTCCAGCGCCAGCACCCGCAATTCAGGGTTATGCGGCACCTCATGCCGGGCAATCACGCTGATACCGATATTGCGCAGCACCGCTTCGCGGATCGACTCGCGGCTGCCGATTTCCAGCAAAGCCCCGGCCTTCACCCCGGCCTCCTGCAGCATCTGCTCGGTCAGCTTGCGCGTGGTCGAGCCCTTCTCGCGCATCAACAGGCAGTGCCCGGCCACAACGTCGATCGACACCGCCTGCCGCTGGGCCAACGGGTGGTTGCGATGCACCGCCACCACCAGCGGATCAGTCCCCAGCACCCGCCGCACCAGCCGGGCATCTTCCACCAGCTGTGACGAAGCGGCGATGTCCACCCGGTAGTCTTCAAGCATTTCCAGCACCTGCTGCGAGTTGCCAATTTCCACCGCCACTTCCACCTGCGGCAAGCGCTCGCGATAGATCTTCACCAAGTCGAGAATGTAGTAAGGCGCCGTGGCGGCAATACGCAGGCTGCCCTGGGCCTGGCCACTGTTGCGCAGCTCGAACTCGATATCGGCCTCTTGCTGCAGCAGCGCCTTGACCATCGGCAGCAGGCGCACGCCCTCTTCACTCAACACCAGGCGCCGCCCGCCACGGTAGAACAGCTCGACCGCGTACTGGCTTTCCAGGTTGCGGATCTGCGTGGTCACCGTGGGCTGGCTGAGCCCGAGCTTTTTCGCCGCCAAAGTGATGCTGCCCAAGCGGGCCACCATGTAGAAGGCTTTCAGCTCCGAACTCAGCATGCACGTCCTCTATTTGCGCAGCAGGCGCAAGCCGTTGAACACCACCAGCAGGCTCACGCCCATGTCGGCGAACACCGCCATCCACATGGTGGCCATGCCGGCAAAGGTGATCGCCAGGAATACTGCCTTGATGCCCAACGCCAGAACGATGTTCTGCATGAGGATCGCCGCACTTTGGCGCGACAGCCTGACGAAGGCCGGGATTTTGCGCAAGTCATCGTCCATCAGCGCTACATCGGCAGTCTCGATGGCGGTGTCGGTGCCAGCCGCCGCCATGGCAAAGCCGATTTCGGCACGGGCCAGGGCCGGGGCGTCGTTGATACCGTCACCCACCATGCCCACCCGATGGCCTTGGGCGTACAGGGCTTCGATGGTTTTCAGCTTGTCGCCCGGCAGCAGGTTGCCCTCAGCACGGTCGATACCCACCACGGCGGCGATGGCCTGCGCGGTATGCGGATTGTCGCCGGTCAGCATGACAGTCTTGATACCCAGCTCATGCAGTTCCGCGATGGCCTGGCGGCTGCTGTCCTTGACCGTATCGGCCACCGCGAACAGCGCCAGCGGGCCAGAGCGGTCGAGCAGTAAAACCACTGTCTTGCCCTGGCGCTCCAGCGCATCCAGCTGGGCTTCCAGCGCAGGCGAGCACAGCCCCAGTTCCTCGACCAGGCGGTGGTTGCCCAAGTGGTAGATCTCACCGGCAATGGTGCCACGCACGCCGCGACCGGCCAGGGCAGCGAAGTCATCCACCTCGCTCAAGGCCAGGTCTTGCTCCTTGCCGAACTGGGCAATTGCGCGGGAGACCGGGTGGTCTGAACGCTCACCCAGGCTGGCTGCCAGGGCTTGTGCGCGGCCTTCGAACAGCGGCTCCAGCACCTTGGCGTCGGTTTGCACCGGTTTGCCGTGGGTAATGGTGCCGGTCTTGTCCAGGGCCAGGAAGTCCAGGTGGCGACCGCCCTCCAGGTAAACACCGCCCTTGATCAGGATGCCTTTGCGCGCCGCAGCGGCCAGGCCGCTGACGATGGTCACCGGGGTCGAGATCACCAGGGCGCACGGGCACGCGACCACCAGCAGCACCAGGGCGCGGTAGATCCAGTCGAACCACGCACCGGCCATGAACAGCGGCGGAATCACCGCCACGGCCAAGGCGATGGCAAACACCACCGGGGTGTAGATGCGCGAGAAGCGGTCGACGAAGCGTTGGGTCGGCGCCCGCGCGCCTTGCGCTTCCTCGACGGCCTTGATGATCCGCGCCAGGGTCGATTGCCCGGCAACAGCGGTAACACGAAACTCCAGCGCCCCTGCCTGGTTGATCGTGCCGGCGAACAGCTTGTCGCCCACTGCCTTCTCTACAGGCAGGCTTTCGCCGGTAATCGGCGCCTGATCGACGCTGGATTGGCCGCTGATCACCTCACCGTCCAGGCCAATGCGTTCGCCGGGGCGTACCCGCACCAGGGCACCGATGGCCACTTCCCGCACCTCCACTTCCCGCCACTGGCCATCGGCCTGTCGCACGGTGGCCATGTCCGGGGTGAGCTGCATCAGGCCGCCAATGGCATTGCGCGCACGGTCCAGCGAGCGGGCTTCGATCAGCTCGGCGACGGTGAACAACACCATCACCATGGCCGCTTCCGGCCACTGGCCGATCAGCACCGCGCCAGTCACGGCAATGCTCATCAGCGCGTTGATGTTGAGGTTGCGGTTCTTCAGGGCAATCCAGCCCTTCTTGTAGGTACCCAGGCCACAGCCGAGGATCGCTGCCAACGCCAGCGCCGCCACCACCCACTCCGGGGCCAGCGCGGCAAAGTGCACGATTTCGGCGGCAATCGCGGCAATACCGGACAGCGCTAGCGGCCACCAGCGGGTCTTGGCCACTTGTGGTGCACTGGCGGTGCCATCGTCTTCGGCGCCAAGCGGCTCGGCTTTCATGCCCAAGCTGTCGATGGCCTGCTCGATTTCAGCAGTGCCACCCAGGGTGTGGCGCACGCCAAGCACACGGTTGATCAGGTTGAATTCCAGCTGCTCGATCCCGGCCAGCTTGCCCAGCTTGTCCTGGATCAGGGTCTGCTCGGTAGGGCAGTCCATGGCCTCGATGCGGAAACGGCTGAACTGGGCGTGGCTGCTGGCCTTTTCGCTCAGCTGGACCAAGGCTGGGGCAGCAGCGCTGCCACAGCAGCTGTGGGCGTGGTGATCGTGTTTGTGTTCGTGGCTGACAGGCTGGTTCATGGGGTTATCCTTAAATTGAGCCTGTTGCCAATGGAACACCCTGTAGCCACTATAGGGTCAAGCCATTTGCTGGAGATTTCGTGATGAAGATCGGAGAGCTGGCCAAAGCCACCGACTGCGCCGTGGAAACCATACGCTACTACGAGCGTGAACAGCTGCTGCCGGAGCCGGCGCGCAGCGACGGCAACTACCGGCTGTACACCCAGGCCCACGTCGAGCGGCTCACCTTCATCCGCAACTGCCGCACCCTGGACATGACCCTGGATGAAATCCGCAGCCTGCTACGCCTGCGCGACAGCCCCGATGATTCGTGCGGCAGCGTCAATGCGCTGATCGACGAGCATATCGAGCATGTGCAGGCACGGATCGATGGCTTGGTGGCGTTGCAGGAACAGCTGGTGGAGCTGCGGCGGCGCTGCAATGCGCAAGGGGCGGAATGCGCGATCTTGCAGCAACTGGAGACGAACGGGGCAGTATCGGTGCCGGAAACCGAGCATTCGCATGTGGGGCGAAGTCACGGGCATTAAGCCGAAAGCATTCGCGGGCACGCCCGCGAATAGGCCAGTTCAGGTAATGGAGATCTGTCAGACCGCCATCGGCGCCGTCATCGGCGCATGGTGCTCATACCCTTCCAGCCAGAAGTCACTCGGCTCAATCTTCTCCAGCCACTCCGGCTCATACTTGCCGGTCTCGGCAAACGCCGGCACGCGATCACTGATCACCAGCTTCGGCGCCTCCAGCGGCTCGCGCTTGAGCTGCTCATTCAGCATGTCCAGGTGGTTTTCATACACATGGGCATCGCCAATGAAGTAGGTGAACCAACGCGGGGTATACCCGGTCAGGCGGCCGAACAGCGACAGCAGCGCCGCGCCTTCGGTGAGGTTGAACGGCGTGCCCAGGCCCAGGTCGTTGGAGCGGATGTAAAGGGTCAGGGAGATTTCCTTGGTCTCTACATTCGGGTGGAACTGGTACAGCAGGTGGCACGGCGGCAGGGCCATTTCGTCCAGCTGCGCGCAGTTCCAGCCGTGGAACAGAATACGGCGGCTGCCCGGGTCGTTGGCGATGGTGTCCAGGCACTGGCGCACCTGGTCGATGGCCTTGTACAGGATGACGAACGCGACGCCGCCCTCTTCGTCCTGAGCGATGCGACGGAAGCCTGCCTTTTCGGCCATTTCGATGGCCGCCGGGTTGCTCAGCGGGATGCGCTTGTAGCCCGGCCACTGGCGCCATTGCACGCCGTAGATTTCGCCCAGGTCGTCATGGCCCTGGCGGAACGGGTTCGCCAGCCACTGGGCGTTCTCGTTGGCGTTCTGGTCCCAGACCTTGCAGCCCAGCTCACGGAATTCACCGGCGTTCTTCACGCCACGCAGAAAGCCGACCATTTCGCCGATCGCCGACTTGAACGCCAGCTTGCGCGTGGTGATGGCCGGGAAGCCCTTCTGCAGGTCGAAGCGCAGCATGGCGCCCGGCAGGCTGATGGTACGGATGCCGGTGCGATTGCCTTGCAACGTACCGTTCTCGATGACTTCACGGACCAGATCTAGATACTGTTTCATGACTTTCCTGTAACAAGAACGGCAGGGGGATCACCCCTGCCGTGAAAATCATACGGCTGGTTTTGCCGTAGGTTTGCGGTTGTAGGCCAGCCAGATCAAGAAGATGCCGCCGACAATCATCGGCACGCAAAGCAACTGACCCATGGTCAACCAGCCGAAGGCAATGTAGCCAAGCTGGGCATCAGGCACTCGGACAAACTCCACGATAAAGCGGAAAATGCCGTAGAACAGCGCGAACATGCCGGAAACGGCCATGGTCGGGCGCGGCTTGCGAGAGTACAACCAGAGAATCACGAATAATGCCACACCTTCCAGGGCAAACTGGTACAGCTGCGACGGATGACGGGGCAACTGGGCCGGGTCGCTGAACGGCGGGAAAACCATCGCCCACGGCACGTCGGTCGCCTTGCCCCACAGTTCGGCGTTGATGAAGTTGCCGATACGCCCGGCGCCCAGGCCGATCGGCACCAGTGGGGCGACGAAATCCATCAGTTCGAAGAACGACTTGTTGTTGCGCTTGCCGAACCACAAGGCCGCCAGCATCACGCCAATGAAGCCGCCGTGGAACGACATGCCGCCCTTCCACACCTCGAAGATCAGCGTCGGGTTGGCCAGGTACTGGTGCAGGTCATAGAACAGCACATAGCCCAACCGCCCACCGACGATCACCCCCATCGAAAGCCAGAACACCAGGTCGGACAGTTTCTCCCGCGACCAGGTAGGGTCGAAGCGGTTCAGCCGACGCGAGGCCAACAGCCAGGCGCCGCCGATGCCGATCAGGTACATCAGGCCGTACCAGTGGATTTTCAGCGGCCCGAGGGCCACGGCCACGGGGTCTATCTGCGGGTAAGGCAGCATGGAACTTCCTCTCGATTCAAATCAAAAAGCTGAGGCCGACACAGAACAGCAGTGCTGCGAACAGGCGTTTCAACAAACGGGGCGACAGCTTGTGCGCCAGGCGCGCGCCGAAGCGGGCGAAAAACATGCTGGTCACGGCAATGCCGACCAGCGCCGGCAGGTACACGTAGCCCAGGCTATGGGGTGGCAGGTGCTCTTCGTGCCAGCCCAGCAGCATGAAACTCAGGGCACTGGCCACGGCAATCGGCAGGCCACAGGCCGAGGACGTGGCCACTGCCTGCTGCATGGGCAGGCTGCGCCAGGTCAGGAACGGCACGGTCAGCGAACCGCCGCCAATGCCGAAAATGGCCGAGGCCCAGCCAATCACCCCGCCCGCGCCGATCAACGCGGGTTTGCCGGGGATGCCACGGCTGGCCCTGGGCTTGAGGTCCAGGGCCATCTGCGCGGCGATGACCAGGGCGAACACGCCGATGATCTTCTGCAGCAGCGGGCCCTGGATCAGCGAGGCCGTCTTGGCACCGATGCCGGCGCCAATGAGGATGCCGAGGGTCATCCAGGCGAAGATCGGCCATTGCACGGCCCCTTTGCGCTGGTGTTCGAGCACGGCGTTGATCGAGGTAAAGACGATGGTGGCCAGCGACGTGCCGACGGCCAGGTGGGTCAGCACCGAGGCATCGAAGCCCTGCAAGGTGAAGCTGAACACCAGCACCGGCACGATGATGATGCCGCCGCCCACGCCAAACAGCCCGGCCAGCACACCGGCACAGGCGCCCAACAGCAGATAGAGCACGAATTCCATTCGGCTTCCCCAGCAAAACAATCCGGCATGGTAACGGAAGCCGGGCTCAGGGCTCTAGTGAACTCTGTGACAGGATGGATCCGCCCCGCCGCTGTGGGTACAGTGGCATAAAACACAGAGGCCCAACCGATGTGCCTGATCGTATTCGCCTGGCGGCCGGGGCATGCCCTGCCGCTGATCGTCGCGGCCAACCGCGACGAGTTCTATGCCCGCCCCACCCAGGCCCTGGCGGCCTGGGAGGACGCCCCCGGCGTGCATGCCGGCCGCGACCTGGAGGCCGGTGGCACTTGGCTGGGCGTGGGGCCGCAGGGGCGCTTTGCCGCGTTGACCAATATCCGTGACCCGGGTCAGGCGGTGGGGCCGCGCTCACGGGGCGAGCTGGTGGCGGCATATCTGAAAGGTGAGTTGGGGGTCGAGGCTTACCTGGACCAGGTGGCCAGCCACAGTGGGCAGTATTCGGGGTTCAACCTGCTGGTGGGTGATGGGCAGCATCTGGGTTACCTGCATGCGCGAGATGCCACGCCGCGCCTGCTGGAGGCGGGGGTTTACGGGCTTTCCAACGCCGGGCTGGACACACCTTGGCCGAAGTTGGTGAAGGCGCGCAGTGGGCTGGAAGGGTTGCTGGAAACGCCGGAACCGCAGCGGTTGCTGGCGTTGCTGGCAGATAACGAGCCTGCGGCGGATGGTGATCTACCTGAGACTGGCGTTGGGGTGGCGACCGAGAAACTACTGTCGAGTGTGTTTATTGCCAGCCAGAACTACGGGACGCGGGCGAGTACGGTGCTGATTGTGGATGATCAGGGCAGAAGGCAGCTGATTGAGCGCAGTTTCGGGCCCTTTGGTGGACACCTCGGGGAAGTTGAGTTCGCGGTTTGAGGGCCATGGGGCTGTTGCGCCGCGAAAGGGCCGCAAAGCGGCCCAAACAAATCAAAGGGTTTTATTGGCCCCAGGCCCAATCATCCGCGCCAACCCAAGGTTCTTCAGCGCCAACTGCAGCGAACTGTGGATAACCTGCGGGTTGTCATGGCTCAAGGCTTCAGCCAACAGCTCCTTGGCCTTACCCAGGTTCACCTGGCGCAGCATCCACTTCACTTTCGGCAAGTTGGTGGCGTTCATCGACAAACTGTCGAAACCCATGGCCATCAACAGGATCGCCGCTGCCGGGTCACCGGCCATCTCACCGCAGATGCTCACCGGCTTGCCTTCGCCATGGGCGTCGCGCACTACCGTGTTCAAGGCTTGTAGCACCGCCGGGTGCAGGTAGTCGTAAAGGTCGGCAACCCGTGGGTTGTTGCGGTCCACCGCCAGCAGGTACTGGGTCAGGTCGTTGGAACCCACCGACAGGAAGTCCACCTGCCGCGCCAGTTCCTTGGTCTGATACACCGCCGCTGGAATTTCCACCATCACGCCCACTGGCGGCATTGGCACGTCGGTGCCTTCGTCACGCACCTCACCCCAGGCGCGGTGTATCAGGTGCAGGGCTTCTTCCAACTCGTGGATGCCGGAAATCATCGGCAGCAGGATGCGCAGGTTGTTCAGGCCCTCGCTGGCCTTGAGCATGGCGCGGGTCTGCACCAGGAAGATTTCCGGGTGGTCGAGGGTGACGCGGATGCCACGCCACCCGAGGAAGGGGTTTTCTTCCTTGATCGGGAAGTACGAGAGCGCCTTGTCACCGCCGATGTCCAGGGTGCGCATGGTCACCGGCAGCGGGTGGAACGCCGCCAGCTGCTCGCGGTAGATGGCCAGCTGCTCCTTCTCGCTGGGGAAGCGCTGGTTGATCATGAACGGCACTTCGGTGCGGTACAAACCAACCCCTTCGGCGCCACGCTGCTGGGCGCGGGCCACGTCGGCCAGCAAGCCGGTGTTGACCCACAGCGGCATGCGGTGGCCGTCCGGGGTGACGCAGGGCAGTTCGCGCAGGGCGTCCAGGCCCTGGGCCAGCTGGCGTTCTTCCTCGACCACATCGCTGTACTGCTTACGCAGCACTTCGCTCGGGTTGGTAAAGACTTCACCCTTGTAGCCATCGACGATCAGCTCGATGCCGTCGACCTTGGAATACGGCAGGTCGACCAGGCCCATCACCGTGGGGATGCCCATGGCGCGAGCCAGGATAGCAACGTGCGAGTTGCCCGAGCCCAGCACCGAGACCAGGCCAGCCAGCTTGCCTTCCGGCACTTCGCCAAGCATGGCCGGGGTCAGCTCTTCACTGACCAGGATGGTGTTGTCGGCGTACACCAGCGACTGCGAACGGGCTTCCTGCAGGTAGGCCAGCAGGCGCCGGCCCAAGTCTTTGACGTCGGAAGCGCGCTCGCGCAGGTAGTCATCGTCCATCAGCTCGAAGCGGTTGACGTGCTCACCCACCACCTGGCGCAGGGCACCCTGGGCCCACTGGCCGGTCTTGATGACTTCGGTCACCTCACCGCCCAAAGCCGCGTCTTCGAGCATCATCAGGTATACGTCGAACAACGCGCGCTCTTCCGGGCGCAGCTGGGTGGCCAGCTTGGCCGACAGCTTGCGCATGTCGTCGCGCACGCCTTCAAGAGCGTTCTGGAACAGCTTGAGTTCGGCATCGATGTCATCGACGGTCTTGTCCGGCACCACTTCCAGGTCGGCGGGTGGCAGCATCACCACCGCGCGGCCCACGGCGGCACCAGGCGAGCCTGGCACACCGACGAAGCGGGCTTCCTGGATGCCCTTGCCCTGGCGGCCCAGGCCACGGATCGAACCGGTGGCCTCGGCGTGGGCGATAACCCCGGCAAGCTGGGCACTCATGGTGACCAGGAAGGCTTCTTCGCCCTCGTCGAACTGGCGCCGCTCCTTCTGCTGGATGACCAACACCCCGACCACGCGGCGGTGGTGGATGATCGGCGCACCGAGGAAGGAGGCGAATTTTTCTTCACCGGTTTCGGCGAAGTAACGGTAACGCGGGTGGTCGGCGGCGTTTTCCAGGTTCAGCGGCTCTTCCCGGGTACCGACCAGGCCGACCAGGCCTTCGTTGGGGGCCATGCTGACCTTGCCGATGGAGCGCTTGTTCAGGCCTTCGGTAGCCATCAGCACGAAGCGGTTGGTTTCCGGGTCGAGCAGGTAGACCGAGCAGACCTGGCTGCCCATGGCTTCCTTGACGCGCAAGACAATGATCCCCAACGCCGACTTGAGATCTTTGGCGGAGTTTACTTCCTGGACGATCTTGCGCAGCGTATTGAGCATGGCTCGGGGTCGAACTCCGTCGTCAGTCGCGCGTCAGCAGACGCGGTGCTAGCTCTTTCAGGGCGCGCCGGTACACCTCGCGCTTGAATGTCACAACCTGGCCCAGCGGGTACCAATAGCTCACCCAGCGCCAGCCGTCGAATTCCGGCTTGCCGGTCAGGTCCATCCGCACCCGCTGTTCGTTGCTGACCAGGCGCAGCAGGAACCACTTCTGCTTCTGGCCGATGCACAGCGGCTGGCTGTGGGTACGGACCAATCGCTGGGGTAAACGATAACGCAACCAGCCGCGGGTGCAGGCAAGAATTTCCACATCATCGCGTTCAAGGCCAACTTCTTCGTTCAGCTCGCGGTACAGGGCATCTTCCGGCGTCTCGTCAGGGTTTATACCACCCTGGGGGAACTGCCAGGCATCCTGGTTGATCCGTCGAGCCCATAGCACCTGCCCGGCATCATTCGTGAGAATGATCCCGACATTGGGGCGAAAACCATCCGGGTCGATCACGGCAGCAACCTCGCAAACGCATGTCACCGCATTGTTCCACAAAGCTTGCGAGCGCAGCAACGCGCCCGCCAAGCTTATGTGCAGCAGCGTGAAAACTCCGTATTCTGCGGGCCTACCCTGAGGCTGATACGAGTGACCGCGATGCGCCTGGCTTTATTCGACCTGGACAATACCCTCCTCGGTGGCGACAGCGACCATGCCTGGGGTGACTACCTGTGCCAGCGCGGCATCCTTGACCCGGTTGCCTACAAGCAGCGCAACGATGGCTTCTACCAGGACTACCTCAACGGCACCCTGGACCTGCAGGCCTACCTGGCCTTCTCCATGGAAATCCTGGCGGCAACGCCCGCAGCCCAGCTGGACGAATGGCACCGCGACTTCATGCGCGACTGCATCGAGCCGATCATCCTCCCCAAGGCCCTGGCCTTGCTGCAGCAACACCGTGAGGCGGGCGACCAGCTGGTGATCATTACCGCTACCAACCGCTTCGTCACCGCACCGATTGCCCGGCGCCTTGGAGTGAAGGTGTTGTTGGCGACTGAATGCGAAAGGCATGAAGGCCGCTATACCGGGCGCAGTACCGATATACCGTGTTTCCGTGAAGGAAAGGTGACGCGGCTGCAGCGCTGGATGCTGGAGAACGGCTTTGATCTTGAGGACAGCTATTTCTATAGCGACTCGATGAATGATTTGCCGCTGTTGCAGCGGGTGACGCATGCGGTGGCGGTGGACCCGGACCCGAATCTTCGGGCCGAGGCTGAAAAGCGTGGATGGCCGGTGGTTTCGCTCAGGGCTTGAGATTGCCGGCGATGGGCTGCAAAGCAGCCCCAAATTCAATCAGACTGGCTTGGCGCCCATCAGCCCGGCAATGGACAGGAAGCAAACCCCACTGAACACCGCCAGCGCCAGGGTAAACCGCAACCCCACCACCTCGGCCTTGCGCAGCCGGTTCAGCCGCACCAGCAGCCACCACACGGCAAACGCGCCAACGGTATAGATGATGCTGGACGCCAGCACCCAGATCTGCCCAAGCGGCCAGCCCACGAGGTGCACCAGCCACCAGCCGGTAAATGGCATGCTCACCAGGCAAAGGCCCATGACCAGCCAGACGAACACCAGCGGTCGACGCAGCAGCTTGGCATAGGCCTCGGCATCGCCTCGCCTGCGGGCACGCACGGTCCAGATCGCCAGGCCCAGAGCCCCCAAAAGCAACAGGGCGGTAGCGATCATGTGCAGGGTCTTGAGGGTGGTCAGGTGTTCCATGTCTTCACATCCTTGAGCAATAAGCCAAGCTTAGCCGCTCAACCCAGGAACAGCTTGTACGCCGGGTTCTCGGTCTCGTCCCAGTAGGGGTAACCGATCTTGGCCAAGGCCGCCGGCACCAGGTGGCGCTCGTCCTCCGGCACCTGCAACCCCGCCACCACACGCCCGTCAGCCGCGCCATGGTTGCGGTAATGGAACATCGAGATGTTCCAGCGCCCGCCCAGCTTATTGAGGAAGTTGAACAGCGCTCCCGGTCGCTCGGGGAACTCGAAGCGCAGCACCATCTCATCGCTGGCACCGGCCGAATGGCCGCCGACCATGTGGCGGATATGCAGCTTGGCCAGTTCGTTGTCGGTCAAGTCGGTAACCGGGAAGCCCTGCTCGGTCAGGTGCTGCACCAGCGCCGCTCGCGGGTCATTTTCCGGATGGGTCTGCACGCCGACGAAGATGTGTGCCTCGTCAGAGGTGTGCTTGCGGTAGTTGAACTCGGTGATCTGGCGCTTGCCGATGGCCTCACAGAACGCCTTGAAACTGCCCGGGCGCTCGGGGATGGTCACGGCGATGATCGCCTCGCGCTTTTCACCCAGCTCTGCACGCTCGGCCACATGGCGCAGGCGGTCGAAGTTGACGTTGGCGCCGGAATCGATAGCCACCAGGGTCTGCCCGGTCACGCCGTACAGCTCGACATACTTCTTGATACCCGCAACGCCCAGAGCACCGGCAGGTTCGGTGATGGAGCGGGTATCGTCGTAGATATCCTTGATTGCCGCACAAATTTCGTCGGTGCTGACCGTCACCACCTCATCCACATGGTGACGGCAGATCTCGAAGGTGTGCTGGCCAATCTGGGCCACCGCCACACCGTCGGCGAACAACCCGACCTGCGGCAACACCACGCGCTCGCCGGCCGCCATCGCCGCCTGCAGGCAGTTGGAGTCGTCCGGCTCCACGCCGATCACCTTGATTTCGGGGCGCAGGTACTTCACGTAGGCAGCAATGCCGGCGATCAAGCCGCCGCCCCCCACAGGAACGAAGATCGCGTCCAACTGGCCAGGGTGCTGGCGCAGGATTTCCATGGCCACGGTGCCCTGCCCAGCGATGGTGTGCGGGTCATCGTAGGGGTGGACGTAGACAAAGCCCTTTTCATCCACCAGCTTCAACGAATAGGCCAGCGCCTCGGGGAACGAGTCGCCATGCAGCACCACCTTGCCACCGCGCGAACGCACGCCTTCGACCTTGATCTCAGGAGTAGTCTTGGGCATTACGATGGTGGCCTTGATGCCCATCTCGCGCGCAGCCAGGGCCAGGCCTTGGGCGTGGTTGCCAGCCGAGGCGGTAACCACGCCACGGGCCAGCTCTTCCGGGCTCAGCTGGGCCAGCTTGTTGTACGCCCCACGGATCTTGAACGAGAACACCGGCTGCAGGTCTTCACGCTTGAGCAGAATCTGGTTGCCCAGGCGCTTGCTCAGCTGCCCGGCGCTCTGCAACGGGGTTTCGACGGCAACGTCATAGACGCGCGAGGTGAGGATCTTCTTGACGTACTGTTCGAGCATCGGGAAAGCATCACTGGGCCGCGGGACAAGGGCTGGGAGTCTACCCCAGCGCTACGTCGGGCGACCACAGCAAAGCCGCCCAAGCCGTTATACTAGGCAACTTTGAAAACCGCCCTGCCCCTTTTCGGAGCCCGCATGACCCAGGACCAACTCAAACAGGCCGTCGCCCAGGCCGCTGTCGACTTCATTCTGCCCAAGCTGGATGAAAAGAGCGTTGTCGGCGTCGGCACCGGTTCGACCGCCAACTTCTTCATCGACGCCCTGGCTCAGCACAAGACCGCCTTCGACGGCGCAGTCGCCAGCTCCGAAGCCACCGCCCAGCGTCTGAAGGGCCATGGCATCCCGGTCTACGAGCTGAACAGCGTCAGCGAGCTGGAGTTCTACGTGGACGGCGCCGACGAAAGCGACGCGCACCTGAACTTGATCAAAGGCGGTGGCGCGGCCCTGACCCGGGAGAAAATCGTCGCGGCCGTGGCCAAGACCTTCATCTGCATCGCCGACGGCAGCAAGCTGGTGCCGGTGCTGGGCGCCTTCCCGCTGCCGGTCGAAGTGATCCCGATGGCCCGCAGCCACGTGGCGCGCCAGCTGGTGAAGCTGGGCGGCGACCCGGTGTATCGCGAAGGCGTTGTGACCGACAACGGCAACGTGATCCTCGACGTGCACAACCTGCAGATCACCAACCCGGCGGAGCTGGAAGCGCAGATCAACGCCATCGTAGGTGTGGTGACCAACGGCCTGTTCGCGGCGCGGCCAGCGGATTTGCTGCTGCTGGGTACCGCTGAAGGCGTGAAAACCCTGAAGGCCGAGTAATCGTCGGCGAGGGCTTTGCCCTCGATTCGCGGCACAAGGCCGCTCCTACAAGAGACTGCAGCGCCTGAACCTGATGCGCTCCCCTGTAGGAGCGGCCTTGTGCCGCGAAAGGGCTGCAAAGCAGCCCCTCCTGCTCACTCCGCTAGCTGCTTGAACACATAAAACAGGTTCGGCTCACTGACCAGATAAATGGTCCCCGCCTCATCCATCGCAATCCCCTCGGCCTGCGGCACCGTCGCCTGCAACCCCTGGAAGCCCTTGCGCAGCGACAAGGTGCTCAGCGGCCTGCCTTCTACATCCAGCTCCAGCACCAGGCGCGATTCGTCCGAAAGCGCCAGCAAATGCCCGCTGCGCTCATCGAACTGCAAACTCGACAAATCCCGCACAAACAGCCGCGCATCGCGCTTGCGGTCTTGCACCACATGCACCGCGTAAGGCTTTTCCGGGTTGTCATGCGGGAAGCCGTGCACCTCGTAGATCAGCATCGGGTCACGCTCCTTGGCCACGAACAGGCGCTTACCCGCCGAATCGTAGGCCAGCCCCTCGAAACCCTTGTTGCCGTTCAGCCCAATGCCCAGGCTGAGCTGCTCGGCGTCACCGGCATCGAGGAACATCGTGTCGTCTTCCAGCCGCACGCGAATCAGCCGCTGCTGGCGCTCGTCGGTGATCACATAGCTGTTGGGCCCCACGTACTCCACGGCTTCCGGGTCGCCAAACCCGGTCAATGGCACCCGGCGCAGAATACGGCCGTCCAGCGACAGCTCGATCAGCTCCGAACGGGCGTTGGTGACGGTGAACAGGGTCTTGCGGTCGGGGTCGTAGGTCAGCGCCGAGATGTCGTCATCCAGCCCTTCGACCGGCTTGGCCTCCACCACCACCCGGTAGCGGTCCAGGCCAATGCTCTGCTCGGCGGGCTGCCACCAGGTCTTCAGGTTGAACCAGCCGCGCTCGAACAGGCGAAACTCCTGCCCGGCCCAACCAAACAGGAGTAAGCCGAGGGCGGCGAAAACAAGGATAAGGCGAACATAACGGCGCATAAGGGCAGGCTCGACACAGGGGTGGCGAATCTAACCATGAACAACTGAAGTAAAGCTTAATGCCAGCATCCGAAATGCCCGATTTCGGGCTCAGTTTTTTCTGAAGCGATAGAACAAGGCCGGCTCACTTACCATATACAGGTTGCCCTTGTCGTCCATCGCCACCCCTTCGGCCCTCGGGATGGTGTCTTCAAGCCCGTTGAAGCCGCCAAGCAAGGTCATGAAACTGACCTGCTGGCCCTGTTCGTCCAGCTCCAGCAGCATGTTGGAGTCGGCCGAGAGCACCAGCAGGTGGCCGGTACGCGGGTCGACACCCAGCGCCGAGAGGTTGCGCAGGTCGAGCTCATCGCTCGGCAAAGGCTGCTTCTCACCCTTGAGCGGGCTGCGGCCATCGGTGTTCCAGGTGTACAGCTTGGGCGGGCGCTCTTCGCCGATGATCAGGCGCTGGCGCATCGGGTCCCAGGCCACGGCCTCGAAGCCCTTGTTGCTTTTCACCGACGCGCCCAGGTCGTGGCTCTGGAAGTCGTCATGGTTCAACGCCGTGGTCTGTGCATCCACCTTGACCACGGTCAGGTCATGCAGGCGCTCGTCTGTGATGGCCAGGTAGCCGTCTTCCAGCACGGCAACGCCTTCCGGGTTGTTCCAGCCATTGAGCGGGATCTTGCGCAGTACATCACCCTCCAGGCTCAGCTCGACCAGGATCGGGTTCTTGCCCATGACCGCGAACAAGGTGCGGGTATGTGGGTTGAAGGCCAGGTCCGAGGCTTCGTCATCGTCCATGCCTGGCAGCGGCTTGGCATCGATGTCTACCTGGTAGTCCGGCAACCACACGCTTTCGCTGCGCTCGGCGGTGCTTTCGAAGCTCTCTTTTACCCACAACGCACCGCGGTCATCCCAGTGCATGGCCACGGCCACGCCATAACCGATCACCGCTGCCACGGCCAGGCCGAAGGGCCAGCGCAGGTAGAAGCGACGCTTGGAGGTTGCCGGGGCGGAGGAGGATGGCATGCGCGGGTCCTGGGGGAATGGGCGAAGATCCGCGCATTATCCGGATCGAGTGTGAAAAATCGGTAAACAGGGCCTACCTCTTCGCGGTTCGGACTCAGAGCACCCGGCTTTCGAAGCGGCTTACACCCGGCAGCTCCAGCACCAGCTCATCACCCACATTGAACGGCCCCACGCCCGCCGGGGTGCCGGTGAGAATCACATCCCCCGCCTGCAACGAAAAATGCGCCGCCATGTACTGGATCATCGGCACGATCGGGTTCAGCATCATCGCGCTGTTGCCATCCTGGCGCACTTCGCCGTTGACAGTCAGGCGTACCGGAATGTCGGTCACGTCCTCAAAGCTGCCAGCCGAGACGAACGGCGGCAGCACACAGGCGCCGTCGAAGCACTTGGCCAGCTCCCACGGCAGGCCCTTCTCTTTCAGCTTGGCCTGTACATCGCGCAGGGTCAGGTCCAGCGCCGGGGCATAGCCGGAAATGGCGTCCAACACCTCTTCCTCGCTCGGATGGGTCGACAGCGGCTTGCCCAGCAGCACGGCAATTTCGGCCTCATAGTGCACCGAACCACGTTCGGCCGGGATCTTGAAGCCGCCTTCGGCCGGCACCACGCAGCTACCCGGCTTGATGAACAGCAGCGGCTCGGTAGGGATCGGGTTGTCCAGTTCCTTGGCATGCTCGGCATAGTTGCGGCCGATGCACACCACCTTGCCCAACGGGAAGTGAATGCGCGTGCCGTCTACGTACTGGTGCTGGTAACTCATGGCCGACTCCTCTGGATACTGCTTTTTATTCAGGTGCGAAGATCTTACCCGGATTCATGATGCCGTTAGGGTCGAATACGGCCTTGATCGCCTTCATGCAGGCGATTTCTTCGCGCGAGCGGCTGTAGCCCAGATAGTCGCGCTTGGTCATGCCCACGCCATGCTCGGCCGAGATCGAACCGTTGTAGCGTTTAACGATGTCGAACACCCACTTGTTGACCTTGGTACACGAGGCAAAGAAATCATCCTTGCTCATGTGCTCGGGCTTGAGGATGTTCAGGTGCAGGTTGCCATCGCCGATGTGGCCGTACCACACCACCTCATAGTCGGGGTAATGCTCTGCGACGATGGCGTCGATATCGCGCAGGAACGCCGGCACTTTCGACACAGTGACGGAAATGTCGTTTTTGTACGGAGTCCAGTGCGAGATGGTTTCCGACAGGTACTCGCGCAGCTTCCACAGGTTTTTAAGCTGGGTTTCACTCTGGCTCATCACCCCGTCCAGCACCCAGCCCTGCTCCACGCAGTGCTCAAAGGTGGCCAGGGCCTCGTTGGCCACTTCCTCGGTGCTGGCCTCGAACTCCAGCAACGCATAGAACGGGCAGTCGGTCTCGAACGGCGCCGGTACGTCACCGCGCGCCAGAATCTTTGCCAGGCCCTTGTCGGAGAAAAACTCGAAGGCCGTGAGGTCCAGCTTTCCCTGGAAGGCATGCAGCACCGGCATGATCGAGTCGAAGTCCGGTGTACCCAGCACCATCGCCGTAAGATTTCGCGGTGCCCGGTCGAGGCGCATGGTGGCCTCGACCACGAAGCCCAGCGTGCCTTCGGCACCAATGAACAACTGGCGCAGGTCGTAGCCGGTGGCGTTCTTGATAAGGTCCTTGTTCAGTTCCAGCAGTTCGCCCTTGCCGGTGACCACTTTCAACCCGGCCACCCAGTTGCGGGTCATGCCGTAGCGAATCACCTTGATTCCGCCGGCATTGGTGCCGATGTTGCCGCCAATCTGGCTAGAACCGCTGGAGGCGAAGTCCACTGGGTAATAAAGGCCCTGTTCTTCGGCGTAGGCCTGCAACTGACGCGTGATCACGCCCGGCTGGCAGACCACGGTGCGGTCGAAGGCATTGAAGTCGAGAATCTGGTTCATGTAGTCGAAAGAAACGACAACCTCGCCATTGGCCGCCACGGCGCCGGCCGAAAGCCCGGTACGCCCGCCAGAGGGCACCAGGGCTACCTTGTGCGCATTGGCCCAGCGCACAATCGCCTGCACCTGTTCTACCGTCTTGGGGAAGACGATGGCGCTGGGCGCCGGCGGGTAATGCTTGGTCCAGTCCTTGCCATAGGCTTCGAGGGAAGCCGCGTCGGTCAGGACCTTGCCAGGGTCGACAAGGGTCATCAGTTCTTCAATTACAGCGGGGTGGGTCATCGCTGGAACTCTCGACTTATTCATAGTCACCCTGAGCACTCTTCACCTGTCGGGATAAGCTCAGATTGTGTCGCGTATGCTAGCATAGCCCTCCCGCTGTTCATGCTAAGGCTGCCCTCGCGCCTGGCATCACCCCTCGCCATTTTTTCTCCGGGATACAGGTTTACGCAGATGAGCAAGACTTCTCTCGACAAGAGCAAGATCCGGTTCCTTCTTCTTGAAGGTGTGCACCAGAACGCAGTCGATACCCTCAAGGCTGCCGGCTACACCAACATCGAATACCTCACTGGTTCGTTGCCGGAAGCCGAGCTGAAGGAAAAGATCGCCGACGCCCACTTCATCGGCATCCGTTCGCGCACCCAGCTCACCGAAGAGATCTTCGACTGCGCCAAGAAACTGGTCGCTGTTGGCTGCTTCTGCATCGGCACCAACCAGGTAGACCTGGAAGCGGCCCGCGAGCGCGGTATCGCAGTGTTCAACGCGCCGTACTCCAACACCCGCTCGGTGGCCGAGCTGGTGCTGGCCGAAGCCATCCTGCTGCTGCGCGGCATCCCTGAGAAAAACGCCTCCTGCCACCGTGGCGGCTGGATCAAGAGCGCGGCCAACTCGTTCGAAATCCGTGGCAAGAAGCTGGGCATCGTCGGCTACGGTTCGATCGGCACCCAGCTGTCGGTCCTGGCCGAGAACCTGGGTATGCAGGTGTACTTCTTCGACCCGCTGACCAAGCTGCCACTGGGCAACGCCGTGCAGGTCACCAGCCTGAACGAGCTGCTGGGCCTGGCCGACATCGTTTCGCTGCACGTGCCTGAGCTGCCATCCACCCAGTGGATGATCGGCGAGAAGGAAATCCGCTCGATGAAGAAGGGCGCGATCCTGATCAACGCCGCCCGTGGCACCGTGGTTGAACTGGACCATCTGGCCGCCGCCATCAAGGACAAGCACCTGATCGGCGCCGCCATCGACGTGTTCCCGGTCGAGCCACGCTCCAACGACGAAGAGTTCGAAAGCCCGCTGCGCGGCCTGGACAACGTGATCCTGACCCCGCACATCGGTGGTTCCACCGCCGAAGCCCAGGCCAACATCGGCCTGGAAGTGGCCGAGAAGCTGGTCAAGTACAGCGACAACGGTACCTCGGTGTCCTCGGTCAACTTCCCGGAAGTGGCCCTGCCGGCGCACCCCGGCAAGCACCGTCTGCTGCACATCCACGAAAACATCCCGGGCGTGCTCAGCGAGATCAACAAGGTGTTCGCCGAGAACGGTATCAACATCTCCGGTCAGTTCCTGCAGACCAACGAGAAAGTCGGTTACGTGGTAATCGACGTTGACGCCGAGTACTCCGACCTGGCGCAAGAGAAACTGCAACAGGTCAAAGGCACCATCCGCTCCCGCGTCCTGTTCTAAGTTCGCTTGCTGCATGAAAAAGGGAGGCCCTGGTGGCCTCCCTTTTTTTATTTCACTTCAACCGTGATCTTCTTCGACTCGACGCTCGGCTTGAACGGCACGTGATACTGGTCACCCAGAATCAATTGCAGGGTGTGCTTGCCCGGCGTCAGGGTAATGCTGGTCTCGGTCTGCGCCTTGCCGAAGTGCAGCACCTGCGGGCCCGCCGGCAGCGCGGTGCCGGCTTCCGGCATCAGGCTGGTTGGCAGCGGCATGTCAGCCACGGGTTCTTTATCCACATCCACCAGCAAGTGGTGGTGCCCGGTGTGCGGGGTCTGGTCACCCGCTGGCTTGAGTGCCATGCCCTCAATGCCGAACTTGACGGTGAAGGTCTTGTCGACCGTGGCGCCATCGGCGGGGGAAACGATGAAGACCTTGGCCTCCTTGGGCGGCTCCTGGCTCTTCAGGGCATCTGCGGCACTGGCGAATACCGACGCTCCCATCAGCAGACCGGCAACGGCAGCACGCGAAAATAGGCTGTTCATTCACTTCTCCTGTGATTCACTTATTGACCGCAGCCTGGGATCCAACGGCAGCGGTAGTTCACCTTAGTTGAAATATTCGCCAAGGTGTTCACATTGCCTGACAGAAATATTTCCGTCAGGGTTAAACAATGCCGAGGCTTCAAGGTCATAGGCTGCGTTCGATCACGGCGAGGAAGAAAGCCGTGGCGAAAGTTATTCATCTGCTAAAAGAAAAGGGGCATTCATGCGTTCGACCATAGGGGTACTGCTGGCAGTACTGATCAGTCCATTGGCCCAGGCGGAGCTGATAGACGAAGTCGCCGACCGGGGCGAACTGCGCATTGCAGTGCGGGCTGACAACTCACCGTACGCCTTCAAGCAAGACGATCACCTGACGGGGTTCGACATCGAATTTGGCCAGGACCTGGCCCGGGAACTGGACTTGCGCGCCGAGTTCGTCGAGGTCCCGGCCGCCGAAGTGCTGAGCGGTGTCGAGAGTGGCAAATATGACATTGCACTCACCCCATCGACCGATGCGCCAAAGGGCGACGGCCCACTCGATGTAAGCCTGCCGATTGGCGAAAAGAAGCGGGTGATTCCGTTCCAGAAGGACAACCCGGCGTTCGAGAGCGCGGTGAATAATGCGCTGCAACGGCTGAAAGACAGTGGCCGCACTGCCGAGCTTGAGCAGAAGTGGTTCAAGGGTGTGCAGGAGACTGCGGCCGGGCAGTAAGGTTTTTTACAGCCAGTACCGGCCTCTTCGCGGGTTTACCCGCGAAGAGGCCGGTACTGGCTTAAACTGAAAGCCCAGCCAGCGCCTGCTGCGCCTGTTCCAGCTCCAGCTCGCTGAACACCCGCACCCCCGCCCGCCGCAGCAACGCCGTGGTCACCCCTTCCCCCGCCACCTTCACACCAGTGAACGTGCCGTCATAGGTCAACCGGTTACCACACGATGGGCTACCCGACTTCAGCACTGCCACACGAATGCCATGCCGCTGCACCAGTACCAGCGCCAACTGCGCCCCGGCCAGAAACGCGGCACTGACATCCTCACCCGTCACCGTCAGCACCTGCGCCTCGCCATCAAGCACCTCGCCACCCTGTCCACCCGGAATCTCCGCAGGCGGACGCGGCGTCGGCAATCCACCTGCCACCTCCGGGCACAACGGCACTACGCGCCCTTCTGCCTGCCATTGCTGCAACAAGTCAGGATGGCCACTGGCCCGGCCGTCATAGCGCACCGGTTGCCCCAGCAGGCAAGCGCTGACCAGTACCTTGGGCAAATCAGAACGGGTCATTGCCACGGCGCCGGAACCAGCCCGTCAACGACAGCCGTTCTCGCCCGGCCGGCAGCACTTCGTGGGGCACCTCGCCCGACAGGAACACCACCAGGCAACCCGCCACAGGCTCAACGTCGTGCTCGACGCCATCGGCCAGGAACATGCGCAACTGGCCCCCGTCCTCAGGTTGCCAGCCTTCATTCAGGTACAGCACGGCCGACACCATGCGCCGGTCATCGTCGCGGAAGCGGTCCAGGTGCCGGCGATAGAACGCCCCCGGTGGGTACAAGGCAAAATGGCACTCGAAATCCTCCAGGCCCAGGAACAGGCCCTGGTTGATGACCAGGCGCAACTGGTCCATGGCCGCCAGGTACTGGTCGCAGGCCTCGGCCTGCCCGGGGTCGATCCACTGGATGTGGTCGCCGCGGATGGCCTCGCGCACCTCCTGGGCAACCCCGCGCCCAACCGCTGCCGGGTTAAGCTCGCCTTCGGCATCACGGCGTCGGCATTCGGCCGCCAGCGCACGCACCAGGTCGGCAGGCAAAAACAGCGCCTGCTGGGACCAGCCATGGGTGGCCAGATCGTCGACGACGGCCGCAAGCATCGGGTGTTCGGGGGAGTTGTGCATGGCGCGCATCATATCCATTCGCCATGCCGGCGCACAGCGCCACTTGGCCGAGAAATACGCGGATATCTCGACAAACCGGCGCCGGGCCAAGGACAATAGCCACCTGCCGACAGGAGTCCTGAATGCGCCGTCTGTTTTCCCTGATTCTGCTGATGATCTGCACCATGCCTGTCTGGGCAGACAACCTGGATCAACTGTACAAGGCCGCCGGCTGGCCCGACCAGCGCGCCCACTTCAACGATGCTCTCACCGCCGCCCAGGCGCGCTACCGCAACAGTTTGCCCCCCGCCGTGTACCAGGCGCTGGTCAACAACAGCAACCAGCGCTTCCAGGCCCAGGCGGTGGACCGTCGCGCCCAGGCGCAGCTGCGGGCCACCCTGGCCAATCCGGCACCTGCCTTGGCCTTCTTCCAGTCGCCGCTGGGGCGCAAGGTGGTGGCAGCCGAGCTGAAGGCCACCCGCAAGGACGAACTGGCCAAGAATGCCAAAGGCCTGCCCAAGATCCAGGCCAGCGACGACCGCCTGCTGGTCATCGGCCACTTGGCGCAAGCCCTGCCAGCGCGTGAGGCCGGTGCCGAAGTCAGCCTGGCCATTGCTGGCGTGGCGGCCGACAGCCTCAGCTCGATGATCCCTGGCCTGTTCGGCGGCGGCCAGGCACAGGGCCTGCTCGACGGCCAGCGCCAGCGCCTGATGAACCAGATCGGCGAAGACCTCAACAACACCTTGCTGTATGTCTATCGCGACCTGTCCGATGCCGAGCTGGAAGCGTTCGCCACCTTTGCCGAATCACCCGACGGCAAAGCCTACTACCAGGCAGCGCTGGCGGCTGTGCGTGCGGGCCTGGCGGTTGGCCAGAGCAGCAACGACCTGAAGTGATCAGCCCAGGCGCTGGTCGATGAAGTCGAAGTAGCGTTGGCGAATGCCTGGCAGCTCGTTGGCCAGGTGGTGACGGGCCTCGGGCAGCATCAATATCTGTGGGTCGGCAAACTTGGCCTTGAGCACTTCGAGGTTGTAGGGCCAATCCACCGTGCCGTCGGCCTCCCCCTGCACGATCAACGGCCGCCGCGGACTGTGCGGCGCGGCTTCGATGCGTTTGACCCAGGCGATCAGTGCGCCCACCCAGGCGGTTGGCAGGCGACGCGGTTGCAGCGGGTCGGCCTCGAGGAACGGCAGGAAGGCCGGGTCATTGGTGTTTTCGCTAAAGCGCCGTTCGATGCCGTTCACGAAGTGACGCAGCACGCGATAGCTCAACTTCGACCAGCGCCAGGAACAAGGTCGCACCAGCGGTGCCAAAAGGATGACCTGGCCATCGATGGGGCTGTGTGCCCCCTGATGCAGCAGGTGGTCAACGGCGATGGCGCCACCGGTGCTTTGCCCGCAAAGGTGCCAGGGGCGCGGCAGCTGCAGCGTGCGCGCCTGTTCGAACAACGCCTCCAGCACCTGCTGATACACCGAAAAATCACTGATGCTGGCCCGCTCGCCACTGGACAGGCCGTGGCCGGGCAGGTCACAGCTGATCACGGCAAAACCCTGCGTGAGCGCCCAGTCGATCACATGCCGATACAGGCCCATGTGATCGTAGTAGCCGTGCAGCAGGAACAACGTCGCGGTCGGCTGCTCAGGTAGCCACACCTGCCCGACCAGGTCGAACCCCGCCGCCTGAAAGCCGCCCAGCCAGCTCTGGGCTGACAAGTTCAGGCCATAGAAGCGCTGGTAGTCCTGCGCCTCGGCCGACAACGGCTGGCGAGCGGTCAACGGCAAAAGGCTGTGGCGCAGGTGATCGGGGTGAAAAGCAACAGGCATCGGGTACATCCACGGCGAAGCAAGTATTGATCTGGGATATTCAGCTCTGGCCGGCGTCGTGGCAAGCTTGCTCACCTCGAACAACCAGCACCGATCTAATTGTGGGAGCGGCCACCTACTCTTCATGAATAGCCAAATCATAAAACCGCTGTGCATGGTAGTCGCCTTGTTAGCTGGCGCCGCCATCCTCTGGCAGGCCTACACCACCTTCCAGGCCCGCTACCTGCGCCCGTTCGACAACCAGGCCACGCTGTTCGACGGCAGCCAGCTGCAACTCCCTGCCGAACTGGCCGGCCCGGGCCCGGTCCGCGTGGTGCATTTCTGGGACCCGGCGTGCCCGTGCAATGTCGGCAACCAGCAGCACCTGGGCGACCTGGTCAGCCAGTTCGCAGGCCAGGGGGTGAGCTTCCACGTGCTGCAAAAGCCCGGCAGCCATGGCCAACTACCCGCCAACCTCGCCGCCCTCAAGCCCCTTGCCAGCCTGCCCGGCAGCGAGCACTTGCCCGCCTCCCCGGCCGTGGCCATCTGGGACCGGCAAGGCCGCCTGGCCTACTTCGGCCCTTACAGCGAAGGTGCGGTGTGCAATGCCAGCAACAGTTTCATCGAACCCATCATCCAGGCCTTGCTTGCTGATCGTCCCGTGCAGGCCAGCAATACGTTAGCCGTAGGGTGCTATTGCCCCTGGTAGTTAGCGAACACCCGATACTTATCTACAGCTTCGGCCCAAAGGAAGATTTTTACCGTCACGACATACAGACCAATGGAGAAACTGTATGTCGCAGCACGGATTCACCGAGCTTCCCCACAGCTATGTACACGGCACTCGCCCTATCTTCATCCCTGGCGTTTTCTGGGGCCATAACCGCATACCGTATCAACTGGCATCGACCTTTCGGCCAGGCAGCCTGGTCATCGAACTGATACCGCAAATCGAAAACGACAAGCGCCAGGTCAAGCAGGCACATGCTCAGCGCGAGGCCACACTTGATCAAGACCTCGAACACGCTATTGCCAGTGAGGTGGGCTCACTGGCCGGCCTTGGAGAAGTCCAGGCGCTCGAACTGACAATTGCAGCGGTCAACCAGCTTCAGGCACAGCTTGGCCCACGTCTGGACGCTGTGCGCCAGCAAGCCAACCGTTTCTTTGGCACAGACCCGGAGCATCGATCCTTTCACGAGTTCCTGAACGCTTCACGCACCCAGGCTGATCCCCGCCAGGCCTGGCTTGAGTCCTACCGGGCAGCGTTCGAGGTCAAGTACCTTGAACAGCAACACAGCCTGCTGATCAAGCGCCAGCATCTTCTGCGCAGCCAGTTGTCCAGTGCCAAAACCAGGGAAAAGAGTAACGAAGCGATTGCCCGAGCGCTGGACAAGGTAGAGCAAGCGATAGTCCGCACACTCACCGCCCATCACGAGCTACAAATGGCCACCAGCACGATACAGCGCGTGCTCACGGCCTTCGAACGGCACCAGCATGAGGACATTGCCGAAGAAACAGCGCTGGAGCATAGCCACGAGCTTGAGCGGGAAACATCCGACCTGCTCAAGATGCGCGAACATCTGCGCGCCACAGTCTCCAACAAGCGCGTGCAGTATCGCCGATTGGCATCGGAGATTGGCTTGCTCGACTTCGACCGGATGTTTCATGGCCCCACAGCCACTGAAGCTCACAGGGCGCAAGCCGCTGACTTGAAAGCTCAGGCATCTGCCCACGCCGCCGAGCATGCAAGCACTTCAGCACTTGAAGAGGCAGCAGGGGAACAACTGCATCTACAGGCAAACCGTGCCGTCGAAGCAGCCTTCGATGAGCAGTGTCTGCTCAGCGCTCTGTCAGGCCGTACGCCAAGCAACACCCCCGTCACCTTCAACGCCTGGGTCGCCAGCACCCTACACCCGCTGATTTTGGCTACTTCACGCGGCGGCACGGCGCATTTCGAGCCAATATGGCGTGCGCTGGGCACGGCTATCAACAGCGCTGCTGCTCGGCTGCTGGCCCGTGCGGCCGGACACCTGCCGCTGATGCTCTATGCCGCCCGACTGGGCGATGGCGAACGCATGGGGGTCACTGTTCCGCTTGCCCTGATGACACCCGGTGCAGACCTCACCCAAGAGGCGAACCGCAAGGTTGGTCAGACCCTTGAGTTGCCGCTACGGATGAATGCAGTACCCGATGGGACTCAGACCGAGGTGTACCTGGCCGCCACGGACGGCAGCGGCATCCTGCGGGACGTACGGGTGCGTCAGGCACAGTGGGATACGACTCAGGGGGCCTATCGTTTCACCGCCGAAGGGCCGGGTGGCGCAACACTGCTGTGGCATCCGGCAACGCCGCCATCGACCCTGAGCACCTTCAACCCCAAGGACGCAAGCTTCACCACGGGCTTCCCCATCGTCGAAGATCTGCAAAAGCACTTGCCGGGCAACATCATCGTTCCCCCACAGCCTGATATTCGTACCTTTCCTGAACTGCCCGACCTGCATATCGATGACTACGTCATCATCTTCCCCGCAGACTCAGGGCTGGCGCCGATCTATGTGATGCTGCGCAACCCTCGGAATTTGCCGGGGGTTGCCAGCGGCAACGGCGTTGTCACACCAGACCGGGTGCTGGATGCAGCCACCACGGCGGCGGGGGCGCCGATTCCTACACGAATTGCGGAAAGGCTGAAGGGGCGGCGGTTTAGCCGGTTCGATAGACTTCGAGAAGCTATCTGGATGGAGATTGCTGCAGATGAAGTGTTCACCCAGCATTTAGACTTCCTGGACGCTGACAACATGCGAAATGGTGTCGCGCCGTATGCCCCGGAGAACCAGTGGGTAGGAAGGCGAATGAAAATTGAAATCCATCACAAACATGAGATTGCAAGCGGAGGGGCCGTGTATGACCTGGACAATCTACTGCTGATGACGCCGCGGGTTCATATTGATCACCACAAGGAGAACAATCAATGACGCTCAAAAGCAAATTGGAGGAGTACACGGAAGATGAATTCCTCTCGCTCATTACAGAGCTGTATGAGAATCGCGAAGGGCGCAGCGGTGCTGAGCTAGAAAGATTTCGAGACAACATAGTCTTCAATTTCAGGCGAATTACCGAGCATCCTGATGGTGCAGATGTGCTGACACGCCCTCCAGCGGGCTCAGACAAAAGCCCACAAGGGGTCGTCAATCGCATAAAGGAATGGCGCGCCGCCAACGGCAAACCCGGCTTCAAACCCGCCTGACCCAAAGCCCTGCGGCCAACACCGCAGGGCTTTTCATATCACCCACGCACCCGCGCCGGGTTACCCACCACCGTGGCCCCCGCCGGCACATCCCGGGTCACCACACTGCCGGCACCCACCACGGCGTTATCGCCAATGCTCACCCCCGGCAGGATGATCGCCGCGCCACCAATCCACACGTTGTTGCCAATGGTCACCGCCCGCCCGCTCTCCAGCCCGCTGCGCCGCAGGTCAGGGTCGAGCGGGTGGTCGGCGGTGTAGATCTGCACGTTGGGGCCGATCTGACAGTCGTCACCGATGCGAACCGGCATCACATCGAGGATCACGCAGTTGAAGTTCATGAAGGTATTGCGGCCAACGCTGATGTTGTAGCCGTAGTCGCAATAGAACGGCGGGCGAATCACCGCGCCTTCGCCCACCTGGCCGAAATGCTCCAGCAACAGCCCATGGCGTGCGTCGTTGAGCAAGTCGACGCTGCTGTTGTAGCGGTGCATCCAGTGCTTGTTGGCGATCTGCTCGGCCTGCAGTTCGGGGCAGCCAGCGTGGTAGAGCTGGCCTGTAAGCATCTTCTGTTTTTCGCTGAGTGACATGGAATTTCCTTCCCGGGGCTATGCTCTGTTCGCGAATCCGCCGATGATCGAACCACATTTTCTGCTTTGACGCACAAGGAGCTTGCATGAAGCGCAGCCTGACCCTGTTGGCCGTGGTGGTTGCCGTGGCCGCCGGCGCCGGTTACTGGTACGTGCAGGGCAAGCTGCCGCAGCGCGAGGGCCAAGTGGCCCTGGCTGGCTTGCAGGCGCCAGTCAGCGTGCGCTACGACGCCCGCGGTGTGCCGCACCTGCAGGCGCAAAACGAGGCAGACCTGTACCGCGCCCTGGGCTACGTGCATGCCCAGGACCGGCTGTTCCAGATGGAAATACTGCGCCGCCTGGCCCGAGGTGAACTGGCCGAGGTGCTGGGCGACAAGCTGCTGCCCACCGATACCTTGTTCCGCAGCCTGCGCATCCGCGAACAGGCCGCACTGATGGCCAAGCGTCAGGACCGCCAGTCACCTGCCTGGCAGGCCCTGCAAGCTTACCTCGACGGGGTCAACGGCTGGCAAGCCAGCCATCCCAAGCCCGTGGAGTTCGACCTGCTGGGTATCACCCCTCGCCCGTTTACCGCCGAAGATACCCTGAGCATTGCCGGTTACCTCGCTTACAGCTTCGCCGCTGCGTTTCGCACCGAGCCCGCACTGACCTACATACGCGACCAGCTTGGCCCCGACTACCTGAACATCTTCGACCTCGGCTGGAAACCCGAGGGGGCGCTGGGCACGCCACTGGCCGCTGCGGACTGGCAAAGCCTGGAAGCCCTAGCCCGCCTCAGCCACCAGGCGCTGGGTGAGGCGGGCATCCCGCAGTTTGAAGGCAGCAACGCCTGGGCGGTGGCCGGCAACCATACCCGCAGCGGCAAACCGCTGCTGGCTGGCGACCCGCACATCGGTTTCGCAGTGCCGGCGGTGTGGTACGAGGCCGAACTCTCGGCACCCGGGTTCAACCTGTATGGCTACTTCCAGGCGCTCAACCCCTTTGCCCTGCTTGGTCACAACCGCGACTTCGGCTGGAGCCTGACCATGTTCCAGAACGATGACGTCGACCTGATCGCCGAGCGCACCAACCCGGCCGACGCCAACCAGGTGATGGTCGAAGGCAAATGGCAGGCGCTGGAAAAGACCGAGCAGCAGATCGCGGTCAAAGGCGAAGCACCGGTCACACTCAGCCTGCGCCGCTCGCCACATGGCCCGATCGTCAACGACGTGCTGGGCGCTACTGCCGGGCCTACGCCCATCGCCATGTGGTGGGCGTTCCTGGAAACCGAAAACCCGATCCTCGAAGGTTTCTACCAGCTCAACCGTGCCGACACACTGGGCAAGATGCGCGAGGCTGCCGCCAAGGTCCATGCACCAGGCCTTAACTTTGTCTGGGCCAATGCCCGAGGTGACATCGGCTGGTGGGCGGCGGCAAAGCTCCCGATACGCCCCGACGGCGTCGACCCGGCGTTCATCCTCGACGGCGCCAGCGCGCAGGCCGACAAGCTCGGGTTCTACCCCTTCAACGTCAACCCGCAGCAAGAGAACCCGGCGCGCGGCTATATCGTCTCGGCCAACTACCAGCCGCCAGCAGGGCTGCCCATACCGGGTTACTACAACCTGCCCGACCGAGGCCGCCAGCTCGACCGCCACCTGGCTAACCCCGAGGTGAAATGGGATACCCAGAACAGCCAGGCCCTGCAACTGGACACCGCCAGCGACCACGGCCCGCGCACCCTTGCACCGCTGCTGGCAACCCTGCGCGCAGTGGCGGACGGAGACGAAGAGAAGGAACTGATCGAACAGCTCGCCGCCTGGCGCGGCGACTACCCGCTGGATTCGACCAGCGCCACGCTGTTCAACCAGTTCCTCTACGAACTGGCCTTCGCGGCCCTGCACGACGAACTGGGCGAAACCTGGTTCCCGGTACTGATCAGCACCCGCGCCATCGACGCTGCCTTGCCACGCCTGGCGGCGGACGCCGACTCCCCTTGGTGGAACACCCGAGGTGGCAACCAGCGTACCGACCGTACCGCCATCGTACGCCTGGCCTGGCAGCGCAGCCTGAAGCACCTGCGCGATACCTTGGGTAGCGACCCGGCCAGCTGGCAATGGGGCAAGGCCCATACCCTGACCCACAACCACCCTCTTGGGGTGAAAAAGCCGCTGAACCTGCTGTTCAACGTTGGGCCGTTCGCCGCGCCCGGTACCCATGAGGTGCCGAACAACCTTTCTGCGAAGATCGGCCCGGCGCCATGGCCGGTGACCTATGGGCCTTCAACGCGGCGGCTGATCGATTTTGCCGATGCCGGGCAGGCGCTGACCAGCAACCCGGTCGGGCAGAGTGGCGTGCCGTTTGACCGGCATTACTCGGATCAGGCCGAAGGGTATGTGCAGGGGCAGTACCAGAAGACGCAGATGGGGATGATTCCGGCGCAGAGCACGCTGAGATTAGTGCCGGCCAGATAACCGAGGGGGCTGCTTTGCAGCCCAATCGCGACACAAGGCCGCTCCCACATGGGCCGGTGTATGCAGGACCTTGTGGGAGCGGCCTTGTGTCGCGATTGGGCCGCAAAGCGGCCCCGTTTACATGGTCAGCCCTGCCACTTGCCCCCTTCCACAATTACGCTTTCCGGCCTGGTGTCATCGCTCAGCTCCTTGCGCACATACTGGTCATACAGCTTCAGCAGAAACTTCTCTTCACCAAGCTTCGCCAGCTCGGCATTCACCCAGTCACGCAGCTCGGTATTGCCCTTCTTCACCGCCGGCGCAATCGGTGCTTCTTCACCCAGCAACTCAGGCAGCACACGGTAGCCCGGGTTCTGCTTGGCCCAGCTGAACAGGATCAGGTTGTCCTGGGCATAGGCATCGCCGCGACCGGTGGCCAGGGCTTGCAGCGATTCACTGTTCTTCTCGAACTTGAGCAGTTTCCAGTCAGGGTGATTTTTGGTCAGCCAGATATCGGCCGTGGTGCCGGTGGTGACGATGATGGTCTTGTCGGCCAGGTCGTCGAGTTTCTGCACCGGGCTGCCATCAGCCACGATGGCCTGCACAGCAACACGCAGGTTGGGGTTGGTGAAGTCCACCGCCTCTTTGCGCTCCGGGGTAACGGTCATGTTGGCGAGGATCAGGTCAACCTTGTCGCTCTGCAGGAATGGAATACGGCTGGCGGGTTCCACGGCAACGAACTCGACCTTGTTCTCATCGCCCAGCAGGTCCTTGGCCAGGCGACGGCCGATGTCGGTATCAAAGCCCACGTAGCGGCCTTTTTCATCGACGAAGCCGAACGGCGGCTTGTCGGTGAACACCCCGACAATCAGCTTGTCGCGGGCCTTGATGGTTTCCAGGTAGCTGGTGGCCGGCGAGGCCGCCGCAGGCTTGGGTGGCTCTTCGGCCTTGTTGCAGCCGGCCAGCAGCGCCAGGCCGAACAGCGGCGCCAGCAGTTTGGAGAGGTTGGCAGTTTTCATGACAGTTCCTTGTGCAGTGTTTTCGGCAGGCTTTCTACGAAGGAGAATTTCTCCAGGAACTGCTGCGCGCGTGCGGTCCGCGGTTGGGTGAAGAAGCTCTCGGGGTTGCCCTGTTCAAGGATCCTGCCGGCCTCCATGAACACGATGCGGTCGGCCACCGCGCGAGCGAAGGCCATTTCATGGGTGACGATGAGCAAGGTCATGCCGTCGCGGGCCAGGCCCTGGATCACCTGCAGCACTTCCTTGACCATCTCGGGGTCGAGGGCTGCGGTAACCTCGTCGAACAGCATCACCTCGGGGTTCATGCACAGTGAACGCACAATGGCGATGCGCTGTTGCTGGCCCCCGGACAACTGCCGGGGGAAGGCGTCGCGCTTGTCCAGCAGGCCGACCCGTGCCAGCAGCGCCTCGGCCTGGGCCTGGGCTTCGGCACGTTCGCGCTTTTGCACCTTGAGCGGGCCGAGCAGCAGGTTGTCGATCACGCTCATGTGGCCGAACAGGTGATAGCTCTGGAACACCATGCCCACCCGCTGGCGGACGTCGCGCCAGTCGGTGCGCGGGGCCAGCAGCTCTTGCCCGGCCAGGCGCAGGTGGCCGCTGTGGGCCTGTTCCAGACCGTTGAGGCAGCGCAGCAGTGTGCTCTTGCCGCAACCGCTGGGGCCGAGGATGACCACCACTTCGCCGGCCGCCACCTTGAGGTCGACGTCCTTGAGCACCTGGTGCTCGCCAAAAAACTTGTTGAAACCCTGAAATTCGATCAATGCGCTCATGAGTGTGCCCAGCGGCGTTCCAGCACGCGCGAGGCGGCGGACAGCGGATAACAGACGATGAAGAAGAACAGGAACAAGGCGCCGTAGATCAGCACCGATTCATAGGTGCGTTCGATGATCTGCTGGCCGACCTTGATCACCTCGACCACACCGATCAGCACGGCCAGCGAGCTGGTCTTGATGATCCGCGTGTAGATGTTGATGGTCGGTGGAGTCATGCGCTTGAGCGCCTGCGGCAGCAGCACGTAGCCATACAGCTGCCAGCCGGCCAGGCCGATGGACAACCCGGCCTCGCGCTGGCCACGCGGCAGGGAAGCCAGTGCACCACGCACGACCTCGCCCACCTCGCTGGCGCCCCACAGGGCCAGCACCAGCACGGCGCACCAGAAACTGGGGATGCTTAGCGCAAAGAAAATCGGCAGGCCGAAGAACACCAGGTACAACCAGACCAGCACCGGGATGGCGCGGAACAACTCCAGGTACACCTGCAAGGCGATGTTCAGGGCCCGGTTGCCCAAGGTTGCCAGCACGCCGTAAAGCACGCCACCCAGCGTCGCGAACAGGATGCCCAGCGCCGAGATGGCCAGGGTCTGCGCGGCGCCGCCGGCCAGCTGCGGCAGCGCCTGTAGCAAGAGGTCAAACCCCGAACTGGCCATGTTGCAGCCTCCTTTCCACATAGCGCAGCAGCAACGACAGCGGCAGGAACAACAGCACGCAGAGCAAGGTCAGCACGGCGAGCATTTCGTAGGTCTTGTAGTACAACGCGATGTAGTTCTTGGTGGTGTAGAGAATTTCGGGCACGGCCACCGCCGACACCACGGTGGTTTCCTTGAGCAGGAAGATGAAATTGGCGAACAGCGCTGGCAGGCTGAGGATACCGGCCTGGGGCAGCACCACATGGCGCAGCAGCTGGCCCTCGGACAGGCCGATGGAGCGCCCGGACTCAAGCTGGGCACGAGGCACCGCCTCGATGCCGGCCCGCAACACTTCGGTGAGGTAGGCACCGCCCATGAAGGTCATGGTGATGATCGCTGCAGAAAAACCGGAAATCTTCAGGCCCAGGCTCGGCAAGGCGAAGTAGACGAAGAACAGCTGGATCAGCAGCGGCGTGTTGCGGGCCAGCTCCACATAGGCTTTGACCAGGCGCCACAGGTAGGGGGTGCGCAGGACCAGCAGGGTGGCATTGACCAGGGCGACCAGCAGCGAGGTGGCGATGGCGGTCAGGCCTACCTGCAAGGTCACGCCCACGGCCTTCAGAAAGGCGGGTAGCGTGCTGAGGATGAATGCGGTGTCGAATGTCATGGGTAGAGCAAGTCTGCAGGGTGCGCGGGGGCACAATGACTAGACTCTAATGATCTAAAAACTTTTTAATAAATACCTTTATTGCATATGCATATCACCGAGCATTTTCACCGGGGCATACATCCTGGGGCTGCAAAGCAGCCCCAGAAACAAAAACGCCGACACAAGGGTGTCGGCGTTTGGTCACGCAAGAATCTCCAACCGGATCAGAACGCCGGCAGCACAGCACCTTGATACTTCTTGGCGATGAATGCCTTCACCTCGGGGCTGGTCAGGGCCTTGGCCAGTTTCTGGATGGCCTCGCTGTCCTTGTTGTCCGGGCGGGCAACCAGGAAGTTCACGTACGGCGAGTCGGCGCCTTCGATCACCAGCGCATCCTTGGCCGGGTTCAGGCCAGCTTCCAGGGCGTAGTTGGTGTTGATCATGTCCAGGTCGACCTGGTCCAGCACACGCGGCAGCATGGCCGATTCAAGCTCGCGGAACTTCAGCTTCTTCGGGTTCTCGGCAATGTCCTTGGGGGTGGCCAGCGCGTTTTTCGGGTCTTTCAGGGTAATCAGGCCAGCCTTCTGCAGCAGGATCAGGGCGCGGCCGCTGTTGCTGCCTTCGTTAGGGATGGCAACGGTAGCGCCTTCCTTCAGCTCGGACAGGTTCTTGATCTTCTTCGAATAACCACCGAACGGCTCAACGTGCACGCCGATCACGGTTTCCAGGTGGGTGCCTTTACCTTCGTTGAAGCTCTTCAGGTACGGCAGGGTCTGGAAGTAGTTGGCGTCCAGGCGCTTCTGGTCAACCTGCACGTTCGGCTGCACGTAGTCGGTGAAGACCTTGATCTGCAGGTCCACACCTTCTTTGGCCAGGGTCGGCTTGATCAGCTCGAGGATTTCGGCGTGCGGTACCGGGGTTGCGGCAACTACCAGTTTCTCGGCGGCGGCAGCCAGGCCGGCGAACGACAGGGCAGCGGCCAGGGCAGTGGTCAGCAGGGTCTTCTTCATGGTGGTCCTTGTTCTGGTTCTGGGCCATCGACGATGGCGAATTGGGTGCCCAACCGGTTCACCAGCGGGCGTGAGGCGGACAATAGCTGGATTTTTTATGCCGCAACAATACCTTTTACTTAGCTGCTTATTCCAAAAACAAATCGCCATCAGCCACTTTGCTTATGAGCGATGTCTAGCGCGCGGGGTTGTGCAGGTCCAGGTCCTCTGGCTGCAGCTCTTCGCCGTCATTGACCAGCAAGGCGAAGTGGATGACGTTCTCCAGTTCACGGGTGTTGCCGGGCCAGGGATGCGCCTCCAGCACCTGCTGCGCCGCCTCGCTCACCAGCGCCACAGGCCGCTGCAGCCGCACGCTGTAGATGCCCACGAAGTACTCGGCCAATGGCAGGATATCGCCCGGCCGTTCGCGCAGCGGCGGCAGCTCCAGCGCCCCCTCGCGCAGGTACTGGTACAGGCGCTCGTTGAAGCGCCCCGCACGCACCACCCGCGCCAGATCGATGCTGGTCGCGGCCACCAGCCGCACATCCACCGGCTGCGGCTGCTGCGCGCCCACCCGGGTGACTTCGCGGTTTTCCAGGGCAGCCAGCAGCTTGCCCTGGATGGCCAGCGGCAAGTCGGCGATCTCGTCCAGGTACAACGTGCCGCCATTGGCCGAGCCGAACCAGCCGGCGCGGCTGCTGGCCGTGCCACCCTGGCTGCCGGCGCTGTAGCCGAACAGTTCGGCATCGGCGTAGGTGGGGCTGATGGCCGCGCAGTTGACCGACACGAACAAACCACTGCGGTCGCTGGCACGATGGATCTGCCGTGCCAGCAACTCCTTGCCGGTGCCGGTTTCGCCACGGATCAGCACGGGCAAGGGTTGCGGCGCCAGGCGCTCAAGGTCTTCGCGCAGTTGCTGCGAACGCGGGTCGATGAACACCAGCGCCTTGGCGCGGATGCTCAGCGGGCTCTTGTCCAGCTCGGGAAAGGTCAGCAGCGGCTGGCCAAACGGGTTTTGAAAAGTCATGACAAACTCCCGCCCCAGGCCTTCATTGGCCGGGCGTCAGGTAAGCGTTAAAGGCGATCAGGCGCGGCGCAGTGCGCGCTGCTCAACCCGGCTTTGCAAGCGGTACAAGTAGGCGAAGCCTTGCTCCCAGCGCTCATGGCCGGACTTGACGTTGATGTGCCCGGCGTTGCTCAGCAACCCCGCCTCGGCGCCCCAGGCCTGGGCCAGGTACAGCGCCCGTGGCACGTTCACGGCCGGGTCGTTGTCCGAACTGACCACCTGGCTGGGGAACGGCAGTGCGTCGGTCGGGATCGGCGCAAAGTTGCGCAAGGCTGGCGCGCAGGTGGGCCGCTCGACGTCCGCTGGTGCCACCAACAGCGCGCCACGCACACGTCGCAGCAAGGCCGGGCTGGCCTGCGCAGCCCAATGGGCGACGGTGATGCAGCCCAGGCTGTGGGCAATCAGGATCACCGGCGACTCTTCGGCAACAATCGCCTGCTCCAGTGCCTGCACCCAGTCCTGGCGCTGCGGGGTCAGCCAGTCGTGCTGCTCCACCCTGGCACTGTTGGGCAGGGTGCGCTGCCAGTGACTTTGCCAATGGTTGTCTGGCGATCCTTGCCAGCCCGGCACAATCAGGTAGCGAATCGACTCATTGCGCATGGGGACGCCTCCAGTAAGTTTGCGTGCTTGGAGACCAGTATAGGGAGGGAGTTATATTCGTAAAGGAATAAGAAGCTATTTATTAATAACCTAAATGTACACCTTGAGAGAATTGTCGGCTGTGAGACCGAGCGCCGCGCGGGCGGCGCTCGACCTCACAGGCGCTGGACCTGTCACGGCAAAAAAAAGGGCCACCCCCTGCCAAGAGATGTGGCCCATAAGCACTTGCCTGAAGAGGTTTGGCGGGTATCAGCGTGCGGTAATCACCGCCAGCTTGCTGATGCCTGCACGTTCGATGGCTGCCATGGCCCGCGCCACTTCGCCGTAGTTAACGCCGTCATCGGCCTGCAGCTGCACGCGCACGTCTGCGTCCTTGTCCTTGGCGGCCTTGAGGCTGGTTTCCAGCAGGTCGGGCTGGATCTGGTCCTTGTTGATGAACAGCTTGCCTTCACCGTCGATGCTGACCACCAGCGGGTCCTTCTGCTCTACAGGGGCCACGGCCTCGGTCTTGGGCAGGTTGATGGGGATGGCGTTGGTCAACAGCGGCGCGGTGACGATGAACACCACCAGCAGCACCAGCATGACGTCCACCAGCGGCGTGACGTTGATTTCACTGAGGACTTCGTCGCTGTCCTGGGTCGAAAAAGCCATGTCAGGACGCCTCCTTCACGGGCTGGGTGAAACCGGCCTGTGGCTTGTGCACGGCGGGGTGCACCAGCACGCGGAAGGCACTCTTCTGCGCCAGGCTGTAGAAGTCGTGGGCGAAGTCGTCGAGGTCGGCAGCGGTCAGCTTGAGGCGGCGCAGGAAGTAGTTGTAGACCAGCACCGCAGGCACGGCGACGGCAATGCCCACACCGGTTGCCACCAATGCCGCACCAATTGGACCTGCTACGGTTTCCAGGCTGGCGGAGCCGGCCGCGCTGATGCCCTTGAGTGCTTCCATGATGCCCCACACAGTGCCGAACAGGCCGATGAAAGGTGAGGTGCTGCCGATACTGGCGACCACTGCCAGGCCGGTTTCCAGCGAGCGGCGCTCACGCACGATCTGCTGGCGCAGGGCACGCTCCAGGCGGTCCTGGTGGTTGATGGCGTGGCTCAGGTCGTTGGCCTGGGTGTCGCCGACGGCAATCGCGGCATAGCCAGACTGGGCAACGCGGGCAGCCGGGCCGGGCAGCTCGTGGCTGAGCTCGGCGGCCGAGTCCAGGCTGGAGGCCGCCCAGAACTGCTGGTGGAAGCGTTTGTCCTGGTTCTTCAACCGCACGAACTGCGCGACCTTGACCAGGGCCAGGCCCCACGTGACGACAGAGAAACCAACCAGCAGCCAGATGACTGCGCTTTCAACGGATTCGAGGGGGGATGCCAGCAGGCTCATGATGATGTCTTCCTGTGTTCTGCGAAAAGTTAGCGAAGCTTGAAATCGATCGGCACGCTGACCCAGCCGGTCTGGGCCACGTCGCCCTGCTTGGCGGGCACGAAGCTCCAGCGTTTCACCGCGGCCAGCGCGGCGGCGTCGAGGGCATCACGGCCGCTGCTCTTCTGGACCTGGATCTGCCCGGGTTTACCGCTGGGCAGCACCTCTACCCGCAGCAGCACGGTGCCTTCCCAACCCCGCCGCTGGGCCATCTGCGGATACTCCGGCGCCGGGTTTTTCAGGTACGCGGCGTTGGCCGAAGCGGGCGTAACCGGGGCCGGCGCGGGTGGTGCGGGCGCAGGTGGTGCCGGGGCGGCCACTGGGGCTGGCGGTGGTGCTTCGACCGGTTTGGGCTGTGGTTTGGGTGCTTGCTTGACCACCGGCTTGGGCACGGGTTTTGGCTTGGGTTTGGGCTTGGCGGCCAGTTCGTCGATCACGGGTGGTGGTGGCGGCGGCTCGACGACAGGCGGTGCAGGCGCAGGCGGTGGCGGTTCGACCACAGGCGGCGCTGGCGCTGCGAACTCGATGGTCATGGGCGGCACTTGCGGTGGCACCACGGGTAGCTCTGGCGTGGGTGCCTGGCTTACCCAGTACGCCGCAGCGCCGTGCAGGGCCAGCACCAGCAGGCCCAACACCAGCTTGTCGCGGCGCTTGAGCCCGCTGACAGGCGTGCGTTGCAGGCGCAGCTGGCCCAGCGGGAGGCGAAGCGTGCGTCCAAGCTCGACCAGGTCGCCCGGGGCCGGGCGCCATGGCTGGTCGTAGGCCCTGACGGCCGACTGGACATTACCCATTGATCAAACTCCTGGGGTCTCGATTCAGGTATGGCTGAATCATCGGGGCCAGAGGCTTATCTCTTAAAGTAATGTTTAAAATTATGATTAGAACTTAATTGAATATTGCTTTTGAGAGGTAGTGTGAAAGCCACGGATTGTGCGGGCTGCAACTGGTCGGTGCAAAAACGATGCATTGCAGGCATGCAAAATATTCGTGCAAGGCATGAGATTGCCGCGAGGGCTGCTAAGCAGCCCCGGCAATCTGGCAGGCATAAAAAACCCGGGACCAAGCCCGGGTTTTCATCATCAAAGCTGGGTCAGATATCCGCCACCTTCTGCCAAACCTTCGGCCGGAAGAACAGGGTCTCCCCCCGCGCCAACCCGGTCAGGCTGTCATGGTCCTTGACCACCTCGGCCTCGATCAGCTCGCTCTGCCCTTCCACCTTCAAGGTCACCCGCGTTGTAGCCCCCAACGGCCGAATATCCCGCACCTCGGCCGCATGGTGCCCTTCGGTCTCATGCCGCGACAGCGACACTTCGTGCGGGCGGAACAGCACATGGTGCCCTTCGCTCAAGGCCAGGCGGTTGGAGTCGCCCAGGAAGTGGTAGACGAAGTCGTTGGCCGGCTGCTCGTACACCTCGCCCGGCGAGCCGATCTGCTCGATCACGCCCTTGTTCATCACCACGATACGGTCGGCCACTTCCATGGCTTCTTCCTGGTCGTGGGTCACGAATACCGAGGTCAGGTTGATATCTTCGTGCAGCCTAGCCAGCCAGCGGCGCAGCTCTTTGCGCACCTTGGCATCCAGTGCACCGAACGGCTCGTCCAGCAGCAGCACCTTGGGCTCCACCGCCAGCGCGCGGGCCAGGGCGATACGCTGACGCTGGCCACCGGACAGCTGTTCGGGGTAGCGGTCGGACAACCAGTCCAGCTGCACCATGTTCAGCAGCTCATGCACCTTCTCGGCGATCTTGCTTTCGCTCGGGCGCTCGCCCTTGGGCTTCATGCGCAGGCCGAAAGCGACGTTGTCGAACACACTCATGTGGCGGAACAGCGCGTAGTGCTGGAACACGAAACCGACGTTGCGGTCACGCACGTCATGGCCGGACACGTCTTCGCCGTGGAACACGATATTGCCCTGGTCCGGGGTTTCCAGGCCGGCGATGATGCGCAGCAGCGTGGTCTTGCCGCAGCCGGACGGGCCGAGCAAAGCCACCAGCTCGCCGCTGTTGATGTCCAGGTTGATGTTGTCCAGGGCCTGGAAGCTGTTGAAGCGCTTGCTGACGTTACGAACTTCGATCGACATGAATCATTCCTCCGCGGCGCTGTGGCGCAGGCGGTTAATACGGTTCTCGCTCCACTGCTTGAGCAGCAGGATGAAGAGCGCCAGGATCAGCAACAGGCTGGCCACGCTGAAGGCCGCGACGTGGTTGTACTCGTTGTAGAGGATCTCCACGTGTAGCGGCAAGGTGTTGGTCACGCCACGAATGTGGCCCGACACCACCGACACCGCGCCAAACTCGCCCATGGCCCGTGCGGTACACAGCACCACGCCATAGATCAGGCCCCATTTGATATTGGGCAAGGTCACGTGCCAGAACATCTGCCAGCCGTTGGCGCCGAGCAGTCGCGCGGCCTCCTCTTCTTGCGTGCCCTGCTCCTGCATCAGCGGGATCAGCTCACGGGCCACGAACGGCACGGTGACGAAAATGGTCGCCAGGACGATCCCCGGCAGCGCGAACACGATCTGGATGTCGTGGTCCTGCAGCCATGGCCCGAACAGGCCTTGCGCGCCGAACATCAGCACGTAGACCAGGCCGGCGATCACCGGCGACACCGAGAACGGCAGGTCGATCAGGGTGACCAGAATGCTCTTGCCACGGAAGGTGTACTTGCTGACGCACCAGGCGGCGCTGACACCGAACACCAGGTTCAGCGGCACCGAAATGACCACGGCGAGCAGGGTGAGCTTCAATGCCGACAGCGCGTCGGGCTCGAAAATCGCCTCGAAGAAGGTGCCAAAACCGTTCTTCAGCGCCTGTGATACCACGATCACCAGCGGCAGCAGCAGAAACAGCGCGAACACCAGCCAGCCAAGGCCGATCAGGATGCGCCGCGAAGTGGCGCTGCCACGGCGGGCGGCGTTGGCGGCCGCGCTTGCACTCAGGGATGAACTGGACATGCCGGCCTCCTTCAAGGGGTTTCGATGCGGCGCTGCAGCAGGTTGATCAGCAGCAGCAGGATGAAGGAAACCACCAGCATCAGCACGCCGATGGCGGTCGCGCCGGTGTAGTCGTACTGGTCGAGCTTGACCATGATCAGCAGCGGCAAAATCTCGGTCTTCATCGGCATGTTGCCGGCAATGAAGATCACCGAACCATACTCACCCACGCCGCGGGCGAAGGCCAGGGCAAAACCGGTGAGCCAGGCCGGTAGCAGGGCCGGCGCCAGAATATGACGGAACACCTGCAGCGGCTTGGCGCCCAGGCAGGCGGCGGCCTCCTCCACTTCACGCGGGATGTCTGCCAGTACCGGCTGCACCGTACGCACCACGAACGGCAGGGTGACGAAGGTCAGCGCCAGGGTGATGCCCAGCGGGGTGTAGGCGATCTTGAAACCAAGGTCGGTGGCGAACTGGCCGACCCAGCCCGCAGGCGCGTACAGGGCGGTCAGGGCGATACCGGCAACGGCGGTAGGCAGGGCGAACGGCAGGTCGATCATCGCGTCGATGATCTTGCGCCCAGGGAAGGTGTAGCGCACCAGCACCCACGCGAGCAGGGTGCCGATCACCCCGTTGATGATGGCGGCGAACAGGGCGGTACCGAAACTCAGCTTGAGCGCGGCGATTACCCGCGGCGCGCTGATGATGTTCCAGAACTGCTCCCAGGTCAGCTGCGAGGCATGAATGAACATGGCTGCCAGCGGTATCAGCACGATCAGGCTGAGGTACACCAAGGTGTAGCCCAGTGTCAGCCCGAAGCCGGGTATGACGGGAGAAATGCGGCGTGACATAAATATCCCTGGTTGAACGCACTAAGCCCGGAATCAATCCCGGGCTGGTGCAAGACTCTGAATCCCGGGGTTGCTGCGCAGCCCCGTTTTTCCTTGGCGATTACTGTGCCTGATAGATCTGGTCGAACACACCGCCATCATTGAAGAATTTCGGTTGTGCAGTTTTCCAGCCACCGAAGTCCTTGTCGATGGTTACCAGGTCCAGTTTCGGGAATTGCTTGCCGAATTCGGCAGCGACTTTCTCGTCACGCGGGCGGTAGAAGTTCTCTGCGGCAATCTTCTGCCCGGCCGGGCTGTACAGGTGCTTCAGGTATTCGGTGGCAATGTCGGTATTGCCCTTCTTCTCCGCGTTCTTGTCCACCACGGCCACTGGCGGCTCGGCCAGGATCGACAGCGACGGCACGACGATGTCGAACTTGTCGGCACCACCGTCTTCCTTCAGCGCCAGGAAGGCTTCGTTTTCCCAGGCCAGCAACACGTCGCCCTGGCCGTTGTTGACGAAGGTGATGGTCGAGCCACGGGCGCCGGTATCCAGCACTGGTACGTGCTTGAACAGTTCCTGCACGTAGGCCTTGGCCTTCTCTTCGCTACCGCCGGTCTTCAGGCCGTAGGCCCAGGCAGCCAGGAAGTTCCAGCGGGCGCCGCCGGAGGTTTTCGGGTTGGGGGTGATGACCGACACGTCTTTCTTGATCAGGTCGCCCCAGTCCTTGATGCCTTTCGGGTTGCCCTTGCGTACCAGGAACACGATGGTCGAGGTGTACGGGGTGCTGGCGTCCGGCAGGCGGGTCTGCCAGTTGTCCGGCAGGGTCTTGCCGAGCTTGGCGACTTCGTCGATGTCACCGGCCAGTGCCAGGGTCACCACGTCGGCACGCAGGCCATCGATGACCGCACGGGCCTGCTTGCCCGAGCCACCGTGGGACTGCTGGATCTTCACCTTGTCGCCCGGGTGGGCCTGCTGCCAGTGCTTGATGAACTCGGCGTTGTACTGCTGATACAGCTCGCGGGTCGGGTCGTAGGACACGTTCAGCAGTTCGTAGTCCTTGGCGATGGCGGAACCGGCAAAAACAGCACTGGCCAGAGCGGCAAGCGCATAACGGCGGATGGACATGGTGAAGCTCCCGATTGGCATTTTTCTAGTTTTGAATGTTGTGGTGCGATCAGCCGGACTTGTTGCCGGGCTGTTGCAGGCGGAACTTCTCCTTGCGCTCGATCTGTACGACCTGAGCGTTGTGCACTGTGATCTCCACCGCACCGAAACGCAGGTCGCGCAAGGCGCTCTGGATTTCACGCAGAATGGTGGCTTCGTCCTGACCGTCGATGCTACGCAGAGATGCACTCATGCTCGTTCTCCTTGGAGTGAGGTGCCGGGCAGAGGTTTGAAGGGGATTTGCGCCTGGCTTGAGGGCAATAGTAGTGAGGCGGAGTTATTCTTAAAAATACTGTTTAAGAATGTTTATATAACCAAATTCAATTCGCGATTTTACAGGCGCTCAAATGCCTCCGTGGGAGCGGGCGTGCCCGCTCCCACAGGGTTCAATGTTGGGTTTCAGTGCTGTTTTCAGGCTCGCGGATCTTGTACCAGGCCACATACAACGCCGGCAGGAACAGCAGCGTCAGCAGGGTGGCCACGATGATCCCGCCAATCATGGCGTAGGCCATCGGCCCCCAGAACACTTCGCGGGCAATCGGGATCATGCCCAGGCTAGCCGCCGCCGCCGTCAGCAATATCGGCCGACGCCGGTGGTTGGTGGCCTCCACCACCGCGTCCCACGGCGAGAAGCCCTGGGCCTCGAACTCGTCGATCTGGGTCACCAGAATCACCGAGTTGCGAATGATGATGCCCGCCAGCGCCAGGATGCCGAGAATCGCCACAAAGCCCATGGGCGTGCCCGTGGGCACCAACGCGATGATCACGCCAATCAGCCCCAGCGGCGCCACGCTCACCACCAGGAACAGCTTCTGCACGCTGTGCAGCTGGATCATCAGGAACGTCGCCATCAGGAACAGCATCAGCGGGATCACCTTGCGGATCGGCCCTTGCGCCTTGGCGCTCTCCTCCACCGTACCGCCGGTGGCCACTTCGAAGCCCACTGGCAGCTTGCTGGCGAATTCGTCGATCTTCGGCTTTAGCTGGGCCACCAGGTCGGTGGGCTGGATGTCGCCATTGACCGAGGCCTTGATGGTGATGGTCGGTTTGCGGTCCCGGCGCCACACCAGCGGCTGCTCCAGCTCATAACGCACCGTGGCGAACGACAGCAGAGGGATCGAGGTGCCGTTGGGGGTGAGTATCTGCAGGTTTTGCAGGGTATCAGGCGAGCCGCGCTCGCTGTCTTCGGCACGGGCCACCACGTTGACCAGGTAGATGTTGTCGTTGACCTGGGTGATCTGCACACCGCTGACGATGCTGTTCATCACATTGGCCACGTCTTCCGACGACAGCCCCAGCTGACGTGCCTTGTCCTGGGCGATTTCCACCCGCAGTACCTTACCCGGCTCGTTCCAGTCGTAGATCATCTCGCCGATGTGCTCGTTCTGGTCGAGCAAGGTGGCCAGTTCGATGGCGTGTTTGCGGACCTCGTCGATGTTGCCACCACTGATCCGATACTGGATCGGCCGCCCTACCGGCGGGCCCATTTCCAGCGACTGTACGTTGGTACCGATGCCGACGAACTCTTCATGCAGGATCTTCTGCAAGCGATCCATCATGGCCTGACGCTCTTCGAAGCCTTTGCTGACGATCACCAACTGCGCGTAGTAGGGGTTCTGCAATTGTTGATCGAGAGGCAGGTAGAAACGAATGGCACCTTGGCCGATGTAGGTGCTCCAGTGCACCAGGTCCGGGTCATCCTTGATCCGTGCCTCGAAGCGGTCGACCACCTTGCGCGTCTCCTCGATCGAGGCGTTTTGCGGCAGGTTGAGGTCGACCAGGATTTCCGGGCGGTCCGAGGACGGGAAGAACTGGTTCTGCACAAAACGCTCACAGAAAATGGCCAGCACGAACAACAGCACGGTGCCGATGATGGTCAACCAGCGGTTGCGCATGCACCACAGCAGGCCATGTTCGAACGCCCTGCCCAGGCGGCCAGGCTCGGCTTCATGGGCTTTGACCTTGCTGCTAAGGATGTGTACGCCCAGCACGGGCGCGAAGAACACCGCCACCACCCACGACACGATCAGCGCCACGGCAATCACGGCAAACAGGGTGTAGGTATATTCACCGGCCGAACTGGCGTTCAGGCCGATCGGCACGAAACCGGCCACAGTCACCAGGGTGCCGGTCAGCATGGGGAAGGCTGTGGAGGTGTAGGCAAAGGTTGCCGCCTGCTCCTTGCTTTCACCCATCTCCAGCCGCGTGACCATCACCTCCACGGTGATCATCGCATCGTCCACCAGCAGGCCAAGCGCAATGATCAAGGCGCCCAGCGAAATCCGCTGCATGGTGATGCCGCTGTACTCCATGAACACGAACACCATGGCCAGCACCAGCGGGATCGAGCAGGCCACCACCAGGCCTGCGCGCACGCCCAGGCTGATGAAGCTCACCCCCAGTACGATCACCACCGCCTCGAACAGCGCGCTGGTGAAGCCGCCGACAGCCTGCTTCACCACCACTGCCTGGTCCGACACGGTGTGTACTCCAACCCCTATCGGCAAGTCCTCGACCACTTTGTCCATGCGCTTTTTCAGCGCGGCACCGAACACCTGGATGTTGCCACCGGCTTTCATGCCGATGGCCAGCCCGAGCGCAGTCTGGCCGTTGTAGCGGAACATGGGTGACGGCGGGTCGACATACCCGCGTTCGATATCGGCAATATCCGCCAGGCGGAAGAAGCGGTCATTGATGCGCAGGTTGACCGTTTCCAGGTCTTTTTCCGAGGCGAACTGCCCAGTGGTGCGCACCGAAATGCGCTCGGGGCCGGCCTCGATCACCCCGGCCGGGGTCACGGCGTTCTGCGATTGCAAGGCCTGCATGACCTGGCGCTGGTCAATGCCCAGCGCGGCCAGCTTGCGGGTGGAGAAGTTCAGGTACAGCACTTCATCCTGGGTACCGACCAACTCGATCTTGCCGATGTTGGGCACATCGCGGACCTCAGCCCTGGCTTGCTCCACGTAGTCGCGCAACTGGCGCAGGGTAAGGCCATCGGAGGTAAAGGCATAGATCGAGCCGAATACATCACCGAATTCGTCGTTGAACGCAGGCCCCTGGATGCCCTGAGGGAACTGACCGCGAATGTCCTGGATCTTTTTGCGCACCTGGTACCAGATGTCCGGGATGTCCTTGGCCTTAGTGGTATCGCGCAGGTACACGTAGACCGTGGATTCACCGGGGCGGGTGTAGCTTTTGGTGTAGTCGAGGGAGTCGAGTTCCTCGAGCTTCTTCTCGATACGGTCGGTGACTTGGTACAGGGTTTCGTCCTGGGTCGCGCCGGGCCAGCGGGTCTGGATGACCATGGTCTTGATCGTGAACGACGGATCTTCCTCACGGCCCAGGTTGAAGTAGGAGAAGATCCCCATCAGCAGGCCGACGAACATCAGGTACCAGACGAACGATTGATGCTTGAGTGCCCAGTCGGACAGGTTGAAGCTTCCTTTCATTGCGCATCCTCGTCGAAGGTGACCTTCTGGCCGGGCTTGAGGCTGTTCACGCCCGCAGTCACCACCCGCTCGCCGGGCTGTACGCCCGAGCTCAGGACGACGCTGTCGGCGGTGCGGCCGATCAGGGCCACGTCACGAGTGGCCACGGTCTTCTGCTGCGTATCGATCACCCATACCTGGGTCTTGCCGTCGCGCTCGAGCAAGGCACTCAAGGGCAGTTCGCTGCGCGGCGACACCTCCGAACTCAGGGTCACGCTGATGGCGGTGCCCAGGTGGAAGGCCGCCGGGGTGCTCGCCAGGGTCAGGCGCGCACGGCGGGTGCGCGTGGTGGCGTCGGCCTGGGGTTCCAGTTCCCGCAGGCTGGCGGTGGTGTTGATGGTCGGGTCCAGCTGCGAAGCAACGGTGAAGGTCAGGCCTTTGCTCAACTGCTCGGCCAAGCCGATCGGCAGGTCGATCACGGCTTCCTTCACATCCGGCCTGGCCAGGGTTACCACGGCCTGGCCAGCGGTGACGGTTTGCCCGGCTTCGGCCTGCCAGGCAGTGATTACCGCGGCGTGGTCGGTGCGCAGGGTGCTGTAGTCGAGCTGGTCACGCGCCTGGCTGAGCGCAGAGCGCGCCTGCTCCAACGCCGCGCTGGTGGTTTTCAGGTTGGTCTGGGCGATGTCCAGCTGGGCCTGGGCGCCTACCCCGCGGTCGTACAGTTGCTGCTGGCGGCGGGCGTCGGCCTGAGCGTTGATCCATTGGGCCTGTACCTTGGCCAAGTCGCCTTCGGCAGCACGCAGCTGGTTTTGCTGGTCGGTCGGGTCGAGGGTTGCCAAGGTGTCGCCCGGTTTTACCTGGGCGCCCACATCCAGCCAGCGACGGGCGATACGCCCGGAAACCCGAAAGCCCAGGGTACTTTCAAAGCGTGCCTGAATACTGCCGGCAAAGCGGCCCAGCTGCGACTGCACCTGGGGTTCGACTTTCACCGACAGCACGGGCCTAATCGGCTCTGGCACCTCGTCCTCGCTGCTGCACCCCACCAGCAGCACGCCAGCCGACAGCATCAGCAGCAGGCGCTTCATAGCTCACCCCCTTCGGCCTTGGCATCGACCTTCTGCACCTGCATGCCGGGGTGCAGCAATTGGCCGCCATTGACCACCACGGTCTCGCCACCTTTCAGGCCACTGGCGACCACGATCTTGCCGGTGAGGTAACGGCTGACCTCGACCTTGCGCAGTTCAACCTTGTCGCCCTCGCCCACCACCCATACAGCGGGCTCATGCAGGGCTTTGGTCAGTGCCGACCACGGCAGCTCGACGCTGGGCCGCCCCTGGGCATTGGTGGTGGCGGTGACCGGTGCGCCCAACTGCATGCCCGGTGGCACGTCTTTGAGGCCTACCTTGACCTGCACTGTGCCGCTTTGCGCCGACACCGTGGGAGTGATTTCACGCACGAAGCCATGTGCCTGGACGTTGGGGTTATCCAGCAGTCTGACGATCACCCCGGCATCGCTGGGCGGTGCGACCAGCAGCGATTCGTACACGTTGAACACCGCATCGCGGTCGCCATCGGTGGCCAGGCTGAAGATGGGCATGGTGGCCTGCACCACCTGGCCCACTTCGGCCTGGCGCTCGGTGATGACCCCGGCGGCCTCGGAGACCAGTGCGGTGTAGCTGAGCTGTTCGTTGGCGTTGGCCAGTTGCGCCTGGGCGGCCTTGAGCGCGCTCTGGTTACTGCGCAGCGCGGCTTCGGCGGAGTCGTATTCACTCTGGCTGGTGTAGCCCTTGGGCAGCAGTTTTTGCTGGCGTACAAAGGCGGCGCTGGTCTGGGTGACCCGCGCCTGGGCGGCGAACACCTCGGCCTTCGCCGAGTCGACGTTGTTCTGCAGGTCTTTCGGGTCCAGCCGCGCCAGCACCTGGTTGGCCTTGACGTGGTCGCCCACATCGACGCTGCGCGAAATGATCTTGCCGCCCACACGGAACGACAGGTCAGTCTGCACCCGCGCTTGCACATCGCCCGTCAGGGTGACCCTGGCAGCGAAATCTGTGGGTTGAACCTGTTGCACACCGACCCGAGGCAGCGTCTCGGGGACCTCTTCCTTGCTACAGCCGGTGAGCATGTACAGCAGCCCCAGGCAAACGACCGACAGCGGACGCACCAACGCCATGCTGGCTCCTTGCTTGCGCACAAATGATTTGTGGGATGCGACTGTCAGCGTAGTTCAGGGTTCGATAAACATCACTGGCGGGGAACAACCGGGCATTTTCGACGCCTACGCGGGCCCTTTCGCGGGCTCGCCCGCTCCCACAGGCTAAGTGCCCACCTTGAGACCTGCGCTGTACCTGTGGGAGCGGGCATGCCCGCGAAGAGGCCGGTACAGGTCAGACCTGAACTGAAGTCCTGTTCAGCCCCAACTCAATGTCATCGATCAGTGCTTTGGCAAAGCCACTCAGGATTCTTGCTGCGCTACCTGCCAATCGGTCATTTTCCATCTCGGCTTCGGTCGTCAGGTGGTTGATGCATCCGAGCATGACTGACAGTTCGGAGAAGGCATGGTTGAACGGGATATTGGCCTGGACGCGGAAGAGGTCCATGCAGGTTTCTTGGCCGACGGTGGTGCTGTTACTTACTTGGTGAGCATCAAGATCGTGCGTTGTCATGGTTGGAATCCAATGTCGTTTATTGAACCGCCAACTCGTCTTTCTCACGGACAAGGGGTGGCAGCCATACGCGGGGTGAGAAACCGAGGACATTGAACCCGGCCAGGCCGAAGCCTGCCCACGTAGGCTGCCATGACTGGAAACCCGTACAACATCGTTCGGGTTCTCACACCCGATCACCACAGATGGCGACCCAACGACGTTATCCCTGGGGCATTTCCCCTACAACAGAGCAGCTTCCACACGGCTCGTAGGATAATTCCCAAGCTGCTCTGACTGAAGCATTGGGTTTGAATTGATGAAAAGTCGTACGGCTTGAGGGCCCTTTCGCGGGCTTGCCCGCTCCCACAGGGAAAGCGCCGGCCTTAAGGCCTGTGCCGTACTTGTGGGAGCGGGCGAGCCCGCGAAGAGGCCGGCACATCCACCCAAATACTTCTGCCATATCCAGAAATGATCAGCCACTCGGCAGTGGCAGTTGAACCGCTACCGTTCAAGGAGCGTTTCAATTTCAAGGAAGCTTGCGATGCCGTTAGCTGAATCCCACCGGCTCCGCCAAGGGCGCTTTTCCGAGCCAGGCAGGCTCTACATGCTGACTACTGTGACGCACCAACGACAGCCACTGTTTCATGATTTCCACCATGCTCGTCTGGTGGTCAAACACCTGCGAGTTTCACATGACATTCGGGACTGCCACTCTCTGGCCTGGGTAGTCATGCCTGACCACTTGCACTGGCTGATCGAACTGAGGGACGTGACATTGGGAACACTGATGCGCAAGTTCAAATCACGCACAGCCATTGCATTGCGCAAAGCAGGTTTGGGGCATACACGGATATGGCAACCGGGTTACCAGGACCATGCACTGCGGCGGGAAGAGAGCCTGGTGCATGTGGCCCGCTACATTGTGGCCAATCCTTTGAGGGCTGGTCTGGTCAAGAGTGTCAGGGACTATCCACACTGGGATGCGGTATGGCTTTGAATCGGTGCTGGGGCCTTCGCGGGCTTGCCCGCTCCCACAGGTACATCACAGCTTTCAAGCCAGTGGTGAACCCTGTGGGAGCGGGCAAGCCCGCGAAAGGGCCAGGTCAGGCCGAAGCAGCCACCTGCGCCGAGCGCTTGACCTGCGGCTGCGAAGCATTGGCCGCCGCACCTTCTTCGATCGCCTGCTGAATCGCCTTGCGACGACGCTCTTCGGCCTGGCGGCTGAAGTACCAGACAAAGAAGGTCACCAGCGACACCGACAGCAGGATCAAGCTAGCCACAGCGTTGATCTCTGGCTTCACGCCCAGGCGCACCGCCGAGAACACTTCCATCGGCAAGGTGGTCGAGCCCGGGCCTGACACGAAGCTGGCCAGTACCAGGTCATCCAGCGACAGCGCGAACGACATCATGCCGCCCGCCGCCAGCGACGGCGCGATCATCGGGATGGTGATCAGGAAGAACACCTTCCACGGCTTGGCACCCAGGTCCATTGCCGCTTCCTCGATCGACAGGTCCAGCTCACGCAGGCGTGCCGACACCACCACCGCCACATACGCCGCACAGAACGTAGTATGGGCGATCCAGATGGTGACGATGCCGCGCTCCTGCGGCCAGCCGATCATCTGCGCCATGGCCACGAACAGCAGCAACAGCGACAGGCCGGTGATCACCTCGGGCATTACCAAGGGCGCGGTGACCAGGCCACCGAACAGCGTGCGGCCCTTGAAGCGGGTGACCCGGGTCAGCACGAAGGCCGCCAGGGTACCCAGCGCCACCGCCGCCACCGCCGTGTAGCAGGCGATTTCCAGCGAGCGCATCACCGAACCCATCAGCTGGGTGTTGTCGAGCAAGCCGACGTACCACTTGATCGACCAGCCACCCCACACCGTCACCAGCTTGGAGGCGTTGAACGAATAGATCACCAGGATCAGCATCGGCAGGTAGATGAACAGCAAGCCCAGCACCAGCATCAGCTTGGAGAAACTGAAGCGTTTCATGCGCGGCCCTCCATTTCTTTGGCCTGGCTGCGGTTGAACAGCAGGATCGGCACGATCAGGATCGCCAGCATCACTACCGCCAGGGCAGAGGCCACCGGCCAGTCACGGTTGTTGAAGAACTCTTGCCACAGCACCTTACCGATCATCAGGGTTTCCGGGCCGCCGAGCAGTTCAGGGATCACGAACTCGCCCACCACCGGGATGAACACCAGCATGCAGCCGGCGATGATGCCGTTCTTCGACAGCGGTACGGTGATCTTCCAGAAGCTGTTGAAGGTGCTCGAACCCAGGTCCGAAGCGGCCTCCAGCAACGAAGGGTCATGCTTCACCAGGTTGGCGAACAGCGGCAGGATCATGAACGGCAGGTACGAATAGACCACGCCGATGTACACCGCCAGGTTGGTGTTGAGGATTTGCAGCGGCTGGTCGATCAACCCGGTCCACAGCAGGAAGCCGTTGAGCAGGCCGTTGTTGCTGAGGATGCCCATCCAGGCATAGACACGGATCAGGATCGCGGTCCAGGTCGGCATCATGATCAGCAGCAGCAATACCGTCTGCGTCTCCTTCTTGGCGTTGGCAATGGCGTAGGCCATCGGGTAGCCGATCAGCAGGCACAGCAGGGTGCTGAAGAAGGCCATCTTCAGCGAGCCCAGGTAGGCCGAGAGGTACAGCTCATCCTCGGTCAGCAGGCCGTAGTTGGCCAGGTTGAGCACCAACTGGATCTTGTCTTCGACGTAGCTATAGATCTCGGTATACGGCGGGATCGCCACGTCGGCTTCGGCAAAGCTGATCTTCAACACGATGAAGAACGGCAGCATGAAGAACAGGAACAGCCAGATGAACGGCACGCCGATCACCAGGTGCCGCCCCTCCGGAATGATGCGCTGGAGTGCTCGCTTGAGCTTGCGTGGTTTCATGACCGCAGCACCACGCCGCTGTCGTCTTCCCACCACACGTACACTTCATCGCCCCAGGTCGGGCGGGTGCCCTGGCGCTCGGCGTTGGCAACGAACGACTGGACGATCTTGCCGCTCGGCAGCTCCACGTAGAACACCGAATGACCACCCAGGTAGGCAATATCGTGCACCTTGCCGCGCGACCAGTTGTGCTCGCAGGTCGGTTGCTGGCTGGTGACCAGCATCTTCTCCGGGCGCAGGGCATAGGTGATGTGCTTGTCTTCCACCGACGTGGTGATGCCGTGGCCCACGTAGATCTTGCGCTCAAGCTCCGGGCTGGCAATGATCGCGTGGCCTTCGGCGTCGTCGACCACTTCGCCTTCGAACAGGTTGACGTTACCGATGAACTCGCACACCAGGCGGCTGGTCGGGGTCTCGTAGATGTCCACCGGCGAGCCGATCTGGGCGATCCAGCCCAGGTGCATGATGGCAATGCGCTGGGCCATGGTCATGGCCTCTTCCTGGTCGTGGGTCACCATTACGCAGGTCACACCCACGCGCTCGATGATCTCTACCAGTTCCAGCTGCATCTGCGAACGCAGTTTCTTGTCCAGCGCGCCCATCGGCTCGTCGAGCAGCAGCAGCTTGGGGCGCTTGGCCAGGGAGCGTGCCAGGGCCACACGTTGACGCTGGCCACCCGACAGCTGGTGCGGCTTGCGCTTGGCGTACTGGGTCATGTGTACCAGCTTGAGCATCTCGGCCACGCGGGCGTCGATCTCGGCCTTGGGCATCTTGTCCTGCTGCAGGCCGAAGGCGATGTTCTGCGCCACGGTCATGTGCGGGAACAGCGCATAGGACTGGAACATCATGTTGATCGGCCGCTCGTAGGGCGGCATGTCGGTGATGTCGACGCCATCGAGGAAAATCCGCCCTTCAGTCGGGCGCTCGAAGCCGGCCAGCATGCGCAGCAAGGTGGACTTGCCCGAGCCGGAGCCACCCAGCAGGGCGAAGATCTCGCCCTTGCGGATTTCCAGGGACACATCGTCCACGGCTACGGTTTCGTCGAATTTTTTCGTAACCCGGTCGATCTTGACCAGCACCTGCTTGGGTTGCTGGCCACCCTCGAGGGCTTTTTTATAGGCACCGGAGGCAACTGCCATGAGTGAAACTCCCAACAAGATTTTTGTGCCCGCGCGGCCTGGTCTGCAGGTGCGCTGCGGGTCTGGATAATTACTTGCCCGACTTGACCTTGGTCCAGCTACGGGTCATCAGCCGTTGCACCTTGGGTGGCAACTCTGAGTTCACGAACATCTTGTCCAGCACTTCCTGCGGTGGGTAAACCGCGGCGTCAGTCCTCACGGCCTGGTCCATCAGGTCGCCAGCCTTGGGGTTCGGGTTGGCGTAACCGACGTAATCACTGACCTGGGCGATAACCTCAGGCTTCAGCAAATAGTTGATGAAGGCATGCGCCTCTTTGACGTTCTTGGCATCTTTGGGGATCGCCAGCACGTCAAACCAGAGGTTGCCGCCTTCCTTGGGAATGGCGTAGGCCAGGTTCACGCCCTTCTTCGCTTCTTCAGCGCGGGCCTTGGCCTGGAACACATCACCCGAGAAGCCCGCCGCGACGCAGATGTCGCCGTTGGCCAGGTCGGTGATGTACTTGGACGAGTGGAAGTAGGTCACGTAGGGGCGTACGGCCAGCAACTTCTGCTCGGCTTTTACATAATCCTTGGGGTCGGTGCTGTTGGGGTTGAGCCCCATGTAGTTGAGCACCGCCGGGAGCATTTCATCCGCCGAGTCGAGGAAGGCCACACCGCACTTGGAGAGCTTCTTCATGTTCTCGGGCTCGAACAAGACGGCCCAGGAGTCGATGGTGTCCACGCCCAGCGCGGCCTTCACCTTGTCGACGTTGTAACCAATGCCGTTGGTGCCCCAGAGGTAGGGAACGGCGTACTGGTTGCCCGGGTCGTTCTTTTCCAGGCGTTTCATCAGCGCCGGGTCGAGGTTGGAATAATTGGGCAGCAGGTTCTTGTCGAGCTTCTGGAACGCGCCCGCCTTGATCTGCTTGCCGAGGAAATGGTTGGACGGCACCACCACGTCATAGCCGGTGTTACCGGCCAGCAGCTTGCCTTCCAAGGTTTCGTTGGAGTCGAACACGTCCTGCACGGGCTTGATGCCCGTGGCTTTCTCGAAGTCCGCGAGTGTGGTTGGGCCGATGTAGTCGGACCAGTTGTAGAAGTGCACCGTAGGCGCCGCTTGGACGCTGCATGCCAGCGTCAGGCCCGCACCAGCCATCAAGGCCTTGCGGAATACAGAAATAGACAAGTGGGTGCTCCTCACAATCAGTGCCTGGGTAGCGACAATGCTGCCGCACACGCAAAACCGGCGCGCAACTTACCTTCGCAGCTTCGATGCCGCAATCATCAATTGCCTTTCACTGGCTCTGGGCCGGGAAACCCCGGCCCAGAGGTGCCGCATCGGGGTTATTTGCCCGACTTGATCTTGGTCCAACTGCGGGTGATCACACGCTGGGCAGAAGCTTCAGGCGCAGCGATTGCGTACAGCTGCTTCTTCACTTCGGCTGGCGGGTAGATGCTTGGGTCGCTGGTGATGTCTTTGTCCACGAACGGGGTAGCGGCAGCGTTGCCATTCGGGAAGCGCACGGCGTTGGTGATTTCAGCCATGATTTCTGGCTGCATCAGGAAGTCCATGAACTGGTAGGCAGCGTCTTTATGTTCGGCATCTTTCGGGATGGCGACCATGTCGTAGAAGGTGCCGGCACCTTCTTTCGGAATCACGTAGTCCACTTTGACCTTGTCGCCAGCTTCGTGGGCGCGGGCCTTGGACTGCTCCAGGTCACCCGAGTAACCGACGGCCACGCAGATGTTGCCGTTGGCCATGTCGCCGATGTACTTGGACGAGTGGAAGTAGGTGATAGAAGGACGAATCTTGAGGAACAGGTCCTCGGCGGCCTTCAGGTCTTCTTTCTTGGTGCTGTCGGTCGGCAGGCCCAGGTAGTGCAGCGCGGCTGGCAGCATTTCGGTCGGGGCGTCGAGGAAGCTCACGCCGCAGCTCTTGAGCTTGGCGATGTTCTCAGGCTTGAACACCACGTCCCACGAGTCGATCTTGTCCACGCCCAGCGCGGCCTTGACCTTCTCCGGGTTGTAGCCGATGCCGATCGAACCCCACATGTACGGGAAGGCGTGCTTGTTGTCCTTGTCGCTGGCGTCGCCAACGGCTTTGAGCAGATCGGTGTCGAGGTTCTTCCAGTTCGGCAGTTTGGAGCGGTCCAGTTCTTCGTACACACCGGCCTTGATCTGCTTGGCCAGGAAGTTGTTGGACGGCACCACGATGTCGTAGCCCGACTTACCGGCCAGCAGCTTGGCTTCGAGGGTTTCGTTGCTGTCGAAGACGTCGTACTTGACCTTGATACCGGTCTGCTTCTCGAACTTGGCGATGGTGTCTGGTGCGATGTAGTCCGACCAGTTGTAGACGTTCAACACCTTGTCTTCAGCCTGTGCAGCAGTAGCCATGGCACCCATCAGGGCTGCGGCCAGCAACGTCTTGCCCATTTTATTCATGCGTCATGCTCCAGATTTTTTTGATTAGCCATCCGTTCAGCAGCCAGGTCCCGCAGTACACGCGTTTGGGCGACTGAAGCAGTCGCTAGTCTGGCAAGTTACAAGGCTCTGTTTCAAGGAAAGCAGGGCCTTGTAACGACTTAATGTCACATCGCTAGCCTAGCAAACTGTCAACGGATCGCTTCGAGCGTCAAGTCGAGGCACTTGCGGGCCTTTTCCACCAGTTCATCGATCTGCGCGTGGCTGATCACCAGCGGCGGGGCGATGATCATGGTGTCGCCCACTGCGCGCATGATCAGGCCGTTCTCGAAGCAGAAGTTACGGCAGATCATGCCCACGCCCTTGCCTTCGTAACGGCTGCGCGTGGCCTTGTCCTTGACCAGCTCGATCGCGCCAAGCAGGCCCAGGCCGCGTACTTCGCCCACCAGCGGGTGGTCCTGCAGCTCACGCAAACGCTTTTGCAAATACGGTGCCGCTTCGGTGCGCGCCTTCTCGATAATGTGCTCGTCGCGCAGGATGCGCAGGTTTTCCAGGCCCACTGCAGCCGCTACCGGGTGACCCGAGTAGGTGAAGCCGTGGTTGAAGTCACCCCCTTCGCTGAGTACCTGGGCAACCTTGTCACGCACGATCACACCGCCCATGGGGATGTAACCGGAGGTCAGGCCCTTGGCGATGGTCATCAGGTCGGGCTTGAGGCCGTAGTAGTCGGAGCCGAACCACTCGCCGGTACGGCCGAAACCGCAGATCACTTCGTCGGCGACGAACAGGATGTCGTACTTGGCGAGGATCTCCTTCACCTTCGGCCAGTAGGTTTCCGGTGGGATGATCACGCCGCCGGCGCCCTGGATCGGCTCGGCGATGAAGGCGGCGACGTTGTCTTCGCCGACTTCGAGGATTTTCTTTTCCAACTGCTCGGCTGCCCACACACCGAACTGGTCCGGGGTCATGTCGCCACCTTCACCGAACCAATAAGGCTGCGGGATGTGCACGATGCCCGGGATCGGCAGGCCGCCCTGTTCGTGCATGCCGCTCATGCCGCCCAGGCTGGCACCGGCCACGGTGGAGCCGTGGTAGCCATTGATGCGGCCGATGATGGTCTGCTTGTCCGGCTTGCCCTTCAGCGCCCAGTAGTGGCGCACCATACGCAGCACGGTGTCGTTGCCTTCAGAGCCGGAGCCGGTGAAGAACACATGGGTCATGCCTTCGGGCGCCACGTCGGTGATCGCCTTGGCCAGTTCCAGCGCAGGCGGGTGAGCGGTCTGAAAGAACAGGTTGTAGTACGGCAGTTCGCGCATCTGCTTTTCTGCCGCCTGCACCAGTTCTTCGCGGCCGTAACCGACCGCCACGCACCACAGGCCGGCCATACCGTCGAGAATCTTGTGCCCCTCGCTGTCCCACAAATGCACACCCTGGGCCTTGGTGATGATGCGCGGCCCCTTGGCTTTCAGCTGCTTGTAGTCACTGAAAGGTGCGAGATGATGCTCCCCGCTCAGGGTTTGCCATTCACGGGTTTGCGGGTTGTTGACGCTCATGTGCTTCTCCGTTGTTCGACAGCCGCGTCCTGCGGCACCAAGTTGATCAGACAGCAAACAGCAGGAACTCACGCTCCCAGGAACTGATGACTCGCTTGAAGTTCTCGTGCTCGGCGCGCTTGGTGGCGACGTAGCCGGTGATGAACTTCTTGCCCAGGTACTGCACCAGTGCACGGCTGTTTTCCATGCGTTCCAGGGCATCTTCGATGGTCAGTGGCAGGCGTAGGTTGCGGCGTTCGTAGCCACGGCCCTGCACCGGCGCGCTGGCATCGATGCCTTCGACCATGCCGATGTAGCCACACAGCAGGCTGGCGGCGATGGCCAGGTAAGGGTTGGCGTCGGCACCTGGCAGGCGGTTCTCGACCCGGCGGCTTTGCGGGCCGGCGTCCGGCACTCGCAGGCCGACGGTACGGTTTTCCTCGCCCCATTCCACGTTCACCGGCGCCGAGGTATCGGGCAGGAAGCGGCGGAAGGAGTTGACGTTGGGGGCGAACAGCGGCAGCGCCTCGGGGATGAACTTCTGCAGGCCACCGATGTGGTTGAGGAACAGCGCGCTCATGCTGCCGTCTTCGTTGCTGAAGATGTTCTTGCCGGTGGCCACGTCGACCACGCTCTGGTGCAGGTGCATGGCACTGCCCGGCTCGCCGGTCATCGGCTTGGCCATGAAGGTGGCGGCCACGTTGTGCTTGAGCGCCGCTTCGCGCATGGTGCGCTTGAACACCAGGATCTGGTCGGCCAGATGCAGCGCGTCGCCGTGACGGAAGTTGATTTCCATCTGCGCCGTGCCGTCTTCGTGAATCAGCGTGTCCAGGTCCAGCTGTTGCAGTTCGCACCAGTCGTAGACGTCTTCGAACAGCGGGTCGAATTCGTTGGCGGCTTCGATCGAGAACGACTGACGTCCGGTTTCCGGGCGGCCCGAACGGCCAACCGGTGGCTGCAGCGGGAAGTCCGGGTCTTCGCTGCGCTTGGTCAGGTAGAACTCCATCTCGGGCGCGACGATCGGCTGCCAGCCCTTGTCGGCGTAGAGCTTGAGCACTTTTTTCAGCACGTTGCGTGGCGACAGTTCGACCGGGTTGCCCTTCTTGTCGTAGGTGTCGTGGATCACCTGCGCGGTCGGCTCGATGGCCCACGGCACCAGAAACACCGCCTTCTCGTCAGGGCGGCAGATCATGTCGATGTCTGCCGGATCGAGCAGTTCGTAATAGATGTCGTCGTCGACGTAGTCGCCGGTCACGGTCTGCAGCAGCACGCTCTCAGGCAGGCGCATGCCTTTTTCGGCGATGAATTTGTTGGTAGGCGAAATCTTGCCGCGCGTGATGCCGGTCAGGTCACTGATCATGCATTCGACTTCGGTAATCTTGTGCTCTTTCAACCAATCGGTGAGCTGGTCGAGGTTGTTACTCATAAATACCTCAGGAGGTAAGGTGGTCCACGCTCTGATTCTGGATGGAGTACATTGCTAAAGCAAAAACCCCCGCGCAGAGCCACAGTGGATACACTGAAAACAGCTGTGTCCGTAATGAGTTCGAAAGGCAGGAAGACGAAGCGAAGAGCGGCAAGCCGCTACGAGGGCGGGCCCGGGAGCGCCAAACGTCAATTATTGCGGCCAGGGCGGCCATGCCATTGACGAAGCTTGCAAAAACGGCGGAGGTACCCGATGGCACTGCCCAGGCAGTGCTTTCAGGTCGCGGCAAGCGGACCATATGACCCTCGTATTATTGTGTTTTGGGTTGAGGCCGAGCTTAGCCTTGTTCATTTTTTTACACAACACCTCCGTAAAAAATAAAACACGGCGCCTCGGAGATAGCCCTTTACGCGGGAAATAGCGGATAATGGCTTGCCCCGATATGCAGCAAATCTGCCGTAGATGTGCCATTTCAGGGCATCATGGGGTTGGCTTGACATCAGTATGGCTTTTCGATTGACTGGTCCTGCAAGCCCCCCTTGATTGATATTTTTAACAACAAAGGTGTTGCATCATGTCGGTACCCCCGCGTGCCGTTCAGCTTAACGAAGCGAACGCGTTCCTTAAGGAACATCCTGAGGTTCTCTACGTTGACCTTCTGATTGCAGATATGAATGGTGTGGTGCGTGGCAAGCGCATAGAGCGCACCAGCCTCCACAAGGTTTACGAGAAAGGCATCAACCTGCCTGCCTCCCTCTTCGCCCTGGACATCAACGGTTCCACCGTCGAAAGCACCGGGCTGGGCCTGGACATCGGCGATGCTGACCGCATCTGCTACCCGATCCCTGGCACCCTCTCCAACGAACCCTGGCAAAAACGCCCGACTGCCCAGCTGCTGATGACCATGCACGAGCTGGAAGGCGAGCCGTTCTTCGCCGACCCGCGTGAAGTGCTGCGCCAGGTGGTGAGCAAGTTCACCGAAATGGGCCTGACCATCTGTGCCGCGTTCGAGCTGGAGTTCTACCTGATCGACCAGGAGAACGTGAACGGCCGCCCGCAGCCGCCGCGCTCACCGATTTCGGGCAAACGCCCACAGTCGACCCAGGTGTACCTGATTGACGACCTCGACGAATATGCCGACTGCCTGCAGGACATCCTCGAAGGCGCGAAAGAGCAAGGCATCCCGGCCGACGCCATCGTCAAGGAAAGCGCCCCGGCGCAGTTCGAAGTCAACCTGCACCACGTGGCCGACCCGCTCAAGGCCTGCGACTATGCGGTACTGCTCAAGCGGTTGATCAAGAACATCGCCTACGACCATGAAATGGACACCACCTTCATGGCCAAGCCCTACCCGGGCCAGGCAGGCAACGGCCTGCATGTACACATTTCCGTGCTGGACAAAGATGGCAACAACATCTTCACCAGCGAGGATCCCGAGCAGAACGCCGCGCTACGTCACGCTGTCGGCGGTGTGCTCGAGACCCTGCCAGCGTCCATGGCGTTCCTCTGCCCGAACGTGAACTCGTACCGCCGCTTTGGCGCGCAGTTCTACGTACCGAACGCGCCGAGCTGGGGCCTGGACAACCGCACCGTGGCCCTGCGCGTGCCAACCGGCTCGCCGGACGCCGTGCGCATCGAGCACCGCGTGGCCGGTGCCGACGCCAACCCGTACCTGATGATGGCTGCCGTGCTGGCGGGCGTGCACCATGGCCTGACCAACAAGATCGAGCCGGGTGAGCCGATTGAAGGCAACTCGTACGAGCAGCTGGAGCAGAGCCTGCCGAACAACCTGCGCGATGCCCTGCGCGAGCTGGACGACAGCGAGATCCTGAACAAGTACATCGATCCGAAGTACATCGACATCTTCGTCGCGTGCAAGGAGAGCGAGCTGGAGGAGTTCGAACACTCGATCTCCGACCTCGAGTACAACTGGTACCTGCATACCGTGTAAACAAAAACGCCGCCCCCAAGGGCGGCGTTTTCGTTCAAGATCGATGTCGCCTGCTTCGCGGGCGAGCCTGCGAAGAGGGCGGTACAGGCTTACAGAGGCTTCTCGAAGATTTTCGAATTGCGCTGGTAGTTGTACAGCGAAGCCCGCGCCGCTGGCAGCCGCTCGACCCCGCTCGGCGCAAACCCGCGTTCGCGGAACCAGTGCGCGGTACGCGTCGTCAGCACGAACAGGGTGTTCAACCCCAACTGCCGCGCCCGGCTTTCGATGCGCTCCAGCAGCTCGTCGCCACGCCCGCCATGTCGGTACTCCGGGTTCACCGCCAGGCACGCCAGTTCACCGGCGTCGGAGTCGGCAATCGGGTACAACGCCGCACAGGCGATGATCATGCCTTCGCGCTCGACCACGCTGAACTGCTCGATCTCCCGCTCCAGCACCTCACGCGAACGGCGCACCAGAATGCCCTGCTCTTCCAGCGGGCTGATCAATTCCAGCAAACCGCCCACGTCCTCGATGGTCGCCTCGCGCACCACTTCGAACTGCTCCTGCGACACCAGCGTGCCGCCACCGCCACGGGTGAACAGCTCGGTCAGCAAGGCGCCGTCCTCGGCATAGCTGACGATATGGCTGCGCGCCACGCCGCCTTTGCAGGCTTCGGCCGCGGCATCCAGCAATTCGCCCTGGTAATCACTGCCCAAACGCTGAAGATGTGGGGCAACCTGCTGTGGGCGCAGCTCGCGCACCAGCTTGCCATCTGCATCCAGCAGCCCCGGCTCTGCGCCGAACAGCAGCAGCTTGTCGGCGCCCAGCTCGATGGCAGCGCGGGTGGCCACGTCTTCGCAGGCCAGGTTGAAGATTTCACCGGTGGGCGAGTAGCCCAGCGGCGACAACAGCACGATGGAGCGCTCGTCGAGCAGGCGGCTGATGCCCTTGCGGTCGACCCGGCGCACTTCGCCGGTGTGGTGGTAGTCCACGCCTTCGAGCACGCCGATCGGCCGCGCCGTGACCAGGTTGCCGGACGCCACGCGCAAGCGCGAGCCCTGCATGGGCGAAGCGGCGATGTCCATCGACAGGCGTGCCTCGATGGCCAGGCGCAGAGCGCCGACGGCATCGATCACGCAATCCAGGGTGGCGGCATCGGTGATGCGCAGGCCACGGTGGTAGTGCGGGGTCAGGCCGCGATCAGCCAGGCGGCTTTCGATCTGCGGGCGCGAGCCATGCACCAGCACCAGGCGCACGCCCAGGCTGTGCAGCAGCACCAGGTCGTGGACGATGTTGCCGAAATTAGGGTGTTCCACCCCATCGCCAGGGAGCATGACCACGAAGGTGCAGTCGCGATGAGCATTGATATACGGGGAGGCATGACGCAGCCAGTTGACGTAGTCGGGCATGACAGGGCCTGTGGATAAGTGGACGGAGAACGGCGGTACAGGGGCGTTCAGGATCATCGTCGGAACAGGCTTGCGGTCACGCGCGGTCTCCTCTAGGCAGGAACGAATCAGCTCAATGGACGTTTAGTTCAGGCAATAGTGCCGGATCAGGTCACGCAATAGACGCACGGTAGGCTCGATTCGTGACATTTCAAGGTATTCGCCGGGCTGGTGGGCACAGGCGATGTCGCCAGGGCCCAGCACGATGGTCTGGCAGCCCAGCTGCTGAAGATAAGGCGCTTCGGTGCCGAACGCCACCGCTTCGGCGCGGTGGCCGGTCAGGCGCTCCGCCACTTGCACCAGCTCGGCATCGGCGGCCTGCTCGAACGGCGGCACCTCCGGGAACAGCGGCGCGTAGTCGATGCGCACATCATGGCGCTCGGCCACCGGCACCAGCTTCTCGCGGATGGCGGCGCGCAACTGCTCCACGTCCATCCCCGGCAACGGCCGCAGGTCGAACTCCAGGGCGCACTGGCCACAGATGCGGTTGGGGTTGTCACCCCCGTGGATACAGCCGAAGTTCAGGGTCGGCGTCGGCACTGTGAACTGCGGGTTGCGGTAGGTTTGCTGCCATTGCTGGCGCAGGCCCATCAGTTCGCCCATTACCGCGTGCATGGCCTCCATGGCGCTGCGGCCCAGGTTTGGGTCCGACGAATGGCCGCTGCGTCCGAGGATGTCGATGCGGTCCATGAGGATGCCCTTGTGCATGCGGATCGGTCGTAGCCCGGTCGGCTCGCCGATTACCGCCGCGCGGCCCAGCGGCTGGCCGGCTTCGGCCAGGGCGCGGGCGCCGGACATGGAGCTTTCTTCGTCGCAAGTGGCGAGGATCAGCAGCGGTTGCTTGAAGTCGTGCTCCAGCAGCGGGATGACGGCTTCGATGACCAGGGCGAAGAAGCCCTTCATGTCGCAGCTGCCCAGGCCGACCCAGCGGCCATCGACCTCGGTCAGCTTCAGTGGGTCGCTGGCCCACAGCTGTTCGTCATAGGGCACGGTGTCGCTGTGCCCCGCCAGCACCAGGCCGCCCGGGCCTGTGCCACGGCTGGCCAGCAGGTTGAACTTGCCGGGGCTGACCTGCTGGATGTCGCACGTGAAACCCAGGTCGCCCAGCCAGCCGGCCAACAGGTCGATGACCTGGCGGTTGGACTGGTCCAGCGCGGGCTGGGTGCAACTGACCGAAGGCGCGGCGATCAAGGCGGCAAACTGGTCTTTCAGCGTCGGCAACGGCATGCGCATACTCCTCGGAAGCGTTGCCCATCATAGGACTATCCGCTGTCTGGAATAAACCGTTGGCGGCGGACTGCTGTAGACTCTGCGTCAACCACGCCCCCCTTCGAGTCTGTGATGCACAAAGAAACCGAACTGAAGCTCCGCGCCAGCCGCGAGACCCTTGCCGCCCTGCGCGAGCACCCTCTGCTGAAAAAGCGCAACAAGTCCGGCTGGCAGACCCGCGAACTGCTCAACCAGTACTTCGACACCCCCGAGCGTGAGCTGTCCGCCGCCCGTGTTGCCCTGCGCCTGCGCCGCGACGGCGACGCCGTCATCCAGACCCTCAAGTGCCGCGGCACCAGCGTGGCTGGCCTGTCCGAGCGCAACGAGTACGAGTGGAACCTGGACAAGGTCAAGCTCGACCTGAAGAAGCTGGACGCCACCTGCTGGCCCGAGCAACTGGCCAACCTGGACAAGAAAACCATCAAGCCGCTGTTCACCACCGACTTCAGCCGTGAATACGCCGAAATCGCCTGGGGCCGTGGCAAGAGCAAAGTCGTGATCGAGGCTGCGTTGGACCAGGGCTTCGTGATCGCCGGCAAGCGCAAGGAAGAAATCTGCGAGCTGGAGCTGGAACTGCGCGAAGGTGAACCGCAAGCCCTGCTGGAGCTGGCCGCCGAGCTGGCCGCCAGCCTGCCCCTGATGCCCTGCGACATCAGCAAGGCCGAGCGTGGCTACCGGCTGCTGGAGCCGGACAGCTACGAGCTGGGCCTGCCGCACACCGAGCTGGACGCCGAAATGGCCGTGGACGATGCCTACGCCGCCCTGGCCTGGCAACTGCTGGGCAGCAGCCAGCGTCTGGCCGAGCAATACCGCCACAACGGCCACTGGCGCCTGCTGCAGGACTGGGTCGAGTGCCTGAGCGAGCTGCGCGCCATCACCGCCAGCCTGGGCCAGGCCGCGCCACGCGCCACTACCCGCGACCTGCGCAGCAGCCTGGACGCCCTGCTGGAAGACTGGCGCCCGCTGGTACAGGCCGGCAACGATGACGAAGACATCCGCCGCGCCGCGCCCGAGCAGTTCGCCGAAGAGCTGGAAGACGTGCGCTGGGGCCAGTTCTCGCTGGAAACTTCGCGCTGGCTGCTGGCCCGCGCCTGGACTGCCGAGCGCAAGGGCCGTGGCGAGCGTCAGGGCAAGGCGCAGCTGGCCAGCTGGCTGGGACACCTGCTAGGCGAGGAAGGCCGTGCGTTGAAGCTGCCGCTGTACACCCAGCGCCCGGAAGACCTGGCCGAGCAATTACCACGTATCGAACAGCTGCTGGCCTGGCTGCACCATGCCCGCCAGGCGCTCGAAGCGCCGCAGATGGACCGCCTGTATGGCGACCTGAAGAAGCTGCATGAGCTGGCTGAGCTGCCGATCAGCGATGAAGTGCTGGAGGCGCGTATCGAGCAGGCTCGGGCGGTAGACCAGAGCCGCGGCTGGAAGCATCTGCTCAAGGCGTGATAGCGCGTCGCCTTCTTCGCGGGCTCGCCCGCTCCCACAGGTACAGCGCAGGCCTCAGGCTTGGCGCAATACCTGTAGGAGCGGGCATGCCCGCGAATGCTTCAACGCGACAGTGGCAGGCTGGTGGTGGATTTGATCTCCGATAGTGCCACAATCGAATTCACTTCCTGAATACCCGGCACGTTCGACAGCTTTTCGAAGAAGAAGCGCTCATAGGCCTCGATGTCCGATGTGACGATCCGCAGCAGAAAGTCCACCGACCCCATCAGCACATAACACTCCAGCACCTCCGAGAACCCGCGAATCGCCTCGGTGAACTCGGTGAAGTTGGAGCGCCCGTGCGCATTGAGCTTCACCTCGGCGAAAATCTGCGTGTTCAGGCCGACCTTCTTGCGGTCCAGCAAGGTCACCTGCCCACGAATCACCCCCTCCTCCTTCAACCGCTGAATGCGCCGCCAGCACGGCGATTGCGACAGCCCCACACGCTCGGCGATCTGCGCGCTGGACAGCGAAGCGTCTTCCTGTAGCAACTCAAGAATGCGACGGTCGTAGGCATCCAGCTCGCTTTGCATTGATGATTCTCCAAATGGGTAATTATCGAATAGATTTATTCGACAAATCCAAAAAACCACCAAATCATAGCGAAAAAATACCGCCCTCAACGTGCAAGAATTTCTCCCACATTCGCGGAGACCAGCATGAACGCACAACCTCGTACCGACACCTGGGCCGCCAGCAACGCCCACAGCACCGTGCACTACCGCCTGCAAGCGGAAGCCGAGCCCGACAGCCTGTGCCGGGTGCTCAACCTGTTTGCCCTGCAGTTCCTGACGCCGCACAGCGTGCAGGTCAGCCAGCAGGACGACTGGCTGAATATCGAAGTCGGCATTGGCGGGCTGAGCTGGCACCGGGCCGAGGTGATTGCGCAGAAACTGCGTAACCTAGTATGTGTGGGCGAAGTGAGCCTGACCAACCAGCAACGGGTGGAACTGGCGGTGGTCTGACAGCCACAGCAAAATCCCGAAACCCTTCAGCTTCGGTGCACCTCCCCCATCCGTCTAGCCTTGGTCAGGACTCCCTCATCAGGCACGGACGCCAACATGCACTCTCCCGAAAATCCAGCACTCGACCTCAAGCGCGTGCTCGAAGCCCTGCTCGCCGACCAGCACCTGCACGCCAACGACACCCTGCAAGTCCTCGAACACGCAACCGCCCACCCTGCAAGCCACCCGCTGGAGCTGATCGCCGCCTGCGGACTGCAAGACCGCCAACACCCCGGCCAGGTTCTGGACCTGGACCGCCTCTGCCAATGGCTGGCCGGCAAGGTCGGCCAGCCCTACCTGCGCATTGACCCCATGCAGCTCGACCTGCCCCAGGTAGCCGGCCTGATCTCCCCGGCCTTCGCCCAGCGCCACGGCATCCTCATTGTCGCCGCCGACGCGTCCAGCATCACCGTCGCCAGCGCCCAGCCCTACCAGGATGACTGGCAGGCAGACCTGGCCCGCAGCCTGGGCCGGCCAATCCGCCGCGTGCTGGCCAGCCCGGCGCAGATCCGCCAGTCAGGGCAATCGTTCCAGCGCTTGGCGCAGTCGGTGAAAGGCGCGCAACACCAGCAGTCGGCCAGTCTGGGCGAGCTCGAACAGCTATTGGAGCTGGGCAAGCGTCAATCCGAGGCCAGCGCGGACGACGCGCACATCGTGCATATCGTCGACTGGCTGCTGCAGTACGCCATCGAGCAACGCGCCAGCGATATCCACCTGGAGCCACGCCGCGAACAGGGCCAACTGCGCTACCGCATCGATGGCCTGCTGCATACCGTTTACACCTTTCCCGCCAATGTCACCCTGGCGCTGGTGAGCCGCCTGAAACACCTGAGCCGCATGGATGTCGCAGAAAAGCGCCGGCCACAGGACGGTCGCCTGCAAAGCCGGCAGCCGGGCGGCGGCGAGGTGGAGCTGCGGCTGTCTACCCTGCCGACCCCGTTCGGCGAAAAACTGGTACTGCGCCTGTTCGACCCGCACCAGGTGCACGAGGGCTTCGACCGCCTCGGCCTGGAAGGGCCGCAACTGGCCCGCTGGCAAAGCCTGCTGCGCCAGCGCCAGGGCATCATTCTGGTCACCGGCCCCACGGGCTCCGGCAAGACCAGCACGCTGTACGCCAGCCTCAAGCTGCTGGCCACGCCACAGGTCAACCTGTGCACCATCGAAGACCCGATCGAACGCCTGGAACCCGCCTTCAACCAGTTGCAGGTGCAGCCCGCGCTGGACCTGGGTTTTGCCAACGGGGTGCGCGCCATGCTGCGCCAGGACCCGGACATCATCATGATCGGTGAAATCCGCGATCGCGAAACCGCGCTGGTGGCAGTGCAGGCAGCCCTGACCGGGCACCTGGTATTGTCGACCCTGCATACCAACGATGCCTGTTCGGCCATCACCCGCCTGCAAGAGCTGGGTGTGGCCGATTACCTGATCAAGGCGACCCTGGTCGGGGTCATGGCTCAGCGCTTGGTGCGTACTGTGTGCACCGACTGCCAGGCCCATGCATCAGCAACCTGCCGAACCTGCCGTGGCACTGGCTTTCACGGGCGCACTGGGTTGTTCGAACTGCTGCAACCCAGCGAAAACCTGCGCGCCTTGATTGGCCCGAACGCCGATCTGACCGATCTACGGCGCCAGGCGCTGGCCGATGGACTGATTGACCTGCGCCGTTGCGGGGAGGCCAAAGTGGCTAGCGGGCAAACCCGCCCAGAGGAAGTGCTGCGCGTCTGCACCTGACGAAAAGTCCTTTGTATTCAAGGAACTTGCCTCACCGGAAAAGATCCAACGGCGCATCTTCAACCCTCACCCTTCGAGGTGTTTCAACATGCGTCTCAAAACCGCCATCGCCGCCGCTGCCTTGCTTTCTCTGCCTATTGGCTCGGCCATGGCCGATACCTTTTGGCGTAACGTGATGACTTCCGGTGCTACCACGGCATCGAGCTACCTGACCTCGCACGATCACAAGCTGGTAGTAGCGGCACAGGATGATGCCGGCAGCTTCGTGGCCAGCGAAGGCGCCATTCGCGGGCCGTTTCTGGAGGCGGCGTTGAAGCAGGTGCGGGCGGAGAACCCGGGGATGCAGGCTTCTGACATGGAGCTGGCGAATGCCATCCTGGCCAAGAATGCGGTAGCCGAATAACCGCGTCGCCCGCTCCCACAGGGATCGCGCGAGGTTTGAGCCCTGTGCAATTCCTGTGGGAGCGGGCATGCCCGCGAAGAATCCAACACCGATTTTAGCGATACGCCTCCACCGGCACACACGAACAGAACAGGTTCCTGTCCCCATACACGTTGTCGACCCGGTTCACTGCCGGCCAGTACTTGTGCTGGCGCACATGCGCACTGGGCGCCACCGCCTGCGCCAGGGTATAGGGCCGATCCCACACCCCCAACACATCTTCCAATGTATGCGGCGCATGCTTGAGCGGGTTGTTTTCCGCCGGCCAGTTGCCCTCCTGCACCTCGGCAATCTCCGCACGAATCGCCAGCATCGCCTCGACAAACCGGTCCAGCTCGGCCTTCGACTCACTCTCGGTCGGCTCCACCATCAGCGTGCCCGGCACCGGGAATGACATGGTCGGGGCATGGAAGCCATAGTCCATCAGGCGTTTGGCCACATCCTCTTCACTGATGCCGGTCTGCGCTTTCAGCGGCCGCAGGTCGAGGATGCACTCGTGCGCCACGCGCTGGTTGCGCCCGCGATAGAGCACCGGGAAGGCACCGCCCAGCTGGCTGGCCAGGTAATTGGCCGAGAGAATGGCCACCTCGCTGGCATCAGCCAACTGCGGCCCCATCATGGCGATGTACATCCAGCTGATCGGCAGGATGCTCGCGCTGCCCCAAGGGGCGGCGCTGACCGCGCTGTTGTTCGGGTCCAGGCCAGGCACCGGCACCACCGGGTGGCTGGCGACAAACGGCTTGAGGTGCGCGCGAATGCCGATCGGCCCCATGCCCGGGCCACCACCGCCGTGGGGGATGCAGAAGGTTTTGTGCAGGTTCATGTGCGAAACATCGGCCCCAATGTCCGCCGGGCGCGCCAGGCCTACCTGGGCATTTAGGTTGGCGCCGTCCATGTACACCTGGCCGCCGTGCTGATGCACCACCTCGCAGATTTCCCGAATGCCTTCTTCGTACACACCATGAGTCGATGGGTAAGTGATCATCAGGCACGACAAGCGCTCGCCAGCTGCGTGGGCCTTGCCCTTGAGGTCGGCCAGGTCAACGTTGCCATGATCGTCGCAATCAACGATCACCACCTCCATGCCGGCCATCTGCGCCGAAGCCGGGTTGGTGCCGTGGGCTGACGAGGGAATCAGGCACAGTGTGCGCTGTGGCTGATGGCGGCTGCGATGATAGCGGGTAATGGCCATCAGCCCGGCGTATTCACCCTGGGCACCGGAGTTGGGCTGCATGCAGATGGCATCGAAACCGGTAATCGCGCACAACCAGCTTTCCAGCTCGTCGATCATCGCCTTGTAGCCCGTGGCCTGCCCTGCCGGGGCAAACGGGTGCAGCTGCGCAAAACCGGGCCAGGTGATAGGGATCATCTCGCTGGTGGCATTGAGCTTCATGGTGCAGGAACCCAGAGGGATCATCGACTGGTTCAGCGCCAGGTCCTTGTTCTCCAGCTGTTTGAGGTAGCGCAGCATTTCGGTTTCGCTGTGGTGCTGATTGAACACCGGGTGCGCGAGGAAAGGTGTACGCCGCACCAGGTTGGCAGGGATGCCTTCAGGCAGGGCCAACTGGTCGAGGGCGACAATTTCCAGGCCGTGATCCACCCCCGCGAAAATGTCGAGCAAGCGCAGCACCGTCTGTTCGTTGCAGGTTTCGTCCAGGCTCACGCCCAAGTGCCCACGGCCGAGGATCCGCAGGTTGATCTGCGCAGCTTCGGCGCTTTCGATGATGGCCGCCTGGGCCCCGCCAACATCCAGGGTAAGGGTATCGAAAAAGTGCTGGTTGAGGCGCTTGATGCCTTTGGCCTCAAGCCCTGCCGCCAGGATAAAGGTCAGCCGATGCACACGCTGGGCGATGCGTTGAAGACCTTCCGGGCCGTGGTACACCGCATAGAAGCTGGCAATGTTGGCCAGCAGCACCTGGGCAGTGCAAATGTTGGAATTGGCCTTCTCGCGGCGGATATGTTGCTCGCGGGTTTGCAGGGCCATGCGTAGCGCGGTGTTGCCACGGGCATCGCGCGACACGCCAATGATACGCCCCGGCATGGCCCGCTTGTAGTCGTCCCGGCAGGCGAAGTAGGCCGCGTGGGGGCCGCCGTAGCCCATCGGCACGCCAAAGCGCTGGGTCGAGCCCAACACCACATCGGCACCCAGCTCGCCGGGCGGTGCCAGCACTACCAGGCTGAGCAGGTCGGCGGCCACGCAGGCCAAGGCCTGCTGGCTGTGCAACTGGTCGATCAGCGGGCGCAGGTCGCGCACTTCGCCGTGGGTGTCGGGGTACTGCAACAAAGCACCGAACACCGCGTGTTTGCCAAGGTTATCCACAGCGTCGACGATCAGCTCGAAGCCAAAGCCTTCGGCGCGGGTCTTCAACACTGACAAGGTTTGCGGGTGGCAGTGCTCGTCGGCAAAGAAGGCGTTGCTCTTGTTGCGCGCCACCCGCTTGGCCAGGGCCATGGCTTCGGCGGCAGCGGTCGCTTCGTCAAGCAGCGAGGCATTGGCCAACGCCAACCCGGTGAGGTCGATGACCATTTGCTGGAAGTTCAGCAGCGCCTCCAGGCGGCCTTGGGCGATTTCGGGTTGGTACGGCGTGTAGGCGGTGTACCAGCCGGGGTTTTCCAGCACGTTGCGCAGGATGACCGTAGGGGTGATGGTGCCGTGGTAGCCCATGCCGATCAGGCTGGTCCACACCTGGTTCTGTTCGGCGTAGGCGGCGAGCTTGGCCAAAGCGGCCTGTTCGTCCAACGCTGGCGGCAGGTCGAGGGGGCGGTTGAGACGGATGTCGGGGGGGACGGTCTGCTCGATCAGCTCACTGCGGGTGGCAATACCCAGGGCGTTGAGCATGGCCTGCTGCTCTGCGGCATCGGGGCCCAGGTGGCGACGCAGGAAAGGGTTGAGCTCTTGCAGTTGATGCAGGGATGGCGACTGTGACATGACGACGCTCTCTTCCTAGACCGGGTCTCATGGAGACTTATAAGTCTAGGAAGGGATCGGGGATGCTGCGGGAAAACTTGTTTGCAGGCCCGGCCTCTTCGCGGCTAAAGCCGCTCCTACAGGGATCGCACCGGCTTTGGCCGCGGCGCAGTTCCTGGGAGCGGCTTTAGCCGCGAAGCAGGCGACGTGGTCTTACTCGCCGATAGCAGCGGCGTAACCGGCAGCATCCAGCAGCTTCTCCAGCTCGGCCGGGTTGCTTGGCTTCAGTTTGAAGATCCATGCACCGTAAGGCTCTTCGTTGAGCTGCTCCGGGCTGTCGGCCAGCTCTTCGTTGACCGCAATCACTTCGCCACCGATCGGGGCGTAGATGTCCGAAGCGGCTTTTACCGACTCGACCACACCAGCAGCGTCGCCTGCAGCGAACACCTTGCCAACTTCGGCAAGCTCGACGAACACCACGTCACCCAGGGCTTGCTGGGCGTGGTCGCTGATGCCCACGGTCACAGTGCCGTCGGCTTCCAGGCGAGCCCACTCGTGGCTTTCGGCAAAACGCAGGTCAGCGGGGATATTGCTCATGTGTTGAATTCCTCGATTGGCTCAGCGGTACGCCCGCCGGTTAAAAATGGTTCAGATCAGGATCTTGCCGTGGCGCACGAAGGTCGGTTTGACGACCCGCACCGGGTACCACTTGCCGCGAATTTCCACCTCGGCCCGGTCGCCGGTGGCCATGGGCACGCGCGCCAAGGCAATGGACTTGCTCAGCGTAGGCGAGAAACTACCACTGGTGATCTCCCCTTCGCCAATCCCGGCTACGCGCACCACCTGGTGGGCACGCAGCACGCCGCGCTCTTCCAGCACCAGGCCGACCAGTTTTTCCTGCACGCCGTGCTCGATTTCCGCCAGCAGGCCGCTGCGGCCGATGAAGTCGCGCTCGGCCGGCTCCCAGGCGATGCTCCAACCCAGGTTGGACGTCAGCGGTGTGTGGGTTTCATCGATATCCTGGCCGTACAGGTTCATGCCGGCCTCCAGGCGCAGGGTGTCGCGGGCGCCAAGGCCACTGGGCGCGATGCCAGCGCCGACCAGGTCGTTGAAGAAGGCTACGGCCTGCTCACCCGGGAAGATGATCTCCAGGCCGTCCTCACCGGTATAGCCGGTGCGGGCAATGAACCAGTCGCCTTCGCTGACGCCCTCGAACGGACGCAACTCGCGGATGAGTGCAGCGCGCGCAGGGCTGAGCAGCGCTGCGACTTTTTCGCGGGCATGTGGCCCCTGAATGGCGAGGATGGCCAAGTCGGGCCGGACCTGGAAGTCCACGGCAAAACCGGCTCGCTGCTGCTGCAACCAGTCAAGCACCTTGGCACGGGTGGCGGCATTGGTGACTAGACGGTAGCCGCTTTCTGTGCGGTAGACGATCAGGTCGTCAATAACCCCGCCCTGCTCGTGCAGCAACGGGCTGTACAACGCCTTGCCGGTGTCGTCGAGGCGGGCCACGTCGTTGGCCAGCAAGCGCTGCAGCCAAGCGGTGGCGTCGCTGCCGTCGACATCGATCACGGTCATGTGGGAAACATCGAAAACGCCGCAGTCACTGCGCACCTGGTGGTGCTCCTCGACCTGCGAGCCATAGTGCAGGGGCATGTCCCAGCCACCGAAATCGACCGTTTTGGCGCCTAGCGCCAGGTGCAGGTCATACAAAAGCGTGCGCTGTCCCATGGGTTTCTCCTTCCGGGCGTGGCGAAGCGGCGGCGGTCGATGACGTTGGTCGTCAGCTCTTGTTGTAAGGACCCGCCGCGCGAATGCCGCGCATTGTAGCCGCAAGGTCGCAAGCTGGCACCCTCAGTGACTGTGACCGGGTCGACGCGCCGAACGGCGGATCAGGCCGATGACCGGCAGCAGGCCCACCAGCACCAGCGTCAATGCTGGCAGCGAGGCGCGCGCCCACTCGCCCTCGCTGGTCATCTCGAATACCCGAACGGCAAGGGTGTCCCAGCCGAACGGTCGCATCAGCAAGGTGGCCGGCATTTCCTTGAGCACATCGACGAACACCAGCAGCGCGGCACTGAGCGCGCCCGGGACCAGCAACGGTAGATACACCCTGAAAAACAATCTCGCGCCACCGACGCCCAGGCTGCGGGAGGCCTCGGGCAGTGACGGGCGAATACGTTCCAGGCTGCTCTCAAGCGGCCCGTAGGCCACTGCGATGAAACGCACCAGGTAGGCCAGCAGCAGCGCCGAGAGGCTGCCCAGCAACAGCGGCTTACCGGCCCCGCCCAACCAACTGGACAGCGGGATCACCAGGTGGTTATCGAGGTAACTGAAGGCCAGCATGATCGACACGGCCAGCACCGAGCCTGGCAAGGCATAGCCCAGGTTGGCCAGGCCGACCCCGGCGCGAATGCCACCGGTCGGTGCCTGGCGGCGGGCAAAGGCCAGCAGCAGCGCCACGCACACCGTCACCAGCGCTGCCATGCCACCCAGGTACAGGGTGTGCAGCACCAAGCCGACATAACGCTCGTCCAGGTCGTGTCGGCCACGCAGCCAGAACCACGCCAGCAGCTGCAGCAGCGGGATGACGAAGGCGCAAGCGAACACCAGCAGACACCAGCCGCTGGCCAGCAGTGCCTTGAACCCACGTAGGTGATACAGCGCCTGCGCGCGCGGACGTTCGTTGCCGCTGCGGCTGGCACCGCGGGCACGGCGCTCGCCGTACAGCACCAGCATGACCGCGAGCAACAGCAGGCTGGCCAGTTGGGCGGCACTGGAAAGGCTGAAGAAGCCGTACCAGGTCTTGTAGATCGCGGTGGTGAAGGTGTCGAAGTTGAACACCGCCACCGCGCCGAAGTCGGCCAACGTTTCCATCAGGGCCAGGGCGACGCCGGCACCGATGGCTGGCCGCGCCATGGGCAGGGCCACGCGCCAGAACGCTTGCACCGGTGACAGCCCCAATACCCGTGCCGCTTCCATCAGGCCCTTGCCTTGGGCCAGGAAGGCCGTGCGCGCCAGCAGGTAGACGTAGGGGTAGAACACCAGCACCAGGACGATGATCACCCCGCCAGTGGAGCGCACCCGTGGCAGGCGCATGGGCCCGAATACCTCGCGCAGGGCGCTTTGCACCGGGCCGGCGAAATCCAGCAGGCCGACAAAGACGAACGCCAGCACGTAGGCCGGGATGGCGAATGGCAACATCAGCGCCCAGTCCAGCCAGCGCCGGCCGGGGAACTCGCAGAGGCTGGTGAGCCAGGCGAGGCTGACGCCCAGCACGGTGACGCCGATGCCGACGCCCACCACCAGCGTCAGCGTGTTGCTGAGCAGACGGGCCATCTGGGTGTCGAGCAGGTGCGACCAGATTTGCGTATCGATCGACTGCCAGGACAGCAGCAGCACGCTCAAGGGCAACAGCACCAGGGCGGCGATCAGGGAGACCGGGAGGTACCAGCGGCGTTGGAGGGTGTGGGGCAAGTTGACTGTCTCTGTGGCTGATTTGCGACCGCTTTGCGGTCGTTCGCGGGCAAGCCCGCTCCCACACGGACCGCACAAGGTCTGGACTCTGTGCAGTTCCTGTGGGAGCGGGCTTGCCCGCGAAAGGGCCCTCGCAGGCCCCGGAAGGATAAGGCCTGGCGCTTAGTTGTAGCCAGCGCGATCCATCAAACGAATGGCTTCAGCCTGGCGCTTGCCGGCGATTTCCACAGGAATGGTATCGGCCTTGAAGCTGCCCCAAGCGGCCACTTCCTCCGATGGCTTCACCTTCGGGTTGGCCGGGAATTCCTGGTTGATGTCGGCGAACAGTTTCTGCGCCTCTTCGCCGGTCATCCATTCCACCAGCTTTTTCGCGGCCTCCGGGTGCGGCGCGTGCTTGGTCAGGCCGATACCCGACAGGTTCACATGCACACCACGGTCTCCCTGGTTGGGCCAGAAGATCTTCACCGGCAACTTCGGGTTCTGCTTGTGCAGGCGGCCGTAGTAGTAGGTGTTGACCACCCCCACGTCGCACTGGCCGGCCTCGATGGCCTGGATCACCGCGTTGTCGTCGGAGAACACGTCGGTAGACAGGTTGTTGACCCAGCCTTTGACGATTTGCTCGGTCTTGGGCTCGCCATGGGTTTCGATCAGGGTGGCGGTGAGTGACTGGTTGTACACCTTCTTCGCCGTGCGCAGGCACAGGCGGCCTTCCCACTGTTTGTCGGCCAGGGCTTCGTAGGTGCTCAGCTCTTCGGGTTTGACCCGCTCGGTGGAGTAGATGATGGTGCGCGCGCGCAGGCTCAGGCCAGTCCAGTCATGGGACGAGGCGCGGTACTGCGACGGGATGTTCTGGTCGATGATGTCGGACTTGATCGGCTGCAGGATGCCCATCTGCTCGGCCTGCCACAGGTTGCCGGCGTCGACGGTCAGCAGCAGGTCGGCCACGCCGTTTTCGCCCTCGGCCTTGATGCGCTGCATCAGCGGGGCTTCCTTGTCGGTGATGAACTTGATCTTGACCCCGGTCTTGGCGGTGTAGGCATCGAACACCGGCTTGATCAGCTCGTCGATGCGCGAAGAGTACACCACCACTTCGTCCGCCGCTTGGGCAGTGCCGCCGAACAGGGTCAGGGCCAGGGCGGCCAGTAGGGGCTTGCGTGGCAACATGTGAAGCACTCCTCGGATCGTTTGAGAGGTGCAAATGGTAGTGAATCCCATTTTCTGGCTCATCTACCTAGCCGTTACCGGATGTTGCAGAGGGGCCGCTTTGCGGCCCCAACAATCTCAAGCCTTGGCCAGTTCCGGCAGGTCCCCGGAAAGCCCCAACGCTTGCCGCACAAACACCGCTTTGGCCTCTGGCATCTTCTCCACCAGCTTCAACCCGCTATTTCGCAACCAACGCAACGGCAGCGGATCAGCCTGGAACAACCGCTCGAAACCTTCCATGGCCGCCATCAACGCCAGGTTGTGCGGCATGCGCCGCCGCTCGTAGCGGCTCAACACCTTCACATCTGCCAGCCGTTCACCACGCTCGCAGGCATTGACCAGCACCTCGGCCAGCACCGCAGCATCCAGGAAGCCCAGGTTCACACCCTGCCCGGCCAGCGGGTGAATGGTGTGCGCGGCATCGCCGATCAATGCCAGGCCTTCATCCACATAGCGCTTGGCGTGGCGCTGGCGCAGCGGCACGCACACCCGAGGGTCGCCCTGCAGTACATCACCCAGGCGCCCCTCGAAGGCGCGCTCAAGGGCCTGCAAGAAGGCCGCTTCATCCAGCGCCATCAACTGCTCGGCATGCTCTGGCGTGGTCGACCACACAATCGAGCACCAGTCCTGCTGGCCGTCGCGGGTCAACGGCAGGAACGCCAATGGCCCTTCATCGGTGAAGCGCTGCCAGGCCGTGGCCTGGTGCCCGGCGCTGCAACGCACGCTTGTCACGATGGCATGGTGCAGGTAATCCCACTCACGGGTTTCGCAGCCGGCCAGGCGCCGCACGGCCGAATTGGCGCCGTCGGCCGCGATCACCAGCGGCGCACGCAGCTGACGGCCATCAGCCAGGGTCAGCAGCCATTCGTCACCCGAGCGTCGAAGTTGCTCCAGACGCGCGTTGGGCAACAGGCCTATGTCACTGTCGTGCAGGCGCTCCAGCAGGCCGTCCTGCACCACCCGGTTCTCGACGATATGGCCGAGCACCTGTGCATGCACACTGGCGGCCGAGAAGTGGATCTGCCCAGTGCCACTGCCGTCCCACACATGCATGTCGGAATACGGTGTGGCACGCCGTTGGGCAATGCCGTCCCAGGCGCCAAGGCGTTCGAGAATACGCTGGCTGGCCGCCGAAAGCGCACTGACACGCGGCTCGAACGGGGCTTGCGCATCGAATGGCTTGACCGTGAGCGGCCCGCCATCGAGCAAGAGGATTTGCAGGCCACTGTGGCGCAATGCCAGGGCCAGGGCGCTGCCGACCATACCGGCACCGACAATCAACAGATCTGCGCGCATTTCCATGCCTTACGCCAGCCTCGCTTGCGGCTTGAGCCGCACGTATAGGGTTTTATCGACCCGCGCCACCAGTTCCCCGGCACCATCGCGGATATCGACCTGCAAACGCGGCAGGCACTTCTTGCCAGTGGCGGTCTGCTGGCGAATGTCAGCCAGCAGCGCGTCATCGACGTGGAATTCGGCATACACCGGCCCTTTGCCCGGCGAGATGAAATCGATGCTGGCGGCTTTGTCCCAGACGATGTAGTCGCGGCCCAGCTGCTCGATCAGCAGCAACATGTAGAACGGGTCGACCATCGAATACAGGCTGCCGCCGAACTGCGTACCGACATAATTGCGGTTCCAGCGGGTCAGCTTCATCGCCACCTTGACGCTGCGCATGTCCGGGCTGATGTGCTGCACACGGATCCCGGCGCCCAGGTAAGGTGGGTAGAGGTTCAGCAGCCAGCGCAGCATGCGCGCCCGGCGCGCCAGTTTACGCGGGTTGCTCATGCCTGGCCCCGCGGATCGGGTCGGGTACCCAGGCCCATGGCCTGGCGGGCAAACCAGCTTTTGGCCGGCGGCAGCAGGTCGAGCCCGAGCAGGCCGAGGTTACGCCCGGCGGCCAGCAACGGCTGGTTGCTGCCGAACAGGCGCGTGACCTGGTCGGAAAAGCCGATGGTCATGGCTTGGTCCAGACGCTGGCGCTGGTGATAGGCCTGCAGCGTGGTCAGGTCGCCAGGCTGCTGCGGTCCGGCCAGCAGCGCGTCGGCAAGCGATTGCACATCGCGCAGCGACAGGTTGAAACCCTGGCCGGCAATGGGGTGCAGGCTGTGCGCGGCATTGCCCAGTACCACCAGGTGCGGCCGCACCTGCTCCTGGGCCTCGATCAGCGACAGCGGGTACAGGTGACGCGCGCCAACCTGGCGCAACGCGCCCAGGCGATAGCCAAACACGCCCTGCAGTTCACGCAGGAAGCTGCGCTCGTCGATGTCGGCCAGGCGCCGTGCATCCATGCCTTGGCGTGTCCACACCAGCGCGCAGCGGTTTTCCGGCAGCGGCAGCAGGGCCATGGGGCCTTCTTCTGTGAAACGCTCGAACGCCTGGCCGCCGTGGGCTTCACCCGGGGTGATGTTGGCGATCAAGGCGCTCTGTTGGTAAGGCGTGTGGCGTACGTGAATACCCAGCTGCTCGCGCAGACCCGAACGGCCGCCGTCGGCCAGTACCGCCAGGTCGCATTCAAGCTGGGTATCGTCATTCAAGCGCAGGCGGTAACCACCTTCGATCGCCTGCATGGAGGTGACTTCCGCCGGGCAGCGCCAGCTCACCACCTCACTGTCCAACCCCTGCCACAGGCATTGGCCCAGCCAGGCGTTTTCCACCACGTAGCCCAACGCTGGAACGCCCTCTTCCAGGGCATCCAGGCGAGTGGCGCCAAAGCGGCCACGGTCGGACACGTGAATCTGACGGATCGGCTCTGCACGGTGACCAATGGCCTGCCACAGGCCCAGCTGCTGGTAGATCTGCCGGGTGCCGAACGACAACGCCGAAGAACGCGCATCGTAGCTGGGCTGGAAGCTGTCGCCGGGGGCGAACGGTTCGATCAGCAGGATCTTCCAGCCACGCGCCTTGGCCCCGGCTTGCAGGGCCAGAGCCAGGCTTGCACCAACCAGACCACCGCCGATGATCGCCAGGTTCACCCGGTTCATGCCGCGTCCTTGCGGGCGGCCTGCATCAGCGCCTCGATCTCGGCAACCGTGCGCGGCACGCCCGAAGTCAGGATTTCACAACCTTGCCTGGTCACCACCACGTCGTCCTCGATCCTTACACCAATGCCGCGCCACTTCCTGGCCACGGCCTGATTGTCGGCGCCAATGTAGATGCCCGGCTCGACGGTCAGCGCCATGCCGGGCTCAAGCACTCGCCACTCGCCCCCCACCTTGTACTCGCCCACATCGTGCACATCCATGCCCAGCCAGTGCCCGGCACGGTGCATGTAGAAGGCGCGGTAGGCCTCACTGTCGATCAGCGCCTGTACCTCACCGGTAAGCAGGCCCAATTCCACCAGGCCTTCGGTAATCACCCGCACGGTCGCCTCATGCGCGTGGTTCCAGTGCTTGCCGGGGGCAATTTCGGCAAAGGCCGCCGCCTGGGCCTTGAGCACCAGCTCGTAGATGGCCTTCTGCTCGGGCGAAAAACGCCCGCTAACCGGGAAGGTGCGGGTGATGTCGCTGGCGTAGCAGTCGATTTCGCAGCCGGCATCGATCAGCACCAGGTCGCCATCCTTGAGCAGGGCGTCGTTCTGCTGATAGTGCAGGATGCAGCCATTGCGCCCGGCTGCGACGATCGAGCCATAGGCCGGCATCTTCGCCCCGCCCTTGCGGAATTCGTAATCCAGCTCGGCTTCCAGGCTGTATTCGTGCAGCCCGGCCCGGCAGGCCTGCATGGCCCGCACATGGGCCCGTGCAGAAATGTCTGCCGCCGCGCGCATCACTTTTACTTCCGCCGCCGATTTATACAGACGCATGTCGTGCAGCAGATGATCCAGCGCAACGAACTCGTTCGGCGGCTGCGCGCCCAGGCGGGCCTTGGAGCGGATCACGTTGATCCAGTCCATCAGCCGGCGGTCGAACTCGGCATTGCTGCCCATGGCGCTGTACACCCGCTCGCGGCCTTCGATCAGGCCCGGCAGAATCTCGTCGATGTCGGTAATGGGGAAGGCATCGTCGGCGCCAAAATCGCGCACGGCGCCTTCCTGGCCGGCCCGCAGGCCGTCCCACAGCTCGCGCTCGGGGTTGCGTTCACGGCAAAACAGCACGTACTCGCCGTGCTCACGCCCGGGGATCAACGCAATCACTGCCTCCGGCTCCGGGAAGCCGCTGAGGTACTGGAAATCGCTGTCCTGGCGGTACACGTGCTCGACGTCGCGGTTGCGGATGGCAACTGCGGCGGCGGGCAGGATGGCGATGCTGTTGGGGACCATCTGCGCCATCAGCGCCTTGCGCCGACGGGCATACTCGGCCTTGGGAATGTGGCTCATGGGCAGACTACCCCCGGTTGATCAGTGCAGCGATGGCTTGGGCGCGGGTGCGGCCGGCTTGGCCAGCTCGGAGAACAGCAACAGCGGTGCCACGCGCAGGTATTCCATGACTTCCATGTAGTCGCTCTCGCCATCTTCGGACTCTTCGAGCGCTTCCTGCACCTGGGAAATGGCCACCAGGTCCTGCAGCACGTCCTTGGCTTCGTCGGACAGGTCCTTGCCACCGGCATTCAGGCCAAAACCGGTGATGAAGCCCTGGCACCACTGGCCCAGTGCGGTGGCGCGGTCGCCCAGTGCGGCGTCGTCGGAAGGCAACAGCAGGACAATGGCCATGTCGTCGCTGGTGAGCTCGCCCTTGACCATTTCCTGCAGGCCGACCAGGGCATTGCGCACGGTATCACCGGGCTCGGTTTCCAGCAGCTGGGCGGCATCTGCCAGCCAGCCGTCGGCGTCAAAGCCGGCACCGGCGCAGCTGCGGCCGATCAGCAGGCCGTGCAGCTCGGCCGGGGTAACAGGGTGGCCATTGCTCGAAAGCAGCATGGCGAAGGCGATGTAGGGCGATTGGGTATTGGGCATGGGCAGCTAGGCGCCAGACGGCGCAATGACTAGAATGGAGACCTTGTATCCTAGCACCGGCAGGCGCGCCAAGACCATCGGCACTGGCCGTCGCCGCCCAGGGAGAGGCATCATCGCCAGGTGACTCAACGACGGAGCGAATCGAGTGCAACCCACGCAAGAGAACGACCTGCAGGCACTGATGAGCCGATTCGAGTTGCTGATCGAACGCGTCGAGCAACTAAAACGGCAAAATGCACTCCTAGTAGCGCAGGAGAAATCCTGGCGCGAAGAGCGCGCCCACCTCATCGAAAAGAACGAGATCGCCAAGCGCAAAGTCGAGTCGATGATTTTACGCCTCAAGGCTCTGGAGCAAGACTCATGAGTTCAAGCAATAGCGTCACCGTGCAGATCCTCGACAAGGAATACTCGATCATCTGCCCGCCGGAAGAGCGCAACAACCTGGTCAGCGCCGCCCGCTACCTGGACGGCAAAATGCGCGAGATCCGCAGCAGCGGCAAGGTGATTGGCGCCGACCGTATCGCGGTGATGGCGGCCTTGAACATTACCCACGAGATGCTGCACCGCCAGGAAGACCGCAATGAAGCGCCGGCCGGCGGCACCACCCGCGAACAGGTACGCGACCTGCTGGAGCGGGTCGATCAGGCGCTGTCCGACGACACGGGTACCAAAATCGGCTGACATTGGTATACTGGCGCCACTCCCTGGGGGATGCGCCAGTCGGTTATGTCCCTGAGCCGATACGCACAACCACGGGGGTTGCACGCTGGGGCCGGTGTGCATGTCCGCCCGACGGAAAGCCTTAACGCCCCCTGCAATCTCCACCTTGAACTTTCGGGTTCAAGGGCTACACCGATAGCGGTCTTATCGGGGAGCCTGAATTTTCTTGCCCGCCCCTTCTGGCGGGCAATTCGTTTTGGCCAACAATGTCGGCCATCACTTCTGGGATCGCCCGTGCCATGACCGACACCGCGCCGCTCACCCGCCCCCAGCTCCGTCGCCTGCTTCGCAACGCCCGCCGCGCCCTTACCCCTGCCCAGCAACGCCAGGCCACCCTCGGCCTGTACCGCCAACTGGCGCAACACCCGCTGTTCCGCCGCGCCCGGCACATTGCCTTGTATTTGCCCAACGACGGCGAAATCGACCCCGGCCTGCTGCTGCGGGAAGCTCAACGCCGCGGCAAGCACACCTACCTGCCGGTGCTGCACGCCTGGCCACGTACACGCATGGTGTTCCAGCGTTTCGAGCAGGGCGAAAAGCTCAGGCCCAACCGCTTTCGTATTCCCGAACCGGTCACCGACCGCAAGCGCCAACGGCCGATCTGGGCGCTGGACCTGATCCTGCTGCCGCTGGTCGGTTTCGACGAAGTGGGCGGGCGCCTGGGCATGGGTGGCGGCTTTTATGATCGCAGCCTGGCCTACCAGGGGCGTCGCAAAACCTGGAAGAAGCCTTTGCTGCTGGGGCTGGCGCATGAATGCCAGAAGGTCGAGCGGCTGGCGCAGGCCAGTTGGGATGTACCGCTGCAGGGGACGGTCTCGGACCGTGGCTGGTACCTGGCGCCGCGTTGAGCGGCGCCAGCGAGGGCATCAACGTTGTGGTGGCTGGCTGGCGTCGACCGGCATCTGGTAGGCGTTGTCCAGCTTGCGCTCCCAGAACCCTTGCGCATAACCGGTAGTGACCACACCCAGGCCAAAAATGAACACCAGGATCCACAGCAGATCCGGCTTTTTACGTTGATTCATCGAAGAATGCCCCCCAGGCAAACTGTTCAGTGCGCGGCGATTTTCTGGGAATCGCCAGCGCATAGCGCTTTAAACGGGGCGCATTTTCCGACAACCTGCGTCCGCACGCAAACCTTGACGCCAACCGGCTGTCGGTTTCGTGCAACAGGTTATTTCAAACCTTTTCAGGAGCGACATCCATGGCCTATTGGCTGATGAAATCCGAGCCCGACGAGCTCTCCATCGAAGCCCTCGGCCGCTTGGGCGAAGCGCGCTGGGACGGCGTGCGCAACTATCAGGCGCGTAATTTCCTGCGGGCCATGAGCGTGGGTGACGAATTTTTCTTCTACCACTCCAGCTGCCCGCAACCGGGCATCGCCGGCATTGCCAGGATCACCCGCGCAGCATACCCCGACCCGACCGCGCTGGACCCGCAAAGCCACTATTACGATGCCAAGGCCACGCCCGAGAAAAACCCGTGGAGCGCGGTGGATGTGGCCCATGTGCAAACCCTGCCTCGGGTGCTGGAGTTGGGCTGGCTGAAACAACAAGCCGGCCTGGCCGAGTTGCCGCTGGTGCAAAAAGGCAGCCGCCTGTCGGTGATGCCGGTAACACCCGAACAATGGGCGGTGATTGTCGCGTTGCGTTGAATGTGCAGCTAAGGTCAAGGGTTTGACCGATATCAACACGCCATACAGGGCCGCGCGCCATGATGTGCTGTGCATGACCGCAAGGATGCAGAACGATGAACCGATATGCCCCCAGAATCTTCGCCACCGCACTGATCGCCCTGCTGGCAACAGCTGGTGGTCTGGGGTACTGGAAATCGCTCCACGACCAGTTGCCCGAAGGGCTGAGCATGGGAAATGGCCGCCTGGAGGCCACCGAAGTGCAGATCGCCAGCAAAATCCCCGGTCGCCTGGCCGAAGTGCTGGTCGACGAAGGCGACAAGGTCGCCCGCGGCCAGTTGCTGGCACGTATCGACACCCGCACCATGGAAGCCCAGCGCAGCCAGGCCGAAGCCGAAGTGCTGCGCGCCCGGGAAAACTACGCAGCGGCCCAAGCGTCCGTACAGTTGCGCCAGAGCGAATTGCTGCTGGCCAGCCAGGAACTCAAGCGCGTGCGCGAAATTTTCCAGCGCAAGTACGCCAGCCAGCAGTTGCTCGACCAACAGCAGGCGCGCTTCGACACGGCCAACTCGGCCGTGGTCGCGGCCCGCGCCCAGCTGGCAGCGATCAAGGCCGCCATCGGCGCAGCCGAAGCCCAGGTGGCCCAGCTCACCAGCGAAATCGACGACAGCAGCCTGCGTGCGCCCATCGCCGGCATTATCCAGTTGCGCCTGGCCGAGCCCGGTGAAGTGCTGGGTGCTGGCGGCCGCGTGCTGATGCTGATCGACCCCAGCGACCAGTACATGAACCTCTACCTCCCGGCTTCCACCAGCGGCCGGCTGACGGTAGGCGACCAGGCGCGGATCGTGCTCGACGCCCTGCCCGAGCGCGCCCTTGCGGCGAAAGTGGCTTTCGTTGCGGCCAAGGCCCAGTTCACCCCCAAACAGGTGGAAACCCGCGACGAGCGGCAGAAGCTGGTGTTTCGGGTAAAACTGCGCCTGACCGATCCGGGCACCGTGCCGCAGGCCAAACCGGGCATGCCTGGCGCCGGCTACGTGCGCACGGCTGAGGTGGACTGGCCGGCCAACCTGCAATGAACGCCCCGGCACTGCTGGCCGAGGGTATCAGCCACCGCTACGACGACCTGACGGCCCTGCATACACTGGGTTTCAGCCTGCCTGCCGGTACCCGCTGCGCACTGATCGGCCCTGACGGCGCGGGCAAATCGACCCTCCTTGGGCTGATCGCCGGCGTGAAGCGCCTGCAACAGGGCGAGCTGCAGGTGCTGGGCGGCTCGATCCGCCAGCGCCGTCATCGGGCGGCGCTGTACCCGAAGGTGGCGTTCATGCCGCAGGGGCTGGGCAACAACCTGTACCCGGAACTGTCGATCAGCGAGAACATCCGCTTTTTCGCCACCCTGTTCGGGCTGGGCCGGCGCGAGTGCGAGCAGCGTATGGCCAACCTGCTGCAAGCCACCGACCTGCAGCGCTTTGCCGAGCGGCCGGCCGGCAAGCTGTCAGGCGGCATGAAGCAGAAGCTGGGCCTGTGCTGCGCGTTGATCCACGAGCCGGACCTGCTGATCCTCGACGAGCCGACCACTGGCGTAGACCCGTTGTCGCGGCGGCGCTTCTGGGAGCTGGTCGAACAGGTACGCGCACAACGCCCCCAATTGACACTGTTGGTGGCCACCGCCTACATGGAAGAAGCCGAACAATTCGAGCATTGCCTGATGCTCGATGGCGGCCGCCTGCTGGCCGCAGGCCCCAGTCATGAGCTGGCCGCAGCCACCCCCAGTGGCAAGCTGGACGACGCCTTCACCCACTACCAGGGCGCAGGCAAGGCGCAGCATCAACCCCTGACCATCCCGCCGCGTGAGGCCAAGGACGGCCAGATCGCCATTGAAGCCCACGACCTGACCCTGCGCTTTGGCGACTTCACAGCCGTGAACAAGGTCAGCTTCGCCATCGGCCGTGGGGAGATCTTCGGCTTCCTCGGCTCCAACGGCTGCGGCAAGACAACCACCATGAAAGTGCTCACCGGCCTGATGCCGGCCAGCGAGGGCAGCGCCAGCCTGCTGGGGCGCCCGGTGGACGCCAGCGACCTGGCCACGCGCAAGCGGGTCGGTTTCATGTCGCAGAGCTTCTCGCTGTATGGTGAGCTCAGTACCCGGCAAAACCTGGCCTTGCATGCCCGCCTGTTCGACCTGCCCAAGGCCGAAAGCGCCCAGCGCATCGACGAATTGATAGAGCGCTTCGACCTCGCCGCTATCGCCGACCAGCCGTCCGGCGCCCTGCCGCTTGGCCTGCGTCAGCGCCTGTCGTTGGCGGTGGCGGTGCTGCACCGCCCGGAAGTGTTGATCCTCGACGAACCGACCTCTGGCGTCGACCCGGCCGCCCGCGACGACTTCTGGCGCCTGCTGGTAGAACTGTCCCGCGAGCAGGGCGTGACCATTTTCCTTTCCACTCACTTCATGAACGAAGCCCAGCGCTGCGACCGCATCTCGCTGATGCATGCCGGGCGGGTACTGGCCTGCGACACACCGGATGCCTTGCAGCGCCAGTACCACGGCGACACCCTGGAGGACGCATTCGTGCGCTGCCTGGAGCAAGCCCAGGCGCTGGCACCACAAGCCACGGACAACGCTGTGCTGGAGCAGACCGCCACGGCCGCGCCGCCGCTGCGCCGGGGCTTCAGCCTGCGCCGCCTGCTGGCGGTGGCCAGCCGCGAGGGCAAGGAGCTGCTGCGCGACAAGGTACGCCTGGCCTTCGCCCTGCTGGGTGCGCTGTTCATGATGGTGATCTTCGGCTACGGCATTTCGCTGGATGTGGAAAACCTTGCCTTTGCTGTACACGACCAGGACCAGAGCCCGCAAAGCCGGGCCTACCTTGAGGCCTTCCGTGGCTCACGGTATTTCGCCGAGCAGGCGCCGATCCGCGACAGCCGCGAAATGCACCAGCGCCTGCAACGCTCGGAAATCAAACTGGCGCTGGAGATTCCTCCCGGTTTTGGGCGTGACCTGTATGCCGGACGCCAGCCGGTGGTGGCAGCCTGGCTCGACGGCGGCATGCCTTTCCGTGCAGAAACCAGCCGCAACTACGTGGAAGCCGTGCACCAGGCCAACCTGGAGCAATTGGCAAGGGCCAGCCCACAGCCGCAGGCGCGGCAGGACCTGGTGCGTCTGGAAACGCGTTTTCGCTACAACCAGGACGTGGTCAGCGTGAATGCCATCGGCCCGGGCGTGATGGCACTGATCCTGGCCTTCATCCCGGCCATGCTTACTGCGCTGGGCATCGTCCGCGAGAAAGAGCTGGGCTCCATCACCAACTTCTATGCCACCCCCCTCACGCGCCTGGAGTTCCTGCTGGGCAAGCAGATGCCCTACCTTGCCGTGAGCCTGGTCAACCTGGCGCTGCTGGTGGCGATGAACCGCTGGCTGTTCGCCGTGCCGCTCAAGGGCAGCGTGCTGGCCCTGGCCTGCGGGGGTGTGGCCTACCTGCTGGCCACCACCAGCCTGGGCCTGCTGATCTCGGCGTTCACCCGCACCCAGATCGCGGCCATCCTGGGCACCATGATCATCACCAGCCTGCCAACGATCCAGTTTTCCGGGCTGATCGTGCCACGCTCGTCGCTGGACGGCGCAGCGGCGGTGATGGGCCAGCTGTTCCCGGCGGGCTATTTCCTCGATATCGCGGTCGGCACCTTCACCAAGGCACTGGGCCTGCGCGAACTGTGGCCGCAGTGCCTGATCCTGCTGGGCTTCTTTGCCGCGTTCACCGGCCTGAGCCTGGCCATGCTGAAGAAGCAGGAGGCCTGACATGTCGCGCCTGAACCACACCCTGCGCCTGGGCCTGAAAGAACTGACCAGCCTGCGCCACGACAGCGTCCTGCTGCTGTTCCTGCTGTATGCCTTCAGCGTGGCGATCTACATGCCGGCAGCCGGCTCGGTGATTGGCGTGCACAACGCCAGCGTCGCGGTGGTGGACGAAGACCACAGCCTGCTCTCACGCAAGCTCAGCGAAGCCTTGCAACCGCCGGAGTTCCAGCCCGCCGTGCCGCTGGCACCGGAGCACCTGGACCAGGCCATGGACAGCGGCCAGTACACCTTCGTGATCAATGTGCCGGTGAATTTCCAGAGCGACCTGTTGGCCGGGCGTTCGCCGGAGTTGCAGATCAATGTCGATGCCACGGCCATGAGCCAGGCGTTCATGGGCGCTGGCTATATCGGCCGCATCTTCGAGCGTGAACTGCTCGACTACAGTCAACGCGGCAATGTGCAAAGCCCAGTGCTGATCAACCCCAAAGCGCTGTTCAACCCCAACCTGGAGGGCGGTTGGTTTCTGGCGGTGATCCAGATCGTCAACAACATCACCATTCTGGCGATCATCCTCACCGGCACCGCGCTGCTGCGTGAGCGTGAGCACGGCACCCTCGACCACCTGCTGGTGCTGCCGCTGACGGCACTGGAAATCATGCTGGCGAAGATTGGCAGCAACGCGCTGGTAGTGGTGATCTGCACGTGGATTTCGCTGGTGGTGGTGGTGAAAGGTGCGCTGGGCGTGCCGTTGTCCGGCTCGATGGGGCTGTTCCTGGCCGTGACGGCGCTGTACCTGTTCGCCAGTACCGCGCTGGGCATCTTCCTCGCCACCCTGGCGCGCTCGACACCGCAGTTCGGCCTGCTGGCGATCCCGGTGATCATCCCGATGCTGTTGCTGTCAGGCGGCAGCACACCGCTGGACAGCATGCCGCAGTGGTTACAGTGGGTGATGCAGGGCTCGCCGTCGACGCACTTCGTCAGCCTGGGGGCTGCGATCCTGTTCCGGGATGCAGGCTGGGCGGTGGTATGGCCGGATATCCTGGCGCTGGGCCTGATCGGCCTGGTGTTCTTCAGCGTGGCGCTGGCGCGGTTTCGTCGGAGCCTGGCGTCCTGATAACGCAGGCACCGTGGAGGCATCTGTGGGAGCGGACACGCCCGCTCCCACAATTGATCACTGCACGATCAGGTTGTTGAACAGCAAGTCTTCAACAATCGGCTTGCCCTCTTCTGCTTCCAGCACCTGCTGCACCTGCTTCAGCGCCTCCTGGCGCAGGTGTTCCTTGGCTTCGACGTTGCTCATGCTGTCCACCGTCTGCTGGGTGAACAGTGCCACCAGCTGGTTGCGGATCAGCGGTTCATGGTGCTGCACCGCCTTGGCGGCTTCATCGCCCGTCACGCGTAGGGCCACATCGGCCTTGTACACACGCAGCCGTGGGCCGCCGTCGAGGGCATAGTTGCCGACAAAGGGCGGGCTCAGGCTGATGTAGGCGACCTTGGGCGCCCCTTCCTTGGCTTCTTCGGCCATGGCCGCAGCCGGCAGCAGCAGCGCCAATACCATCAAGATCCACGCTTTCACGAATTCGCTCCTCAATACAGTTGGCGCCAGCTTACCCAGCACACCGCTCAAACCCAAGCCCGGGCTTATGCCGGCACTTATGCCTGCACATCAGGGCGGGCCATGCTCGTTGACCCGGCAGGTGGCCCTCCTACACTTATCGGCCACTACCCGCAAAGGAATAGCCCCGATGAAAGCTGTGTTGTGCAAAACCCTGGGCCCGGCGCGCAACCTGGTGCTGGAAGACGTGGCCAGCCCGCTGCCGAAGAAGAACGAGATCCTGCTGGATGTGCAGGCCGCCGGGGTCAACTTCCCCGACACCCTGATCATCGAAGGCAAGTACCAGTTCCAGCCGCCGCTGCCATTCTCGCCGGGTGGCGAAGCAGCGGGCGTGGTGGCTGCGGTCGGAGAAAAGGCCGGTGCGTTCAAGGTGGGTGACCGGGTCATGGCGCTGACCGGCTGGGGCGCGTTCGCCGAACAGGTGGCGGTGCCGTTCTACAACGTACTGCCGATCCCGGCGAGCATGGACTTCACCACCGCTGCGGCATTCGGCATGACCTACGGCACCTCCATGCACGCCCTGCGCCAGCGTGGCCAACTGCAAGCAGGTGAAACCCTGCTGGTGTTGGGCGCTTCCGGCGGTGTTGGGCTGGCGGCAGTGGAAATCGGCAAGGCCATGGGTGCACGGGTGATCGCGGCGGCCAGCAGTGCCGAGAAACTGGCCGTGGCCAAGGCGGCCGGGGCGGATGAGCTGATCGACTATAGCCAGGCCAGCCTGCGCGACGAGATCAAGCGGCTGACCGGTGGCCAGGGTGTGGATGTCATCTACGACCCGGTCGGTGGTGAGCTGTTCGAGCAGGCCGTGCGCGGGCTAGCCTGGAATGGCCGGCTGCTGGTGGTGGGCTTTGCCAGCGGGACCATCCCGCAGTTAGCGGCCAACCTGGTGTTGCTCAAGGGCGCGGCAGTGCTGGGGGTGTTCTGGGGGGCGTTTGCACAGCGCCAGCCGGAAGACAATACGGCTAACTTCAAGCAGCTGTTTGCCTGGCATGCCGAGGGCAAGTTGAAACCGCTGGTGTCGCAGACTTATCCACTGGCTGAGGCTGGGGCTGCCATCGAGAAGTTGGGGCAGCGGCAGGCTGTGGGTAAGTTGGTGGTGCAGATGCACTGATTATTCTGGGGCCGCACAGCGGCCCCAAAAGCTCAGACTTCCCGCAGGTTATGACAGCGTCGGAACCGCGCCTCCAGGTTACGATCGGGCATCTGGTGGCTGCGCAAGGCATTCAACGTCTGCTCCACGTAGTCCCGCGTTGTGCCGTAACGCCCCTTGGCACTGGCCAGAATCTGGCTGAGCAAGGTATCTGGCAAGTTTCCCGCATAGCACGGCAAATGCCGCTCCAGCACAAAGCCTAAAGCCTGCACCTTGCTACCATCGCCCAGCCGGCAGGTGAGCCAGTGCGGTCGGTACGCCGGGTACGGCATCTCGCGCTGCCACAGGGCCATCAGCGACTCGTCCAGGTTGCTTTCATCCAGCCGGTAGGCAAAGCCGCTACAGGAACCGCCACGGTCCAGGCCAAACACCAGCCCGGGAGTTTCCGGGGTACCGCGGTGTTCGTGCGACCACAGGTACAAGCCCCGATGGTAACCGTGCACCCGCGCGCGCTGGCGTTCTACCGAATTGCACTCCGGCCGCCAGATCAACGAACCATAGGCAAACAACCACACTGGCCCACCCTGATGGCGCGACATGGTCATCTTCATCGAGTTGAACAACTGGTCGTGAGTATGTTGCTGACCAAAGTCGAGTGCCGGAGGATATGAAACTTCCCAGGACATACTTTCAAGTGCCGACATAAGCTGCCGCCATTATCCCCGTGAACTACGGATGTAGCGAGATTCGATTACGCAGCGGCCCAAGGCCTCTATACCAAGGGCGCTTGCAGTAACCATAGGCCAGAACGGCAGGAATACTCAAGCCCTCGCGTCAGTGTTTCATGCGCGGTTCCGACGACTGGGGAGTACTGTTTCAACAGCGGTGAAAGTTATTAGCCAAGGCGGTAACAATTACCGCCTTATACCCACACTTTCAAACTTCGGTTATTAACCGCGCGGTGCGTAGGCAAACACATCCGCACGCATGCGGTGTGCATCCATGCCGGCTTCGACCAGGGCGTCGAGGGTGGCGTAGATCATGTTTGGGGAACCACTGGCATACACATGCACGGTGTTGAGGTCGACGATGTCCTCGCAAACCGCCTCGTGCAACATGCCGCAACGGCCTTCCCAGCCGCACAGGTCGCTGACAACCTGATGCAGGAACAGGTTGGGCAGACGCTGCCATTCATCCCAGTGCTCGATCTGGTAGAAGTCTTCGGGCCTGCGCACGCCCCAGTACAGGTGCACTGGGTGCTTGAAGCCCTTGGCCCGGCAATGCTCCACCAGGCTGTGCATCTGGCCCATGCCGGTACCCGCGGCGATCAGCACCAGCGGCCCATCCGGCAGCTCGGCCAGATGAGTGTCGCCGAACGGCATTTCGATGCGCGCCAAACCGTCACGCTTGAGTTGCTCGATCAGTTGCAGCGCACTGGGCTCACGCGCCAGCACATGCAGCTCCAGCTCACGACCGGCGTGAGGCGCGGAGGCCAGCGAGAAGGCCGCCTGCTTGCCGCCCTCGCGCTCGATCATCAGGTACTGCCCGGCGTGGTAACGCGGTGGCTTGCCGGCTGGCGCGCGCAAACGCACCCGCCACACGTCGCCACCGACGTCGACGCACTCACTGACGCTGCACGCCAGCTTGCGCACTGGCAGCTCGCCCAGGGCGAGCACACCGTCCCAGAGCAACACACAGTCCTCCAGCGGTTCGGCAATGCAGGTGAACAACTCGCCATGGTCGCGGACTTCGCCGTCCTGCCGTACCCGGCCTTCGACCAACAACGCGGCGCAGACATGGCAATTGCCATTGCGGCAGCTGTTCGGGCAGTCATAGCCCAGCCGCCGCGCTCCATCCAGGATCCGTTCCCCGGGTTCGAGCGCCAGCACCGCCCCGGACGGCTGCAACGTTACCTGCATCAATCTATTCCCAACTGATCCCACAGCTCATCGATACGGCGGGTGACGGCTTCGTCCTTGACGATGACCCGTCCCCATTCGCGTGTAGTCTCGCCCGGCCACTTGTGCGTGGCGTCCAGGCCCATCTTCGACCCCAGCCCCGATACCGGCGACGCGAAGTCCAGGTAGTCGATCGGCGTGTTGTCGATCATCACCGTATCACGCTTGGGGTCCATGCGCGTGGTAATGGCCCAGATCACATCGTTCCAGTCACGGGCGTTGATATCGTCATCGGTCACAATAACGAACTTGGTGTACATGAACTGTCGCAGGAACGACCACACACCCAGCATCACGCGCTTGGCGTGGCCTGGGTACTGCTTCTTCATGGTCACCACCGCCATACGGTACGAGCAGCCTTCCGGTGGCAGGTAGAAGTCGGTGATTTCCGGGAACTGCTTCTGCAGGATCGGCACGAACACTTCGTTCAACGCCACACCGAGGATTGCCGGCTCATCTGGCGGCCGACCGGTGTAGGTGCTGTGGTAGATCGGCTTTTGCCGGTGAGTGATGCGCTCGACGGTGAACACCGGGAAGCTGTCCACTTCGTTGTAGTAGCCGGTGTGGTCGCCGTACGGGCCTTCCGGGGCCATTTCGCCCGGGTGAATCACACCCTCCAGGATGATTTCGGCGGTGGCCGGCACCTGAAGGTTGCTGCCACGGCATTTGACCAGCTCGGTGCGGTTACCGCGCAGCAGGCCAGCGAAGGCGTACTCGGAGAGGGTGTCCGGTACCGGGGTCACGGCACCAAGGATGGTCGCCGGGTCAGCGCCCAGCGCCACGGCAACCGGGAACGGCTGGCCGGGGTTTTTCTCGCACCACTCGCGGTAGTCGAGGGCGCCACCACGGTGGCTGAGCCAGCGCATGATGACCTTGTTGCGGCCAATGACCTGCTGGCGGTAGATGCCCAGGTTCTGGCGGTCCTTGTTCGGGCCACGGGTAACGGTAAGGCCCCAGGTGATCAGCGGCGCCACGTCGCCGGGCCAGCAGTGCTGGATCGGCAGCGCGCCGAGGTCGACATCGTCACCTTCGACCACCACTTCCTGGCACACCGCGTCCTTGACCACCTTCGGCGCCATCGACACGACCTTCTTGAAGATCGGCAGCTTGGACCAGGCATCCTTCAGGCCCTTCGGCGGCTCGGGTTCCTTGAGGAACGCCAGCAGCTTGCCGATCTCGCGCAGTTCGTCGACCGACTCGGCGCCCATGCCCATGGCCACGCGCTCTGGCGTACCGAACAGGTTACCGAGTACCGGGATGTCGAAGCCGGTGGGCTTTTCGAACAGCAACGCCGGGCCCTTGGCACGCAAGGTGCGGTCGCAGACCTCGGTCATTTCCAGAACGGGGGAAATCGGAACCTGGATGCGCTTGAGTTCGCCGCGCTGCTCCAGGCCACGGATGAAGTCGCGCAAGTCGCGATACTGCATGCATGAGCCTCGTGTTGGCCGTATCGGTCGGGGTGCAGAGTGTAGCGCCGATAGGGCCGCAATAGCCAAAGTACAGATAGCAAAAAGCCGGGTTTCCCCGGCTTTTGCGTGGTACGACGATCTTACTTGCGCTTCATCGACAAGAAGAACTCGTCGTTGGTCTTGGTCTGCTTGAGCTTGTCGACCAGGAACTCGATGGCGGCGATTTCGTCCATCGGGTGCAGCAGCTTGCGCAGGATCCACATGCGCTGCAGTTCGTCGTCGGCGGTCAGCAACTCTTCGCGGCGGGTACCGGAACGGTTGATGTTGATGGCCGGGAACACGCGCTTCTCGGCGATGCGGCGGTCCAGTGGCAGCTCCATGTTACCGGTGCCCTTGAACTCTTCGTAGATCACTTCGTCCATCTTCGAGCCGGTTTCGACCAGCGCGGTGGCGATAATGGTCAGCGAGCCGCCTTCCTCGATGTTACGCGCAGCACCAAAGAAGCGCTTCGGCTTCTCCAGGGCGTGGGCGTCGACACCACCGGTCAGCACCTTGCCGGAGCTCGGGATCACGGTGTTGTAGGCACGCGCCAGACGGGTGATGGAGTCCAGCAGGATGACCACGTCCTTCTTGTGCTCGACCAGGCGCTTGGCCTTTTCGATCACCATTTCGGCAACCTGCACGTGGCGGGTTGGCGGCTCGTCGAAGGTGGAGGCAACCACTTCGCCGCGCACGGTGCGCTGCATTTCGGTCACTTCTTCCGGGCGCTCGTCGATCAGCAGGACGATCAGGTGGCACTCGGGGTTGTTACGGGTGATGTTGGCCGCGATGTTCTGCAGCATGATCGTCTTGCCCGCTTTTGGCGGAGCAACGATCAGGCCACGCTGGCCTTTGCCGATCGGGGCGCACAGGTCGATGACGCGACCGGTCAGGTCTTCGGTGGAGCCGTTACCGGCCTCCATCTTCAGGCGCTTGTTCGGGAACAGCGGCGTCAGGTTTTCGAACAGGATCTTGTTCTTCGCGTTTTCCGGGCGGTCGAAGTTGATGGTGTCGACCTTCAGCAGGGCGAAGTAACGCTCCCCTTCCTTAGGTGGGCGGATCTTGCCGACGATGGTGTCGCCGGTACGCAGGTTGAAACGGCGGATCTGGCTAGGCGAGACGTAGATATCGTCTGGGCCGGCCAGGTAGGACGCATCAGCCGAACGCAGGAAACCGAAACCATCCTGGAGAATCTCCAGCACGCCGTCACCCGAGATCTCTTCGCCGCTTTTCGCGTGCTTCTTCAGCAGGGCGAAAATCACGTCCTGTTTGCGCGAACGGGCCATGTTTTCGATGCCCATCTGTTCGGCCATTTCCAAAAGATCGGTAATCGGCTTTTGCTTGAGTTCAGTCAGGTTCATAAGGGGAGTGACGTAATCATGTAAGAAGGGAGAATTAAGCTTCTGGCTTAATGAGGCCGCGCCGCTAGATGGCGACAGGATCGCGTACTGATTCGAATTAGGGATGCTTCGGCGACGGCGTGTAGAGGGCACTGGAAAAGCAGTGCGAGGCCGAATGTAACACTTGCTTTTTTCTGCGTCTAGTGCTCTGAAAAAGAAAAGCCCCGCATTTGCGGGGCCTTTTCACATCACAGGTGGGCGTCAAGGAACGCGGCCAGCTGCGATTTGGACAGAGCGCCAACCTTGGTGGCTTCGACGTTGCCGTTCTTGAACAGCATCAGCGTCGGGATACCACGCACGCCGTGCTTGGCCGGGGTTTCCTGGTTCTCGTCGATGTTCAGCTTGGCGACGGTCAGTTTGCCCTCGTAGGTGGCAGCGATGTCGTCCAGAACCGGAGCGATCATCTTGCATGGGCCGCACCATTCAGCCCAGTAGTCGACCAGCACCGGGCCTTGAGCCTGCAGTACGTCGGCGTCGAAGCTGGCGTCGGTGACGTGTTTGATTTTGTCGCTCATGGAAATCTCCAAGGTCGTAAGCAATAAAAAACGTTGCCCATCATAGCCGCCCCTGCCGTCTACAGGAAGCTGCGGACGATTGAGTGTAACTATAGTTGTGCAAGACGCCGCGAATCGAAACTGTCATACAGCCGCCATAGAATCGAATGGCACATTGCCTTGCATCAAGGCCAGCACACCGGCTGCGAGTCACGCGTTGGCGACAGCCTGCTATCGTGGCACGATTGCCGGGTTAACGACCGAGAACAACCAGATCATGCCGCATACCATCGCGAAGAACCTGTCCCTGATCGCTGCCATCGACCTTGGCTCCAACAGTTTCCATATGGTCGTGGCCAAGGCCCACCATACCGAAATCCGCATTCTCGAGCGGCTGGGCGAGAAGGTTCAGCTGGCCGCCGGCATCGGCGAGGACCGCCTGCTTAGCGAAGAAGCCATGGAACGGGGCCTCGAATGCCTCAAGCGCTTCGCACAGCTGATCAACGGCATGCCGGCCGGCGCCGTGCGTATCGTCGGTACCAACGCCCTGCGCGAAGCGCGCAACCGTAATGCATTCATCCAGCGCGCCGAGGCCATTCTCGGCCACCCGGTGGAGGTCATCTCCGGCCGTGAAGAGGCGCGCCTGATCTATCTGGGCGTATCGCACACCCTGGCCGACACCCCTGGCAAACGCCTGGTGGCCGACATTGGCGGCGGCAGTACCGAATTCATCATCGGCCAGCGCTTCGAACCGCTGCTGCGCGAAAGCCTGCAGATGGGCTGCGTCAGCTTCACCCAGCGCTACTTCCGCGACGGCAAGATCACCCCGGCGCGTTATGCACAGGCCTACACCGCTGCACGCCTGGAGCTGATGAGCATCGAACACGCCCTGCACCGCCTGACCTGGGACGAGGCCATCGGCTCGTCCGGCACCATCCGTGCCATCGGCGCCGCCATCAAGGCCGGCGGCCTGGGCAATGGCGAGGTCAACGCTGAAGGCCTGGCCTGGGTCAAACGCAAGCTGTTCAAACTGGGCGAGGTCGACAAGATCGACTTCGACGGCGTCAAACCGGACCGCCGCACCATCTTCCCGGCGGGCCTGGCGATTCTGGAAGCGATCTTCGACGCCCTGGAGCTGCAGCGCATGGACCACTGCGACGGCGCACTGCGCGAAGGGGTGCTGTTCGACCTGCTCGGCCGCCACCACCATGAAGACGTGCGCGAACGTACGTTGAACTCGCTGATGGAGCGCTACCATGTGGACCAAGGCCAGGCCGCGCGCGTCGAGCGCAAGGCGTTGCACGCCTTCGACCAAGTGGCCGATGCCTGGGACCTGAAAGACGGAAACTGGCGCGATCTGCTTGGCTGGGCGGCTAAAGTGCACGAAATAGGCCTGGATATCGCCCACTACCACTACCACAAGCACGGCGCCTACCTGATCGAGCACTCCGACCTGTCGGGCTTTTCCCGCGAGGACCAGCAGATGATGGCCCTGCTGGTGCGCGGCCACCGCCGCAACATCCCCAAGGACAAGTTCGCCGAACTGGGTGAAGAAGGCGTCAAGCTGCTACGCCTGTGCGTGCTGCTGCGCTTCGCCATCCTGTTCCACCACATCCGTGGCAACCAGCAGATGCCGAAAGTTCAGCTCAAGGCTGCCGATGACAGCCTCGATGTCGCCTTCCCGGAAGGCTGGCTGGAACAGAACCAACTGACCCAGGCCGACTTCGCCAACGAGGCAGAGTGGCTGACCCGGGTCGGCTTCGTCCTCAGCGTACGTTGAGGACCGGGTTGCTCAGGCGCTCCAGCAGGGTTGCCTGGGCACTGCGCGGGTTCTGGTTGCCGGTTGGCGTGCTGCGCACGTAACGCCCGTCTGGCTGCAAGGTCCAGGCGTGGGTGTTGTCGGTCAGGTAGCCTTCCAGCTCTTTCTTCACCCGCAGCAACAGCTTCTTGCCTTCCACCGGGAAGCAGGTCTCCACACGCTTGTCGAGGTTGCGCTCCATCCAGTCGGCGCTGGACAGGTAGATCTGCTCTTCGCCGCCATTGAGGAAGTAGAACACCCGCGTGTGCTCCAGGAAGCGGCCGATGATCGAGCGCACCTGGATGTTGTGCGACACCCCCGGAATGCCGGGGCGCAGGCAGCACATGCCACGCACCACCAGGTCGATCTTCACCCCTGACTGGCTGGCCTTGTACAGTGCCTTGATGACCTTGGCATCGGTCAGCGAGTTGAACTTGGCAATGATGTGCGCCGGCTTGCCTTCGAGGGCAAACTGGGTTTCCCGCGCGATCATGTCGAGCATGCCCTTCTTCAGGGTGAACGGCGCGTGCAGCAGCTTTTTCATGCGCAGGGTCTTGCCCATACCGATCAACTGGCTGAACAGCTTGCCGACGTCTTCGGTGAGGGCGTCGTCAGAGGTCAGCAGGCTGTAGTCGGTGTACAGGCGGGCGTTGCCGGCGTGGTAGTTGCCGGTACCCAGGTGCGCATAACGCACGATCTCGCCCTGCTCGCGGCGCAGGATCAGCATCATCTTGGCGTGGGTCTTGAAGCCGACCACGCCGTAGATCACCACCGCACCGGCCGCTTGCAGGCGGCTGGCCATCTGCAGGTTGGACTCTTCGTCGAAGCGCGCGCGCAATTCGATTACCGCGGTGACCTCCTTGCCGTTACGCGCCGCGTCCACCAGCGCATCGACGATTTCCGAGTTGGCCCCGGAGCGGTACAGGGTCTGGCGCACGGCAAGCACATGCGGGTCCTTGGCGGCCTGGCGCAGCAGGTCGATCACCGGGGTGAAGGACTCGAACGGGTGCATCAGCAGGATGTCCTGCTTGCCGATCACGCTGAAGATGTTGTCGGCGTTCTGCAGCAATTTGGGAATCGCCGGGGTGAACGGCGTGTATTGCAGCTCCGGGTGGCTGTCCAGGCCGGTGATGCTGAACAGGCGGGTGAGGTTGACCGGGCCATTGACCTGGTACAGCTCGCTTTCGCTGAGGCTGAACTGCTTGAGCAGGTAGTCCGACAGGTGTTTCGGGCAGGTGTCGGCCACCTCCAGGCGCACGGCGTCGCCGTAACGGCGCGAGAACAGTTCGCCGCGCAGGGCGCGGGCCAGGTCGTCGACTTCTTCGGAGTCCAGCGCCAGGTCGGCGTTACGGGTGAGGCGGAACTGATAGCAGCCCTTCACCTTCATGCCCTGGAACAGGTCGTCGGCGTGCGCGTGGATCATCGACGACAGGAACACGTAGTTGGCGCCTGGGCCACCCACCTCCTCCGGCACGCGGATCACCCGCGGCAGCAGGCGTGGGGCCGGGATGATCGCCAGGCCTGAATCGCGACCGAAGGCGTCGACACCTTCAAGCTCGACGATGAAGTTGAGGCTCTTGTTCACCAGCAGCGGGAACGGGTGAGTCGGATCGAGGCCGATCGGGGTGATGATCGGGGCGATTTCGTCGCGGAAATAGCGGCGCACCCAGGTCTTGAGCTTGGGCGTCCAGTAACGGCGGCGAATGAAGCGAATCTGGTGTTTTTCCAGCTCTGGCAACAGCACGTCGTTGAGGATCGCGTACTGGCGCTCTACCTCGATATGCACCAGCTCGCTGATGCGCGCCAGCGCCTGGTGCGGCTGCAGGCCGTCGGCGCCAGCCTGCTCACGGGCGAAGTTGATCTGCTTCTTCAGGCCGGCGACGCGGATCTCGAAGAACTCGTCGAGGTTACTGGAGAAGATCAACAGGAACTTGAGGCGTTCGAGCAGCGGGTAGCTCTCGTCCAGCGCCTGTTCCAGCACGCGGATGTTGAACTGCAGCTGCGAGAGTTCGCGATGAATGTACAGGCTGCTGTCGTCCAGGCCAGGGACGGCGATCGCCGGGGCGGGCGCGGGGGCAGGCACCGGGGCCACAGGCTCGGCCACCTGCTCCGCTACCGGCTCGGGCGCAGGCGGCAGGTCTGGCGGGGTCTGCACCATCTCTTCTGGGAGCTCCTGGGCATCCTTGATCGCGACAGGGGTGAGCACTTCGTTATTCATCTGGCGTTCCTGAGGACGTTAACGCCCTATCATCAATTGAGCGGCAAGATAAGCGCCCATTATGACGCCTGTGTTACACACCAGGGCAAGCCATGGCGCGTGGCTTCTGGCATTGTCTGAGTAGGGATTGTTCATGTCGAGACACATTTGGACACTTTCACGAACGCGCGCGAAGGGGTAGGCTGCGCGTTCATTTCGCCAGCACCTCAGAAAATGCTTCAACAATTCCTGCAGGATTTCGGCTACTTCGCCCTTTTTCTAGGCACCTTTTTCGAAGGCGAGACCATCCTGGTGCTTGCGGGATTCCTTGCGTTCCGCGGTTACATGGACATCAACCTGGTGTGCCTGGTGGCCTTCTTCGGCAGCTACGCCGGCGACCAGCTGTGGTATTTCATGGGCCGCCGCCACGGGCGCAGGATCCTGGCGCGCAAGCCGCGTTGGCAGGCCATGGGTGACCGGGCGCTGGACCACATCCGGCGCCACCCCGATATCTGGGTGCTGAGTTTCCGCTTCGTTTATGGCCTGCGCACCGTCATGCCGGTGGCCATTGGCCTGTCGGGCTACCCGCCGCGCCGCTACTTGCTGCTGAACGGCATTGGTGCAGCCATCTGGGCAATAGCCTTGGGCGCAGCTGCCTACCACTTCGGCGCCATTCTCGAAGGCCTGCTGGGCAACGTGAAGCGTTACGAGCTATGGGTGCTCGGTGGCCTGCTGGCGCTGGGTGGCCTGCTATGGCTGCGCCGGCGCTTCCGCACCCTGCGTGCGGAGCGCAAGGCGGCGGGCCAGGCCCAGGCCCCAGAGGCTGAGCAGGCTGTAAGCCACGAGCAGAAACCAGGCCAGCGGCGCGACCGCCGTTAAACCCAAAGCGCCGGCCAGGTACAATGCAGGCGCATTCAACAGCAGCCGCGCCAGCTCCAGGCGCGCAGCCCAGCGCCGGTTTTCCAGCAACGCCCCCAATACGAACAGACCAAACGCCATCAGCGACCAGCCGAGCACCAGCGCGGCGGCCGGCACACGGTCGGCCACGTCCATCAAGTAGCTGCCCAAGGCCACATAAACCACAAACTGCGCCGCCACGTAGGCTTGTTGCGCACGGCCCAAGGCAATCTCGAACTTGCGAAACAACGCCAGGTCCTGCTTGGCCTGCGGGTAGCGCGCAGCCACATCGGCCGGGCGCCAGCCGGTGGGCATGAACCAGATGCGCAGCTTGTCCCACAGGCTTGTGGTGCGCCTGGCGTCATGCCAGAGCTGGGCATAGAACTGCAGGTTGGCCCACAGCGGGTTCCAGCTGGCCAGCGGCGTGGTCACCCCGAACACCACCGGCTCGGCCGGGTCTTCCTCCTTGAAGGTGCCGAACAGACGGTCCCAGAGAATGAACACGCCGCCGTAGTTGCGATCCAAGTAAACAGGGTTTTGCGCATGGTGGACACGATGGTTGGATGGCGTGATCAGCACCCACTCAAGCCAACCGAGCTTGGGAATGTGCCGGGTATGTACCCAGAACTGGTACAGCAGGTTGAGCGAGGCCACAGTGACGAACACCAGCGGAGGCACCCCCAGCAGCGCCAGCGGCAGGTAGAAGATCCACGAGAAGATGAACCCGCTACTGGTCTGGCGCAGTGCGGTGGTCAGGTTGTACTCCTCGCTCTGGTGATGCACCGAGTGCGCCGCCCACAGCACATTGCGCTCGTGACCCAGGCGATGCAGCCAGTAGTAGCAGAAGTCGTACAGGACGAAGGCCAGCAACCACACCCACCAGGCATCGGGCGGCAAGCGCAGCACGGCCAGGTATTCGAAGGCCAGGGCATAGGTCACCAACCCCACGCCCTTGGTCAGCAACCCGGTGCTGGTCGACAGCGCGCCGGTGCTCAGGCTGTTGATCGAATCGGCCAGGGTGAAGTTGCGCTGGCCGCGCACACGGTCGGCCACCAGCTCCACGGCGATCAGCACGAAGAAGAACGGCACGGCCAGCAGTATCAGGTCCATGGGCGCGGTCTCAAGCGTAATCCCACCAGATTAGGCCGCTCCCGCAGGAAACCCTATGGCGACATCTGCCAAACTAGAGGACATTTAGCGCCTCGACTCAGGAGTAGTGAACATGACAAAAAAAGTAGCGGTGATTCTTTCCGGCTGTGGCGTGTATGACGGCGCCGAAATCCACGAAAGCGTGATCACCCTGCTGCGCCTCGACCAGCGCGGCGCTCAGGTGCAGTGCTTCGCGCCGAATATTGCGCAGATGCATGTGATCAACCACCTGACCGGCGAAGAAATGCCCGAATCACGCAATGTGTTGGTGGAGTCGGCGCGCATTGCCCGCGGTGAGGTCAAGGACATCCGCGAAGCCAAAGCCGAAGACTTCGATGCGCTGATCGTGCCTGGCGGTTTTGGTGCGGCGAAAAACCTGTCCAACTTTGCCGTGGAAGGTGCCAACTGCACCGTCAACCCGGACGTACTGGCCCTGGCCGAAGCTTTCGCCGACGCCTGCAAACCGGTCGGCCTGATTTGCATCTCGCCGGCACTGGCGGCGAAGATCTACGGGCCGGGCGTGGTCTGCACCATCGGTACCGACGCAGGCACTGCGGCGGCCGTGACGAAAATGGGCGGCACTCACGAAGAGTGCGATGTGCACGATATTGTCGAAGATACCCAGCGCAAACTGGTGACGACACCGGCGTACATGGAAGCCAAGTCGATCAGCGAAGCGGCCGGCGGGATCTACAAGCTGGTGGACCGGGTGCTGGAGCTGACGCACGAATAGGTTGCTGCACACGCTCTGTGTGTAGGAGCGGCACAAGGCCGCTCCTACAGGAACTGCGTCAGCGTTCAGGATTTGGATAACCGGGCAATGATCCGGTCCAGCGCATTGGCAAACGCCTGCTTGTCGCGCTCGCCATAGGCCGCCTGCCCTCCCCCCACCTGGCCTTGCTCACGCAGCTCGGTAAACAGGTTGCGCGCCGCCAGGCGGTCGCCCATGTTGCGCTCGTCGAATTCGCGCCCGCGCGGGTCCAGCACCGCTACGCCCTTTTTCACCAGGCGGTCAGCCAACGGCACATCACTGCAGATCACCAGCTCACCCGGCACAGCGTGCTCGACCAGGTAATCGTCGGCTGCGTCCATGCCGCTTGGCACCACGATCAACCGCACGATCGAAAACGCCGGCTTGGCCACGGCCTGGCCCGCCACCATCACCACTTCGAACTGGCGCTTGAGGGCGAACTTGACGATCAGATCCTTGGCCGCCTTGGGACAGGCGTCGGCATCGATCCATACACGCATCGGACTACTCTTCATGAATTCAAGGCCCCCATCATGCCTCAAGCCCGGTGAAAACTGCAGTCGCCCGAAAAGCGCTGTAAATATGGCGCCAGTATTTCAATTGCCGCTTATCCGACCCCGCCACTCAGGCTAAACTCGCCACAGCTCCACTGGCCTGCCCGAGTGCGCAATGAACCACCCTCACGAAATCCGCCCAGACCTGGACGAAGGCATCGACCGCAAGGTCCTGGCGACGTTGCGTGCGCGCTTCCTGCGGCTGAACCAAGGGCGGCTGCAGCGGGCCATGGAAGGCCTGTCGACGCGCCAGCAACAGGTACTGACGCTGCTGCCCCTGCTGTTCCATGTGAACCACCCGCTGTTGCCGGGTTACGTCTCGGGCAGCACTCCAGCTGGCATATCGGGCTACGAGCCAGGCGCCGACCTGGTGGTCGAGGCCCAGCGCCTGGCCCGCTCGTTCACCTACAAGGCCCGCCATGGCAACCCGCCACGCCCGATCCACGGCCTGTTCCTGATGGGCAGCCTGGGCTCGCTGGCCCAGGCCGAGCAAAGCGACATGGACCTGTGGGTGTGCCACGCGCCCGGTTTACCCGAGCCGTTGCTGGAAGAGTTGCGCCGCAAATGCCAATTGCTGGAGGACTGGGCCGCAAGCCTGGGCGCCGAGGCGCACTTCTTCCTGATCGACACGCAAGGCTTTGCCCGGGGCCAGCGCGAGGGCCAGCTAGGCTCCGACGACTGCGGCACCACCCAGCACTACCTGCTGCTGGACGAGTTCTACCGCACCACCCTCTGGCTGGCCGGGCGCACACCGCTGTGGTGGCTGGTACCCGTCTACCAGGAACACAACTACCACGCCTACACCCAGACCCTTCTGACCAAGCGTTTCATCCGCAGCCAGGACGCCCTCGACCTCGGCAACCTGGCACACATACCGCCAGGCGAGTTCGTCGGCGCCGGCCTGTGGCAGTTGTTCAAGGGTATCGATTCACCCTACAAGTCGCTGCTCAAGCTGCTGCTGACCGAAACCTACGCCAGCGAACACCCCGCTGTGCGCTGCCTGAGCCTGGACTACAAACAAGCCGTATTCGCCAACCAGCTCGACCTCGACGAGCTTGACCCGTATGTGATGGTCTACCGCCGTATCGAGCGCTACCTGCTGCAACGTGGCGAGCCTGCGCGCCTGGAACTGGTACGGCGCAGCCTGTACCTGAAGGTGAACAAGAAACTCAGTGACCAGAGCCGCAATCAGGGCTGGCAGCGCCGCCTGTTGCAGCGCCTGGCCGACGAGTGGGGCTGGGACGAACGTCAGTTGGCCCTGCTGGACAGCCGCAGCCAATGGAAAGTGCAGCAGGTCGCCGCCGAACGCCGCGCACTGGTGGCCGAGCTGAACCATAGCTATCGCTTCCTCAGCGAGTTTGCGCGCACCCAGAACGCAAGCAGCCGCGCCGACCAGCGCGACCTCAATGTGCTGGGCCGGCGTTTGTATGCGGCCTTCGAGCGCCGTGCGGGCAAGGTCGAAGTGATCAACCCCGGCATCGCCCCGGACCTTGCCGAAGGCACCCTGACCCTGGTCCAGGCACCCAACCGCAGGGAGCCCGGTAGCTACCACTGGGAGCTGTACACCGGCAATCTGAATACCCATGACGTTGAACACTTCAACCCGATCAAACGCTGCCGCGAGCTGCTTGAACTGCTGGCCTGGGCACACCGCAACGGCGTGATCGACAGCAGCACGCGCCTGGCGCTGCACCCGGGCGTCAGCGACCTCACCGAGTACGAGCTGTTCAACCTGGTGGGCTGCCTGCAGCAGAGTATCCCTCTGCCCTTGCCGATCGTCGGCGAAGTGCGCCTGCTGCAACCCAGTGTTGCCGACGAGGTGCTATTGCTGGTCAACGTCGCCGTCGACCCGCTGCGCCACCACCGCGACCTGAACATCCTGATGACCACCGAGCGTACCGACGCCTTGAGCTATGCCGGCGTACGCGAGAACCTGGTTCTGACCCTGGACCAGGTCACCCTGAACAGCTGGAACGAAGTGCTGGTGCAGCGCTACGAAGGCGAACACGCGCTGGTACGCTGCCTGCGTGACTTCCTCAACAGCCCGGTGCTGCGCGGCCACCGGCCACGGGTGCGGGTGCGTTGCTTCTGCCAGAGCCGCGCCCAGGCCATCAGCCAGCGCGTGGAGGAAATATTCGATACCGTGCAGCTATTGCTGGACCAAGGCCTGAACCACCGCTATCTGCTCCAGGTAGCCCGGCACACCCATGTACTGGAGCTGTTACCCGGACAGGTCAGCCTGACCACCCTGGGCGAGCACGATGCGCTGCTCGGCCACCTGGGCGAGGAGCGCAGTGCCTACAGCCCGCTGTACCTGGATGCCAACGCCCTGCTGGACCATGATCTGCGCCTGGTGCTGGAGCAAGGCCGGCCGGCGTGCATCCAGGTGTTCTACCGCCTGCAAGATGGCTTTGCCGACCTGTATGTGCTGGATGAATACAATGCCCTCTGGCAGCAACGCCTACCCTTGCACGACGAAGCGCACCTGCTGCTGCCGCTGCAGCGCTTCCTGCGTTCTGTGGTGATGCGCCGCGATGCCCGCTTGCCGCTGGACACCCAGCGCGCGGCCTCGCTGGACATCCACTACGCACAACTGCTGCCTGCCGGCCCTGGCAAGGCGCGCAGCATCGAGCCATGCCCGGCCCCGGTCGAGGGTAGCGCTCAGCCGTACTACGAGGTGCAGGCCATCATCCAGGACGGCGTGACGGGTACGGCCCATGTGACGCTGTACTGCGACCAGCAAGAGTTTTCCGAGCTGGAGCATGGTGACCAGCTGTATGCGGTGGTGGCCCGGCAGATCATCGGCCAGCGGCGTGGCGCGGGGCGGTACCGGTGCTACATCACCGACCTGGATTTGTCCGAGCTGCTGGATGACCGGCTGGGGGCGACGCAGGTGTACCTGAGCTACAAGCGGGTGCTGGAGCAGGCGTTGAATGAGGGTTTGGAGCAGGTGTTGGCGGAAGGCGCCTGAAATGCCGGGGCCGCTTTGCGGCCCCTTGACCCTTACAGGTCGAAATCGCCCGCCGCTTCCGGCTGGTATTCCACTTCCAGCAGCTTCAGCTTGAGGGTTTTGCCGCCCGGTGCCGGCCAGTCGATCTGCTCGCCCACCGACAGCCCCAGCAGCGCGCAACCGATCGGCGCCAGGATCGAAACCTTGCCTTCCGGCCCTGCATCCTTCGGGTACACCAGGGTCAGGTGGTAGTCCTTGCCACTGGCTTCCTCACGGCAGTGCACGCGGGAATTCATGGTCACCACGCCTGCCGGCACTTCCTCGTGACCGACCACCTGCTCGGCGCGGTCCAGCTCGTCCTGCAGGGCGAGCACACCCGGCGTACTCTCGTCGAGGCTGTCGATCAGACGCTCCAGACGCTGTACGTCCAATCGGGTGAGGATGAGGGAAGGTTTGGTGCTCATGATCCAGTCAGACTCCTTTGAACAGGCAGTTTTCAATGTGCAGATAAAGCAAAACCCCGCCCAAGGGCGGGGTTTGAGAAGGCTTTGGCGTCACCGACGCAGAACCCGACACTACCACAGCCGGGTAAATACTCAAGCCCCTGCGTTCAGTGTGCCTTAGCCTGCTCGCGCAAGACCTGGGCTTCGCGGCAGATCTGCCGGCGCCGTTCATCATCGGCCGAGCGCCACTCGCGGATGTGCTCGACATGCCGGTGGCAACCGGTGCACACCCGCTGTTCATCCAGCCGGCATACGCTGATGCACGGCGATGGCACCGCCGGGCTGATGTTGCTATAGAGCGGCTTGGGCGGCCGGGCCTGGGCACTGCTCATGTCAGATCTCGTCGAAGTCCAGCTTCTCGCCGGCCCGCTCCCAGACAATGCGCTCGAGCATTTCGCCCAACAGCTCTTCGCTCTTCTCGCATACCCACTTCTTGCTCTCTTCGTCGTAGTCGAAGTGGAAACCACCGGAACGGTCGGCCAGCCACAGCTGACGCAGTGGCTCCTGGCGGCTGAAGATCAGCTGGGCGCCGCCTTCGAACTTGACGGTGAGGACACCGGCGGAGTTCTCCATGTCCAGGTCCAGGCCGCTCTCGTCGAACAGGTCTTCCAGGGCCTGTTGGGTCGCGTCGACCAGATCATGGAAACGCGCTTCACTCAAACTCATTGCAGGAACCTCGAAATTGGCTGCGTTACAGGCAAGCCGGCCAAGATACGGGCGCTTGGCGCCGAATGCAAAGTTTAGCCATTGAAGGCGCCAAGAATAGCCCGCCCGGCGGACCGGCCCTTGCATAGGCAAGCCGCCGGTCGCTCGGTATACTCGGGCGCAATACTGCATTTTTCTAAGGATTTCACCCATGAAGCGCCTGATTTCCTCCTTCGCGGCGCTGGTCGCTGTTGCCTGCCTCGTTTCTGCCTGCGGCCAGAAGGGCCCGCTGTATCTGCCTGAAGACGGCGATAACGGCAAAGCGCACAAAGCACATCAGCACCAGCCAAAAGCCAAGCCGGCCCCGGTACAAGAACAGCAGCCCGAGCTGCAGTCCGAGCCCGAGCAGTCGCCTGCGCAGTAAGGAAACCAGATGAACGCTTTCAACTACCGCGACGGTGAGCTGTTCGCGGAGGGCGTGGCCCTGTCGGCCATCGCCGAACAGTTCGGCACCCCGACCTACGTGTACTCGCGCGCCCACATCGAGGCCCAGTACCGCAGCTACACCGACGCCCTGCAAGGCGCCGAGCACCTGGTGTGTTTCGCGGTCAAGGCCAACTCCAACCTGGGCGTGCTGAACGTACTGGCGCGCCTGGGCGCAGGCTTCGACATCGTCTCGGGCGGTGAGCTGGAGCGCGTGCTGGCCGCTGGCGGGCGCGCTGACCGCGTGGTGTTCTCCGGCGTTGGCAAAACCCGCGAAGACATGCGCCGCGCCCTGGAAGTGGGCGTGCACTGCTTCAACGTCGAATCCACCGACGAGCTTGAGCGCCTTCAAGTGGTGGCCGCCCAGATGGGCAAGGTGGCCCCGGTGTCGCTGCGGGTCAACCCGGACGTCGACGCCGGCACCCACCCGTACATTTCCACCGGCCTTAAAGAGAACAAGTTCGGCATCGCCATTGCCGACGCCGAGGCCATCTACGTGCGCGCCGCGCAGTTGCCGAACCTGGAAGTGGTCGGTGTCGACTGCCACATCGGCTCGCAGCTGACCACCGTGGAGCCGTTCCTCGACGCCCTCGACCGCCTGCTGGTGCTGGTCGACCGCCTGGCCGAATGCGGCATCCACCTGCGCCACCTGGACCTGGGCGGCGGTGTGGGCGTGCGCTACCGCGATGAACAACCGCCGCTGGTGGCCGACTACATCAAGGCCATCCGCGAACGCGTAGGCACGCGCGACCTGGCCCTGGTGTTCGAGCCGGGCCGCTACATCGTGGCCAACGCTGGCGTGCTGCTGACCCGCGTGGAATACCTCAAGCACACCGAGCACAAAGATTTCGCCATCATCGATGCGGCCATGAACGACCTGATCCGGCCGGCCCTTTACCAGGCCTGGATGGGTGTCAGCGCGGTCAAGCCACGCGCCGGTGAAGGCCGTGCCTACGACCTGGTCGGCCCGATCTGCGAGACCGGTGACTTCCTGGGCAAGGACCGAGTACTGAACCTGGCCGAAGGTGACCTGCTGGCCGTACAGTCCGCGGGCGCCTATGGTTTTGTCATGAGCTCCAACTACAACACCCGTGGCCGTTGCGCTGAAATCCTGGTCGACGGCGACCAGGCGTTCGAAGTACGCCGCCGCGAGACCATCGCCGAACTGTACGCTGGCGAAAGCCTGCTGCCGGAGTAAGCCCATGCTGCTGCGTTTTACCAAGATGCATGGGCTGGGCAACGACTTCATGGTCCTCGACCTGGTCAGCCAGCACGCGCACATCCAGCCCAAGCACGCCAAGCAATGGGGTGATCGCCACACCGGCATCGGCTTCGATCAGTTGCTGATTGTCGAGGCGCCGAACAACCCGGAAGTGGACTTCCGCTACCGCATCTTCAACGCCGACGGCTCCGAGGTCGAGCAGTGCGGCAATGGTGCCCGTTGCTTCGCCCGCTTCGTGCTGGACAAGCGCCTGACCGCGAAAAAGCGCATTCGGGTGGAAACCAAGAGCGGCATCATCGTGCTGGACGTGCAGAACGACGGCCAGGTGAGTGTCGACATGGGCCCACCGCGCTTCATCCCTGCCGAAATCCCCTTCATCGCTGACGAGCAGGCGCTGAACTACCCACTGGAAGTCGACGGCCAGCTGCATTCGATTGCTGCCGTGTCAATGGGTAACCCGCATGCGGTGCTGCGAGTCGACGACGTGCATACTGCCCCCGTGCATGAGCTGGGCCCGAAGATCGAAAACCACCCACGCTTCCCGCAGCGGGTGAATGCCGGCTTCATCCAGGTCATCGACCGCCACCGCGCCAACCTGCGCGTGTGGGAGCGCGGCGCGGGCGAAACCCAGGCCTGCGGCACCGGCGCCTGCGCCGCAGCCGTGGCGGCGATCAGTCAAGGCTGGATGGACTCCCCGGTGTCCCTCGACCTGCCCGGCGGCCGCCTGCACATCGAATGGGCCGGCCCCGGCAAGCCCGTGCTGATGACCGGCCCGGCCGTACGCGTCTACGAAGGACAGGTTCGTCTCTAAGCGAGTAAACGCCATGACCGATCAGCCCAAGGTTGTACCCACGCAGTCCGTCGAGCTCGATGCCGAGGCGGTGGTCGCCTACCTGCGCGCCCACCCCACCTTCTTCGCCGAGCATGACGAGCTGCTGATCGAGCAGCGCATCCCGCACCAGCGTGGCGACAGCGTTTCGCTGGTGGAGCGCCAGCTGAAGCTGCTGCGTGACCGCAACATCGAGATGCGCCATCGCCTGTCACAACTGATGGACGTGGCCCGCGACAACGACCGGCTGTTCGACAAGACCCGCCGGCTGATCCTGGACCTGCTCGATGCTGGCAGCCTGGAAGAAGTGGTGATGGCCGTCGAGGACAGCCTGCGCCAGGAGTTCCAGGTGCCCTTCGTCAGCCTGATCCTGTTCGGCGACAACGTCGCGCCGGTCGGGCGCTGGGTCAGCAACACCGAGGCGCAACAAGCCATCGGTGCCCTGCTGGGTGGTGGCAAGACGGTCAGTGGCAACCTGCGCGAGCACGAGCTGGCCTTCCTGTTCGGTGAGGAACAGCGCCGGGAAGTGGGCTCCAGCGCCGTGGCCACCCTTGAGTACCAAGGGCTGCATGGGGTGCTGGCAATCGGCAGCCGCGACCCGCAACACTACAAAAGCAGCGTCGGCACCCTGTTCCTCGGCTACATTGCCGAGGTGCTGGGCCGCGTTGTGCCACGGGTAACCCAAACCCTGCGCCCGGTACGCTGATGAAGCGCCAACTGGAGGCTTATTGCGCACACCTGCGCAACGAGCGCCAGGTGTCGGAGCACACCCTGCTGGGGTACCGTCGCGACCTGAACAAGGTCATGGCCTACTGCGAGGAGCACGGCATTACCGAGTGGCAAACGCTGCAAATCCAGCCGTTGCGCCAGCTGATCGCCCGCCTGCACCACCACGGCCAGTCTTCGCGCAGCCTGGCACGGCTACTTTCGGCAGTACGCGGCCTTTACCGCTACCTCATCCGCGAAGGCCTGTGCCAGCACGATCCGGCTTCCGGCCTGAGCGCGCCCAAAGGTGAGCGACGGCTGCCCAAGGTGCTGGACACCGACCGTGCCCAGCAGCTGCTCGATGGCGGCGTCGACGACGACTTCTTCGCCCGCCGTGACCACGCCATCCTGGAACTGCTCTACTCGTCGGGCCTGCGCCTGTCCGAGCTGACCAACCTCGACCTCGATCACCTCGACCTGGCCGCCGGCCTGGTACAGGTGCTGGGCAAAGGCGGCAAGGCACGCGTGCTGCCGGTGGGCCGCAAGGCCCGTGAGGCGTTGCAGGCCTGGTATCGCCTGCGCGGCATCGGTAACCCGCGCGATCGCGCGGTGTTCATCACCCGCCAGGGCAACCGCATCAGCCCCCGGGACGTTCGGCGAAGGGTGAAGGCAGCCGGCGAACGCGAGCTGGGCCAGCACCTGCACCCTCACATGCTTCGCCATTCCTTCGCCAGCCATATACTGGAGTCGTCTCAGGACCTGCGCGCGGTGCAAGAGCTGCTCGGCCATGCCGACATCAGCACCACCCAGATCTACACCCACCTGGACTTCCAGCACTTGGCCGCGGTGTACGACAGCGCCCACCCTCGGGCCAAACGCAGCAAAGGCACAGACTCATGAGCATCAAGCTGATCACCTTCGACCTTGACGACACCCTGTGGGACACCGCGCCGGTCATCGCCAGTGCAGAAGTCGTGCTGCGCGACTGGCTGGAAGCCAACGCCCCGATCCTGGGTGGTGTGCCGGTAGAGCACCTGTTTGCCATCCGCGAGCGCCTGGTGCAGGCCGAGCCCGGCCTCAAGCACCGCATCAGCGCCCTACGCCGACGGGTGCTGTTCCATGCCCTGGAAGAAGTCGGCTACAGCGAAAAACACGCGCAGGAGCTGGCCAATGAAGGTTTTGAAGTGTTCCTGCATGCCCGCCACCAGGTAGAGATCTTCCCCGAGGTGCAGCCGGTGCTGGAGATGCTGCGCCATCAGTACACCCTGGGTGTGGTTACCAACGGCAACGCCGACGTAAGCCGGCTGGGGCTGGCGGACTACTTCCGCTTTGCCCTGTGCGCCGAGGACCTTGGCATCGGCAAGCCAGACCCGGCGCCGTTCCTGGAAGCCCTGCGCCGTGGTGAAGCGGACGCCAGAACGGCAGTGCATATTGGCGACCACCCTGGCGATGACATTGCCGGCGCCCAACGCGCCGGGTTGCGGGCGGTGTGGTTCAACCCGCAGGGTAAGCCCTGGGCGGGCGAACAGGCGCCGGATGCCGAGATACAGCGGCTGTCGCAGCTGCCCGACGTGCTTGCGCGCTGGCGCTGACAGGGGCCGCTACGCGGCCCATTCGCGGGCACGCCCGCTCCCACAGGGACATCGCAAGGCTTAGGCCTACGGTAATCTTGTGGGAGCTGGCTTGCCGGCGATAGGGCCAGTACAGGCAACCCGAATCTTGCAGACACAAAAAAGCCCGCAGCGACGGCGGGCTTTTTTGCGATCAGCCACTCAAATAGGGCGGCTGCCGTACTTGTTGTCCGGCTTCTTGGGCGGGTCGGCGACCACGTTGGCCTCGACTTCCTGCACCTTGCCACCGCGAGAAAGGAATTCTTCCATCGCCTTGGCCAATGCATCACGCTCTTTCTGCTTGGCTTCCATGCTCGGCATCTCGTCTACCGAGACCGCCGCCTTGGATTTGCCCTTGGCAGTGGGTGCCGGGCTGCTGTCGTCATCGCCAGCGTCTTCGGCGCCGTCGTCAGCTGCCACTTCGAGGCCTTCATCACCCTCGTCTTCGTCGCCTACTTCGAGGTCGTCGTTTTCCAGATCGTCGTCGCTCATGTTCTACCTCATGACTTGCGAAAAGCAGGTTAGTTATAGACCAGTGCAGCCGTAGACCGGCAGCCACCAGTGAAAATTCAACTGGCCGTGGGTTAGGCCACTGCCCTTGGGTCGGCGCTCCTGATGGGAGGCGGCACCCAGCAGGCCCTGCTCCTGGCAGGACCTGACAAAATCCATAAGCCCCTGCTGGCCACACGCTATTGGCAAGCCTAGCAAAGGCTGGAGAAGTGTGTGGACTACTCGTAAAACACCCTTCGGCGCGCATTCTAGCGCGCCCGTGGAAAAAGCAAAGCACCATAAATGCCCTACGACTTGTAAGTTTTCTACCTACGTCGCGAACGTGATGGATAAACCGTTTGCCATGCGGGAAATGCTAAAAATCTGGCAAAAAAATGCCCGGCAAGCCGGGCAAGTTTTTACCGCGTCGCAGTTACAGGTTGTAGCCGCGCTCGTTGTGTTGAGCCAGGTCGAGGCCGACCGACTCTTCTTCTTCGTTGACCCGCAGGCCCATCACCACATCCAGCACCTTGAGGATCACGTAGGTGACGATGGCGGTGTAGACCACGGTGAAGATCACGCCCTTGGCCTGGATCCAGACCTGCATGCCGATGTCGGTGACGGCGCCGAAGCCGCCCAGCGCCGGGGCTGCGAACACGCCGGTGAGAATGGCACCGATGATGCCGCCGATACCGTGCACGCCGAAGGCGTCCAGCGAGTCGTCATAACCCAGCTTGCGCTTGAGGGTAGTCGCGCAGAAGTAGCAGATCACACCCGAAGCCAGGCCAATCACCAAGGCGCCCATCGGGCCCACGGTGCCTGCAGCCGGGGTGATGGCGACCAGGCCGGCAACCACACCCGAGGCAATGCCCAGGGCACTTGGCTTACCGTGGCCTATCCACTCGGCGAACATCCAGCCCAGTGCCGCAGCGGCAGTGGCGATCTGGGTGACCAGCATGGCCATGCCGGCGGTGCCGTTGGCAGCAGCGGCGGAGCCTGCGTTGAAGCCGAACCAGCCGATCCACAGCATGGCCGCGCCCATCAGGGTGTAACCCAGGTTGTGCGGGGCCATCGGGGTGGTCGGGTAGCCCTTGCGCTTGCCCAGCACCAGGCAGCAGACCAGGCCTGCGATACCGGCGTTGATGTGCACCACGGTGCCGCCCGCGAAGTCCAGTACGCCCCAGTCCCACATCAGTGCACCGTCACCACTCCACACCATGTGCGCGATCGGCGCGTACACCAGGGTGAACCAGATGCCCATGAACACCAGCATCGCGGAGAACTTCATGCGCTCGGCGAAGGCACCCACGATCAGCGCCGGGGTGATGATGGCGAAGGTCATCTGGAAGGTGATGAACACCGCCTCAGGGAACAGCGCGGTGGCCGACGTCAGGTTCTCGGGCGTGACGCCACTGAGGAAGGCCTTGGAGAAGCCGCCGACGAAGGAGTTGAAGTTGAGCACGCCCTTTTCCATACCGGTGGTATCGAAGGCCATGCTGTAGCCGTAGACGACCCAGAGAATGCTCATCAGGCCGGTGATTGCGAAGCACTGCATCATCACCGACAGCACGTTCTTGGAACGCACCATACCGCCATAGAACAGGGCCAGGCCCGGAATGGTCATGAACAGCACCAGCGCCGTTGCGGTCAGCATCCAGGCGGTGTCGCCGGAGTTCAGCGCTGGGGCAGCTTCCTCTGCCAGGGCAAGCCCGGGCATTACGAGGGACAATAGGGCTCCTAGCCCTGCGATCTTACGCAGAGTCATGTTGTTTTCTCCTGGGGCTTTGGGTTTGGTGAGGCTTTGTTGCTGCTTAGATCGCGTCGGTATCGGTTTCGCCGGTACGGATACGGATCGCCTGCTCCAGATTCACCACGAAAATCTTGCCGTCACCAATCTTGCCGGTGTTGGCTGCCTTGGTGATGGCTTCGATTACCCGATCAAGGTCCTTGTCATCGATGGCGACATCGATCTTCACCTTGGGCAGGAAATCGACCACATATTCAGCACCGCGATACAGCTCGGTGTGGCCCTTCTGGCGACCGAAACCTTTGACTTCGGTGACGGTGATGCCCTGCACGCCGATTTCCGACAGCGACTCGCGCACGTCGTCCAGCTTGAACGGCTTGATGATGGCTGTGACTAGCTTCATGAAACTCTCTCCCGATTTGGTGGACTTGCCCCAGGAAAACAAACCCGTCTCAAGTCTAAGCGCAGCGGTTGGCTTTGTAACGCGTCGTCGGCATCCGGCTCCGCGTGCGCACTGCCTGGTCACAAGGAACTGCATCAGTGCATGGCTCGTACAGGTCTTTGCAGAAACCTTGCCAGTTCCGGCAAAGCACCGGAAAACAGTGGGTTATGCAAATCAGTCGGGATTGGCCAGTCGCCAGCATGGAAAACATGCACAATTTCGGTGCGCACCGGCAGGGCGCGTTGCGCGAAAAACGTGCAGGCGTGTGGCCCAAGCCGCGTAATGGCCCGTGCTACACTGCCGGCCATTCTCAGTTTCAGTGGACAGCCCCATGCTCGCGCCAAAAGCCCTTCTCGATGCCCTGAGCGACCAGGCCTCGCGCCTGTTCAGCGGCGATACCGCCCAGCCCCGCGCAGAGCTGGAAAGCCAGTTCAAGGTGCTGATGCAAGGTGCCTTCAGCAAGCTGGACCTGGTCAGCCGCGATGAATTCGACAGCCAGATGGTCGTGCTGGCGCGCACCCGCGCACGCCTGGAGGCCCTGGAAAAACAAGTAGCCGAGCTGGAAGCACGGCTGAACCCGACCCCACAGGATGAGTGAATGCAGCCCTCCAGCGCCTACCCGGTATTGCTGTTTTCCTACGGCACCTTGCAGGACAAGGCCGTGCAACTGGCCAACTTCGGCCGTGAGCTGAACGGCCAGGCCGACCGCATGCCGGGCTACCGCCAGGACTGGGTCGAGATCACCGACCCGGCCGTACTGGCGGCCAGCGGCAAATCCCGTCACCCCATCGTTTCCCCCAGCAACCAGGCCGACGACAGCGTGGCCGGCATGGTCTTCCAGATCAGCGAAGAAGAGCTGGCGGCGGCAGACCGCTATGAAGTCGCCGACTACAAGCGTGTCGCCGTCACCCTTGCCTCGGGCCTGACGGCCTGGGTTTATGTGCGCGCCTGAATCAGGCCGAGGCCCGTAGTCGAGGTAGCCGGGACGGCGCTTGTTTCGGCGGCAGCTCACTGGCATGCAGGGTGCCGCGAAACAGGGCCGCACCGCACTGCGTGAACAGGGTTTTCACCCGGTTGTGTGAATTGAGTATCTCGGCCTGGATATCCTCGATGGCCGAGTCCCCTGGCTGCAAAGCGGCCGCACGGTTGGCCCATTCGATGGCGGCAAAACGGCTCTGCTTGCGGGTGCCGCGCCCTTGCATCCAGGCCAACCCCAGTTCGGCGCTGGCGCGCCCGGCAATCCACGGGTCCGGGTGCTCGACCAGGCTCGACAGGTAGGCGACCGCTTCGGCCCGTTCCTGCGTTTCGCCAAACTGGCGCAACAGAATCCCCAGGTGCAAGCGCGCGCGTGCATTGGTTTGTGCATTGCCCAGCGCGTCGACCAGCAGGCGCCTGACGGCCAGCATGGCACTGCGCTCGTTGAGGTCCTCATCACCCTCCATGCGCAAGCAGGCCAGGTTGTACTTGGCTTGCCGGCTGCCTGTTTCCACCGCACGCAGCAGCCAGTGCTCTGCCGCCTCGTCATCCAGATAGTGCGACGGGGTGTTGCCAAGGCCGCCGCTGTGCAGCTCGTACAGTCCCAGGGCAGCCCCCGGCAGGTTCAGCTCGGCACAGCGCTCATACAGGTAACAGGCCAGCTCATGCCGGTTGGCAGCCCACAGCAGCCGCGCCGCCCCAAGCACCTCGAGGCCCGATACCTGGCCCGCGCGCTGGAGTTTCACTGCCACCTGCGACCATACCCTTGCCTGCTCGGCCGAGCGCAGCATCCCCCAGAGGCCGAAACGATGCCCGACAGCACGCAGTGCACAGGCGCCAGCATGCGAGCGACCTTCACACAGGCGCTCGATGGCGGTGCGCAACAGCTGTTGTTCATCTGCCACGCCATCGCGCAGTATCAGCTCGACCAGACAGCGAAACGGAACGCCCATGGCGCGGATTGCGCCGTGATCGGCGTTGCACGCAAAGCTCGCGGTAAAGTCGCGCATACCACCGACAGGGTCCTGCAAGGCACTGCTGCGCAGCGCGGCTCGCCAAGCCAGCACGACAGCGCGCTCCCTGGGCCTTAGCAGGCGTTGCAACCAGGCGTCGAACAGCTGCTGCCAATCCGCGACGGCCTGCACCTGGTCGCCTTGGGGCAGTTTCAGCCGGTCTTCGACGGCCATCCAGCGCAACGCATTACGCAACGCTTCGTCCCACGCCTCGCACAACGGTCCATTGGCCAATAGCTCCAGCGCATCGAAGCTGGCGCCCCAACGGGGCAGCAAGTATTCGGCGAGGGCCTGGATCGCTTCGAAGCAACCCGGGCGGGCGACCAGCGCATGGCGCAGCCAGTAATAGCGGGGGGCGTCGTTCTCGTGATCGACCCGCCTGCTCAGGCATGCCGGCAATGCCCGTGGCAATTCGGCCAGGGGCAGCAGCCCATGCTTCACCAGCAATGGGGCCGCAGCCTCCTGCACTTCCACATCGGTATGGGCACTGGGCCTGTAGCGGGCGGGCTGCCCCTGGAACAGCTCGACCAACCAGCCGGGCTCGCGCAATTGCGCACTGATGCGCAGCATACCAATGGCCGCTGCCACAGGCTGGGCAGAACGGTCCATGGCACGTAGCAAGTGCGCCGTCGCGCGTTCACAAATCTGCTCCACGGCCAGCACGCGCGCCGCGTTGCTTTGGCCGCCGCCCTGCACCTGACAGGCGCGGTGGAAGCAATGCAGGCCCATTACCACCTGCGGGTGGTAGGCCTTGGGGCAGGCATCGATCCAGGCTTTGAGCACCTGGCTCAGCGCCCTGTCGCCTTGGCTACCCTGGTCGACCAGCATGTGCCCCTCGAGGGCCGCCATGTAGGCGGGAAACTCGCCGGGCGGGGCTTGGTGCCATTGCGCCTCTAGGCTGTCGAAAAAGCGGGTGAGTTCTATGAATGAATTGGCCTGCACCAGTTCGCGGATAACCTGGCGCGTGCGGGCGAGCGTTTGCACGGCGCAATACCTCAAGTCCATTTGAAAGAAGCCGCAGTACCATCCCATGGCAACGGCAGTTGCCCAACAACACTAAGTCATAGCAGGCGCCTGCGCAAAGGCAATTGGATCCATTCTTGCCAATCTGCCTGAAAATACAGGGAAAGTCCCTCCCCTGAAAAACCATGACGCACACTTCTTGCGCCACCCTGGCACGGCGCTGGCTATCCTTGCCCCAGCCGCAGGAAGCGGCCCTTTCCAGCGACAACGGAGCGTCCATGTCCCTAGCCCTCGTCCATAGCCGCGCCCAGGTGGGTGTGCAGGCACCGGCAGTCAGCGTCGAAACCCACCTGGCCAATGGCTTGCCCCATCTCACCCTGGTCGGCTTGCCGGAAACCACCGTCAAGGAAAGCAAGGACCGGGTGCGCAGCGCCATCGTCAACTCCGGGCTGAACTACCCGCAGCGGCGCATTACCCAGAACCTCGCCCCTGCCGACCTGCCCAAGGATGGCGGGCGTTACGACCTGGCCATTGCCTTGGGCATCCTGGCTGCCGACGGCCAGGTGCCGGTTGCCACCCTCGCCGAGGTCGAATGCCTGGGCGAACTGGCGCTGTCAGGCAAACTGCGCCCGGTGCAGGGCGTGCTACCCGCTGCACTGGCAGCGCGAGAGGCAGGCCGGGCGCTGGTGGTACCACGGGAAAATGCCGAGGAAGCCAGCCTGGCGGGTGGATTGGTGGTGTATGCAGTGGGGCACCTGCTGGAGCTGGTCGCCCACCTGAATGGCCAGGTGCCACTGCCACCGTACGCTGCCAATGGCCTGATCCTGCATCAACGCCCCTACCCGGACCTGAGCGAAGTGCAGGGCCAACTGGCAGCCAAACGGGCTTTGCTACTGGCAGCGGCCGGGGCACATAACCTGTTGTTCACAGGCCCCCCAGGCACCGGCAAGACCTTGCTCGCCAGCCGCCTGCCCGGGCTGCTGCCACCGCTGGACGAGCACGAGGCACTGGAGGTGGCGGCCATCCAGTCGGTCAGCGGGCATGCACCGCTGAACAGCTGGCCACAACGACCGTTCCGCCACCCTCATCACTCCGCCTCCGGCCCGGCACTGGTCGGAGGCAGCAGCCGGCCGCAACCGGGCGAAATCACCCTGGCCCACCATGGTGTGCTGTTTCTGGATGAGCTGCCAGAGTTCGAACGGCGCGTGCTGGAAGTGCTGCGCGAGCCACTGGAGTCGGGCGAAATCGTGATTGCCCGGGCCCGCGACAAGGTGCGCTTCCCGGCACGCTTTCAGCTGGTGGCCGCCATGAACCCCTGCCCTTGCGGCTACCTGGGCGACCCCACGGGCCGCTGCCGGTGCAGCACCGAGCAGATCGCACGGTACCGCAACAAGCTGTCCGGGCCGCTGCTGGACCGTATCGACCTGCACCTGACCGTGGCCCGCGAAAGCACCACGCTGAACAACCAGCCCTGCGGCGAGGCCAGTGCCGATGTGGCCGTCAGGGTGGCTGAAGCACGAGAACTGCAGCACCGGAGACAAGGGTGCGCAAATGCGTTTCTCAACCTCGAGGGATTGCGCCGCCACTGTGAGTTGACTCCAGCAGACCAGGCCTGGCTGGAGGGTGCCTGTGAGCGATTGACCTTATCGTTGCGGGCGGCACACCGCTTGTTGAAGGTGGCACGAACGTTGGCAGACCTGGAGGGTTGCGAGGCGATTGGCCGGGCTCATCTAGCCGAGGCCCTGCAGTACCGGCCGGGGAGCAGTTAGATTGCCGGGGCTGCTTTGCCCCGCCAGAAATACCCGGAAACCGAATACGCCCCAGGCCCAGTCAACGCCAACCCGCCGTAAAGTGCCACCAGCAACCAGGCAAACTGCCCCTGCTCTAGCGTCCAGTCCGGGTGCACCACCACCAGCGCCACCAGCAACACTGCCAGCACCGGCAGGCAAGCCAGGCGCGCGGCAACACCCAAAAACAGCAACAGTGGGCAAACCACCTCGGCAAAAACCGCCAGCCCCAAGGTCAGCGGTGCGCCCAACCCGAATGGGTCTTCTATGCGCTGCAATTCACCGCTCCAGTCCAGCAGCTTGGGGAGCCCATGGATAAACAGTAATAGCAAGGCGGCCATTACCCGCATGAAGAGCAGGCCGGTGGCGCTCAAGCTTGGGGATTGGGGGTCGAGGAAGGTTTTCAGGCGGGGCATGGCAAGGGGCTCGCTAAACGATTACCACGGGAGCATTGCCCGAATCCCCGGTGATTGATTGCGCAAGTGTGCTGAGATGGATGTTAAGGCTACTGGCCTCTTCGCGGGCGAGCCCGCGAAAGGGCCGGCAAAGGCAGCACATCACTGCCCGCCCGCCAATGCCTCTTCAACCACTCTTAGCAGCACCTCTTCAGAAAAAGGCTTGCCCAGGCAGGCCAATGCCCCAAGGCTCATCGCCGCATGCACCGCGTCATCATCCCAGTGTGCCGACATGCAGATCACCGGCAACCGCCACTGCTGCCAGGCCAGCTCACGCTGCACCGCCAACCCGCTCATCCCAGGCATTTTCAGGTCGAGCAGCACACAGCCCGCCTGCCGCGCCAGCTCCGAACCCAGGAATACATCCCCCGCAGCGAACGACAACGTCTCGAACCCGGCCGAACGCAGCAGGTTGGCTAGGCTTTTGCGCACCGAAGCATCGTCGTCGACGATGCACACCCATCTGCTCATGCGCTGGCCAGGCCCTCTACCCGCGCCTCGATGACGTTGTGCATGGCCACCAGTTCCACCAGCGAGCGGGACTGCATCTTGTTCATGATGTTTTTCTTGTGCACCTTGGTCGTCACTTCGCTGGTGCCGATCTGCCTGGCGATCTGCTTGTGCGACAGGCCATCGACCACCAGCGAGAACACCTGGCGCTCACGCTGGGTCAGGCGTTGGTACTTTGCCTCGACCTGCCGCGCATGGTGCCATTTGCGCCCATCGACCACAGCCCGGGTACGCACGGCCTGCAGCAGCGTCAGCAACTGGTCTTCATCAAATGGCTTGGTCAGGAACTCCACTGCCCCCGCACGCATGGCCTGCACCGTCATCGGGATGGTGCCGAAACCGGTCATGAACACGATCGGCCAAGGCAGCCCCAGCTGGCGGAGGGCGTGCTGCACCTCAAGGCCAGTGGTATCGGGCAGGTGCATGTCGAGCAGCAGGCAGGCGCAGGGGGTTTCCAAGTGGGCTTCGAACAACGCCTCGGCACTGGCGAACAACTGATGCGGGATATCCTGCGAGCGCAGCAGGCGGCCCAGCGCCGTACGCACTGAGGGGTCATCGTCCACCACCAGCACCGGTACGTTCGCACTGTCTTTCAAGGGTTCAAACATGTCAGCACCGGCACCCAGCGTCGGGTGGCCCGGCGCCAGGCAAGGCACATCAAGGCTTATCTCGGCAGCCAGGCGGTAGCCCCGGCGGGGTACGGTCTGAATCAGCCCACGGTCGCCAAAGGCCTTGCGCAGCAAAGACACCTGCACCTGCAGGTTGTTGTCCTCGACCACCGTGCCGGCCCACACCTGGCTGAGCAGTTCGTCCTTGCCGACCACCCGGCCCTTGGCCTTGATCAACGTGGCCAACACCTCGAATGCGCGGCCACCCAAGAGGATCGGCTTGCCGTCTAGAAACACTTCTCGCCGCTCCAGCGACACTTGGGCATTGCCTATTCGGATCATGGCTTCCTCACGCGGGCACGGGCGTTTACGCAGCCCCGGGCAGGCTAGGCCAGCGTACGCGTTCACACAATTATCCCGAGGGATAGGTTGCCCTCGGGACTATACAAAAGCCCGTCTGCCCGCAGGGTGCGATAACGGACAACAGCGTGCCCGTTCCTGCCAGGCAGGCTACAAGCCGCATCCTTACTGGGCCCGCTGCGTATACTCGCGCCTCAGGATGTCGCTAGCAGGGGGTGTTTTATGCTCGATGAACGCCTTGCCCACAGGCCCATCGAATACGACCAGTCGGTCGACGAGGGCTGGCTGAACCGGTGCGACATCAGCGCGCTGGGCCAGGAAGGCGAGCTCAGCTACTTTCGCCTGCGCGACCCGACCACCCATCAGGCCTGGATCGCCGTTCGCGCCCCGCTCGAGGCCCCCGCCGCCTGTCAGCGCCTGGAAAGAGACTACCGCCTGCAACTGGACCCGCAGTGGGCGGTGATCCCGTCTGCGTTCGTGCGTTCGGCCGAAGGCCCGCTGCTGGTGTACCCGGCTGGCCACTCAATCGCCGACCTGATCGCCGAAGGCCCTGCAGCCCTGACGCCATTTCTCGATATCGCGGTAAATGCGGCCAATGCCTTGGCACAGGCTCACGCACGCAATGTGCTGCATGGCGCGCTACAGCCCGAGTACGTGTGCCTGTACGCCAACCAGCGGGTGCGGCTAGGTTGTTTTCGCGCCGACCTCGCGCAACTGATTGGCGAACACGGCGCTCCGCTCGGCAACTGGTCGTACCTGGCACCGGAACAGGTCTGCCCGCACGGCAGCAGCAGCGACCAGCGCAGTGACATCTATGCCCTGGGTGCGATCCTGTACCAGTTGCTGCTGGGTGAACTGCCGCTGGCGGGGCGCGACACTCAGCACTGGCGCCAGCTGCATGCCGGCGTGCAGCCAAGGGCGGCCTGCGAAGTGGACAGCAACGTGCCACAGCCGCTCAGCCGGGTGCTGGCCAAGGCGCTGGCCAAGGAGCCCGACGCCCGCTATCAGAGTGCTCGCGCCCTGGCGGTAGACCTGGCCCACTGCCAGCGGCAATGGGTCGCCAGCAAGACCATTCAGGACTTCGAGCCAGGCTGCGCCGACCCCGTCACGCCTGGCCACGAACGCCTGTATGGCCGCTGCGCCGAACAGAAGGCCATCGCCCTGCTGCTCAAGGCCCCGCGCCGCGACAGCAAGCCGCAAGCCCTGTTCATCAACGGCGCTACCGGCATGGGCAAGTCGACCCTGGTCGAGGCAGCACTCAAAGCCAACGCCCAAGGTTACTGGGCCATCGGCAAGTGCAACGGCGTTGCCCAAACCGTCCCCTACGCACCCTGGGTCGACATTCTCGGTGCGCTGACCACCCAGTTGCTGGCCAAGAACAGCCAGGCCCTCGACAGCCTGCGCCGCGAGATCCTGCGCCGCATCAAAGGCCATGGCCGGCTGCTCGGCAAGCTGGCACCAGACCTGCAACTGATCCTTGGCCCCTTGCCCGAGTTGCCGGCCAAGCCCACGCGCCTGGCACTGCAGAAGGAGCTACGGGCGATCATCGAGTTCTTGCAGGTGTTCAGCCGCCCCGGCCAGCCGCTGGTGCTGTTCTTCGATGACCTGCAGTGGGTCGACCAAGCCAGCCAGCAACTGTTGACGCAACTGCTGGCTCACGCACCTGGCAACCTGCTGTTGATCTTCGCCCGGCGCAATGATGCGCCAGCCAGCAGTGCCCCCCTTACCCTACCCACAACGGTGCGCAGCACCACGCTGAACCTGCGGCCTCTGGCCGTGGGCGCCGTGTCCGAGCTGATCGGCGAGCGCTACCACATCGGCCCCGAGGAGGCATTGCCGGTGGCCGTGCTGGTGCACGACAAGACGGCGGGCAACCCGTTCTTCATCCATCAGATCCTCCGGGCCATGGTCGAGGACCAGCTGTTCACCTTCGACACCCAGGCCATGCGCTGGTCATGGTGCCTGCAGGCCGTGGCCCGCCACCGCTATTCCGACAACGTCGCCGACCTGATGATCCACCGCCTGGCTCGCCTGCCGATGCCCCAGCGCGACCTGCTACGGGTGGCCAGCGCGGCGGGCAGCCGCTGCGATGAACGCTTGCTTCAGCAGGTCCTTGCCCAGGCCCCTGGCGAACCGTTGAAAGCCTTGATTGGCGCGGGTTTCCTGCAACAGGGCCAGAACGGCCTGGGCTTTGCCCATGAGCGGGTGATGGAAGCCGCGTACGCGCTAACGCCCATACGCGCGCGTACCCAACTGCATGCACGTATTGCCCTGGCCATGCGACAGGCCTGGCCAAGCCACCTGCACGAAGCACTGTTCGAGCTCGCCAACCAGCTGCAACGCGCCAGCCCCTGCGGGTTTGCAGCGGATGACTGCGAAGCGTTCCTGCAGCTTTTGCGCGAAGCAGCAGCACGCGCACGCGACGGTGGCGCCTTCGAGCAGACCGCAGGCTACCTGCACACCGCCGAGCAGCTTCTGCAGCACGGCGCCACGCTGGAAAGCCGCGCCACACATGGCTTTGCCATCGCCTGCATGGCGGCGGAGTGCGACATGCAACTGTCGCGAATGATCGCAGCCGAAGCCCGGATCACCGAATGCCACCAGCGCGCACGTTCGACGCTGGACCAGGCGCGGGTGTGCCGCCTGCAGGCACTGCTGCATACCTTGCGCGGCGACTATCAGGCGGCCATCGACAGCGCCATATCCGGCCTGGACTTGCTGGGTATAAGCCCGGTACGGGGCATCGACTGGCAACAGGTCGAGGCAAGTCATGCCCATGTGCAGGCCTTGATCGAACAGAAAGGGCGGCACTGCCTGGAGTCGCTGCAGCGCTCCGATTCTGAAGAGGTGACGGTTGCCGTCAGCTTGCTGGCCACCCTGTCGTCGTCGTTTTTTGTCAAGGACGACATCTGCTTCCTGCACCTGGCCAAGCTCATGGAGCTGTCGCTGCTGCACGGTGCTGCCCCGGGCAGCACTTATGGCATGGCCTGGTACGGGGTGATGATTGCCGAGCGTTTCGGCGCTTACCATGATGGCCACGCCTGCTGCCTGGCCGCACTCAAGCTGATCGAACGGCACGGCTTCGACGCTGACCTGACCAGCGCGCTGCTGGCCCTGGACCAGGTCAGCGCCTGGACCTCGCCCATGGAGTTCGCCCGCCGTACCGCGCTGGATGCGGTCGATTCAGGGCGCCTGAGCGGCGACCTGGCGATGAGCTGCTACGCCTGCAACCACCTGGTTTCCGACTCGCTGTTCATGGGCCGTTACCTGCCAGACGTAGTCGAGGAATTGGCGCAAGGCCTGGCCACCGTACGTCGCTACGGTTACCGCGACGTCGAGCTGATCCTGCTAGCCCAGCAAGCGTTCGTCACCCGCTTGAGCGGCACGCCCTGCCCAGCCTCGGCCACAGCCTCGAAGTCGCCCACGACGCGGTTCTTCCAGTACCTGTTCGCCGGCATGTGCGACTTCTACCTGGGCAATATCCCACAGGCGATGGGCAACCTGGCACTGGCCGCAGACAACACCTGGGCAGTGCCGGCGCACATCAACCTGGCCGACTTTCACCTGTTCCGCGGCCTGGCCCTGGGCAGCCCCGAGGCCGCTGGCAGCGTTGCCGACAAGCTGCGCGAGCTGCAGGCGCTGCGCGAGCGCTTCGGCCGCTGGGCCGGTTTCAACCCGGCCACCTTCCGCAACAAGCTGTTGCTGATCGAAGGCGTGATCGCCAAGCTCGAAGGCGACGGCCTGACCGCCATCCGCTGCTTTGACCAGGCGCAGATCGCTGCCGCCGCTGCCGGCTTCATCCACGAACAGGCCCTGGCCCATGAACAGCTGGCCGAGGTGTGTATCCCCAGCGGCCTGATTTCCGGTGCCAACCTGCACCTGCGCATTGCCCGCGACTGTTTCCATATCTGGGGGGCGACCGGCAAGGTGCATCAGCTGGAGGCGTTGCACCCCTTCTTGCGCACCCAGCCGATCCAGGAAGCCTGCCACACCGACCACCAGGCCAAGCTGGACCTGGAAGCGGGCATAGAAGCGGCGCGCGCGTTGTCCGAAGAAGTACTGCTCGAAGGCCTGATCGAAACCCTGATGGGCCACCTGACCCAGCACTCAGGTGCCGACCATGGCGCGCTGCTGATCGTCAGCGGTGCCGAATTCCAGATGGCTGCCCTCGCCTACATCGACGATGCCGGGCTGCACGTGAGCATGGACAACTGCCAGAAGTTCATGACCCAGGCACCACTGTCGGTCATCAACGCCACCATGCGCACCCGCAAGCCACTGGTGCTCAACGATGCCCAAAGCGACTGTCCCGAAGCCTTTCGCCATGAGCTGCAGGCGCGCAATGCCCGCTCGGTGCTGTGCCTGCCGCTGGTGATCCAGGGCGTGCTGATCGGCCTGGTGTACCTGGAAAACCGCCTGGTGCCCAACCTGTTCGGCAACCAGCGCCTGGCCATGCTGGAGATCCTCGCCTCGCAGGCGGCGGTGTCGCTGCAAACCGCCAAGTTCTATACGCGCCTGGCCGAAGACAACCAGAGCCGCGCGCAGATGGAGGCCGAGCTGCGCCGCTCTCGTGCGGAGTTGGCCCGCAGTGCCCACCTGCAGGTGATGAACGAGCTGTCGGCGTCGATCGCCCACGAGATCAGCCAGCCGTTACTGGGGATTGCCTCCAACGCCGCCGCCAGCCTGCGCTGGCTCAAACGCGCCAAGCCCGATCTGGAAGAGGCGATTGCCGGCCTGGAAGACATCCGCAACGACAGCGAGCGTGCGGCCAACATCGTGCGCGCGCTGCGTTCGCTGGCCAAGCAATCGCCGGTGCAGCTCAAGGCGGTGAAGCTGGATGAGCTGATCCGTGAGGTCGTGCGCCTGACCTCGGCCGATGCCGCCAAGGGCACGGTGGACGTGCAGACACGGTTGCAGGCAGGGGTGAGTGTGATGGCCGACCCGGTGCAGTTGCAGCAATTGGTGTACAACCTGATCAACAATGGGCTGGAGGCGCTGGCGGGGTATCGCGGTGACGGGGTGCTGCGGATTGCTTCGGCTGTCGTCGGGGATGCGGTGGAGATTTGCGTGGACGACAACGGGCCGGGGATTGCGCCCGAGGAGCGGGAGCAGGTGTTCGGGGCATTCTACACCACCAAGAGCGATGGTATGGGGATGGGGCTGGCGATCTGCAGTTCGGTGGTGCAGGCCCATGGTGGGCAGTTGCAGGCACTGGCATCCGAGCTGGGTGGTTGCCGGATTCGCTTCACTCTGCCGGTGAATCCTTAATAGCCTGTACCGGCCCTTTCGCGGGTAAAACCGCGAAGAGGCCGGTACAGGGTTACATTAACGCGAAGTCAACGCCGCATAGCTGTTCATCAAATTGCGGTAGTTGGGAATACGCTGCGACAGCAGGTTACCCAGCCCTTCGATATCGTTGCGCCAGTCACGGTGCAGCTCACACGCCACCGAGAACCAGTTCATCATCTGCGCGCCTGCCTGGGTCATGCGTACCCACGCCGCTTGCTGCACGGTTTCGTTGAAAGTGCCCGAAGCATCGGTCACCACAAACACCTCAAAGCCTTCAGCCAGCGCCGACAGGGTCGGGAACGCCACGCATACATCGGTCACCACGCCGGCGATGATCAGCTGCTTGCGGCCAGTGGCCTTGATCGCCTTGACGAAGTCTTCGTTGTCCCAAGCGTTGATCTGGCCGGGGCGGGCAATGTACGGCGCGTCCGGGAACATTGCTTTCAGCTCGGGCACCAGCGGGCCGTTCGGGCCTTGCTCGAAGCTGGTGGTGAGGATGGTCGGCAAGCCGAAGAACTTGGCCAGATCACCCAGAGCCAGCACGTTGTTCTTGAACTCATTGGGCGAGAAGTCCTGCACCAGCGAGATCAGGCCGGTCTGGTGGTCTACCAGCAGGACCACGGCGTCGTCTTTGTTCAAGCGCTTGTAATCAGGTTGGCTCATGGGGTGACTCCTTGGGTTGGGATGACGGTCCGGCACTGTCCGCAAGGGGCTATACCGGTGGATAGATACGGCTTAAGAAATGGCCTGCGCCTGTCGCCAGGCCTTGGGCGGCTGGCCAACCAGGCGGCTGAAGGCGCGGGTGAAATGGGCCTGGTCGCAAAAGCCGCATTCCAGGCTCACATGGGTAATCGGTGCTTCGGTGGCGAGCAGGCGCTTGGCCTTTTCCATGCGTGCCAGCAGGCGCCAGGCCTGGGGTGAAAGGCCGGTATTGACCTTGAAGGCACGGGAGAAATGGCTACGGGTGAGGTTGCACACGCTGGCGATCTCGATGATCGACAGCGAACTGCGCAGCATCAGTTCCTTGGCCTGGCGTAACCGCGCGGGCGTCAGTGCGCCCGGGGGGTGCAGCGGCTCTTGGGGGGTGCCGGGGTGCATGGCGACTCTCCTGTTGAATGCAGAAAGTCTCGCCCCCGGCACATGACAAAGTCCTGAGCCAAACCTGAATTGTTCTTAATTGTGCGCGGGGGTATACCGTAAGATGCACGTTGTATTCAGCTAACGAGCGAAGAAGCATGCAAGTAAACGCTCACCGCACCGTGGCCATGGTGCTTTTCAACGATGTGCTCTTGCTGGATGTGACCGGCCCCATGGATGCGTTCGCCATCGCCAACCGTTTTTTGCCGGCAGAGCGGCAATACCGGCTGCTCACCCTGGCCGAAGGGCAAGCCGCGGTGCGCGGCTCCTGTGGGCTGAAAGTGGTGGCCGACCTGCGCCTGGAAGACTTGCCGGACGCCGTCGACCTGTTGCTGGTGCCCGGCGGCCCTGGCGCGTATGACATTGCCGTGCCAGCGCTGGAGCGCTGGTTGCCGCAGGCGGTGCGCAGCGCCAAGCGCTTTGGTGCCATTTGTACCGGGGTGTTCCTGCTGGGCCGGGCGGGGTTGCTGGATGGCTACCGCTGTACCACCCACTGGAATTACGTGGAGCGCCTGGCGCGGGCGTTTCCTCAGGCCAAGGTTGAGACCGAGCAGATCTATGTGATCGACCGCTGCCTGATTACTTCGGGCGGGATCACTGCGGGTATCGACCTGGCGCTGGCGGTGGTGGCCGAGGACCACGGCAAGGCGCTGGCCCTGGAAGTGGCCAAGGTGCTGCTGGTCGCCCGTCATCGCCAAGGCGGGCAGACCCCGTACGGGCCGTTGCTGGCGGCGGTGCCGCGTGATGATTCGCCGATTGCCCGGGTACAGGCGCACATCGTCGACCATATCGAACAGACGTTTACCGTGCAGAAGATGGCCGACCTGGTGGCCATGAGCAGCCGTAATTTCGCCCGCACGTTCCAGCGCGAGGTGGGGATAACGCCGTTGCAGTACCTGCAAAATGCGCGGATCGACCGAGCGCGCAAGCTGCTGGAGGGTAGCGACCTGCCGTTGAAGGTGGTGGCGGCGCAGTGCGGGTTTGGCAGTGACCGGCATATGCGCAAGGTGTTCTGCGAGCGGATTGGCATGACGCCGGCACAGTATCGGGCGCAGTTTGGTGGGGCTTGAGTCAGCCGACTCCCGCCAAGAGGCCAGCACAGGTTGTCTCAGTTTTCAGGACAATCTTTCTCCCTGAAAGCAGATTGTCTACCCCCCTCTCATTCCCCAGAATTGTCGGCCAAACTGTTCAAATGCTGCCCCGGCAGCTCATGGAGTACGAGCCAAATGCCACACGAAGGCAGCCTGCTGCAAACCGCCGTCATCTTCCTGCTCGCCGCAGTCCTCGCCGTCCCCCTGGCCAAACGCCTGCAGCTAGGCGCCGTACTTGGCTACCTACTCGCCGGCGTTGTCATTGGCCCGCAGGCACTGGGCCTGATCCGCGACACCGAAAGCGTGGCGCACATTTCCGAACTGGGTGTGGTGCTGCTGCTGTTCATCATCGGCCTTGAACTGTCGCCCAAGCGCCTGTGGCTGATGCGCAAATCGGTGTTCGGCGTCGGCAGCGCCCAGGTACTGCTGACCGGTGCGCTGATCGGTGCCATCGCCCTGTTCGGCTTCAGCCAGACGCTGCCGGCGGCCATCGTGCTCGGCCTGGGCCTGGCGTTGTCGTCCACCGCCCTCGGCCTGCAAAGCCTGGCCGAGAGCAAGCAATTGAACGCCCCGCACGGCCGCCTGGCCTTCGCCATCCTGCTGTTCCAGGACATCGCCGCCATCCCGCTGATTGCCCTGGTTCCGTTGCTGGCCGCCAGTGGCCCAGACACCAGCCACGGCGATAGCCTGCAACATGGCCTGAAGGTATTCGCCAGTATCGCCGTGGTCATCATCGGCGGCCGCTACCTCCTGCGCCCGGTCTTCCGCACCGTAGCCCGCACCGGCCTGCCCGAAGTGTCCACCGCCACCGCGTTGCTGGTGGTGATCGGCACCGCCTGGCTGATGGAAGAAGCCGGTGTGTCCATGGCCTTGGGCGCCTTCCTCGCCGGCCTGCTGCTGGCCGACTCGGAATACCGCCACGAGTTGGAATCGCAGATCGAACCGTTCAAGGGCCTGCTGCTGGGGCTGTTCTTCATCAGCGTCGGCATGGGCGCCAACCTGCGCCTGTTGCTGGAAATGCCGCTGGTGCTGCTGGGCCTGACCCTGCTGCTGGTGGCAGTGAAGCTGGTGTTGCTGATTGGCGTCGGCCGCCTGGTCGGTGGTCTGAACAGTGCCAGCGCCCTGCGCCTGGGCATGGTGCTGGCCGCTGGGGGCGAGTTCGCCTTCGTGGTGTTCAAGCTGGGCAAGGACCAGGGCTTATTCGACACCCAGACCTACGATTTGCTGTTGATGACCATCACCCTGTCCATGGCCATCACCCCACTGATGATGCTGGGCTGCGCCCGCGCCCTCAAGCGCCCGCAGCCTGTGCGGGAAGTGCCTGAGCAGTACAAGCAGATCCAGACTGATACGCCGCGGGTGGTGATCGTCGGCATGGGCCGCATGGGCCAGATCGTCGCGCGTATCCTGCGGGCACAGAAAATCCCATTCATCGCACTGGAAACCTCGGTGGACACCATCGAGATGACCCGCATGTTCGAACAGGTGCCGGTGTTCTACGGCGACCCGCTGCGCCCTGAGGTGCTGCATGCGGCCAAGGTGGGTGAGGCGGAGTACTTCATCATCACCATCGATGACCCGGAAGCCGCCATTCATACCGCTGAACGGGTGAAACGCCTGTACCCGCACTTGAAGGTGCTGGCCCGCGCACGTAACCGCCAGCATGTACACAAGTTGGTGGATGTGGGTGCAGAGCCGATTCGTGAAACGTTCTACTCCAGCCTGGAGATGACCCGCCGGGCGCTGGTGGGGTTGGGCTTGAGCGATGAACAGGCGGCGGACCGGATTGCACGGTTTACCCAGCATGATGAAGAAGTGCTGGTGGCCCAGGGGCAGGTGCGCGATGACCGGGCCAAGGTGATGCAGACGGCCAAGGAGGCGCGGGTGGAGTTGGAGCGGTTGTTTGATTCGGATGCGGATTGAGGGCCTTCGAGTATTTGCCGTGAGTATTGCAGTGCCTTTCACGGGTGCTCACGGTGGGCAGCCTCCCATATGTCATAAGCTGCCTGCTCGGCGAGGTATTGCCGCGCAGGTCCGAGGCCTGCCAACTCAAGCCGATCCGCTAGATCGGCTGAAATGGCAGCACGCCCATTGAGTACAGCGGCCAATTGCATCTGCGGATAATCAAGCTGCCGGGCTAAGTCCGAAATACTCACTCCGATTGCTGGAAGCACGTCGTAGAGCAACGACTCTCCCGGATGTGGTGGGTTGTAAAGGGGAATTTCAGGTCTCCTGGATAAGCACTCCCAATGTTCTTCCCTTTCCTTGCTATTCATCAGGTCGCAACGGCTGATCGGATTGTCAGAATTCTCCTGTTCTATCTCATCACTGGGGCTGCTATGCAGCCCTTCGCGGGCACGCCCGCTCCCACAAGTACTGTGCCGCCTGGCAGGTTTGCGCTATTCCTGTGGGAGCGGGCTTGCCCGCGAAGGGCCGCGTAGCGGACCCAACATCCCGACTTCTCAGTAGCGTCCTACTTTCTTCCAAGCCATTTCCTACGTGAACGCATGGACTGAAGAATTATCCTACACACCGTGTCGACGCCCGTCTGATTGTCCGGGGAAGGCCTGCTCTCTAGGCTGACCAGGTCGCTGTCGGTTCAGCGATCGGGTGTGGAAACCCGGATGTGATGAAGGGCTGCCGTTATGGCAGTTGTGCGCGTGAGGCCTTTTGGCCTACCGGCTTGCCTTCTCACCGGTTTTCCACCCCGCGCACAACTGCCGCCTTCTGCGTGGAAACGGGTGGTTGCAGTTCAATCCTAGAGAAGGAATTGCTATGAAAAAAATCGTTCCCGATCCACCCCTTCCCGAAACCACACAACGCCCCTTCAGCCGCTGCGATGCCGGCCATCCCCCATTGTTCACAGTAAACCCAGGCGTATCCGCCCACGACGCACTGGTGCATGTCGCCCAGTACCTGCGCGGTGCCTATGACTGTGGCTATAAAGCCCTGGAGCATCTGGATGACACTGGCAAAAGCCTGTTCTGGAGCAACCTGAATGCACTCGAGATGGCAGAAGGGTTGGTTGAGGCATTGCTGGATGGGATTGAGTCGCAGCCTATGAATTGATGCTGCCTGTACCCGCGAAAGGGCCGGTACAGCAAACAAAAAAGGCCGGCTCCCTACAGAGGGAGCCGGCCTTTGTACGCACTGCTACTGATTAATTACTTACCCGCAGTCAGCGCGTTGTAGCTAGTCATCAGGTTGCGATAATCCGGAATGTGGTTGGAGCACAGCGCCGCCAGCCCTTCGATATCGTTGCGCCAGTCGCGGTGCAGCTCACAGGCCACGCCAAACCAGGTCATCAGCTGGGCACCCGCCCGGCTCATGCGGTCATGGGCAGCATCGCGGGTCATTTCGTTGAAGGTGCCGGACGCATCGGTCACCACAAACACATCGAACTCTTCTTCCAGGGCAGCCAGCGCCGGGAAGGCTACACAAACCTCAGTCACCACACCGGCAATGATCAGCTGCTTCTTGCCGGTGGCCTTCACCGCCTTCACGAAGTCTTCGTTATCCCAGGCATTGATCTGGCCAGGGCGGGCAATGTACGGCGCATCCGGGAACAGCGCTTTCAGCTCTGGCACCAGTGGGCCGTTCGGGCCTTGCTCGAAGCTGGTGGTGAGGATGGTCGGCAGGTTGAAGAACTTGGCCAGGTCAGCCAGGGCCAGCACGTTGTTCTTGAACTTGTCCGGCTCGATGTCGCGCACCAGCGACAGCAGGCCCGCCTGGTGGTCTACCAGCAGTACGGCGGCGTCGTCTTTGTTCAGGCGGTTGTAGGTGAATTTGCTCATGGTCTGTGCTCCTAAGGTTTATGAATTCTTCAGCTATTCGGGGTGTTTCGCGTTGATGGGCACAGATTAAAATCATCACCTTTGCTGCACTAGACTGCGAAAACCGCCCTTAGCGTTCCGTTTGGAGAACGATCATTGGAAGACCTCAATTCCCTCTATTACTTCACCCAAGTTGTAGAGCACGGGGGTTTCGCCCCGGCAGGCCGAGCGCTGGACATGCCCAAGTCGAAGCTCAGCCGGCGCATCGCCGACCTTGAGGACCGCCTGGGCGTGCGCCTGCTGCACCGCACCAGCCGGCACTGCTCGCTCACCGAAATCGGCCAGGCCTATTACAACCGCTGCCTGGCCATGCGCGTGGAGGCGGAGGGTGCGGCGGAGATCATCGAGCGCAACCGTAGCGAGCCGCGCGGGCTGGTGCGTATCAGTTGCCCTACCACCCTGCTCAACTCGTGGGTCGGGCCGATGCTGACTCGCTACATGCTCAAGTACCCGCAGGTGGAGTTGTTCATTGAAAGTACCAACCGCCGCGTCGACCTGCTGCACGAAGGCTTCGACATTGCGCTGCGGGTGCGCTTTCCACCATTGGAGAACACCGACATGGTGATGAAGGTGCTGAGCAACAGCACCCAGTGCCTGGTGGGCCAGCCGCAGTACCTGGAGCAACTGCCCAAGGGCTTCGATCCGCTGCTGCTCGGCACGCTGCCGAGCCTGCATTGGGGCAGCGCACAGCGTGAGTACCAGTGGGAGCTGTTCCAGGGTGAAGACAGCAGCCGCAGCATTGTCATCCCGCATACGCCGCGCATGGTGACTGACGATTTGTTTGCCCTGCGCCATTTCGTGGTGGCTGGGGTGGGGATTGCGCATTTGCCGCGAGTGGCAGTACGCGAGGACCTGGCGGCGGGGCGGCTGGTGGAGCTGATTCCAGACTGGCACCCGCGCTGTGGCATCGTGCATGCGATTTTCCCGTCGCGAAGGGGGTTGCTGCCTTCCGTGCGGGCGCTGATCGATCATCTGGCTGAGGAATTCGCCATTAGCGACATGGCTTGAGTGCTGAACAGGTAAACCAGATCCCAGCACACCCTTACAAGACCCCTGGCCTATCCTTGCTCCACAGTCCCGGATCATCCCCCGGAGCTCTCCATGATCCGCGCCACACACGGACCAGGCCGCGCCCTGCTCGCCACGCTCGCCCTCTGCCCGGCGCTCAGCCAGGCGGATGAGTCCGGCTGGTCGTTGCTCAGCCGCAACTACTTCCTGCACAGCGACTTTCGCTCGCCCTCTGCCAGCGGCCAGAACTACCGCCAGGAATGGGCACAGGGTTTCATCGGCGAGGTCCGCTCGGGCTTCACGCAAGGCACGGTTGGCGTGGGCATCGATGCCCACGGTTTTCTTGGCCTGAAGCTCGACGGCGGCCGTGGCCATGCCGGCACCGGTTTGCTGCCACGCGACAGCAATGGCCGCGCCGAATCCGACTACTCCAGCGCCGGCGCCGCGCTCAAGCTGCGCCTGGGCAACACCCAGTTGCGCTACGGCGAAATGAACGTGGAAACCCCGGTGTTCGACACTGGCGACAAACGCCTGCACCCGGAATACGCCACCGGCTGGCTCGTGGAAAACACCGACCTGCCCGACTGGCGCCTGCAGGCCGGGCGTTTCACCGCCTTCAACAACCAGGACAACAGCGCCACCCGCGATGATTTCAGCGGCTACGGCGTCACCACCCACAACCGCGCCATCAGCCTGGCCGGCGCCACCTTCGCGCCCACTGGCCCGTTTGGTGGCGCGCTGTATGCCGGGCAACTGCAAGACACCTGGCGCCAGGCCTACCTCAACCTGAACCTGGCCGAAGGTAACTGGCGCGTGGACGGCAATCTCTACAAAACCCGCGACACCGGCAACGCCAGTGGCGGGGCAATCGATACCCTCGCCTACAGCCTGCTGGCCAAGTACAGCTTCGGCGCCCAGGCGCTGAGCCTGGCCTATCAGAAGGTCGAGGGCGACACCCCGTTCGACTTCGTCGGCGGCGATTCCATCTACCTGGCCAACTCGATCAAGTACGCCGACTTCAACGGCCCGGGCGAGCGTTCGTGGCAACTGCGCTACGACCTCAACTTCGCCACCCTCGGCCTCCCCGGCCTGAGCGTGATGGGCCGCTACGTCAGCGGCCGGGGCATCGACGGCAGCCATGCACCAGCCAGCGGCGCCTACGTTGGCCAGTACGGCGACGGCGGCAAGCACTGGGAGCGCGACATCGACCTGAAATACGTGGTGCAGTCAGGCGCCGCCAAGGACCTGAGCCTGTCGTTCTCCCACGTAAGCCATCGCGCCAACCAGGCCCAGGCCGGCGATGACATCGACCGTATCTACCTGATCATCGAATACCCACTCAAAGGCAGCTTCTGACATGAGCACATCCCCTTCAGGCGCCTGGAGCCCGTTGCGCAACACCACCTTCCGCATGCTATGGATCGCCACCATCGCCTCCAATATCGGCACCTGGATGCACGAGGTGGGCGCCGGCTGGTTGATGACCACACTGTCGGCCAGCCCGCTGCACGTGGCGCTGATCCAGGTGGCCGGCTCGCTGCCGATGTTCTTCCTGGCCCTGCCAGCGGGCGCAGCGGCGGATATCGTCGACAAGCGCCGCTACCTGTTGCTGGTGCAGCTGTGGATGTCTGCCGTGGCCGTGGTGCTGGCAGCCCTGACCCTGCTTGGGCTGATGAACGTGACCTTGCTGCTGGTGCTGACCCTGGCACTGGGTATCGGGACGGCGTTGATGATGCCGGCCTGGAGCGCACTGACACCGGAGTTGGTGGGCAAGGAAGACCTGGCCAACGCGGTGGCCATTTCCAGTGTGGGCATCAACGTGTCTCGCGCCATTGGCCCGGCCTTGGCCGGCGTGGTGGTGAGCATGGTCGGCCCATGGCTGACCTTTGCCTTGAACGCGATTTCGTTTGCCGGGGTGATCCTGGTGTTGTTCCTGTGGAAACGCGAGGTGAAGGAGCCACTGCTGCCAGCCGAGCGCTTCGTGGGCGCCATGCGCACCGGCCTGCGCTTCGCGCGCAGTGCCAAACCCTTGCAGGCCGTGCTGCTGCGGGCCGTGGCGTTCTTCTTCTGTGCCAGCGCCGGCACCTCGCTGCTGCCGCTGATCGTGCGCGGCGAAATGCACGGCACTGCTGCCGACTTCGGCTTGCTGCTGGCGGCCATCGGCATTGGCGCGGTGGCCGGCGCCACCCTGCTGCCGCGCCTGCGCGAACGCATCAGCCGCGACCGCCTGGTGCTGTTCGCCAGCCTGCTGTATGCGCTGTTCCTGCTGGCGCTGGCGCTCGTGCGCAACTTCTATGTGCTGCTGCCGGCGATGCTGCTCAGCGGGGCGGCGTGGATCGCGGTGCTGTCCAACCTGCAGGTGGCGGCGCAAACCTCGGTGCCGGCCTGGGTGCGGGCGCGGGCGTTGTCGGTGTACATCCTGATCTTCTTTGGTGCCATGGCGTGTGGCGGGTTGCTGTGGGGCACGCTGGCCAGCCATGCGTCGATCACCTTGAGCCTGCTGCTGGCGTCGGGTGGTCTGGCCCTGGGCACGTTGCTGACCTGCAAGGTAACCCTGCCGGAAACCGAAGCCGAAGAACTGACACCGTCGTTGCACTGGCCTGTTCCGGTGCTGGGCGATGACATGGACAAGGAAAGCGGGCCGGTAATGGTGACGGTGGAGTATCACATCGACCCGACCAAGGCCGAGGCGTTTCAGCTGGCGACGCGGGAGCTGGAAGCCATGCGCAAGCGCAATGGGGCACTGTCCTGGGGATTGATGCGCGACAGTGCAGACCGGGCGTTGTGGCTGGAGTTTTTCTTCGAAGAGTCGTGGCTGGAGCATTTGCGGCATCACCATCGGGTGACCCGAGGGGAGCTGAAGATCGAGGCGCGGGTGCGGATGCTGCAGACGGAGGGGGTGGAGGTGAAGATTCGGCATTTGTTGGCGGGTGGTGAGCACAAGGCTCACCCTTGATGCCGGCGATAGGGCCAGGACAAGCAACACAAAAAAGGGGCCAAAAAACTGGCCCCTTCTTCACATCAGCTCAGAACGCAAAGCACGAACAACCCAACGCGCCCCAGAAGCCCTGGAAGTCGTTGACTGGCACACTCGACTGCCGGGCCTTTTCATGGCTGTGCGCATGCACCCCACAAGGCCCGACGCACTGGTGCGCCATTGCCGCCAGCGACGGCGTACCCACGCGCCAGTGCCCCGGCACCTTGGCCACCGGCGACCATTCCGGCAGTACCGGCACCTGTGGTGGACCAAGGCGATCAAATTCGCCGGCAGCGTACACAATTTTGCCATCGACAATCGTCAGCACCGACTCGATACCCTTGATCGCCTCTTCATCAACACTGAAGAAGTCCAGCGACAGTGCAGCCAGGTCGGCCAGCTGGCCCACCTTGATCTGGCCTTTCTTGCCCTGCTCGCTGGAGAACCAGGCGCTGCCTTGGGTGAACAGTTGCAGCGCGGTGTCGCGGCTGAGGCCTTCGGGGTACAGCTCCATGCCGCCAACGGTCTTGCCGCTGACCAGCCAGTACAGCGAGGTCCATGGGTTGTAGCTGGACACGCGGGTGGCGTCGGTACCGGCACCTACCGGCACGCCCATGTCGAGCATGCGCTTGATCGGCGGCGTCTGTTCTGCCGCCTTGGCGCCGTAACGGTCGACGAAGTATTCACCCTGGAAGGCCATGCGGTCCTGAATGGCGATACCACCGCCCAGGGCACGCACGCGCTCGATGTTCTGTGGGGTGATGGTTTCGGCGTGGTCGAAGAACCACGGCAGGCCGTTGAACGGGATGTCGCGGTTGACCTTCTCGAACACGTCGAGCATGCGCGTGATCGATTCGTTGTAGGTGGCGTGCAGGCGGAACGGCCAGCGCTGCTCGACCAAGTGGCGCACCACCGGTTCCAGTTCTTCTTCCATGGTTTGCGGCAGGTCCGGGCGCGGTTCGAGGAAGTCCTCGAAGTCGGCAGCGGAGAACACCAGCATTTCACCCGCGCCGTTGTGGCGCAGGAAGTCGGTGCCGCTGTGCAGCTTGACGCTGGAGGTCCACTTCTTGAAGTCGTCCAGCTCTTCTTTGGGCTTCTGGGTGAACAGGTTGTAGGCGATGCGCACGGTCAGCTGGTTATTGTCGGCCAGCTCCTGGATCACCGAGTAGTCGTCGGGGAAATTCTGGTAGCCGCCGCCAGCGTCGATGGCGCTGGTCAGGCCCAGGCGGTTGAGCTCACGCATGAACTGGCGGGTGGAGTTGACCTGGTATTCCAGCGGCAGCTTCGGCCCTTTGGCCAGGGTGGCGTAGAGGATCATCGCGTTGGGGCGGGCGATGAGCATGCCGGTCGGGTTGCCGAACTTGTCACGCTGGATCTCGCCACCCGGCGGGTTGGGCGTTTCCTTGGTGTAGCCGACGGCCTTGAGCGCGGCGCGGTTGAGCAGCGCGCGGTCATACAGGTGCAGCAGAAACACCGGGGTATCGGGCGCGGCCTGGTTGATTTCTTCCAGGGTGGGCATGCGCTTTTCGGCGAACTGGAATTCGTTCCAGCCACCCACCACACGCACCCACTGCGGGGTCGGCGTGCGCGCGGCCTGGTCCTTGAGCATGCGCAGGGCATCAGCCACCGATGGCACGCCTTCCCAGCGCAGTTCCAGGTTGTAGTTCAGGCCACCGCGGATCAGGTGCAGGTGCGAGTCGTTCAGGCCGGGGATGACCGTGCGCTGCTTGAGGTCGACGATTTGCGTGGTGGCGCCCTTGTGGGCCATGGCCTCGGCGTCGTTGCCCACGGCGATGAAGCGGCCATCCTTGATGGCGACGGCGGTCGCAGTAGGCTTTTCGCGGTCAACGGTGTGCAGTTTGCCGTTGAACAGAATCAGGTCGGCGGTCATGGAACCTCCTTGGGTGGATGCGTGAGCGGAACCGGCTTGGCCGGTGAAGGGCAATGCGGACCAGAGCGCGCCTGCTGCACCGAGCACGGTGCTGGTGGCGAGGAACTGGCGACGGGTCTTGTCGTTGCGGTCCTGGGACATGAGCTTCTCCGACTGGGGCCGGCAGGGGCGACTGCGAAGCATGCCGGTTGATGCAAGGTCAGGGCTTGGATGGATGTGCGGTGGGTTGAAGAAGGTTAGCCCTGATCAACATTTGTGCTGCCTTGGCTGGCCACTTCGCGGGCAAGCCCGCGAATGCCTCCCACGGTTACTGCTGGAGGAACGCCAGCAAATCCTCATTCAACTGCTGCGCATGGGTCACCGCAAACCCGTGCGGCGCACCGGCATACACCTTCAGCTCAGCCCCGCGAATCAGCTCTGCCGCCCGCTTGCCAGTGGTTTCGAACGGCACGATCTGGTCGTCGTCGCCATGAATCACCAGCGTCGGCACATCGACCTTGGCCATGTCCGGGCGGAAGTCGGTTTCGGAGAACGCCGTCACGCAATCCAGAGTGCCCTTGATCGAGGCCATCAGCGCGATGTTCAGGGTTTGCGTCTGCATGCCCTGGGACACCTGCTGCCCATGGTTCAGGCCATAGAACGGCGTGGCAAAGTCGGCGATGAACTGGGCGCGGTCGGCACGCAGGCCGGCACGGATACCCTCAAACACTGACAGGTCGACACCCTCAGGGTTGTCGTCACGCTTGCCGAATACTGGCGTCACAGCCCCCAGCAACACCAGCCCGGCCACACGCTCGCTGCCGTGGCGGGCGATGTAGCGGCTGACATCACCGCCACCCATCGAGAAGCCCACCAGGGTGACGTCGCGCAGGTCGAGGTGTTCGATCAGCTGGGCAATGTCATCGGCAAAGGTGTCGTAGTCGTAACCGTTCCACGGCTGGCTCGAACGGCCGAAGCCCCGGCGGTCGAAGGCGATGGTGCGGTAGCCGCGGCTGGCCAGGAACTCCATCTGCGAATCCCACATGTCGGCATCCAGCGGCCAGCCGTGGCTGAACAGCACGGGCTTGCCGCTGCCCCAGTCCTTGAAATAGATCGAAGTGCCATCGCGGGTAACGAAGGTGCTCATAACGGTATCTCCTTGAAAGTGTCGAGGTGAAGGCGTGGCTCAGCCGCGCAGCCAGTTGGCGCAGCGGCGGGTTACCCAAGGCATGATGTAGAACACCACGGGCAGGATGACGAACAGGTTGACGATGAGGTTGCCGGTGATCGGGCCGCCCAGCTGCGGGAAGCGTGCGAACAGCGGCGCCAGCAGTTGCGGAATGACCATGGTCATCGGGCAGATCACCAGGTAGGTCAGCAGCGCCTGCTTCCAGCGCGGGGGTTGTGCAACCGGGGTGCTCGAAGCGGTGTCGATCACCTGGTGTTGCAGGCATACGGTCACCACATCGCGGTTGTCTTGGGTTGCGGTGTTCATCGGCGTTCCTTGGGATGAGCTTGCCCGCATCCACTGTGCAACGGCGGACGGGCGGAGGATTGGATGGGTGTGCTGCCCTGGGCGGGCACCGACTGGCGGTGCCCGGGGCGGCGGTTTGGCTTACTTGCCGGCGTTGAAGGCGTTGTAGCTGGTCATCAGGTTGCGGTAGTCCGGGATGTGGTTGGAGCACAGCGCCGCCAGCCCTTCGATATCGTTGCGCCAGTCGCGGTGCAGCTCACAGGCCACGCCGAACCAGGTCATCAACTGCGCGCCTGCCTGGCTCATGCGGTCGTGGGCAGCGTCACGGGTCATGGCGTTGAAGGTGCCGGAGGCATCGGTGACCACGAATACGTCGAACTCTTCTTCCAGGGCCGACAGGGCCGGGAAGGCTACGCACACTTCAGTCACCACGCCGGCGATGATCAGTTGCTTCTTGCCGGTGGCCTTCACGGCCTTGACGAAGTCTTCGTTGTCCCAGGCGTTGATCTGCCCTGGGCGGGCAATGTACGGCGCATCCGGGAACAGGGCTTTCAGCTCTGGCACCAGCGGGCCGTTGGGGCCTTGCTCGAAGCTGGTGGTGAGGATGGTCGGCAGGTTGAAGAACTTGGCCAGGTCAGCCAGGGCCAGCACGTTGTTCTTGAATGCGTCCGGCTCGATGTCGCGGACCAGAGACAGCAGGCCAGCCTGGTGGTCGACCAGCAGGACAGCGGCGTCGTCTTTGTTCAGGCGGTTGTATTTGAAGTTGGTCATGGTCGTTGCTCCTAAGGGTTTTGATGTTCAGTAAGTGGGGTGTTTCGCGTTGATGGGAGAAGATTAAAACCATCACCTTTGGAGCGGTAGATAGCTGATTTTGGCTTTAGCGTTCTATTTAAGGAACGACAAATTGGCAGTGGATTTGCTGGGCTACCTGCTCTATTACTACCCACAGCCCTTCTCCCACCCCGAGACCACCATGCTGGCGTTCATCCAGTCGTCCCCGTTATTGCTCGGTACTGCCCTGCTCCTGCTGGATCTCGTGCTCTGGCAACTCATCCCCATCCAGCGCCGCGCCTGGCGCATCGGAACGCGCTTGGTGATATTCCTGCTGTTCAGCTCGGTGCTGGTGGCCGCTGGCATGAGCCCGCTGCAACCGCCGCCCTGGCCCGACGATGTGTCGCGCAACCTCATGGCCACGGTATTGGCGATCGGTTGGTGGCTGTTTGGCGCACGCACGGTCACGGTGGTGTTTGGCCTGCTGTTGGTGGCCCGTGGCAGCCATGGCGGGCGGTTGCTGCAGGATGTGCTGGGGGCGTTGATCTTCCTCGCCGCTGTGGTGGCTGCCGCCGGCTATGTGATGCAGCTGCCGGTCAAAGGCCTGCTGGCTACCTCCGGGGTGATGGCCATCGTCATCGGCCTGGCGTTGCAAAGCACCCTGGCCGACGTATTCAGCGGCATCGTGCTGAACACCACGCGGCCCTACCAGATTGGTGACTCCATTTCCATCGACGGCACAGAAGGCAAGGTGCTGGACATCGACTGGCGCGCCACACGCCTGCTGACCGGCACTGGCAGCCTGGCGGTGATCCCCAATTCGGTGGCGGCCAAGGCCCGGCTGCTCAACCACAGCCGCCCGGCCGATGTGCATGGGGTGTCGATCAGCGTGGTGGTGCCGGCCAAGGTGCGGCCCAAACGGGTGTTCGATGCACTGGAAAAGGCCCTGCAGGGCGTCAGTGCCATTCTTGAGACCCCAAAGCCGAAAGTGACGGTGAAGGCCTCGACACTGGAATCCGTGGAGTACGAGGCCAGCGGTTTCGTGGCCGAAGCAGGCGCCAAGGGCGACGCGCGCAACCAGCTGTTCGACCTTGCGCACCGCCACCTGGAGGCCAGCGGGGTGATGTGGAACGTGGACCTGGCCCTGCCGCCGCGCAGCCGCCAGCGCGAAGTACTGGACGAGGTGCGGGTGTTCCGCTCGCTAAGCGATGAAGAGCGTGATGCGCTGAGCCAGCGCATGACGGCGGTGGAGTACCTGGCGGATCAGGTGATCCTGGGCGTTGGCGAGCATTCCGATCACCTGTTGGTGATTGGCAGCGGGGTCATCTCGGCATCGGTGCGCGATGGCGACAAGTTGGTCGAAGCCGGGCGCATGGGGCCGGGTGAGGTGCTGGGGATCGAGGGCATCATCGATGAAGAGGATTCGCTGGCCGAGTTCCGCACGCTGACCAGTTGCGTGCTGTACCGGATCGACAAGGAACAGGTGAAGAGCTGCTTGCAGCAGCGTGGCGAGGTGCAGACGGCGCTGAGCAAGTTGCAGCGGTTCCGGCGCCAGAGCCGGGAGTCGTTGTTGCTGCAGAAGCCGGCCCTGATCAAGAAAGGCGGCTTCCTTAGCTGGTTGCACAAGTAAGCCTGACCGGCCTCTTCGCGGGCTCGCCCGCGAAGAGGCCAGAACTTACAACACAACTCTCAAGCATTGCCCCGCGTGGTACAGCGAGAACCCGGACTCATAGAAAGCGGTACGCAGCGAAGGTGCACTCACACCGGTCATCGGCGAGAACGGAATCGGCAGGCTATCCGCCTCCCCCTTCAGCAGGAACTCGGCAAACGCCCGGCCAATCACGGTGCCGGTGGTGTTACCTCGCCCGTTATAACCGGTCACCGCCACCAGCCCCGGCGCTGGCTCGAACAGGCGCATCAGGTGGTCCGGGGTGAAGTCGATGCAACCGGTCCAGTGCATTTCCCACTCGACCTTGCCCAGCTCCGGGTAGTAGTGGCTCTGGATCCGGTCTGCCCAACTGCGCACGAACCACGCCGGCTTGTTGTCGACCCGGCCCAGGCTGCCGAGCAACAGGCGGCCTTGGTCGTCACGGCGGATGCTGCTAAGCACGGTGCGGGTGTCCCACGAGCCTTGGCCGTGCGGCAGCACCTTGTCGGCTGCTGCGCCCTGCAACGGCTTGGACGCCACTTGGTAGTAGTATCCACGGAAGAACTGCTTCTGCAGGTTGCTCCAGTCGCCTTCGGTGTAGGCACCGGTGGAAATCACCACCTTGTCGGCGCGCACCGAGCCGCGGGCGGTCTTCACCCGCCAGGCATCGCCGTCACGCTCCAGGCCTTCGACCGAAGACTGCTGGAACAACTTGCCGCCCAGACGGGCCACGGCAGCCGCCAGGCCCTGGGTGTAACCCATGGGGTTGATGGTGCCGGCGCGGCGGTCGAGCAGCGCGGCGGAAATCTTGTTGGTACCGCAGTATTCCTGGCACTGGGCGCCGGTCAACAGCTCTACGTCGGCACCGCGGCGGCGCCATTGTTCGTGACGGGCCTCAAGGTCGGCGAGGCCGGTGGCGTTGTGCGCCATGTGCAGCGTGCCTTTGTGCTGGGCCTGGCAGTCGATGCCCAGGCGCTCGATCATGGCGAACACTTCAGCCGGGGCTTCGCCGAGCACTTTGTTCAGGCGGCTGCCTTGCTTCTGGCCGAGGGTGGCCTCGACGTCGTCAGGGCGGATCCAGGTGCCGGCGTTGACCAGACCCACGTTGCGCCCGGAGCCGCCGTGACCGACCTTCCAGGCCTCCAGCAGAATCACCGACTTGCCCTGTTCGAGCAGGTGGATGGCTGCAGACAGGCCGGTAATGCCGCCACCGATCACGCAGACATCGGCCTTGTGCTCACCGGCCAGGGCCTGGGCGGCAACGGTTGGTTTGCTGACGAATTCCCACAAGCATTCTTGACGCAGTTCGGACATGGCCCGGCTCCAGCAATTTGTTCTTGTTGGGGCTGCTTTGCAGCCCATTCGCGGCACAAGGCCGCTCCTACAGAAGGTCGCGATGCCTGTGTAGGAGCGGCCTTGTGCCGCGAACCGGGGGCATAGTCCCCGGCCATGCAGCATCAAACCATCAGTCGAACACGATACCCTGCGCCAGCGGCAGCTCGCGCGAGTAGTTCACGGTGTTGGTCTGACGACGCATATAGCCTTTCCAGGCATCCGAACCCGACTCACGACCACCGCCGGTTTCCTTCTCGCCACCAAACGCACCGCCGATCTCGGCGCCGCTGGTGCCGATGTTGACGTTGGCGATGCCGCAGTCGCTGCCCGAAGCACTCTGGAAGCGCTCGGCCTCACGAATGTCGGTGGTGAAGATGCACGACGACAGGCCTTGTGGCACTTCGTTGTTCAGGCGCAGGGCCTCTTCGAAGTCGTCGTAGGCCAGCACGTACAGGATCGGGGCGAAGGTTTCGTGGCGCACCACGTCGCTCTGCGCCGGCATTTCGGCAATGGCAGGCGACACGTAGTAGGCGTTCGGGTACTGGTCGGCCAGCTGACGCTCCCCACCAAACACCTGACCACCTTCGTCGCGGGCCTTGGCCAGCGCGCCCTGCATGGCATCGAACGACAGCTTGTCGATCAGCGGGCCGACCAGGTTGTCCTTGCGTGGGTCGCCGATGCGCACTTTGCCGTAGGCGGCTTTGACGCGGGCAACCACTTCGTCCTTGATCGAGCGGTGCACGATCAGGCGGCGCAGGGTGGTGCAACGCTGGCCGGCGGTGCCGACAGCCGAGAACAGGATGCCGCGCACGGCCAGGTCCAGGTCGGCGCTCGGGGCCAGGATCATGGCGTTGTTGCCACCCAGCTCGAGGATGCTGCGGCCAAAGCGGGCAGCAACACGTGGCCCCACTTCGCGGCCCATGCGGGTGCTGCCGGTGGCGCTGACCAGCGGTACGCGCGGGTCGTCGACCATGGCTTCGCCAGCTTCGCGGCCACCGATGACCAGTTGCGCCAGGCCAGCCGGGGCATCGCCGAAGGCTTTCAGGGCTTTTTCGAACAGCGCCTGGCAAGCCAGGGCGGTGAGCGGGGTTTTCTCAGACGGTTTCCACACCACCGAGTTACCGGCCACCAGGGCCAGGGCGGTGTTCCAGGCCCAGACGGCGACCGGGAAGTTGAAGGCGCTGATCACGCCGACCACGCCCAGCGGGTGCCAGGTTTCACGCATGTGGTGGCCCGGGCGCTCGGAGGCGATGGTCAGGCCGTACAGCTGACGCGACAGGCCAACGGCGAAGTCGCAGATGTCGATCATTTCCTGTACTTCGCCCAGGCCTTCCTGGGTGATCTTGCCGGCTTCGATCGATACCAGCTCGCCCAGGTCGGCCTTGTGCTCACGCAGCACTTCGCCAAACAGGCGCACCAGTTCGCCACGGCGCGGGGCCGGCACAGTGCGCCAGGCTTCGAAGGCGCTTTGGGCCTGGTCGATGCGGGCGATGGTCTCGGCCTTGCCGAGCAGTTTCACCGAGGCGATCTGGCTGCCGTCGATCGGCGTGTGAACAGGGTAGTCGCCCTGGGTGTAAGCCTCGGCAGCAACGCCAAGGCGCTCGAGCAATCCAGCAACCATTTGTGCTTCTCCTACATCGGGTGATGGGGTGGAAAAATGATGTGGATCAGTATTAATCCGATCACATAGGTACAACAAACGACCTTTATTCCGCATATCATTCCGCCAGGTAATGATTTGAGCCGCAGAGACCGCTATGTCCAAACGCCTGGTGCCCTCCATGACCGCCCTGCAGTGCTTTGAAGCTGCAGCCCGCCATTTGAGCTTTACCCGTGCCGCCGAAGAGCTGCACCTGACCCAGAGCGCGGTCAGCAAGCAGGTGGCGCAGCTTGAAGACATGCTGCGCCACCACCTGTTTCTGCGCATTCGCAGGCGCCTGCAATTGACCCCGGCCGGCAGCCTGTACCTGGCCGAGGTCAACAAGATCCTCACCCAGGTGGACATGTCCAGCCGCTACGTACTCACCTACGGCGAGCAGACCGAGATATTGAAGGTAGCCACTCAACCGAGTTTTGGCGTGCGCTGGCTGATCCCGCACCTGAAAGGTTTTGGGAAGCGGCACAGCAATATTCACCTCGATATCCGCAACGAGATGGAGCCGTTTGCCCTGTTGCAGGGCTCGGCGGACGTGGTGTTTTTCTACGGCCAGGGCACCTGGCCGGGGGCCACCTGCGTGGAGCTGTTCCGCGAAGAGGTGGTGCCGGTGTGCGCGCCGGAGCTACTGGCCGGGCGCACACTGGGCGATGCCGCAGAGCTTGCCGACCTGGTGCTGTTGCAGAGCACGTCGCGGCCGGAGGCGTGGCATGAGTGGTTCCTGGAGCAGGACCTGCAGAGCGTCAGCGCTTACCACGGGCCACGCTTCGATACGTTCTATATGGCCTTGAGCGCGGCGCAGGCCGGGTGCGGGGTGGCGCTGGTGCCGCGTTACCTGGCGGCGAAAGAGTTGGCGGACGGGAGCCTGGTGGTGCCTTGGAACCATGCGATGCGCAGTGCCGGAGCGCATTATCTGGCGTATGCCGAGCATGCGGCGGAGGTGCCCAAGGTCAGGGCATTGGTGGTGTGGATTCACGAGCAGCTTCAGGCTTGAGGCCCTCTTCGCGGGTGAACCCGCGAAAGAGCCCTGAAGGTCGATCAAAAAAGGAATGACACACTCACTTTTTTTCGCTTGTGAGCCAAGTGCATTCCCAGCTTTCATGTAAGCGTCCGAACCCAACCAGGAAGCTAGCGATGCCCGCCCACGATTTCGTCAGCCCAGACAGCATTCGCGCGCAGTTCTCTGCCGCCATGTCGCTCATGTACAAACAGGAAGTGCCCCTGTACGGCACGCTGCTGGAGCTGGTGAGCGAAATCAACCAGCAGGTCATGGCCCAGCAGCCCAAGGTTGCCGAGGCCCTGCGCTGGACCGGGGAAATCGAGCGACTGGACCAGGAACGCCATGGCGCCATCCGCGTTGGCACCGCCGAAGAGCTGGCCACCATCGCCCGCCTGTTTGCCGTCATGGGTATGGAGCCGGTCGGCTACTACGACCTGAGCTCTGCTGGCGTGCCGGTGCACTCCACCGCCTTCCGTGCCGTGCATGAACAGTCGTTGCATGTCAGCCCGTTCCGTGTGTTCACCTCGCTGCTGCGCCTGGAGCTGATCGACAACCCGCAACTGCGCGAGCTGGCACAGGGCATCCTGGCCAAGCGCCAGATCTTCACCAGCCGCGCCCTCGAACTGATCGCCCAAAGCGAGCGCGATGGCGGGCTGAACGCCGCAGATGCCGGGACGTTCGTGCAGGAAGCGTTGCACACCTTCCGCTGGCACCATGACGCCACCGTCACCGCCGACCAGTACCAGCAGTTGCACGACCAGCACCGCCTGATCGCCGATGTGGTGGCCTTCAAGGGCCCGCACATCAACCACCTGACCCCACGTACCCTGGACATCGATGCGATCCAGGTCGGCATGCCGGCCAAAGGCATCCCGCCGAAGGCCGTAATCGAAGGCCCGCCTACCCGTCGCCACCCGATCCTGCTGCGACAGACCAGCTTCAAGGCCTTGCAGGAAAAGGTCGCGTTCAGCGACCAGCAGGGCAGCGAAGGCAGCCACACCGCCCGTTTCGGCGAGATCGAACAACGCGGTGCGGCGCTGACGCCGAAGGGTCGCCAGCTGTACGACAAGCTGCTCGATGCCACCCGCGCTGCCCTGGGTGGCGCACCGGTCGAGGCCAACGCCGAGCGCTACATGTCGCTGCTGAAAGAAACCTTTGCAGCATTCCCGGACGACCTGGCGCAGATGCGTGAACAGGGCCTGGCATACTTCCGCTACTTCGCCACCGAGAAAGGCCTGGCTGCGCGTGACCAGGAAGGCCGCCCGACCACCCTGCAAGGGCTGATCGACGCAGGCCATGTGCACTTCGAGGCGCTGGTGTACGAGGACTTCCTGCCGGTGAGCGCGGCGGGCATCTTCCAGTCCAACCTGGGCGACGATGCGCAGGCCGAATATGGCAGCAATGCCAACCGCGATGCGTTCGAGGCAGCGTTGGGGTTGCAGGTGCAAGATGAGCTGGCGCTGTATGCGCAAAGTGAACGCCGGTCGCTGCAAGCCTGTGCGCAGGCGTTGAACCTGGGCTCGATGTAATGCATTGCGGCCCTTTCGCGGGTTTACCCGCGAAAGGGCCGGTACAGGCGATCAAAGAGGCGGCAGGATTTCCACATTCGGCAAGTCCATCGCCGCCACCTCGTCTTCCAGAAAAGCACTCAGCCGCCGCAACCGCTCCCCCCCTGGCCGGGTACGCGGCCACACCAGGTAATAATCCATTCCACTGGGCACCGCCGTCGGCCATGGCAGGCTCAAGCGCCCCTGCGCCACATCCTCGGCCACCATCAGCAAATCGCCCATGGAAATCCCATAGCCGCGCGCCGCCGCAATCATGCCCAGCTCCAGGGTATCGAACACCTGCCCGCCCTTGAGCGAAACCTTGTCGCTCAACCCCATGCGTTCCAGCCACTCCCGCCAGTCGCGCTTGTCCACCGTGGGGTGCAGCAGCTCGATAGAGGCCAGCCGGTGCTCGTCCCACGGCACTTTTTCCAGCAGGTCTGGCGCCCCTACGGGTATCAGCAACTCCGGGAACAGCTTGCGCACTTCCCAGTCCGGCGGGAACACCCCGTCGCTGAGCAACACCGCGCAATCGAACGGTTCCTGGTTGAAGTCCACATGGTCAACGTCCATCCAGGCACTGGTCAGCTGTACTTCATTGCCTGGCTGCAGGTGACGGAAACGGCTCAAGCAAGCCAGCAACCAGCGCATGGTCAGGGTCGAGGGGGCCTTCATGCGCAGGATGTCGTCTTCACCGCGCAAGGTATCGCAGGCCCGCTCCAGCGCCGCGAAGCCTTCGCGAACGCCTGGCAGCAATACCCGTGCGGCCTCGGTCAGTTGCAGGTTGCGGCCACTGCGCACGAACAGGCGGCAGGCGAAGTGATCCTCCAGCGTGCGGATATGCCGGCTGACCGCACTCTGAGTGATCGACAGTTCCTCACCGGCACGGGTGAAGGAACTTAGCCGCGCGGCGGCTTCGAATGCGCGAAGGGCATACAACGGTGGAAGCTGACGGGACATGAGGCACCTGCCATACGGGGCTGTGGAGCGGATCACCAAGAAGCATATATACATGAGTCAGACTCATGCCAATGATCGCTTTTATCCTTTTGTGCAAAGTTGACCAAAGCCTCAGAATCGCCCTTCGTTCATCACCTCAGGAAGAAGGACAGCCCTCATGCACGTCGCGCCCACCACAGAACTCAAGGCTTTGCTGCGCCTGGCCGGGCCGCTGATTGCCTCGCAGTTGGCGCACATGCTGATGGTGCTGACCGACACCCTGATGATGGCCCGCATCAGCCCGCAGGCCCTGGCCGGTGGCGGTCTAGGTGCAGCCAGCTACTCGTTCGTGTCGATCTTCTGCCTGGGTGTGATCGCCGCAGTCGGCACCCTGGTGGCGATTCGCAAGGGTGCCAACGATATCGAAGGCGCGACCCGACTGGCGCAGAGCGGCCTGTGGCTGGCCTGGGGCCTGGCACTGTTCGCCGCGCTGGTGCTGTGGAACCTGGAGCCGGTGCTGCTACTGTTCGGGCAAAAGCCCGAGAACGTAGCCTCGGCGGCCGAATTCCTCACGCTGCTGCCACTGGCACTGCCCGGCTACCTGACGTTCATGGCGTTGCGCGGTTTCACCAGTGCGCTGGGGCGCTCGACCCCGGTGATGGTCATCAGCCTGGCCGGCACGGTGCTCAACTACCTGTTCAACGTGGCGCTGATCGAGGGCATGTTCGGCCTGCCCAAGCTGGGCCTGATGGGCATCGGCCTGGTCACCGCGGTGGTGTCGATGGGCATGGCTATCGCGCTGGCGCTGTATATCCGCTGGCACTCGGCCTATGCCGCCTACCCGCTGCGCCAGGGCCTGTCGCGCCCGTCGCTGCCAGCACTGCGCGAGCTGTGGCGTCTGGGGCTGCCAATTGGCGGTACCTACATGGTGGAAGTGGGCCTGTTCGCCTTCGCCGCGCTGTGCATGGGCGTGCTGGGCAGTACCGAGTTGGCCGCGCACCAGATCGCCCTGCAGATCGTGTCCACGGCATTCATGGTGCCGACAGGGCTGTCGTATGCGGTGACCATGCGGGTGGGCTTGTATTACGGCGCTGGCAACCTGCTGGCGGCGCGCAGCGCCGGGCGCGTGGGCATTGGCTTCGGGGCGATGATCATGTTTGCCTTCGCCGCGCTGTTCCTGCTGCTGCCCGAGGCGCTGGTGGGGCTGTTTATCGACCGTAACGACCCGGCCTTTGCCGCGATCTTCCAGGTGGCCGTGCAGTTGCTGATGGTGGCGGCGTGGTTCGAGCTGTTCGATGGCATGCAGACGATTGCCATGGGCTCGATCCGCGGGCTGAAGGATGCCAAGACCACCTTCCTGATCGGGCTGGTGTGCTACTGGCTGGTGGGTGCGCCGAGTGCGTGGCTGTTCGCGTTCAACCTGGGCGCCGGCGCGGTCGGGATCTGGTGGGGCTTGGCGCTGGGGCTGGCGTGTGCGGCGGTGGCGCTGACGTTTGGCTTTGAGTGGCGGATGAAGCGGCTGCTGGGGAAGGCCGGTTCACCTGACAGGTCTGTGGTGTCTGTTTGATTGTTGGGGCCGCGAAAGGAGGGCGAAGCCCTCCCCTGCTATCTCAAACGCTAACCAGCTTCGGCCTGCTGCAATCCAGCAAAAATTCGATCAATTCCCCCACCGGCAGCGGCTTGCTGACCAGGTAGCCCTGCACCTGATCGCACCCAAACCCTCGCAACAAGGCCAGTTGCGCTTCACTCTCCACCCCCTCGGCCACCACCTCCAGGTTGAGGTTATGCGCCAGGTTGATCATGGCATGCACCAGCTTGCGGTTTTCCTCGCGCATTTCCATTTCGGCCACAAAGCTGCGGTCTACCTTGAGCAAGGTGATCGGCAGGCTGTTGAGGTGCACGAACGAAGAGAACCCGGTGCCAAAATCGTCGAGCGAGAAGCGCACACCCAGGCGGCCGAGGGCATCCATGGTCTGGCGTACCAGTTCGTTGCGGCGCATCACTGCCGTTTCGGTCAGCTCGAACTCCAGCCAACGGGCATCCACACCATGCTCGATGATCAGGCGGCTCAGGGTGGCCAGCAGCTGGCTGTCCTGGAACTGGCGGAAGCTGAGATTAACCGCCATGTGCAGCGGTTCCAGGCCGCGCTCGCACAGCGCCTGCATGTCGCGCAGCGCCCGGGAAATCACCCAGTAACCCAGCGGCACGATCAGGCCACTTTGCTCGGCCAACGGCACGAACTCGCTGGGCGGCAGCAGCCCGCGCTCGGCATGGCGCCAGCGCACCAGCGCCTCCAGGCCAACGATGCGTCCGTCCGCCAGGTCAAGCCGTGGCTGATAGTGCAGCTCCAGCTCATCACGGCGCAGGGCGCGGCGTAGCTCGCTTTCCAAATCGGCCAGGCTACGGGCGTTGCGGTTGATGCGCTCGTTGAACACATGGAAGGTGCAGCCTTGGCTACCCTTGGCCTGGCGCATGGCGATGTGGGCGTGCCACATCAAAGGGTCGGCCCCCGCTTGGGCGCGGGCATGGGCCAGGCCCAGGCTGCAGCCCAGCAGCAGGCTTTCGCCGTCGATGAAGTAGGGTTCGGCCAAGGCTTCGACGATACGCTCGGCAATCCATTCGGCGCGGTTGGCGTCGCGGCGGGTGTCGATCAGCAGGGCAAACTCGTCGCTGCCCAGGCGGGCCAGCTGGTCACCCGCCTCCAGCTGGTTTTGCAGCCGCGCCACCACCTGCAAAATCAGCCGGTCGCCGCTCTGGTGGCCGAGGGCATCGTTGACGTGGCGGAAGTTGTCCAGGTCCAGGTGGCCCAAGGCAACGCCACGGCCTTCGTTTTCGGCCAGGCGCGCAGTCAGCAAGGCCTGGAAACCTTGGCGGTTGGCGATGCCGGTCAGGGGGTCCTGCTCAGCCAGGCGCTGCAAGGTGGCCACCAGCACTCCACGTTCACGCACATGACGCAGCGAGCGGCGCAAGGTATCGGCATTGAGCTGGCCGCGTACCAGCCAGTCGCTGACGGCCGTGGGCGCCACCTCGGGCTCGTGGTCGAGCAGCAGGATGGTCGGCAGGTCGCAGCGCCCGGGCACGGGCTGCAGGGCCGGGGTTGCCAGCACCACAGCCTGGCGATCATTGCTGAACAGGCTGTCGACGGATTCCCAGTTCGGGGCGGTAAGCAGCACGGCGCTGCCGCTCAGGGCAGGCATGCAAGCGTGCAACAAGGCGGCCCATTCCGGCTCATCAGCCAACAGCAGCAAACGCAAAGGTTCGACAGGCGTGGACAAGCGGACTCCTTAGGGCTTCACGGTGCAACGATAACTGGCGGGTATGCTACTGCATTTAATGAAAATGATTTTCACTTTTATACATGTTTCTACGGGTGTAGCATCCCGACGTATTTTGTCGTGCATCCTGCTCGAAACGAGCCGAACCGGCAAATATGATTTTTTCAGATGCTAGGATTAGTCCCACTAATAGTAGGCCGGATAAAAGTCTGACTCAGACGTCAGACGGTCGCGCCATAACGGCCCCATGCCTGTTAGAATGCGCGGCTATTTTCTGGCGACCCCCGGTTTCTAGCATGTCCCGACTCAATCCCCGGCAGCAGGAAGCCCGTGACTACGTCGGCGGCCCTCTTTTGGTGCTCGCCGGTGCAGGTTCGGGCAAGACCAGCGTGATCACGCGCAAGATTGCCCACCTGATCCAGAACTGCGGCATCCGTGCCCAGTACATCGTGGCGATGACCTTTACCAACAAGGCCGCGCGCGAGATGAAGGAACGTGTCGGCACCTTGCTGCGCCCGGGGGAAGGCCGTGGCCTTACGGTGTGTACCTTCCACAACCTGGGCCTGAACATCATCCGCAAGGAGCACGAGCGCCTGGGCTACAAGCCGGGCTTCTCGATCTTCGACGAGTCCGACATCAAGGCGTTGCTGTCGGACATCATGCAGAAGGAATACTCCGGCGACGACGGCATCGACGAGATCAAGAACATGATCGGTGCCTGGAAGAACGACCTGATCCTGCCGCCCGAAGCCCTGGAAAAGGCGCGCAACCCGCGCGAGCAGACCGCCGCCATCGTCTACACCCACTACCAGCGCACACTCAAGGCGTTCAACGCGGTGGACTTCGACGACCTGATCCTGCAGCCGGTCAAGCTGTTCCAGGAGCATCCCGAGGTGCTGGAACGCTGGCAGAACCGCGTGCGCTACCTGCTGGTGGACGAATACCAGGACACCAACGCCAGCCAGTACCTGCTGGTGAAGATGCTGATCGGCATGCGCAACCAGTTCACCGTGGTAGGCGACGACGACCAGTCGATCTATGCCTGGCGCGGTGCCCGTCCCGAGAACCTGATGCTGCTCAAGGAGGACTACCCCTCCCTGAAGATCGTCATGCTGGAGCAGAACTACCGCTCCACCAGCCGCATCCTGCGCTGTGCCAACGTGCTGATCGCCAACAACCCGCACGCGTTCGAGAAGCAACTGTGGAGCGAGATGGGCGTGGGCGACGAGATCCGCGTGATCCGCTGCAAGAACGAGGAAGCCGAGGCCGAGCGCGTGGCCATGGAAATCCTCACCTTGCACCTGCGCACCAACCGCCCGTACAGCGACTTCGCCATCCTTTACCGTGGCAACTACCAGGCCAAGCTGATCGAGCTGAAGCTGCAGCACCACCAGGTGCCGTATCGCCTGTCGGGCGGCAACAGCTTCTTCGGTCGCCAGGAGGTCAAGGACCTGATGGCGTACCTGCGCCTGCTGGTGAACCCGGACGATGACAACGCCTACCTGCGCGTCATCAACGTACCGCGCCGGGAAATCGGCTCCACCACCCTGGAAAAGCTCGGCAACTATTCCACCGAGCGCGGCATTTCGATGTACGCCGCCAGCGAGGAGCTGGGCCTGGGCGAGCACCTGGATGCCCGCTACACCGAGCGTTTGCAGCGTTTCAAGCACTGGCTGGACGGGGTACGCCAAAAGGTTGCCCTGGAAGACCCGATTGCCGCGCTGCACGAGATGATCCGCGACATCGACTACGAGAACTGGATTCGCCAGCAGACCGCCAGTGACAAAGCTGCCGATTTCCGCATCAGCAACGTCTGGTTCCTGGTCGAAGCGCTGAAGAACACCCTCGAGAAGGATGAAGAGGGTGACATGACCATCGAGGACGCCATCGGCAAGCTGGTGCTGCGCGACATGCTCGAGCGCCAGCAGGAAGAGGAAGAGAACGCCGAAGGTGTGCAGATGATGACCCTGCACGCCTCCAAGGGCCTGGAGTTCCCCTACGTGTTCATCATGGGCATGGAAGAGGAAATCCTCCCGCACCGCTCCAGCATCGAGGCCGACACCATCGAAGAGGAACGCCGCCTGGCCTACGTGGGCATCACCCGCGCACGCCAGACGCTGGCCTTCACCTTCGCTGCCAAGCGCAAGCAGTACGGTGAAATCATCGACTGCACGCCCAGCCGGTTCCTCGACGAACTGCCACCGGACGACCTGGCCTGGGAGGGCCTGGACGATGCACCGGTCGAGGTGAAGGCCGCACGCGGCAATAACGCCCTGGCCGATATCCGGGCAATGCTCAAACGCTGATCAACCATTACTCTTAAACTTTGCCGCTATTTGCGGCCACCTTTGCTACATCGAGGAAAACAAAGTGGAAGCACTGCATCAGAAGATTCGCGAAGAAGGCATCGTGCTTTCCGACCAGGTTCTTAAAGTCGACGCGTTTCTCAACCACCAGATCGATCCGGCGCTGATGCAGCTGATCGGTGACGAGTTCGCCCGCCTGTTCGCTGACGCGGGCGTGACCAAGATCGTCACCATCGAAGCCTCGGGCATTGCCCCGGCGGTGATGACGGGCCTGAAGCTGGGCGTGCCGGTGATTTTCGCCCGCAAGCACCAGTCGCTGACCCTGACCGAGAACCTGCTGACCGCCTCGGTGTACTCCTTCACCAAGCAGACCGAAAACACCGTGGCCATCTCGCCGCGCCACCTCAACAGCAGCGACCGCGTGCTGGTGATCGACGACTTCCTGGCCAACGGCAAGGCGTCGCAGGCGCTGATCTCGATCATCAAGCAAGCCGGCGCCACCGTGGCGGGCCTGGGTATCGTCATCGAAAAGTCGTTCCAGGGCGGCCGTGCCGAGCTGGACAGCCAGGGCTACCGCGTTGAATCGCTGGCCCGGGTGAAGTCGCTGGAAGGTGGTGTGGTCAGCTTCATCGAGTAAGCACCATTGGGGCCGCTTTGCGGCCCTTTCGCGGCACAAGGCCGCTCCTACAGGCGATCGCATTCTCACTGTAGGAGCGGCCTTGTGCCGCGAAAGGGCTGCAAAGCAGCCCCGGCAATCTTCAGGTGGCCGCCAGTCCCGCCAGCAGCAGCCGCTGATAAAGCTCCTCCTTTAGCCCATGCGGCTGATCCAATTGCATCCTCGTCAGGTGCCCCTCATACCCCTCCGGCCCCGGCGCATCCAGCGCTGCCTTGCCCAACTCCAGCACCTCGCTCAGCTTGAACTTGCTTTTCAACCAGGTCAGCGCCCGCAGCAGGTCACGCTCTTCGGCCGTAAAATCCGTCCCCATCGGGTACTCCGGGAACAACCGCGCATGCCGCGCCCGGATTGCCTCCAGACGCTGTGGCGTATTGTCAGTAAAACGCGCATCCAGCTGAAAATCCCTGGGCAGCTTGCCGGCCTCTTTCGCCTGCTCGGTCAGCCCCTGCTGGAACCGCGAATCGCACACTGCCAGTAACCGCGCAATCACCTCGCTGTCGGTCTGCCCGCGAAGGTCGGCAATGCCGTACTCGGTCACCACGATATCGCGCAGGTGCCGGGGGATGGTGCAGTGGCCATAGGTCCAGAACAGGTTAGAGGTCACCTCCCCGCCCGACTCACGCCAGCTGCGCAGCAGCAAAATCGAGCGCCCACCCTCCAGTGCATGAGCCTGGGCGACGAAGTTGTACTGCCCCCCCACGCCGCTGAGCACACGGCCATCTTCCAGCTGATCGGCCACCCCGGCACCGAGCAGCGTCATGCCGAACGCCGTGTTGATGAAGCGCGCATCGCGCCGCTGGTGCCGCTTGAGTTCTTCCTGCCCGTACAGCTCGTTGATGAAGCTGATACGGGTCATGGCAAACCGCGCGCGCTGCTCAAGCGGCATCTCCCTCAGCCGCTGGTAGAACGCTTGAGGCCCGAGGAAAAAGCCACCATGCAACAACAGCCCCTGCTCATCGGCCGAGCGCCGTAGCAAGCCCGCTTCGGCCAGCACCAACAGGCCGTTAACGAACATTTCGCTGCAGCCGTACAGGCCTTCGGCAAAAGTCTCCAGCCCCCCTTCCCGCTCAATCAGCGCCTGCCACGGGCCGATATCCAGCTCGTCGAGCAGGGCCCGGTAGCCCGCGTTGTCGCCCTGGCGCGCCAGCAACGCTGCAGCGACTGCATCCCCCATGGCACCGATGCCGATCTGCAAGGTGCCGCCGTCACGCACCAGCGTGCTGGCGTGCAAACCAATGCAGTGATCCTGGGTGTTGACCGGCATGTTCGGCGTGGAGAACAACCGGCGCTGCTCGGCTTCATCGATCAGCAGGTCGAACGCATCGATGGGCAATTCCGCATCGCCGGGCATGTACGGCAGTTCGGTATGTACCTGGCCAAGCATCAGGATGGTTTCGCCGGCCGCACGGCGCTTGGCGATCATTGGCAGCAGGTCGAGGGTGATGTCGGGGTTACAGGCCAGGCTGAGGTGGACGGGCTTCTCGGGAGTGGCAGCGACCAGTTGCGCGATCAGGTTCAGGCCCTTGGCATTGATGTCACGGGCGGCGTGGCTGTAGTTGCTGCTGATGTAGTCCTGCTGGGCCGATTCGCTGTGCAGCAGGCTGCCGGGCTGCATGAAAAACTGCTCTACGCGGATGTTTGGCGGCAGGCTGTCGTTGCGCAGGTCGGCGAGGTAGGTGAGCTCTTCGTAGTCGGCGAAGACGCGCTCGACGAAGGGTTCGAGAAAACGCCGTTGCAAGCCGTCACCCAGTGGTGGTCGGCCGAGGGTCAGCGCGGTGTAGATGGTCAACTGCCGCTCTGGCAGATCGCGCACCCGGGCATAGAGGGCGTTTACGAAAGCGTTAGGCTTTCCCAGACCCAAGGGCAGGCCCATGTGGATATGGGCTGGCAGCCGGGACAGGACCTGCTCGACAGCCTGGTCGATGGCGCAGAGGTGCATCGGGGCCTCCTGAGACATGGGTTCAGGGGTTGGACACAGGCCTACGGCAATTGGTTGCCTGCACTGGAGCCCATAAACAAAGCCCGCCATCAAAGGCGGGCTTCGTGCAATTCAGCTGTAGATCACAGCCCGGACATTTTCTTGATCGCGCCTTTCAGGTCGTCATCCGAGCAGTCCGCGCAGGTGCCTTTCGGCGGCATGGCGTTGATGCCGGTAATGGCCTTGGCCAGGATGCCATCCAGCCCGCCCTGGTGGTCGGCGCGTTCTTTCCACGCGGCGGTGTCGCCAATTTTCGGCGCGCCGAGCAGGCCGGTGCCATGGCAGGCATTGCAGTGCTTGGCGATGATGTCATCCGGCGTTTTGGCGCCCCCGCCCCCCGCCGCTGCAGCCACTTCCATGCCTTTGCATTCCTGGCCCTGGACACACACCTGGCCGACCGGCTCCAGGCGCTTGGCAATGTCGTCGTTGGTCGCAGCGGTTGCGCTCATTGCCCAGAGGGCGAATACGGCTGCTGGTACGGCCAGCATCTTCTTGATTTGGTTCACGCGAACACCCTCATGGTGGCTAATCACGCTCGCGGCCACGAAACGGCGAGCGTTGAAAAGTATAGCGGGAACCCAGAGGCCGTGAAACGACCCTACACGGGAAAGGGGTATTGCCGAATCAATGCACTGCGCTGGATCAAAAGTTTGAAGGCGTCGCTGCGCTGATCAACCGCGCGGGCTGGTCGAAGGGGTTGCGAAAACGGTGCGGGCGGGTGCTTTCGAAGTAATAGCTGTCGCCTTCTTCGAGGATGAAGATCTCGTTGCCGACCACCAGTTCCAGGCGGCCTTCCAACAAGATGCCGGTTTCCTCGCCGTCATGGGTGAGCATCTCGGCACCGGTGTCGGCACCCGGCGGGTACACCTCGGTGAGAAAGGCGATGGCGCGGTTGGGGTGCGACTTGCCGACCAGCTTCATGGTCACCGCACCGTCCGAGATGTCGATCAGTTCGTGGGCCTTGTAAACGATCTGCGTGGGGCTTTGAGGTTCCAGCTCGACCGAAAAGAACTCGACCATGGACATGGGGATGCCGCTCAGCACCTTGCGCAGCGAGCTGATCGAGGGGCTCACACTGTTCTTCTCGATCATCGAGATGGTGCTGTTGGTCACGCCGGCACGCTTGGCGAGTTCACGCTGGGACAGGCCCTTGAGCTTGCGGATGGCTTGCAGTCGTTCGCCGACGTCCAAAGCTGGAGCCTCCTGAAACGGTGGAATGGGGGGGTGGATGTGAACGATATCATGGCAATGCCGTTCAGTATTTACAACACACCGCCCCTCAACCTGTCCGCTTCAGCGTGTCATTCGCCGATGTAGTCCCGCGGTACGCGCTTCAGGTTGCAGAAGATCTGGTAAGGAATGGTGCCCGCGTGTGCGGCCACTTCACTGGCCAGCACCTGCTTGCCCCACAGCTCGACCGGGCTGCCGACAGTGGCTTGTGGCACGTCGGTCAGGTCGACGCTGAGCATGTCCATCGATACACGGCCAATCAGCTGGGTGCGCTGGCCGGCAACCAATACCGGGGTGCCGTTGGGCGCCTGGCGCGGGTAGCCGTCGGCATAGCCCATGGCAACCACGCCAACGCGGGTTGGCCGGGGGCTGACGAACTTGGCGCCATAGCCCACCGGCTCGCCGGCAGGCAGCTCGCGCACGCTGATGACCCGCGATTGCAAGGTCATGACCGGTTGCAGGCGTTGGGCCTGGGCCTGGGCCACTTCGAACGGGGTGGCGCCATACAGCATCAGGCCTGGGCGTACCCAATCGCTGGGGGCTTGTGGCCAGCCCAGCACGCCGGGGGAGTTGCGCAGGCTGCATTCGGCGGCCAGGCCCTGGCGGGCAGCCTCGAACACGGCAATCTGCTGGGCAGTGGCGTCGGCATCCAGCTCGTCGGCGCGAGCGAAGTGGCTCATCAGCACGATGCGAGAAACCTTGCCACTGGCCAGCAGGCGCCGGTAAGCCTCGTGGTAATCCTTGGGGTGCAGACCGACACGATGCATGCCACTGTCGAGCTTCAACCAGACAGTGAGCGGCTTGTGGACCTGGGTCTGCTCGATGGCTTCGAGCTGCCACAACGAATGCACCACACACCACAGGTCGTGCTCGGCGATCAGCGCCAGCTCGCTGACTTCGAAAAAGCCTTCCAGCAGCAGCACCGGGGCCTTGATACCGGCGGCGCGCAGTTCCAGCGCCTCTTCAATGCAGGCCACGGCAAAACCGTCGGCTTCGGCCTCCAGGGCCAGGGCGCAACGCACGGCGCCATGGCCATAGGCGTCGGCCTTGATCACGGCGAGGGCTTTGGCACCGGTCAGTTCACGGGCCAGACGGTAGTTGTGGCGCAGGGCCTGGAGGTCGATCAGGGCGCGGGCGGGACGCATGGCGGCTGCCTTATGGTGGTTCGGGTTGAAATCGGTGTTGGATTCTTCGCGGGCTCGCCCGCTCCCACAAGTACTGCACAGCTTTCAAAAGCTGTGAAATACCTGTGGGAGCGGGCGAGCCCGCGAAAGGGCCGGTACAGGCAATTACTGCTGGTGAGCCGGCGCAGTCTGCCCGTGCTTGGCCACTTCCGGGCTGTTGCCATAACGGGAAATGTCCAGGCCTTCGGCACTGATCTGCGGCTTCTTGCGCGCAATCAGGTCGGCCAGCAGACGACCGGAGCCGCACGCCATGGTCCAGCCCAAAGTACCGTGACCGGTGTTCAGGAACAGGTTGCGGAACGCGGTCGCACCCACAATCGGCGTACCGTCCGGGGTCGCCGGGCGCAGGCCGGTCCAGAAGCTGGCCTGGCTCAGATCACCGCCGCGAGGATAAAGGTCGTTGACGATCATCTCCAGCGTTTCGCGCCGACGCGGGTTCAGCGACAGGTCAAAACCGGCGATTTCAGCCATGCCACCAACGCGGATGCGGTTGTCGAAACGGGTGATCGCAACCTTGTAGGTTTCATCAAGAATGGTCGACGTCGGGGCCATGTCGCCGTTGGTGATCGGCACGGTCAGCGAGTAGCCTTTAAGCGGATAAACCGGGGCCTTGATGCCCAGCGGCTTGAGCATCTGCGGCGAATAGCTGCCCAGCGCCAGCACGTAGCGGTCGGCAGTTTCCAGCTTGCCGTCGATCCACACGCCATTGATGCGGTCGCTAGCGAAGTCCAGGCGCTGGATGTCCTGGCCGAAGCGGAACTCCACGCCCAGCTTCAGCGCCATGTCGGCAAGCTTGGTGGTGAACAGCTGGCAGTCGCCAGTTTGGTCGTTAGGCAAGCGCAGGGCGCCGGCCAGGATGTCTTTCACACCCGCCAGGGCAGGTTCCACGCGGGCAATGCCGTCGCGGTCGAGCAATTCGTAAGGCACGCCGGACTGTTCGAGCACGGCAATGTCCTTGGCCGCAGCATCTACCTGAGCCTGGGTACGGAACAGCTGGGTAGTGCCCAGGCTGCGGTTTTCGTAATTGATGCCGGTTTCAGCGCGCAGCTCGTCGAGGCAGTCACGGCTGTACTCGGACAGACGCACCATGCGCTCTTTGTTCACCGCGTAACGGCTGGCGGTGCAGTTGCGCAGCATCTGTGCCATCCACAGGTACTGGTCGACGTCGCCGGTGAGCTTGATGGCCAGGGGGGCGTGGCGCTCCAGCAGCCACTTGATGGCCTTCAGCGGCACGCCAGGTGCGGCCCAGGGCGAGGCATAGCCGGGCGAGATCTGACCGGCGTTGGCAAAACTGGTTTCCATGGCCACCGCCGGCTGGCGGTCGACCACCGTCACTTCGAAACCTTGCCGGGCCAGGTAGTAGGCACTGGCGGTTCCGATTACGCCGCTACCAAGTACCAGAACTCGCATCGTTATATCCCTCACACGCGGCACGCCGCAGACTTTTATTGAAATGGCATGAATGGACGCAGTATAGGAATTTGAGACCAGTGCAATTCACTATATAAAAGCCTATTATTGGCGAGAATTCTCGGCAAAATCGCCTTTCACGGAGGGGCATCCCCTATGAGAACCCAGCACCAGAGCAAGCGTGAACTGGACAAGATCGACCGTAACATCCTGCGCATCCTGCAGAATGACGGGCGTATTTCCTTCACCGAACTGGGCGAGAAAGTTGGGCTGTCCACCACCCCTTGCACCGAGCGGGTTCGCCGCCTGGAGCGCGAGGGCATCATCATGGGCTACAACGCCCGCCTGAACCCGCAGCACCTCAAGGGCAGCCTGCTGGTGTTCGTGGAAATCAGCCTGGACTACAAGTCGGGCGACACCTTCGAGGAGTTCCGCCGCGCGGTGTTGAAGCTGCCCCATGTGTTGGAGTGCCACCTGGTGTCGGGCGACTTCGACTACCTGGTGAAAGCGCGTATTTCGGAGATGGCGTCGTACCGCAAGCTGCTTGGCGACATCCTGCTGAAGCTGCCGCACGTGCGTGAGTCGAAGAGCTACATCGTGATGGAGGAGGTAAAGGAGAGCCTCTGCCTGCCAATTCCGGACTGAAGTCAGACCAACACCTGGCGGGTGGTGGCAATGAACTGATGGACCAGCTGCTCGGCGGCAGGGTCGATCATCGGTTCAGGGCCACGACCACGCGGGCAGGCCATGCGCGGCGTGGTGCCGAACAGGCGGCAGATCATGGGCCGCTCTTCATACACCGTGCAGCCGTTGGGGCCGAGGTGCACACAGTCCAGGCGCTCCAGAGCGGCGTCCTGTTCGGCCTGGGACTTGCGCGGGAGGCGGGCCATTTCTTCTGCCGAGGTGGTGACCGGGCCGCAGCAGTCGTGGCAGCCGGGTTCGCACTCGAATGAGGGGATGAGTTCGCGCAGGAAGTGGATTTTGTGGCGGTTGCAGGACATGGCGAAGATGGCTGTTTTATCCGGATAACGCTTGTGCTCGGTAAAGGTAGCGGACCTAGTAGTTCTGACAGTTGTGGGTAAGCCTACTTGCTACACACACTGACGAGACAGCGACCCAGTCCAGCTAATCGAGCCTAGCGAATGAAGAACCATATTCTACTCTTCTACAGCCGAAAGAAGCTTGTTGTGCTGAAAGGCACCCAGGATACGCTTCGCATCGTTCAGGCACTGGACCTCCCTCTCGCCGAAAGGAAAACCGCGGGTGTTGCCTTGGTCGCTCTAGATCAAAGACGAACGCCCGTAATGATCGGATCGAGTAAAACTCACCACTCTTTTGCATTTACTCCTTTTGGCCATATGCCCACTGCAATCTCAGTGAGCATTGGATTCGTCGGGGAGCGGTTGGATCTTGCCAGTGGTTGCTACCTACTCGGGGCGGGTCATCGCAGCTACAGTCCTGAATTGATGCGCTTCCATAGCCCCGACTCACAAAGCCCGTTCCTCAGAGGCGGGATCAATACTCATGCTTACTGCTCGAACGATCCGGTCAACTACTCGGACCCGTCGGGGCGAGTCAGGTTGCGTGACCTCCGGAAAGCTCCGCAAAGCCTTATTCATTCAATCTTCCGAGACAACCGTAACCAGCCTCCGGCACAGCCTACGCTGCCTCACTATTCACCAGCCGCCCCCGGTGCAGTAGTCACAGGTAAAAGCCCGGCCCCACCAACGTACTTTGGTTGGGGCGAGCCACCGCCGCCGTACGATCCAAATGCGCCGCTGAAATCCAACGGCAATCAGACAAGGCCGTATCACGTAACCCCAATGAATGGGGAGCAAGTTCTGGAAATGCACAATGGCAATATAAGGGTGGTCAACTCACTTATTGAGCTTACCCGGGCAAACGCTCAAGCCGGGAACAGAGCACTCCCGGCGGCTGTGTCTTTAAAGGCAACCAACACTCTGTTACGGATGAGTAAAAACAAGCTGCCCACACAAACCGACAACGGGATTCTTGCTGCGGTAGCTACAGCTCACCAGCTTTACGACATCCGTGGCGCCGGTACCATGGATGCGCCCGACCCAGCGCAATCCCTACCGTTGACGGTTGGGATAACAAGACAGACCTGAATAGCCGCTTGGTTGCCCCCTCTTGGTCCCGAGCTTATCCTCCATGCTTTGTCGATAACCTCGGGACCTGCACAATGATTCACAGCGCGCAGCACGCCGCCTCCTACTACGCCGCCAGCAGCGCGCCACACCCTGACTACGCCTTCCTGCAAGGCGCACACAGCGCCGATGTGTGCATCGTCGGCGGGGGCTACTCGGGCCTGAACACTGCCATCGAACTGGCCGAACGCGGCTTCTCGGTCATCCTGCTGGAAGCACGCAAACTGGGCTGGGGCGCCAGTGGGCGCAATGGCGGGCAGTTGATCCGTGGCGTTGGTCATGGCCTTGAACAGTTCCTGCCGGTAATTGGCGAGGACGGCGTGCGCAGCATGAAGCTGATGGGCCTGGAGGCCGTGCAGATCGTGCGCGAGCGGGTGGAAAAGCATGCCATCGCCTGTGACCTGACCTGGGGTTACTGCGACCTGGCCAACAAACCCGCCGAATTGCTGGGCTTTGCCGAGGACGCCGAAGAACTGCGCAGCCTGGGCTACGCGCATGAACTGCGTCTGGTCGGCAAAGATGATATCCACAGTGTGGTCGGCGCCGACTGCTATGTGGGTGGGTTGGTCGACATGGGCTCGGGGCACCTGCACCCGCTCAACCTGGCCCTGGGCGAAGCCGCCGTGGCAGCCCGCCTAGGCGTGAAGCTGTTCGAGCAGTCCGAGGTCACCCGTATCGACTATGGTCCCGAGGTTCAGGTGCATACTGCCCAAGGCCGGGTGCGCGCCAAGACCCTGGTACTGTGCTGCAACGCCTATCACAACAACCTCAACCGCGAACTGGGCGGCAAGGTGCTGCCAGCCGGCAGCTACATCATCGCCACCGAGCCGCTGGGTGAGGAACGCGCGCGCAGGTTGCTGCCGCAAAACATGGCGGTGTGCGACCAGCGTGTGGCGCTGGACTACTATCGCCTGTCTGCCGACAACCGCCTACTGTTCGGTGGGGCCTGCCATTACTCGGGCCGCGACCCGAAGGACATTGCCGCCTACATGCAGCCGAAGATGCTCAAGGTGTTCCCTGAGTTGGCCGACGTGCGCATCGATTACCAGTGGGGTGGCATGATCGGCATCGGCGCCAACCGCCTGCCCCAGGTAGGCCGCCTGGCCAGCCAGCCGAACGTGTATTACGCCCAAGCCTATTCAGGCCATGGGCTCAACGCCACCCACCTGGCCGCGCGCCTGCTGGGCGAAGCCATCAGCGGCCAGCAGAGCGGGCGTTTCGACCTGTTCGCCAAGGTGCCACACATCACCTTCCCTGGCGGCAAGCACCTGCGCTCGCCGCTGCTGGCATTGGGGATGCTGTGGCACCGGCTTAAAGAACTGGTCTAAGGCCTCAATCTTTCCAGAAGGGCTTACGCCCTTCTGTCCGGGCCTGCTCCCAGCTCAGCCCGACATCGCGCAGCTCGTCATCCGTCAACTGCAGCAGCGCCCTGCGGGTGTGCCAGCGATGCAGCATCAGCCCCCAACGCCCCAAACCCTCCGGCGCGTTGAATACCTTGGCCTGCTGCCCGACTTCCAGCTCCCTGGCCAACAGTTGCAAGCGCACATCGCTCATGCCACCCATCGCTGCGTACTCCCGTTCGATTGATACCGTGGAGAAAGCATGCGCGTCGGCAGCACCGGCAATACAGATCCAATACAGCCTTATTATTCCCATACAGAATTGGCTGAAGATCGACTGAATGCTGTATTTTCAACCCAACTGTACCGGTCGTTATGCCAATGCAGCGCAGGAGTATGCCGTGACCCTCTACCTGAACCTCGCCGAACTGCTCGGCGCCCGCATCGAACAGGGCCTGTACCGCCCCGGCCAGCGCCTGCCGTCGGTGCGCGCCCTGAGCGTGGAGCATGGCGTCAGCCTGAGCACCGTGCAGCAGGCCTACCGCACGCTCGAAGACAGCGGCATGGTCTCGCCACGGCCCAAGTCCGGCTACTTCGTCAGTGACCACCGCCTGCTGCCAGCCCTGCCCGCCGTCAGCCGCCCGGCCCAACGCCCGGTGGACATCTCGCAGTGGGAACAGGTGCTGGAACTGGTGCGCAGCACCCCACGCAAGGATGTGGTCCAGCTCGGCCGCGGCATGCCCGACATCGACAGCCCCACCCTCAAGCCGCTGCTGCGCAGCCTGGCGCAGTTGAGCCGGCGGCAGGACATGCCAGGCCTGTACTACGACAACATCCACGGCAACCTGGCCCTGCGTGAACAGGTTGCCCGGCTGGTGCTCGATTCCGGTTGCCGCCTGGGCCCGGCTGACCTGGTGATCACCACCGGCTGCCACGAGGCGCTGTCGTGCAGCATCCGCGCCGTGTGCGAGCCGGGCGACATCGTTGCCGTCGACTCCCCCAGCTTCCACGGCGCCATGCAAACCCTGAAGGGCCTGGGTATGAAGGCGCTGGAAATCCCCACCGACCCGGTCACCGGCATCAGCCTGGAGGCGCTGGAGCTGGCCCTGGAGCAGTGGCCGATCAAGCTCATCCAGATCACCCCCAGCTGCAACAACCCGCTTGGCTACATCATGCCCGAGGCACGCAAGAAGGCCTTGCTGAGCCTGGCCCAGCGCTACGACGTGGCAATTCTGGAGGATGATGTCTACGGCGACCTGGCCTACACCTACCCGCGCCCGCGCACCCTCAAGTCGTTCGACGACGATGGCCGCGTGCTGCTGTGCAGTTCGTTCTCCAAAACCCTTGCCCCTGGCCTGCGAGTAGGTTGGGTGGCCCCTGGGCGCTATCTGGAACGCGTGCTGCACATGAAATACATCAGCACCGGCAGCACCGCCTGCCAGCCCCAACTGGCCATCGCCGACTTCATCGCCGCCGGGCACTATCAACCCCACGTCCGGCGTATGCGTAGCCAGTACCAACGCGGCCGCGACCTGATGAGCGACTGGGTGACCCGCTACTTCCCGGCAGGCACCCGGGTGAGCCGGCCCCAAGGCGGCTTCATGCTCTGGGTAGAATTGCCCGAACATTTCGATACGCTACGCCTGAACCGGGCTTTACTGGAGCAGGGCGTGCAGGTTGCCGTCGGCAGTATCTTCTCGGCCTCGGGCAAGTTCCGCCACTGCCTGCGCATGAACTTCGCAGCGCGGCCAACGCCGCAGATCGAAGCCGCCGTGCGCAAGGTTGGTGAAACCGCCCTTCGTCTACTGGATGAAGAAAGCGCCGACGCGTAACTTTGCGCCGCCCGCCACGGTCCAACCCCCTAAAGCCCTTGCTGCACAGGACGATCCACCCTTGAGACTCCAGCGAGCCTTGCCTCTGCTGCTGGTACTGTCGCTCGGCCTTACCGGCTGCGCCAGTGTCAGTGTGCCCCGCGAAACCAGCCAGGCGTTACCCGCCAACGACTCGGCCTTCGGCCGCTCGGTGCTGCGCCAGGCCGCGCCCTACGGGGGGCGCTCGGGCTTTCGCCTGCTGCCCAACAGCAACGAGGCATTCCGCGCCCGTGCCGAACTGATCCGCAACGCCCAGGCAAGCATCGACCTGCAGTATTACATCGTCCACGACGGCCTCAGCACCCGCGCACTGGTGCATGAACTGCTACGCGCCGCCGACCGTGGCGTGCGTGTGCGCATCCTGCTGGACGACACCACCAGCGATGGCCTGGACACCATCATGGGCACCCTGGATGCCCACCCGAACATCCAGATTCGCGTGTTCAACCCGCTGCACCTGGGCCGTAGCACAGGCGTGACGCGCGCCGTGGGCCGGCTGTTCAACCTGTCGCGCCAGCACCGGCGCATGCACAACAAACTGTTCCTGGTGGACAACAGCATGGCCATCGTGGGTGGCCGCAACCTGGGTGACGAGTATTTCGATGCCGAACCCAACCTCAACTTCACCGACATAGACCTGCTGGGTGTAGGCCCGGTGGCTGAACAGCTTGGCCACAGTTTCGACCAATACTGGAACAGCGCCCTGAGCCGGCCGATTACCGACTTCCTCTGGCGTGCTCCGGATGCCAATGACCTGCACGCCAGCCGCCATCGCCTGGAGGTGTCCCTGGCCGAAGCCAGAACCCGGCGCAAGGCCCTGTACGACCGCCTGATGGCCTACCAGTCGCAGCCGCGCCTGGATGTATGGCGCAACGAGCTGATCTGGGCTCATGCCCAGGCGTTGTGGGATGCACCGAACAAGGTGCTGGCCGATGACGAACCCGACCCACAGCTGTTGCTGAGCCAGCAACTGGCACCGGACCTGGCCAACGTGCGCAGCGAGCTGATGCTGACATCGGCGTACTTCGTGCCGGGTGAACCGGGGTTGCTGTACCTGACCGGCCGCGCCGACGCCGGTGTTTCGGTGAAGCTGCTGACCAACTCGCTGGAAGCCACCGATGTACCGGCGGTGCACGGAGGCTACGCGCCCTATCGCCGGGCCTTGCTCGAGCACGGGGTGCAGCTGTACGAGCTGCGCCGCCAGCCCGGCGACCCCAGCGCGGGGCACCTGAGTTTCCGTGGCAGTTCGGATTCGAGCCTGCACACCAAGGCGATCGTGTTCGACCGGCGCAAGACCTTCATCGGCTCATTCAACTTCGACCCGCGTTCAGTGCTGTGGAACACCGAGGTAGGCGTGCTGGTGGACAGCCCGGAGCTGGCCGAATACACCCGCGAACTGGCCCAGCAAGGCATGGCGCCTGCGTTGAGTTACCAGGTGAAACTGGTGGGTAACAAATTGGTATGGGCGACCGAGGACAATGGTCAGCGGCACATGCTGACATCAGAGCCAGGTGGGATGTGGCGGCGGTTCAATGCCTGGATCAGCAAGGCCGTTGGCTTGGAGAAGATGTTGTAGCGGCAATTTCTGGGGCTGCTTTGCAGCCCCAAATCCCATCAGGCAGACACTGCCTCGAAAGCCCCACGCCGCTGGGTCAACACCACCAGCCCGGCAGCCCCGGCCGCCATCAGGAACAGCAATGCATGTCCGCTGATCCACTGGCTGCCGGCCCCCGCCAGCAACGGCCCGAGCAGGCAGCCAATACCCCAGAGCTGCGCCACATGGGCATTGGCCCTTACCAGCTCATCATCGCGGTAGCGCTCACCGATCAGCACCAGCGACAGGGTGAACAAGCCACCAGCACTGGCCCCGAACAGCACCCACAATGGCCACACAACCGGGGTATGCAGCAGCAGGGGAATCGCCAGGCTGGACACCAGCAGCGTTACCGCACACCCCGTGAACAATGCACGTCGCGACATATGGTCGGCCAGCGCGCCGATAGGCAGCTGCAGCACTGCATCACCCACCACCACGGTACTGACCATGAACAGGGCGATTTCAGTGGTAAAGCCTTGCTGCAGGCAATACACCGGCAGCAAGGTAAGGATCATCGCCTCGAACGAGGCGAACAGGGCGATGGCCCAGGCAATCACAGGCAAGCGCCGGCAGAAGGCGAACAAGTCGCGGAAGGTAACGCTGCAGGCCTCTGTGCTCGGCGCTCCGCCACGCCCCAACAGCACCAGCGGTGCCGCCAGCAGCAGGCCGGTCGCGGCCCAGAAGCCGAAGTCGTCATCCGAGCCGAGAAAACCCAACACCAACGGCCCGGCCAGCTGGCTCAGGGCATAGCTGCTGCCGTACAAAGCCACCAGCCGGCCACGCCACTGCTCGACTACCAGCTGGTTGATCCAGCTTTCGCCGAGGATGAACACCACAGTGAGGGACATACCGATCATCAGCCGCAGCAACAGCCACAGCGGGTAGCTGGGCAGCAGCGCGACCAACCCGATCGACAGCGCCCCGCCCCACAGGCACAAGCGCATGGCCGACGGCACGCCGACCCAGCCGGCCAGTCGGCTGGCGATACTGGCGCCAGCCAGAACACCCAGCGCTGGCATCGCAGCCATTACGCCGATGGCGAAGCTGCCGTAGCCCCAAGCCTCCAGGCGCAGGGATACCAGCGGCATGCTTACGCCAAGGGCCAGCCCGACACTGAGTACGGATGCCAGCACGGCGAAATAGGTACCCCAACGCATTGCAGCCTCCCAGGCAGAGTTCTTGAACAGCAAAAACGACAAAGCCGGGGCAGCGTGAGCCGACCCGGCTATTGTTGGGGCTGCTCTGCAGCCCCGGCGATTACAGCTTGATCCAGGTCGCCTTCAGCTCGGTGTATTTCTCCAGCGCATGCAGCGACTTGTCACGGCCGTTGCCCGACTGCTTGAAGCCACCGAACGGTGCGGTCATGTCGCCGCCGTCGTACTGGTTGACCCACACGCTACCTGCGCGCACGGCACGGGCAGTCTTGTGGGCCTTGGAAATGTCCGACGTCCAGATGCCCGCCGCCAAGCCATACGGCGTGTCGTTGGCAATGGCGATGGCTTCTTCGGCGGTGTCGAAGGCAATCACCGACAGCACTGGGCCGAAGATTTCTTCCTGGGCAATGCGCATGGCGTTGGTCACGCCGTCGAAGATGGTCGGCTCCACGTAGGTGCCACCCGTCTCCTCCAGGGTACGCTTGCCGCCAGCCAGCAGCTTGGCGCCGTCCTGGTGGCCGGCCTCGATGTACGACAGTACGGTGTTCATCTGCTGGGTGTCGACCAGGGCACCGACCGTGGTCGCCGGGTCCAGCGGGTTGCCTGGCTTCCAGCCTTTCAGGGCCTCGACCACCATTGGCAGGAACTTGTCCTTGATCGAACGCTCGACCAGCAGGCGCGAACCTGCGGTGCACACTTCGCCCTGGTTGAAAGCGATAGCGCTGGCAGCCGCTTCGGCAGCTGCTTGCAGGTCTGGCGCGTCGGCGAAGACGATATTCGGGCTCTTGCCGCCGGCTTCCAGCCAGATGCGCTTCATGTTCGACTCGCCCGCGTACACCATCAGCTGCTTGGCGATCTTGGTCGAACCGGTGAACACCAGGGTATCGACATCCATGTGCAGGGCCAGGGCCTTGCCCACGGTGTGGCCGTAGCCTGGCAGCACGTTCAGCACACCCGCCGGGATACCGGCTTCGATCGCCAGCTGGGCGATACGGATGGCGGTCAGCGGCGACTTTTCGGACGGCTTGAGCACCACCGAGTTACCGGTGGCCAGCGCCGGGCCGAGCTTCCAGCAGGCCATCAGCAGCGGGAAGTTCCACGGTACGATGGCACCGACCACACCCACCGGCTCACGGGTCACCAGGCCAAGCTGGTCGTGCGGGGTCGGGGCGACTTCGTCGTAGACCTTGTCGATGGCTTCGGCAGTCCAGTGAATGGCTTGCGCAGCCCCCGGGATGTCGATGCTGGAGGAGTCGCCGATCGGCTTGCCCATGTCCAGGGTTTCCAGCAGCGCCAGCTCTTCAACGTTCTTGCGCAGCAGGTCGGCGAAGCGGATCAGCTTGGCCTTGCGCTTGGCCGGGGCCAGCTGCGACCACACGCCCGAATTGAAGGTAGCGCGGGCGTTTTCCACTGCGCGGTTGGCATCGGCCAGGTCGCAACTGGCAACCTTGGCCAGGAAGCGTCCGTCGACCGGGCTCAGGCACTCGAAGGTTTCACCGGATGCGGCATCGGTGTATTCGCCGTTGATGAAGGCGCGGCCTTCGATCTTCAGTTGCTGGGCACGTTGTTCCCAGTCCGCACGGGTCAGGGTGGTCATACGAAACTCCTCCTCTTGTTTAGGTGCAACGCCGCACTGAGGACTCACAGGCGTTGTCAGAATTCTGGCCGGGCGACACGCGCACACGGGCAACCGATACCCTAAACCAGCCGGTGTAAACTATCAATATATTTGACACGCAGGGCTCAAAAGCCTACTGATGTTCATTTTATTAAACAACAACAGGAGCCGCACCATGAGAATAGACAGCATCATCGACTTCGCGCAGGTCATCACCGAGGCCGAACGCTACCGCCCGGCGGCGGAAAAAATCCTCAAGGGCGAGCCTGACCAGGCTGTCTACAACCATTATTCCAGCCCGTGCGGCCAGTTTGCCGCAGGCGTGTGGGAAGGTGAGGTGGGCCAGTGGACGGTGAACTACACCGAACACGAATACTGCGAAATCGTCCAGGGCGTTTCGGTACTGCGCGACCAGGACGGCGGGGCGAAAACCCTGCGTGCCGGCGATCGGTTCGTGATTCCGGCCGGCTTCAAAGGCACCTGGGAGGTGCTGGAACCGTGCCGCAAGATCTATGTGATGTTCGAACAGAAGTAACTATGTAGTGCAGGCAGCCTGCTGGCGTGCGTGAGGATGGCCCTGCCCATGTCGGGCCATCCAACTTCAACAGGAAGATCACCATGACCAACGAAGACGTTCTGAAAACCCTCGCCCACTTGGTCGGCACCCCCTACTCGCCGGCAATCAAGGACACCATCTGCACCCTCACCGGCCGCACCCGGGTAGTCGGCCCCGACGAGATGTGCACCCGCGAGTACGACATCGAGCGCATCCAGATCAAGGCCGGCACCGACCTGTTGATCCAGGGCTTCAACTTCAACTGACCGTAATGCAGGCATAAAAAAACCCGCGTCCTTTCGGATGCGGGTTTTTTTCAGGTCGCCGATCAATTACTTGATCTTGGCTTCCTTGTACACCACGTGCTTGCGAACAACCGGATCATATTTCTTGATCTCGATTTTGTCCGGGGTGGTGCGCTTGTTCTTGTCGGTGGTGTAGAAGTGGCCGGTACCGGCACTCGAAACCAGACGGATCAATTCACGCATGATGCTCTCCCTTAAACCTTGGCGCCAGCTTTACGGATGTCAACCAGAACGGCGTCGATGCCGCGCTTGTCGATGATACGCATGCCTTTGGCGGAAACGCGCAGACGCACGAAACGCTTCTCGGATTCAACCCAGAAACGGTGGTGCTGCAGGTTCGGCAGGAAACGACGACGGGTTTTGTTGTTTGCGTGGGAAATGTTGTTCCCGGTTACTGGACCCTTACCAGTAACTTGACAGACTCTCGACATGACTCAGCCCTCTAAAACCTCATGCCCAACCCGGCATGGGTTGGCCGCTTAATCTCTCAGTCTTTGGCGCCTGGGCGCCGTGATTCTGGAGGTCTTATCGACCGGATCCGCTTATGCGACAGGCCGAGCCCCTAGAAAAGAGCGCTGCTTTATACCAGAAAGACTTGGCTGCAACAACAGTAGATGCACATTGCCGCAAGCTAGAACACGCCGGGCCAGCATAGCGGCAGGCCCCGCCAGCCGTCGACCGCTCGTCGCCAGATTTGTAAAAAAGGGTGTGGTCATTTGCCGGCGGGCGCACTAGGGTAAGCCTTTTCCAGACTGCACAGGCAGATGGGCCACTGACTGCCAAGGAGCCACCATGCGTGTAGCCGCCCTTTCCTTATTGTTCAACTCTCTGTTCGCCGCCGGCGCTCTGTTCGCTACCGCCGTTGCCCAGGCCGCCCCGCTGAGCGTTTGCAGCGAGGCCAGCCCCGAAGGCTTCGACGTGGTGCAGTACAACTCGCTGACCACCACCAACGCCACGGCTGACGTGCTGATGAACCGTCTGGTGGAGTTCGACGCGGCGCAAGGCAAGGTGGTGCCGAGCCTGGCGGCCAGCTGGACGGTATCGGCCGACGGCCTGGTGTATGACTTCACCCTGCGCGATGACGTGAAGTTCCACAGCACTGCCTACTTCAAGCCAAGTCGCGAACTGAATGCCGACGACGTGCTGTTCAGCTTCCAGCGCATGCTCTACCCGGCCCATGCCTGGCACAAGACTGCACCGGGCGGCTACCCGCATGCCCAATCGCTGCAGCTGGGTAGCCTGATCAAGGCGATCGAGGCACCGACACCGAATACCGTGCGCTTCACCCTCAGCCACCCGGACGCCACCTTCCTGGCCACCCTGAGCATGGGCTTCGCCTCGATCTATTCCGCCGAATATGCCGACAAACTGCTGAAGGCCGGCACGCCGGAGAAGCTCAACAGCCAGCCAATCGGCACCGGGCCTTTCGTGTTCCAGCGTTTCCAGAAGGACGCCGTGGTGCGCTACCGCGCCAACCCGGACTACTTCGCCGGCAAGCCGGCGGTCGACCCGTTGATCTTCGCCATCACCACCGACGCCAACGTGCGCCTGCAGAAGCTCAAGCGCGGCGAATGCCAGGTCGCCCTGTCACCCAAGCCACTGGACATTGCCGAAGCGGGCAAGGACGGCACCCTCAAGGTGGCCAGCACCCCAGCGTTCATGACCGCCTTCGTCGCCATCAACAGCCAGCACCCGCCGCTGGACAAACCGGAAGTGCGCCAGGCCATCAACCTGGCTTTCGACAAGCAGGCCTATCTCAAGGCCGTGTTCGAAGATTCCGCGGTGGCCGCCAACGGACCCTACCCGCCCAATACCTGGAGCTACGCCAAGGACCTGCCCGGCTACCCGCTGGACCTGAAGAAAGCCAAGGCGTTGCTGACCAAGGCTGGCTTGGGTGAAGGCTTCAGCACCACGATCTGGACCCGCCCGTCCGGCAGCCTGCTCAACCCCAACCCCAGCCTCGGCGCGCAGATGCTGCAGGCTGACCTGGCCAAGATCGGCATCAAGGCTGAAATCCGCGTGATCGAGTGGGGCGAGCTGATCCGCCGCGCCAAGGCCGGCGAGCATGACCTGCTGTTCATGGGTTGGGCAGGCGACAACGGCGACCCGGACAACTTCCTCAGCCCGCAGTTTTCCTGTGCGGCGGTCGAGTCGGGGACCAACTTCGCGCGCTTCTGCGACAACCGCCTGGACCAGTTGATCAGCGCCGGGCGTACCACCAACGACCAGAGCGTGCGCAGCCGGCTGTACCAGCAGGCGCAGACGCTGATCCAGCAGCAGGCGTTGTGGGTGCCACTGGCGCACCCGACGGCGGCTACCCTGCTGCGCCAAGGGGTTGAGGGGTACCAGGTGAACCCGTTCGGGCGGCTGGATTTCAGCAAGGTGTCGGTGACACGGTAGGTATTGGGGTGCCCGCCTTGAGGGGTGTGGGGGGGGGGGGGGGGGGGGGGGGGGGGGGCGGGGGGCGCCCCCCCCCCCCCCCCCCCCCCCCCGGCCCCCCCCCCCCCCCCCCCCCCACACCCCTCATGACGGAAACCTGACAGCCCTGCCCCCATTGACCTGCCTCAGGCCACAATCCACCCATGCTCAACCATCGACAACGGCTCCCCATCGCCAATGATGATGTGATCCAGCACCCGCACATCGATCAATGCCAACCCGCGCTTCAGCAACAAGGTCAGATGCACATCGTCCTGGCTCGGTTCACTGTTGCCTGAGGGGTGGTTGTGGCAAAGGATCAACGCCGCCGCGTTATGCAGCAAAGCCCGCCGCACTACCTCCCGCGGGTAAACACTCGCCCGGTCTATCGTGCCCCTGAACAGGATCTCGAACGCCAACGGCCGGTGCTTGGTGTCCAGAAACAGGCACCCGAACACTTCACTGGCCTCATGCCGCAGCATGGCCTTGAGATAACGCCGCACCGCCGCTGGCCCATCCAGAGCCTCTGCGCGCTTGATGTTCTCACCCAGATAACGCCGGCCGATCTCCAGCAGCGCCTGTAACTGTGCATACTTCACGGCCCCGATGCCCGGCTCGCGCAGCAGCGCGTCGCGCTCGGCCTCCAGAAACTGCCTCAGCCCGCCAAAACGCATCAGCAGCCCCCGCGCAAGGTCCAGTACATTGCGCCCGGCCACCCCTGAGCCCAGCAGCACGGCAAGCAATTCGGCATCCGTGAGTACCGCCGCACCACGCTGCAACAGCTTCTCCCTCGGCCGCTCTTCAGCCGGCCACTCCCTGATATTCATCCCCGCCCCCTGCCCTTGCTGCGGCCCATTTCGACCCTGTGTTAATCTATTTCGCCTCGTACATGCGACGTTCTGCCGCAGGCATTTCGAACGTCGCCGCCCGCTCTCACTGGAAAAAGGCAAGCCTATGCAGCGGCTGTATCGCAAGCGCATCGTTCTCGGCGTGGGTGGCGGCATTGCCGCCTACAAAAGCGCCGAGCTGATTCGCCGACTCCTGGAGCACGGCGCGCAGGTGCGCGTCGTCATGACCCGTGGTGGTGCCGAGTTCATCACCCCGCTGACCCTGCAGGCGCTGTCGGGCCACCCGGTGCACATGGACCTGCTCGACCCTGCCGCCGAAGCAGCCATGGGCCATATCGAACTGGCCAAGTGGGCCGACCTGGTGCTGATCGCCCCGGCCACCGCCGACCTCATGGCGCGCATGGCCCAGGGCATGGCCGACGACCTGCTGACCACCCTGGTACTGGCCACCGACGCCACCGTCGCCGTGGCCCCGGCCATGAACCAGGCCATGTGGCGCGACCCGGCCACCCAGGCTAACCTTGAGCTGCTCAAGAGCCGTGGCATTCAGGTATTCGGCCCGGCCTCCGGTAGCCAGGCCTGTGGCGACGTGGGCCTGGGCCGCATGCTCGAAGCCACCGACCTGGCCTGGTGCGCCGCAGAAAGCTTCAAGCGCCAGGCACTCACCGGCAAACACGTATTGATCACCGCCGGGCCGACCCAGGAAAACATCGACCCGGTGCGCTACATCACCAATCATAGCTCCGGCAAGATGGGCTTCGCCCTGGCCGAAGCGGCTGCCGAAGCCGGGGCTCGGGTGACCCTCGTCACGGGCCCGGTGCACCTGCCAACCCCCGACCGGGTCAGCCGCATCGACGTGGTCAGCGCGCGGGACATGCTCGCGGCCTGTGAAGCAGCCATGCCATGCGACCTGTTCATCGCCTCGGCAGCGGTCGCGGACTACCGCCCGGAAGTGGTTGCCACACAAAAACTGAAGAAAGATCCTACGACCGGCGACGGTATGCTGCTGCAGATGGTGCGCAATCCCGATATCCTTGCCACCATTGCTGGCCGCAGCGACCGCCCGTTCAGCGTCGGCTTCGCCGCCGAAACCGAACACCTGCTCGATTACGCCACGCGCAAGCTCAAGGACAAGAACCTCGACCTGATCGTCGCCAATGATGTGGCCAACCCCAGCATCGGCTTCAACAGCGAAGAAAACGCCTTGACCGTGATCGACCGCCAGCAGCACCAGACCCTCTTCGCGCAGACCAGCAAGGGCAAGATCGCCCGGCAACTGGTCGCCTTCATCGCCGAACGGCTCAACCAGGTTCAATAAGTTACATGCACGCTCTTCAAGCCAAGATCCTCGACCCACGCCTGGGTTCCGAATTCCCCCTGCCGACCTACGCCACCCCTGGCTCCGCGGGCCTGGACCTGCACGCCCTGCTCAAGGAGGACACTGTCCTTGAGCCAGGCCAGACCCTGCTGATCCCTACCGGCCTGTCGATCTACATCGGCGACCCGGGCTTGGCGGCGGTGATCCTGCCGCGCTCGGGCCTGGGCCATAAGCACGGCATCGTGCTGGGCAACCTGGTCGGCCTGATCGACTCGGATTACCAGGGCGAGCTGATGGTGTCGTGCTGGAACCGCGGCAACACGCCATTCACCATCGCCGTTGGCGAGCGTATCGCCCAGCTGGTGCTGGTGCCGGTGGTACAGGCCCATTTCGACATCGTCGAAGCCTTCGATGAAAGCCAGCGTGGTGCTGGCGGCTTCGGTCACTCCGGCAGCCACTGAGCCGGCAAATGACCGTTCAGGCCAAGGATGGCGAACTCTCTGGCGAAAGCACCGTCCAAGCGTTCAGTTTGCGCCTGCCCAGAAAGCCTTTGACTAATGGAGCTTCCAGAGATGAACGACATGGCCCACCTGGTCCCCGCCGCATTGCCCGACAGCATTTTCCGCGCGTATGACATCCGCGGCGTGGTCGGCAAAACCCTTCACGCCGAAACCGCCTACTGGATAGGCCGCGCCATCGGTGCGCAAAGCCTGGCCCAGGGCGAACCGCAGGTTTCGGTCGGCCGTGATGGCCGCCTGTCCGGCCCGATGCTGGTCGAACAGCTGATCAAGGGCCTGGTCGATGCCGGCTGCCACGTCAGCGACGTCGGCCTGGTGCCCACCCCGGCCCTTTACTACGCGGCCAACGTGCTGGCAGGCAAGTCGGGCGTGATGCTGACTGGCAGCCACAACCCGTCGGACTACAACGGCTTCAAGATCGTCATCGCTGGCGACACGCTGGCCAACGAACAGATCCAGGCCCTGCTCACCCGCCTGAAAACCAACGACCTGACCTTGGCCGAAGGTCGCGTGGAAAAGGTCGAGATCCTTGACCGCTATTTCCAGCAGATCGTCGAGGACGTGAAGCTGGCGAAAAAGCTCAAGGTGGTGGTGGACTGCGGCAACGGTGCCGCTGGCGTGATCGCACCGCAATTGATCGAAGCCTTGGGCTGTGAAGTGATCCCGCTGTTCTGCGAAGTAGACGGCAACTTCCCCAACCACCACCCGGACCCGGGCAAGCCGGAAAACCTTGAAGACCTGATCGCCAGGGTCAAGGAAACCGGCGCCGATATCGGCCTGGCCTTCGACGGCGATGGCGACCGCGTCGGTGTGGTGACCAATACCGGCAGCATCGTCTACCCCGACCGCCTGCTGATGCTGTTTGCCCAGGACGTGCTGGCGCGCAACCCTGGCGCCGAAATCATCTTCGACGTCAAATGCACCCGTCGCCTGACCCCGCTGATCGAACAGCATGGCGGCCGCGCACTGATGTGGAAGACCGGTCATTCGTTGATCAAAAAGAAGATGAAACAGACAGGCTCGCTGCTGGCCGGCGAGATGAGCGGTCACATCTTCATCAAGGAACGCTGGTACGGTTTCGACGACGGCATCTACAGTGCCGCACGCCTGCTGGAGATCCTCAGCAAGGCCGGGCAAAGCGCCGAAAACCTGTTTGCCGCCTTCCCGAACGATATTTCCACGCCGGAAATCAATATTGATGTGACCGACGAGGGTAAATTCAGCATCATTGATGCACTGCAACGCGACGCCGACTGGGGCGAAGCCAACCTGACCACCATCGACGGTGTGCGGGTCGACTACGCCCACGGCTGGGGCCTGGTTCGCGCCTCCAACACCACCCCGGTGCTGGTACTGCGCTTCGAGGCCGACAGCGACGCCGAATTGCAACGTATCAAGGATGTTTTCCGTACCCAGTTGCTGCGGGTTGCCCCTGAGCTGCAACTGCCGTTCTGACCGACTATCTGTTCCTTACAGGAGCCCTGCATGACCCTCGATCGCGATGCCGCTTCCCATGTAGCCGAGGTTTTGTCCGAAGCACTGCCTTACATCCGCCGCTTTGTCGGCAAGACCCTGGTGATCAAGTACGGCGGCAACGCGATGGAGAGCGAGGAGCTCAAAACCGGCTTCGCCCGTGACATCGTGCTGATGAAGGCTGTGGGCATCAACCCGGTGGTGGTCCACGGTGGTGGCCCGCAGATCGGCGACCTGCTCAAGCGCCTGTCGATCGAAAGCCACTTCATCGACGGCATGCGCGTCACCGACTCGGCGACCATGGACGTGGTGGAGATGGTGCTGGGTGGCCAGGTCAACAAGGACATCGTCAACCTGATCAACCGCCACGGCGGCAGCGCCATCGGCCTGACCGGCAAGGACGCGGAACTGATCCGCGCCCGCAAGCTGACCGTCAGCCGCCAGACGCCCGAGATGACCACCCCGGAAATCATCGACATCGGCCACGTGGGCGAAGTGGTGAGCGTGAACACCGATCTGCTGAACATGCTGGTGAAGGGCGACTTCATCCCGGTCATCGCGCCGATCGGCGTGGGTGCCAACGGAGAGTCGTACAACATCAACGCCGACCTGGTAGCAGGCAAGGTCGCGGAAGCGCTGAAAGCCGAGAAGCTGATGCTGCTGACCAACATCGCCGGTTTGATGGACAAGCAAGGTCAGGTTCTGACCGGCCTGACCACCGAACAGGTCAACGAACTGATCGCGGACGGCACCATCTACGGCGGCATGCTGCCGAAGATCAAGTGCGCACTGGATGCGGTGCAGGGCGGCGTGAACAGCTCGCACATCATCGACGGCCGTGTGCCGAATGCTGTGCTGCTGGAAATTTTCACCGACAGCGGCGTGGGTACCCTGATTACCAACCGCAAGCCGCGCTGATCGGCCGAAACGGGCGACAAAAAAAGGCGACCTTCACAAGAAGGTCGCCTTTTTCATTTCCAGGCCAGGATCAGATCCCGTACTGCGCGCGGTAAGCCTCGACAGCCGGCAGATGCTGCTTCAGCTGAGGGTCATCTGCCAGGAACTCCAGCACCTGGGTCAGCGAAACGATGCTGACCACCGGGATACCGAAGTCGCGTTCCACTTCCTGGATCGCCGACAGCTCGCCATTGCCACGCTCTTCGCGGTTCAGCGCGATCAGCACGCCGGCGGCCTTGGCCTGCTGGGCGTTGATGATCTGCATGACCTCACGGATGGCAGTACCGGCGGTGATCACGTCGTCGATGATCAGCACGTCACCGGCCAGTGGCGCACCCACCAGGCTGCCGCCTTCGCCGTGGTCCTTGGCTTCCTTGCGGTTGAAGCACCAAGGCACGTCGAGCTTATGCTGGTCTGCCAGGGCCACGGCAGTGGTCGCCGCCAACGGAATACCCTTGTAGGCCGGGCCGAACAGCACGTCGAACGGGATCTTGCTGTCGACAATGGCTGCGGCATAGCACCGCCCCAGTTCGGCCAATGCAGAACCGGTGTTGAACAGGCCGGCATTGAAGAAATACGGGCTGGTACGCCCCGATTTCAGGGTGAATTCACCGAAACGCAGTACCCCGCGATCGATGGCAAAACGGATAAAGTCGCGCTGATACGGCTGCATGAATAGTCCCGGACACCACGGATTTAGCTAAATGGGTTGAGCTCGGGTATCATACACGCACGAGATTTTTGGGGCCATTTATGCGGATCATCAGTGTGAACGTAAATGGCATTCAGGCTGCGGCCGAGCGTGGTTTGCTCAGCTGGCTGCAAGCCCAGAATGCCGACGTCATCTGCCTTCAGGATACCCGCGCCTCGGCCTTTGAACTCGATGACCCAGCTTTCCAGCTCGATGGCTATTTCCTTTATGCCTGCGACGCGGAGGTGCCTGCCCAAGGTGGTGTGGCCCTTTATTCGCGCATGCAGCCCAAGGCAGTCATCACCGGCCTGGGTTTCGAGACAGCCGACCGCTACGGGCGTTACCTGCAAGCAGATTTCGACAAAGTCAGTATTGCCAGCCTGCTGCTGCCTTCGGGCATGAACGGCGACGAAGACTTGAACCAGAAGTTCAAGTTGATGGACGACTTCGCCAAGTACCTGGACAAGCAGCGTCGCAAGCGTCGCGAGTACATCTATTGCGGCTCGTTCTACGTGGCGCAGCAGAAGCTCGACATCAAGAACTGGCGTGACAGCCAGCAGTCGCCGGGCTTCCTGGCGCCGGAGCGCGCCTGGATGGATGCGATCACTGGCGAGATGGGGTACGTCGATGCCCTGCGCGAAGTCAGCCGTGAAGGCGACCAGTACAGCTGGTGGCCGGACAACGAGCAGGCCGAGATGCTCAACCTGGGCTACCGGTTCGACTACCAGATCCTCACGCCAGGCCTGCGCCGTTTCGTGCGTAACGCCCGCCTGCCGCGTCAGCCGCGCTTCTCCCAGCATGCGCCGCTGATCGTGGACTATGACTGGACGTTGACCATCTAAGCGCGTTGCTCAGATACAAAAAAGCCGACAGTAATGTCGGCTTTTTTGTATCTACGAAATCAGTCAGTCCGCCAGTGCAGCCTGCTGCAGCTCGAAGATTTCGGTCATGCCCTTGTGCGCCAGCGCCAGCATGGCGTTGAAGTCTTCAGGCTGGAACGGCGCACCTTCGGCAGTGCCCTGCACCTCTATGAAGCCACCGGCGCTGGTCATGACCACGTTCAGGTCGGTTTCGGCGGCGGAGTCTTCCAGGTAGTCCAGGTCGAGCACGGCTTCGCCCTGGTACATGCCCACCGACACGGCAGCGATCATGTGCTTGAGCGGGCTGCCGGCCTTCAGGCCACCACGCTTCTTGATCACCGCCAGCGCATCGCACAGGGCGACCATGGCACCGGTGATGGACGCGGTACGGGTACCGCCATCGGCCTGGATCACGTCGCAGTCGACGTACAGGGTGATGTCGCCCAGCTTGCTCATGTCCAGCGCGGCGCGCAGCGAACGGCCGATCAGGCGCTGGATTTCCAGGGTGCGGCCACCCTGTTTGCCACGGCTGGCTTCGCGCTGGTTACGCTCACCGGTAGCACGCGGCAGCATGCCGTATTCGGCGGTCAGCCAGCCTTGGCCTTGGCCTTTCAGGAAGCGCGGTACACCGTTTTCAACGCTGACCGTGCAGATGACCTTGGTGTCACCGAACTCGACCAGTACCGACCCTTCGGCGTGCTTGGTGTAGTTGCGGGTGATGCGGATCGAGCGGAGCTGATCGGCGGCGCGACCACTTGGACGTTTCATCTGGGATACCTGTACTGGGACTTTGAATCTGCCGAGCATTATAGAGCCCGCAGCCCGGGGAAGACATGCCTATTGTCGTACCCGCCACAGCCCGTCGCCTTTTCCTACTGGCGCGGCCGCCCGTCGGTAACATAGGCAGATTGGGCGCCACGGCCCCACTGCGCTACAATCCTGCGCCTTGCAGCCGAGAGGCTCCCACCGTTCATTCAACTAAGCGAGGTACTCCCCATGGTGCACAGCATGACCGCTTTTGCTCGTGTCGAGCGCGCCGGCAGCCAAGGCACCCTGATCTGGGAGCTGCGTTCGGTCAACCACCGTTACCTGGAACCGCACCTGCGCCTGCCAGAGGCCCTGCGCGACCTCGAAGGCGCCGTACGTGAAGGCCTGCGCCAGGGCTTGTCGCGGGGCAAGGTGGAATGCACCTTGCGCCTCAACGAAGACAGCAACGGCAAGCCACTGAAGGTAGACCGCGAGCGCGCCGCGCAGCTGGTTGCCGCCGCCGAGGAAGTGGCCGGCCTGATCAAGCAGCCAGCACCCCTGAACCCGCTGGAAGTGCTGTCGTGGCCTGGCGTGCTGGTGGCCGACACCAGCGACCCGCAGGCACTGAACGCCGAAGCCATGGCGCTGTTCGACGAAGCCCTGGCCGAACTCAAGGCCGGTCGCCTGCGCGAAGGCCAGGAACTGGCCCGGCTGATCAACGAACGTCTGGACAGCATGTCCAGTGAAGTCACCACCCTGCGCGCCTTGGTGCCGCAGATGCTGGCGGCGCAGCGGCAGAAAATTCTCGACCGTTTCGGCGACATGCAAGCCGAGCTCGACCCACAGCGCCTGGAACAAGAGATGGTGCTGCTGGCGCAGAAGAGCGACGTGGCCGAGGAGCTCGACCGCCTCAGCACCCACGTCACTGAAGTGCGCCGGGTCCTCAAGGGTGGCGGTGCCGCAGGGCGTCGCCTGGACTTCCTGATGCAGGAACTCAACCGCGAAGCCAACACCCTCGGCTCCAAGGCCTTCGACCCACGCAGCACGCAAGCGGCGGTCAACCTGAAGGTATTGATCGAACAGATGCGTGAACAAGTACAGAACATCGAGTAAGGCCACCCCGACCATGAACCACAGCAGCGGCACCCTCTACATCGTTTCGGCCCCTTCGGGCGCCGGCAAGACCAGCCTGGTAACGGCCCTGACCAAGGACGACCGGCAGATCCGCGTTTCGGTCTCGCACACCACCCGCGCCATGCGCCCGGGCGAGGAACACGGGGTGAACTACCACTTCGTCGTCCACGAAGAATTCAAGGCGCTGATCGCGCAGGGCGACTTCCTGGAGCATGCCGAAGTGTTCGGCAACTTCTACGGCACCTCGCGCAGCGCGCTGCAGCAGACGCTGGATCAGGGCTACGACCTGATCCTGGAAATCGACTGGCAAGGCGCCCAGCAGGTGCGCAAGCTGATGCCACAGGCACTGTCGGTGTTCATCCTGCCACCGAGCCAGGAAGCGCTACGCCACCGCCTGGACGGCCGTGGGCAGGACAGCGAAGAAATCATTGCCGGGCGCATGAAAGAAGCGGTCAGCGAGATGGTGCACTACGACGAGTATGACTACGTGATCATCAATGATGACTTCGACGTGGCGCTGGAGGATTTGAAGGCGGTGTTCCGCTCGAATCGCTTGCTGTTGAAGAAACAGCAACAACGTCATGCGACGCTTCTGAAGCAAATGATCGGCTGAAAAACGAGTTGGGGCCGCAGAGCGGCCCCAACTATTTATTCCTGCAGTGGCAAGGTAGCCTGCTGACGCAGAGTCGCCCCCAGGAAGTAAGCCGGCGCGCGCATGCGCGACAGCATCATCAGCCCGATGCCCAGCACCGAGATGATCGCGGCAATCACGAACACCAGCCCCAACCCACCCACATGCGAGCCACTGCCGAAGTCCGGCGAGGCGCTGTCGATGGCAGTCCGTACGAAGATCACCGACAGGATCACCCCACCCACCAACGGGCACAGGCCGCGCATGATGAAGTGGCGCAGGCTGTCGAACAGGCTGCCACGGAAATACCAGACGCAGGCAAATGCGGTCAGCGAATAATAGAAGCAGATCATCATGCCCAGCGCGGTGATGGTATCTGCCAACACGTTCTCGCTCAGGCTACGCATGGTCACGTAGAACAGACCTGCTGCCAGGCCTGCGCAAATAGTGGCGTAGCGCGGGGTTTGCGAACGTGGGCAGACGCTGGCGAACTTCGGCGGCACCGCACCGTAGTACCCCATCGCCAAGAGGGTCCGCGCCGGCGCCACGAAGGTCGACTGCAACGACGCCGCCGTACTGGCCAGCACGGCAATGGACATCAGGATCGCCAGCGGCCCCATGACCGGGCCGGCCAGGTGGGCAAAGACGTTCTCCTGGATGCGCGGGTTGTTCAGACCAAGGCCCGTTTCGCTGATACCGGCAAACTGCAGGGTGGCGATGGCGGTGAACAGGTACAGGCCGAGGATCAGCATCACGGTCCAGGTGGCGGCCTTGCCCGGCACCTCTTCGCTGCCCACCGACTCCTCGCTGACGGTCAGGCATGTGTCCCAGCCCCAGAAGATGAAGATCGAAAGCGACAGCCCGGCGGCAAAGGCCGAGAACGACTCGACACCGAACGGGTTGAACCAGGCGAAATCAAACGCCAGCGGTGGCGGCGCGGTGGTACCGCCGAAGGCGGCGACGGCAAAGCCGATCAACACCACCAACTGCAAGGCCACCAGGCCATACTGCACGGTCATGGTGGTGGCGATGCCGCGACAGCAGATCCACACCGCCAGGGCGATGAACACGCAACAGGTAACGATGTTGATCAACAGGTTATCGGCCAACGCCGCCAGCTCATGCTTGCCGGTGATCTGGCCCAGGAACAGGTAGAAGAAGTCGACTGCAACCCCTGCCAGGTTCGACAGCACGATGGTGGTGGCAACCACCAACCCCCAGCCGCCAATCCAGCCGATCATCGGGCCGAAGGCACGTGCCGACCAGGTGAACGATGTACCGCTGTCCGGTTCTGCCGAGTTCAGCTCGCGGTAGCCCAAGGCCACCAGCAACATCGGCAGGAAGCCGACGATGAACACGGCTGGCAGGTGGGCACCGACCTCGCGCACGGTCGGGCCAAGGGCGCCGGTGAGGGTGTAGACCGGGGCGATGGTGGAAATGCCCAGCACCACGCTGGCCAGCAAGCCCAAACGGCCCTTGGCCAGGCCTTTGCTGCGCTGAGTGTTGCCCGCGTCGGCTGCCACGTCGGGTGGGCGGCCGGCTTCTGTGTAATTGCTCATGAGTATTTGCCGTAAATTTTGGAATTGTTTTCACAGGCCTTGCGTACAAGGCCCGCTTTCACTCATTGAAAGCTTGCTGTCGGGGACAAGTCATCCGAGACCTTCGGCTGACGTCAGAATCATTCCTGCCGTGCGCCCTCCCGTGCTGCGTAGGCAATGCAGGCCTCGCGAAACGCCTGAAACAGGCGCAGCGAGACCGGGTTTTCGTTGAAGCGCCACTCCGGGTGCCACTGCACACCGAGCACAAAGCCCGGCGCATCGGGCATGGACACTGCTTCGATCAGGCCATCCGGGGCCCGTGCCTCGACGCGCAAGCCGGGGGCCAGGCGGTCGATGCCCTGGCTGTGCAACGAGTTGACCTCGAACTGCGCCGCCAGACCCAGGCGCTCGAACAACCCGCCAGGCTCGATGCCGACCGGGTGACGAGGGCCGTATTGCACCTCCAGGGGTGCGTCCTCAGGTTCGCGATGATCAAGGTAGCCAGGCAGCTCCTGCACGCGTTGGTGCAGGCTGCCGCCAAGGGCCACGTTCAGTTCCTGATAGCCACGGCAAATGCAGAATACCGGCACACCGGCGGCAATCGCCGCCTGCAGCAGTGGCAAGGTCAGCCGATCACGCGCCAGGTCGTGCCGGGTACCCGCCACGCTGGGGGCGCCATTGTAATGATGCGGTTCGATATTTGAAGGCGAGCCTGTAAAAACAATGCCGTGCAGACAGGCCAGCAGCGCCTGTGGGTCGCTGCCTCCGTCGCGGGCCGGCAAGATCAGCGGCAAGCCGACAAAGCCGGCCGCCTCGACATACTTGTCGCCTACCGTGTGCGACGAGTTCTTCCCCACCTGCTGGCGGCAGGCGCTGACACCGATCAAGGGGACCGCAGTTGCGCTCATGGGCTTACACCGTGTGCAGGTACCAGTTGTACTCAAGGTCGGAAATCGACACTTCGAACTCGGCCAGTTCGCTTTCCTTGCAGGCCACGAAGATATCGATGTAGTCCGGGCTGATGTATTGGTTGAGGACTTCGCTGTCGTCCAGCGCGCGCAGGGCATCGCGCAGGTTGTTCGGCAAGCTTTGCTCCAGCTGTTCGTAGGAGTTGCCTTCGATCGGCGCCTCCGGCTCGACCTTGTTGGTCAGCCCGTGATGCACGCCGGCCAGGATGGCTGCCAGCATCAGGTACGGGTTGGCGTCGGCGCCAGCCACACGGTGCTCCAGGCGCACGTTGTCGCTGCTGTCGGTGGGCACGCGTACGGCCACGGTGCGGTTATCCAGGCCCCAGCTTGGCGCATTGGGCACGTAGAACTGCGCGCCAAAGCGGCGATAAGAGTTGATGTTCGGGCACAGGAACGCCATCGACGCCGGCATGGTTTCCAGCACACCACCGATGGCGTGGCGCAGCGTGTCGCTTTGCAACGGATCATCACTGGCAAAGATGTTCTTGCCGGTTTTCTTGTCCAGCAACGAAATGTGTACGTGCAGGCCATTACCTGCCTGGCCCGGGTAGGGCTTGGCCATGAACGTGGTGTCCATTTCATGGTCGTAGGCCACGTTCTTGATCAGGCGCTTGAGCAGGATCGCGTAATCACAGGCCTTCAGCGGGTCGGCCACGTGGTGCAGGTTGACTTCGAACTGCGCCGGGGCGCTTTCCTTGACGATGGCGTCGGCGGGCAGGCCTTGTTCCTTGGCGGCTTCAAGCATGTCCTGCAGGCAGTCGGCGTATTCATCGAGATCGTCGATCAGGTACACCTGGGTCGACTGCGGGCGTTTGCCGGAAATGGGCGAACGCGGCGGCTGCGGGCGACCGTTGAGGTTGTCCTGGTCGATCAGGTAGAACTCCAGCTCGAACGCCGCGCAGATATCCAGGCCCAAGTCGTCGAACTTGCTCACCACCTGGCGCAACACTTCGCGCGGGTCGGCGAAGAACGGCTGGCCATCCAGCTCGTGCATGGTCATCAGCAACTGGGCCGTGGGGCGCTTCTGCCACGGCTCATCCGACAACGTGCCCGGGATCGGGAAGCAGATGCGGTCGGCATCGCCGATGTCCAGGCCAAGGCCGGTGCTCTCGACGGTGGAGCCATTGATGTCCAGGGCGAACAGCGATGCGGGCAGGTTGATGCCCTTCTCGTACACCTTGTGCAGGCTGGCCCGCTCAATGCGCTTGCCACGTACCACGCCATTCATGTCGGAGATCAGCAGGTCGACGTACTGCGTGTCCGGATGGGCCTGGAGGAAGTCATTCATCTCGCTGGAAGAACTGGCGCACGGGGTTACCGACGTCATGGTGTACATCCTTTGATGTGCTGCGGCGATGTGGGATACGGCTGGCGCCTCACGGGCGACGATGGTTGCAGCTGTTGTTCTTTTCACTTTCCCATCGTGGGGACTGGTTACCCGACCGGGCGCATTGATTCCGGGGGGCCGTTTCACTATAAAATGGCCCTGACGCAACAGACATTGGCAATTCGGCAAGCAGAGCGTGCACCAATGCAATATCAGATCACCCACGCGGACCTTTCCCTGGTCCTGGCACTGGAGCGGGGCCGCTCGCTGGCCAAGGCCGCCGAGCTGCTGAAAGTCGATGTTTCGACAGTATTCCGCTCGATCCGCCGGCTGGAGTCGGCGCTGGGCACCGCCTTGTTCGTCAAGAGCCGCAAGGGCTACCTGCCGACCGACACCGCTCAGGCGCTGGCCGAGCAGGCCGAACGCGCGGAACAGGCACTGGAGGCGGCGCGCATTGCCATGACCAGTGGCGAGCAGGTGGTAAGCGGCACGGTGCGGCTGACCTGTACCGAGGCGGTGATGCACAGCCTCTTGCTGCCGGCGCTGGCCGAGTTCATGCCCAACTACCCGGCGTTATCGCTGGAGATGGGCACCTCCAACACGTTTGCCAACCTCAGCCGGCGCGATGCCGACATCGCCCTGCGCCTGACCAACACGCCACCGGAGCACCTGGTGGGCCGCAACCTGGGTTCTACCTCCTATGTCGTCTGCGGCCAGCCACAGTGGCGCGAGCGTCTGGCCGAGTCGCCCGCCAACGTGCCGTGGATCGCCCCCGATGACTCGATGGTGGACCACCCTACGGTGGTCTGGCGCAACCAGCAGCACCCGGGGCTGAGTCCGCGCTATCAGTGCAGCAGCATGTCGACCATCGCCCAACTGGTGACCGCTGGCCTAGGCGTGGCGGCGCTGCCGGATTATATGGTGCATGCCCTGCCGGGCGTGGATGCGCTGAGTGGGCCGCTACCGGGTTGCGACACCCAATTGTGGCTGCTGACCCGGCCGGACTGCCGGGCGCTGCGCTCGGTGCAGACCTTGTTTGAAGAGCTTACGCCGCGGTTGCGTGGCGCGATGCTCTGAGGTTATCGTCGAGTTCAGGTTTGAGGCTGTCTGTTCCGGCCCTTTCGCGGGCTTGCCCGCTCCCACAGGTAAAGCGGCGGCGGTGAGAAATGGGCAGAACTTGTGGGAGCGGGCATGCCCGTGAAGAATTCCACACCGATCCACCCGACAAAACAGCGCTTCCCTATTGGCTGGTGAATTTTTATACTATCGAGTCCGCCTGCCCATTACTGGGCTGCACGCCCACCGCATTTGCTACTGAGGAAGACCATGGCCCGCGTAACTGTTGAAGACTGCCTGGAACACGTGGATAACCGCTTTGAGCTGGTCATGCTCTCGACCAAGCGCGCTCGCCAGCTGGCGACCGGCGGCAAAGAGCCACGCGTTGCGTGGGAGAACGACAAGCCAACCGTTGTTGCCCTGCGTGAAATCGCCGAAGGCATTGTCACCAACGAGTTCATCGCCGCTGAAGAGATCGTCACCGAGGATCCGGTGTTCGCCGCGTTCGAGGACGAGAACAACGAGGCTGTCTGATTGATGCCAGGTCGACGTCGCACGGCGCAAGGCCCTCTTCCTCCGCAGGAGGTGAACCCATGCCGGGTATAGAAGCCTTGGCCGAACGGCTGTCGACCTATCTTGGCCCCGAACAGGTCAACCTGGTCCGCCGCGCCTATTTCTACGCCGAACAGGCCCACGACGGGCAGCGCCGCCGCAGCGGCGAGCCCTACGTGACCCACCCGCTGGCCGTGGCCAGCATCCTCGCCGACATGCACATGGACCATCAAAGCCTGATGGCGGCCATGCTGCACGATGTGATCGAAGACACCGGCATCGCCAAGGAAGCCCTCAGCCAGCAATTTGGCGAGACCGTGGCCGAACTGGTCGATGGGGTCAGCAAACTGACCCAGATGAACTTCGAGACCAAGGCCGAGGCGCAGGCCGAAAACTTCCAGAAGATGGCCATGGCCATGGCTCGCGATATCCGCGTGATCCTGGTCAAGCTGGCCGACCGCCTGCACAACATGCGCACCCTGGAAGTGCTGTCTGGCGAAAAGCGCCGGCGCATCGCCAAGGAAACCCTCGAAATCTACGCCCCCATCGCCAACCGCCTGGGCATGCACACCGTGCGCGTGGAGTTCGAGGACCTGGGCTTCAAGGCCATGCACCCGATGCGCTCGTCGCTGATCCACCGGGCGGTGAAAAGCGCACGCGGCAACCGTAAAGAGATCGTCGCCAAGATCGAGCACTCGCTGGCCAACTGCCTGGCCGCCGACGGCATCGAGGGCGAGGTCAGCGGCCGGCAGAAACACCTCTATGGCATCTACAAGAAGATGCGCGGCAAGCGCCGTGCCTTCAACGAGATCATGGACGTGTACGCCTTCCGCATCATCGTCGACAAGGTCGACACCTGCTACCGCGTGCTCGGCGCCGTGCATAACCTGTACAAACCGCTGCCCGGTCGCTTCAAGGACTACATCGCGATCCCCAAAGCCAACGGCTACCAGTCGTTGCACACCACGCTGTTCGGCATGCACGGCGTGCCCATCGAAATCCAGATCCGCACCCGCGAAATGGAAGAGATGGCCAACAACGGCATCGCCGCGCACTGGCTGTACAAGTCCAACGACGACGAGCAGCCCAAGGGCAGCCACGCCCGTGCCCGTCAGTGGGTCAAGGGCATCCTTGAACTGCAGCAACGTGCCGGCAACTCGCTGGAATTCATCGAAAGCGTGAAGATCGACCTGTTCCCGGACGAGGTCTACGTGTTCACGCCCAAAGGCCGCATCATGGAGCTGCCCAAAGGCTCCACGGCTGTCGACTTCGCCTACGCGGTGCACACCGACGTGGGCAACAGCTGCATCGCCTGCCGCATCAACCGCCGCCTGGCGCCGCTGTCCGAGCCGCTGCAAAGCGGCTCGACGGTGGAAATCGTCAGCGCACCGGGCGCACGGCCGAACCCGGCCTGGCTCAACTTCGTGGTCACCGGCAAGGCGCGCACGCACATCCGCCACGCCCTCAAGCAGCAGCGTCGGTCCGAGTCCATCAGCCTGGGCGAACGCCTGCTGAACAAGGTGCTTACCGGCTTCGACAGCAGCCTGGAGAAAATCCCCCAGGAACGCATCCAGTCGATCCTCGCCGAGTACCGCCTGGAACTCATCGAAGACCTGCTCGAAGACATCGGCCTGGGCAACCGCATGGCCTACGTGGTTGCACGTCGCCTGCTGTCGGCCGAAGGCGAGCAGTTGCCGGCGCCGGAAGGCCCGCTGGCGATCCGTGGTACCGAAGGCCTGGTGCTGAGCTACGCCAAGTGCTGTACGCCGATCCCGGGTGACCCGATCGTCGGCCATCTGTCGGCTGGCAAAGGCATGGTCGTGCACCTTGAGAACTGCCGCAACATCAGTGAAATCCGCCACAACCCGGAGAAGTGCGTGCAGCTCTCCTGGGCCAAGGACATCGCGGGCGAGTTCAATGTCGAACTGCGTGTCGAACTGGAGCACCAGCGTGGCCTGATCGCCCTGCTGGCCAGCAGCGTCAACGCCGCCGACGGCAACATCGAGAAGATCAGCATGGACGAACGCGACGGCCGTATCAGCGTGGTCCAACTGGTGGTCAGCGTGCACGACCGCGTGCACCTGGCGCGTGTGATCAAGAAGCTGCGTACCCTGACCGGTGTGGTCCGCATCACCCGCATGCGTACGTAGTCCGCCAACCGCAAGGAGTCATCATGAGCAAGACCGTCATCAACAGCGACAAGGCCCCAGCTGCCATCGGCACCTACTCGCAGGCGATCAAGGCCGGCAACACCGTGTACATGTCTGGCCAGATCCCGCTGGACCCGAAGACCATGGAGCTGGTCGAAGGCTTCGAAGCTCAGACCGTGCAAGTGTTCGAGAACCTCAAAGCCGTGGCTGAAGCCGCTGGTGGTTCGTTCAAGGACATCGTCAAGCTGAACATCTTCCTCACCGACCTGAGCCACTTCGCCAAGGTCAACGAGGTGATGGGCCGCTACTTCGAGCAGCCTTACCCGGCCCGCGCCGCCATCGGCGTTGCCGCGCTGCCGAAAGGCTCCCAGGTCGAAATGGACGCCATCCTGGTCATCGAATGATGCCCTTGGTGACGGGCACCCTGCCCGTCACCCCTCCCTCTTCTGCAAGGTTATTCCCTCATGCGTCAAGCACTGCCCCTCACACTGGCAGCCCTGCTTCTGGGCGGCTGCGCCAGCCACAAACCCGAAGACTTCAACGGCACCTGGATCAACCAGGACGCCATCACTGCGGCCGTCAAGGGCAGCAGCCTGCGCCAGGCGCTGAACGAGCACGGCCCGGTGTTCGAGTGGAAACTCGACGTTGCCAGCCAGCAGGCCAGCTACAGCAATGGTTTCGAGGCCGCTGACGGCCAGTTGAGCGCCAACGACAAGCAGTGGCAGGCCAGCTTCGAAGGTGGCCAGACCGAGCAGTTGTCGCTTGATGGCGATGAACTGCTGACCGTTGATCAAAGCGGAGCCAAGCAGACCTTCGTACGCGCGAAGGCACCGGCTACCGCCAATGCCCCGCTGGGTAGCAGCTTCGAGAAGGCGCTGTACCAGGCCTACCTGGGCGGCGACTGGAAGATCACCGAAGGCCAGGGCAAAGGTGCCAGCGTGCGCTTCAGCGACACCGGTAACGTTACCGGCCTGCCCGGGCCGGACCGTTTCGCCCTGTGCCTGGCGGGCGATTGCGCGACCATGGGCGGCAGCAATGACAGCCTGTGGCTGGAGCGTAACCAGCGTGGTGCGCCGTTCATCATCAAGCGTGATGGCGGCAAGCTGGAGATTTTCCAGGCAGTGAACCGTGCACAACCGGATGAAATGCCGGAGCTGGCGGCTGGTAAGCGCCAGTGGGTGCTGGAGCAGAATTGAAGTCGAACGCGGTCCCTGTGGGAGCGGGCTAGCCCGCGAACACCGGCGAAGCCGGTGCCATACACCGCGTTGCATTCTTCGCGGGCTTGCCCGCTCCCACAGAGACTCGCATCAACCTCGGCGATTAGCCCTTCCCTTCCAGAATCGCGGCATACCCTTCCTTGTAACTCGGATACACCGGTACCCACCCCAACGCCCGCGCCCGGGCATTGCTGCAGCGTTTGCTGCCAGTACGCCGCACTCGCTGCTCATCAGACCACTCGGTAACCCCCATGTACGCCCTCAGCCAAGCCACCACATCGGCCAGCGGTGCCGGGTCGTCATCGACGCCAATGTAATAGTCGTCCAGCGCCTTGCCGTCGGCATCGGCCTGCAGCAGGTGGGCCAAAAGGCTGGCAGCATCCTCGGCATGAATACGGTTGCCATACAGCGGCGGCTCCTCGGCGACGCGGTAACCCTGGCGCACCTGGCTCAGCAGCCACTCGCGGCCTGGGCCATAGATGCCGGTCAGACGCACCACGCTTGCCGGAATGCCGCTGGCCAGCGCCAGCTGCTCGGCCTCCAGCATCACCCGCCCGGAATAACCTTCAGGCTCGGTGGCTGCACCTTCTTCGATCCATTCACCGTCTTTTTGGGCATACACGCTGCTGCTCGATACAAACAGCAGGCGACGCGGGCGCTGGCCTCGCTCGGCCAGCCACGCCAGCACATGGCGCAAGCCGTCGACGTAGGCCGCCTGATAACCCGCCTCGTCGTGCTGGCTGGCCGCCACGCAGTACACCAGGTAGTCCAGCGAGCCCTGCGGCCAGGCTTGCGGAATTGCAGGTTCCGCCAGGTCGGCGGCAACCGGTGCAATACCCGCAGGCAGTTGCCCGACAGAACGGCGCAGGCCGCTTACCTGCCAGCCTTTGGCCAGCATCTGCTTGGCAAAACGCCCGCCTACATCACCACATCCCACCACCATCACGGATAGGTCTGACATCACAAAACTCCCTAGACCAATTGATCAGCCCGGCCACGCTACACGATGGGCGGCTAGACCATAGGCGAAAAAAGCAACAAGATTACTTTTGTTAACAAGAATTACTTGCAATAATGGCGACCAATTTGTTCTCGGCCTATCTCGAGGCCTTGGAGAACGTCCACTTTTTCTTCATCAGGTCCGGCCAGCATGACACGTACTCAACCTTCCGCTTCGCCAACCCCGTCGCGCGCCTGGCGCGCCATCGCCGCGCTGACACTCAGCCTGGTGCTGGCCCCGGTGGCCATGGCCGATGAGCCAACCGCCAATGCCGCTACACCAGCCGCTGCTTCCGCTCCGGCTGCTAAAGCTGCCCCGGCGGCACCGGCTGTGGAAGGCCAGGCTCCCGCTGGCGAAGTACAAGCTGCCGCCCCGGCAGATTCGCAGGTTGTGGGTGATCCCGCTACCGATGCACTGGTTGAAGACACGTCCCTGGGCATGGCCCACGACCTGTCCCCGTGGGGCATGTACAAAAACGCTGACATCGTGGTGAAGATCGTCATGATCGGCCTGGCTATCGCCTCCATCATCACCTGGACCATCTGGATCGCCAAAGGCTTCGAGCTGATGGGCGCCAAACGTCGCCTGCGTGGTGAAATCGCCCAGCTGAAGAAGTCCACCACCCTGAAAGAAGCCAGCGAAGTCTCCAAAAAGGAAGGCACCCTGGCCCACACGTTGGTTCACGACGCCCTCGAAGAGATGCGCCTGTCGGCCAATGCCCGCGAAAAAGAAGGCATCAAGGAGCGCGTCAGCTTCCGTCTGGAGCGCCTGGTGCACGCCAGCGGCCGTACCATGAGCAGCGGCACCGGCGTACTGGCAACCATCGGTTCCACCGCGCCGTTCGTAGGTCTGTTCGGTACTGTATGGGGCATCATGAACAGCTTCATCGGCATCGCCAAGACCCAGACCACCAACCTGGCCGTGGTCGCCCCCGGCATCGCCGAAGCCCTGCTGGCCACCGCCCTGGGCCTGGTCGCAGCAATCCCGGCCGTGGTCATCTACAACGTCTTCGCCCGCTCCATCGCCGGCTACAAGGCCCAGGTGTCCGACGCCTCCGCCCAGGTACTGCTGCTGGTCAGCCGTGACCTGGACCACCAGGGCAGCGAGCGCGCCGCCCCGCACATGGTGAAAGTGGGGTAAGCCATGGGCCTGCATCTCAACGAAGGTGGCGACGACCTCGCCGAAAACCACGAAATCAACGTTACGCCGTTCATCGACGTGATGCTGGTGCTGCTGATCATCTTCATGGTCGCAGCCCCCTTGGCCACGGTCGACATCAAGGTCGACCTGCCGGCCTCAACCGCCAAACCGGCGCCGAGGCCTGAAAAACCGGTGTTCGTCAGCGTCAAGGCCGACCAGAAGCTGTACGTCGGCGACGATCAGGTTGCTGCACCCGACCAGCTTGGCCCGATGCTCGATGCCAAGACCAAGGGTGACAAGGAAACCACCATCTTCTTCCAGGCTGACAAAGGCGTGGATTACGGTGACTTGATGGAAGTGATGAACAACATGCGCGCGGCCGGCTACCTCAAGGTCGGTCTGGTAGGTCTCGAGACGGCAGCCAAGAAATGACAAAAACGCGCTCTAACATGGCGCGCTACGGTGGCAGCCTGGCGATCGTGCTGGGCGTGCACGTGGTCGCCGTGCTGCTGACGCTCAACTGGTCGGTGCCCCAGGCCATCGAACTGCCACCGGCAGCCATGATGGTCGAGCTGGCGCCATTGCCGGAGCCTGCGCCACCACCGCCCCCGAAAGCGGCGCCGCAGCCACCGGCACCGGTCGAGGAACCGCCGCTGCCGAAGCTGGCCGAGGCACCCAAGCCCAAGATCGCCATTCCCAAGCCGCCCAAGCCGAAGGCCAAGCCACAGCCGCCCAAGCCCGAGAAAAAGCCTGAGCCGCCGAAGGAAGCACCACCGACCGAACAAACGGTAGACGCACCGCCCAGCAACACGCCGCCGCAGAAGTCCGCGGCACCGGCGCCGAGCATTGCGTCCAACAGCAACGCCCTGCCGACCTGGCAGAGCGACCTGCTGCGTCACCTGGCCAAGTACAAGCGTTACCCGGAAGACGCGCGCCGTCGCGGTCTGCAGGGCATCAACCGCCTGCGCTTCGTGGTCGACGCCGAAGGCAAGGTGGTGTCGTACTCCATGGCTGGTGGCTCGGGTAGCGCCGCACTGGACCGGGCGACGCTGGAAATGATCCGTCGGGCCGGCACTGTACCCAAGCCGCCACCCGAGTTGCTGAACAATGGCACGATCGAAGTCGTGGCACCGTTCGTCTACTCGCTGGACCGCCGCTGAGACTTTTGTTTCTGTCACAAATCGGCAAGTCTGATAACGTGCGTCTATCGATTGCAGCCGCTATGCTGGGCCCGCAACTTCATGGACGCACGTTATGACCCTCACAGAATTACGCTACATCGTCACACTCGCCCAGGAACAGCACTTCGGCCATGCCGCCGAACGCTGCCACGTGAGCCAGCCGACCCTGTCGGTCGGTGTGAAGAAGCTCGAGGATGAGCTTGGCGTTCTGATCTTCGAACGCAGCAAGAGCGCGGTGCGCCTGACCCCGGTCGGCGAAAGCATCGTCGCCCAGGCGCAGAAGGTACTGGAGCAGGCCCAAGGCATTCGCGAACTGGCCCAGGCCGGCAAGAACCAGCTGACCGCCCCGCTCAAGGTCGGTGCCATCTACACCGTCGGCCCCTACCTGTTCCCGCACCTGATTCCGCAACTGCACCGCGTAGCGCCGCAGATGCCGCTGTACATCGAAGAAAACTTCACCCACGTACTGCGCGAAAAGCTGCGCAATGGCGAACTGGACGCGGTGATCATCGCCCTGCCGTTCAACGAAGCCGACGTGCTGACCCTGCCGCTGTACGATGAGCCGTTCTGCGCCCTGATGCCGGCCGACCACCCGTGGACGGCGAAAAAGACCATCGACACCGCCATGCTCAACGACAAGAGCCTGTTGCTGCTGGGTGAGGGCCACTGCTTCCGCGATCAGGTACTGGAAGCCTGCCCGACCCTGAACAAGGGCGGTGAAGGTTCCAAGCACACCACGGTCGAGTCCAGCTCGCTGGAAACCATCCGCCATATGGTTGCATCAGGCCTTGGCGTTTCGATCCTGCCGCTGTCGGCGGTGCACAGCCACCACTACGCCCCTGGCATCATCGAGGTCCGCCCGCTGACGGCGCCGGCGCCGTTCCGCACCGTGGCCATCGCCTGGCGTGCCAGCTTCCCGCGGCCGAAGGCCATCGAGATCCTCGCAGATTCGATCCGCCTGTGCTCGGTCGCCAAAGCCCCTGCGGAACAACCGGCCTGAGTCATGAGTGAGCTGTCGAAGGTCCCGGTCACGGTACTCAAGGGCGTTGGCGAGGCCATGGCGGAAAAACTCGCCAAGGTCGGCCTGGAGAACCTGCAGGATGTGCTGTTCCACCTGCCCCTGCGCTACCAGGACCGCACCCGCGTGGTGCCGATTGGCCAATTGCGCCCCGGCCAGGATGCCGTGATCGAGGGCGTGGTCAGCGGCGCCGACGTGACCATGGGCAAGCGACGTAGTCTGGTGGTGCGACTGGGAGATGGCAGTGGCGTGCTGAGCCTGCGCTTCTACCACTTCAGCAACGCGCAGAAAGAAGGCCTGAAACGCGGCACCCACTTGCGCTGCTACGGCGAAGCCCGCCCCGGCGCTTCGGGCCTGGAAATCTACCACCCGGAATACCGCGCACTGAATGGCGACGAACCACCGCCCCCGGTCGAGCAGACGCTGACACCGATCTACCCGTCCACCGAAGGCCTCACCCAGCAACGCCTGCGCCTGTTGTGTCAGCAGAGCCTGGGCCTGCTTGGCCCGCGCAGCCTGCCTGACTGGCTGCCTGACGAGCTGGCCCGGGACTACCAACTGGCGCCGCTGGACGATGCCATACGCTACCTGCACAACCCGCCGGCCGATGCCGACCTCGACGAGCTCGCCGAAGGCCAGCACTGGGCCCAGCACCGCCTGGCCTTCGAAGAACTGCTGACCCACCAGCTGTCGCAGCAACGCCTGCGCGAAAGCCTGCGTAGCCTGCGCGCACCGGTACTGCCCAAGGCCAAGCGTCTGCAAGCGCAGTACCTGGCCAACCTGGGCTTCCAGCCGACCGGCGCGCAGCAGCGGGTGGCCAACGAAATTGCCTATGACCTCAGCCAGCACGAGCCGATGATGCGCCTGGTGCAGGGCGATGTGGGGGCAGGCAAGACCGTGGTCGCCGCGCTGGCCGCGCTGCAGGCGTTGGAAGCCGGCTATCAGGTGGCCTTGATGGCACCCACCGAGATCCTCGCCGAACAGCACTACATCACCTTCAAGCGCTGGCTCGAACCACTGGGCATCGAAGTGGCCTGGCTGGCCGGCAAGCTCAAGGGCAAGGCCCGGGCAGCTTCCCTGGAACAGATCGCCAACGGCGCACCGATGGTGGTCGGCACCCACGCGCTGTTCCAGGAAGAGGTGAAGTTCAAGCACCTGGCCCTGGCGATCATCGATGAACAGCACCGGTTTGGCGTGCAGCAACGCCTGGCCCTGCGCAAGAAGGGTGTGGCCGGCGAGCTGTGCCCGCACCAGTTGATCATGACCGCCACGCCTATTCCGCGCACCTTGGCGATGAGCGCCTACGCCGACCTGGACACCTCGGTACTCGACGAGCTGCCGCCTGGGCGCACCCCGGTGAACACCGTGCTGGTAGCCGATAGCCGCCGCTTCGAAGTGGTCGAACGGGTACGCGCCGCCTGCGCCGAGGGCCGCCAGGCTTACTGGGTTTGCACCCTCATCGAAGAGTCTGAAGAGCTGACCTGCCAGGCGGCCGAAAGCACGTATGAAGAACTTGGCAGCGCCTTGGGCGAACTGCGTGTGGGCCTGATCCACGGTCGCATGAAGCCTGCGGAGAAAGCCGAGATCATGGCGCAGTTCAAGGCCGGTGAATTGCAGTTGCTGGTTGCGACCACGGTCATCGAGGTAGGCGTGGACGTGCCCAACGCCAGCCTGATGATCATCGAAAACCCCGAGCGCCTTGGCTTGGCCCAGTTGCACCAGCTGCGCGGCCGGGTTGGCCGGGGCAGTGCCGTGAGCCATTGCGTGCTGCTGTACCACCCGCCACTGTCGCAGATCGGCCGCGAGCGCCTGGGGATCATGCGCGAGACCAACGACGGCTTCATCATCGCCGAAAAGGACCTGGAGCTGCGCGGCCCGGGCGAGATGCTGGGGACCCGCCAGACCGGCCTGCTACAGTTCAAGGTCGCCGACCTGATGCGTGACGCCGACCTGTTGCCAGCGGTGCGCGACGCCGCCCAGGCCCTGATCGCGCGCTGGCCGGAACATGTCAGCCCGTTGCTCGACCGCTGGCTGCGTCATGGCCAGCAATATGGGCAAGTGTGACGCCAGTCCCAGAATGGATCCAGATTTGCTCGCAGGCTGGTTATACTTCGCGTTTAAAAGAATCAGTGGATACGGACCATGACTGAAGTTGCCCTGGACACCGCAACCCCACACGCACCCTCTGTCATCAGGCTGCTGCTCGACAAGGTCGGCGTCGCCTACCGCGAGGTGGCCGAGCACCCGCACCTTCCTGCGACTTCGCGGGTGCAGGCAGTGCTTCTCGACGACGAGGTCGGCGCCCTCATGGTGCTGTTCCCGCAGAGCCAACTGCTGGACCTCAACCGCCTGGCCGAACTGACCGGGCGCAAGCTCACCGCCGTGTCGGTGCCGCGCTTGAAGCAGATGCTCGACAAACACCAGCTCAAGGCCCTGCCAGGCATTCCGGCGCTCACCAGCTCACCGTGCCAGTACGAGAAGAGCCTGCTCGACGCCGAAACCGTCTATATCCAGTCGGGCGAAACCGGCCTGCTGCTGGAAATCGAACGCGCGCACTTCAAGCGCATGCTGGCCAAAGCCAGCGCCAGCAGCTTCGGTCAGGAAATCGAGGCCATCAGCCCCAACCTCGACCGCCCCGATGACGACACCCGGGAAATCACCAATGCCGTGCAGGCCTTCACGGCCCGACGCATCCAGAAGCGCCTGGAAGAAACCATCGAGATCCCACCGCTGGCCGATACCGCGCAAAAGATCATCAAGCTGCGGGTAGACCCCAACGCCAGCATCGATGACATCACCGGCGTGGTCGAAACCGACCCGGCGCTGGCGGCCCAGGTGGTGAGCTGGGCGGCTTCGCCGTACTACGCCTCACCCGGCAAGATCCGCTCGGTGGAAGATGCCATCGTGCGCGTGCTGGGCTTCGATCTGGTGATCAACCTGGCCTTGGGCCTGGCGCTGGGCAAGACGTTGAGCCTGCCTAAAGACCACCCGCAGCAGGCCACACCGTACTGGCAGCAGTCGATCTACACCGCCGCAATCATCGAAGGCCTGACCCGTGCCATGCCGAGGGCAGAACGCCCCGAGGCCGGGCTAACCTACCTGGCCGGGCTGCTGCACAACTTCGGCTACCTGCTACTGGCGCACGTGTTCCCACCGCACTTCTCGCTGATTTGCCGCCATCTGGAGGTGAACCCGCACCTGAACCACACCTACGTGGAACAGCACCTGCTGGGCATCAGCCGCGAACAGATCGGCGCTTGGCTGATGAAGTTGTGGGACATGCCGGAAGAACTGTCGACCGCGCTGCGTTTCCAGCACGACCCGGCCTATGACGGCGAGTACTCGGCATTCCCCAACCTGGTGTGCCTGGCCACCCGGCTGCTGCGCTCGCGAGGCATTGGTTCGGGGCCGATGGAGGAGATCCCTGACGAGTTGCTGGAGCGCCTGGAGATTACCCGGGACAAGGCGGAAGATGTGGTGAACAAAGTGCTCGAGGCCGAGAACCTGTTGCGCGAACTGGCTTCGCAGTTTCACGCACCGCATTGATTTTTCTGGGGCTGCTTTGCAGCCCCGGCAATTTCAGCCTTTCTTCTTCGGCTTCAGGTACTTCATCAACCCCTGGAACCACATCACCAACGCCGGATTGCCCTTGATCTGGATGTGCTTGTCCTGAATCCCCTGCATGAACGCCAATTGCTTGTTACCAGCCTGCATCGTGGCAAAGCCATAGGCCGCGTCCTTGAAGGCAATGGCGAAGGCCGGCTGCGGGTGTGCGCCGCCCTTGCTGCTGATGCGTTCGTTATTGACGATGAAGTGCCGGGCGACCTTGCCGTCCAGGGTCTGCATCTGGAACACCAGGTCCTTGCCCTTGAGCTGCTGCTGGAATGCCGGGTTGTTACGGCTGGCCCTGGCCATCAACAGCCCCATGGCCCAGAGAAGAAAGCGGAACTTCATCAACGCGCCTCGAATGAAAAGTGACTGAGGCGCGCAGTCTATACTTTTCCAGAACTATTTATGCAAGTTCGAAACATTTTGCCTACAGAAAGCACAACGGGCGCCCTGAGGCGCCCGCTTGGCTGACACTGGGTTTGTCAGAAGGCGATCACTTGCCTTTTTTGGCCGGCTTGACCGGGGTGTTGACGCTGTCGCGCAGGTTTTTGCCTGGCTTGAACGCCACGGTGTTGCTGGCTTTGATCTTGACCGGCTCACCGGTTTGCGGGTTCTTGCCGGTACGCGCGCCGCGATGACGTTTTTCAAAAGTGCCGAAACCGACCAGGGTCACGGTGTCCTTGTCCAGGGCGCCGGTGATGCTGTCGAGAATCGCGTTCAAAACCTGATTGGCCTTTTCCTTGGTCAGATCGGCCTTATCGGCGATGACGGCGGCGAGTTCTGGTTTGCGCATAGTGAAGCCTCTTTGACGGAATTCTTGTTGTTATGCCGTGCTGCCTTTGGGAGCAGCGCTCAAGGCACCGCAGGCTCTAATCTGCGGCAGACGGAAGTGAGAATGGCACGAGCTCCGGGGACGCGCCAGTATCTGGGCGGCCATTGTGTGGGCAACAACAGGATAAAACCGACAGAACACCCTCTATTTACGCCATTAGGGCTGGCAACTGACGATTCAGCGCCAGCTTCTCCATCACCGCTTTCCCGGTCAGGGCGTAGCCCAGCAAGTTGCCGTCTGGGCCGTGGCAGAGCACCTTGAGGTCACTGCCCTGACCATCCACCTGCCAAGTGCCTTCGTGGCCCATGGGCGGCGGCGAAACCACCAGCGGGCAGGCCGGGGTTTTTACCGTGACCGGCATCGGCCCATACGCGACCGCCGTCGGCTTGCCGGCCAGGGTTTGCGCCAGCGCCCGGGCACAGCTCATCAGTGGCATCACGTAGAGCAGGTTGATGCCATCGACCTCGGCACAGTCGCCGAGGGCGAAGATGTTGGCGTGGGATGTACGTAACTCGCGGTCTACGCTGACGCCACGGTTGGTCTGCAAGCCGGCTGCGGCAGCCAGGTCGGTGCGCGGGCGAAGGCCGATGGCCGAAACCACCAGGTCGCAGGCGATCACGCTGCCATCCGACAGGTGCGCCTCCAGGCCTTGGGGCACCTGCTGCAAGCGGGTCAACACCGGGCCCAGGTGGAAGCACACCCCCAAGCCCTCCAGCCCGGCTTGCACAGCCGCCGCAGCGGCCGGGTGCAGCAGGGTCGGCATCACTTGCTCACATGGCGCCACTACCTCCACCTGGAAGCCACCCAGGCTCAGGTCGTTGGCGAACTCGCAGCCGATCAGGCCGGCACCGAGAATCAGCACGCGCTGCTTGCCGACAGCGGCAGCACGGAAGCGCGCGTAGTCTTCGAGGTCGTTGATCGGGAATACCAGATGGCCGCCGTCGCCTTCTATCGGCACCTGCACGGTCTGCGCCCCCCAGGCCAGCACCAGGTCGCGGTACTCCACGGCCTCTTCGCCGATCCACAGGCGCTTGTGGCCTGGGTCGATGCCGCTGATACGGGTATGGGTGCGGATCTCGGCATTCAGCTGTTCGGCCATTGCGCCTGGCTCGGCCATGACCAGGCCGTCGGCGTCTTTCTGCTTGGCAAAGCCCATGGAGAGCATGGGCTTGGAGTAGGAACGACCATCGTCGGCGGTGATCAGCAGCAACGGCGTCTGCGTATCGAGCTTGCGAAATTCACGCGCCAGGTTGTAACCCGCAAGGCCGGTACCGATGATTACCACAGGGGACGTCATGTCGTGCTTTCCTCGGTTAGCCGATGAAGATCATTTCAAAGTCGCTTTTGCCAACCCCACAGTCAGGGCACAGCCAGTCTTCAGGCACATCTTCCCAACGGGTGCCGGGGGCGATGCCGTCGTCGGGCCAGCCTTCGGCTTCGTCGTAGATCAGGCCACAGACAATACATTGCCACTTTTTCATCAGGTCTTTTTCCTTGGTGGAACTCAGGCTTTATCGGGCCGGTAGCTGGCCCTGTTTCATGCATTATGCAAGCAGTCAGGGCAATCATGCTAAGCTCGCCGCCTCTCTGGTTGTAACAAGCAGACCGACGTGTCGTACGAATCCCCGCAAGCAGCCGCTGTCGCGTGGCTGCCGTATTCACAGCTGGCGACCGGCATCGACCAGCCCACCCTTGACTGGCTGTTCGACGAGGGCTCGCTGACCCGCCGCCTGACCCGCCTGTCCAACGATCACTTTTCCGTCACCCCGCTGTTCGAGGGCTGGCAGCCACTGCGCGATGACGAATGCCAGGCGCTGGGCATTGCCGCTGGCGCCGAAGGCTGGGTGCGCGAGGTGTACCTGCGTGGCCATGGCCAACCTTGGGTGTTCGCCCGCAGCGTCGCCAGCCGCAGCGCCCTGGAGCGCGGCGGGCTGGACCTGGAAACCCTGGGCAGCCGCTCGCTAGGCGAATTGCTGTTCTGCGACCAGGCGTTCATCCGCCACCCGATTGAAGTGTGCAGTTATCCACAGGCCTGGCTGCCGACCGAAGCCACCCGCGCAGCACTGTGGGGCCGCCGCTCGCGCTTCGAACGGGGCGGCCTGGAGCTGTTGGTGGCAGAAGTGTTCCTGCCGGCATTGTGGCAAGCGGCCAAGGAGGACAACCGCTGATGTACCTGCAACTGCTCAAGTCGCTCAACCGCCTGCACCCGCGGGCCTGGGACTTCGTCCAGCTCAGCCGCATGGACCGGCCGATCGGTATCTACCTGCTGCTGTGGCCAACCCTGTCGGCGGTATGGATTGCCGGCAACGGTTCACCTACCGTGGCCAATGTGCTGATCTTCGGCCTTGGCGTGGTGCTGATGCGCGCTGCGGGCTGCTGCATCAACGATTTCGCCGACCGTAAGGTGGATGGCCACGTCAAGCGCACTGCCGACCGGCCTCTGGCCAGTGGTCGAGTACGGCCACGCGAAGCGCTGGCGCTGTTCGCCATCCTGGTCGGGGTGAGCTTCCTGCTGGTGCTGTGCACCAACAGCCGCACGGTATGGCTGTCGTTCGGCGCGGTGGCGCTGGCGTTCAGTTACCCGTTCATGAAGCGCTACACCTATTACCCGCAGGTGGTGCTGGGGGCGGCGTACTCCTGGGGCATTCCCATGGCGTTCACGGCAGCGGGTGGCGAACTGCCGGCCAGCGCGTGGCTGCTGTATATCGCCAACCTGCTGTGGACGGTGGGTTATGACACCTACTACGCCATGGTCGACCGCGATGACGACCTGAAGATCGGTGTGAAGTCGACCGCGATCCTGTTTGGCGACGCCGACCGCACCATTATCCTGACCTTGCAGCTGCTGTCGCTGGGCTGCCTGTTGCTGGCAGGCAGCCGCTTCGACCTGGGGGGCTGGTTCCACCTGGGACTGCTGGGTGCGGCAGCGTGCTTTGCGTGGGAGTACTGGTCGACGCGCAAGCTGGACCGGGAGTCGTGCTTCAAGGCGTTTCTGCACAACCACTGGGCGGGGATGCTGGTGTTCATTGGCGTAGTGTTGGATTACGCGTTGCGCTGAATATGTCGGGGCCGCGAAGCGGCCCCGACAATCTCAAGGCTTGGCGACGTGCCAGACGTCCTTCACGCCATCACCGGTCATGTCACCGGCCTTCTTGTCCTTGACGAAGGTGTACAGCGGCTTGCCGTCGTAGGCCCACTGCATCGAACCGTCATCACGCTTGATCTGCGTCCACTTGCCCTCGGCCTTTTCGCCATCCATCACCTTCAACGGCGGCCAGTTGGTGGCGCAATCGCCATTGCACATCGACTTGCCTCCCGCATCCTTGTCAAAGGTGTACAGGGTCATGCCGGCATGATCGACCCACATGCCGTCCTTCTCCATGGCATGTTGGGCCGACGCCACCCCCGGGAGCGCCAGCGCAGCGAAAAGGGCCATCCAGCTCAGCGTTTGTCGTGTCATTGGATTCACCATTATTTCGGGGGGATTGAGTTCGAGTCGCCGCAACTGCGGCCCTCTCAAGCCTAGTTCAGTCACGGAATGTCGCCAGAACGGCCAACACCCTGTCACACAGCTGCAATAATTCCGTTATCTAATGCGGGCCAAGACACCGTATCCAGGAGAGGTTTGAGCATGGTAGGCAGGAACATTCTGATCGTCGACGACGAAGCGCCCATTCGCGAGATGATCGCCGTTGCCCTGGAAATGGCCGGCTATGACTGCCTGGAAGCGGAAAACTCCCAACAGGCCCATGCAATCATCGTCGACCGCAAGCCGGACCTGATCCTGCTCGACTGGATGCTGCCAGGCACCTCCGGCATCGAGCTGGCCCGCCGCCTCAAGCGCGACGAGCTGACCGGCGACATCCCGATCATCATGCTTACCGCCAAGGGTGAAGAGGACAACAAGATCCAGGGCCTGGAAGTGGGTGCCGACGACTATATCACCAAGCCGTTCTCGCCGCGGGAGCTGGTCGCGCGCCTGAAAGCCGTGTTGCGCCGTACCGGCCCGAGCGACAGCGAGGCGCCGATCGAAGTTGGCGGCCTGCTGCTGGACCCGATCAGCCACCGCGTCACCATCGACGGCAAGCCGGCCGAGATGGGCCCGACCGAATACCGCCTGCTGCAGTTCTTCATGACCCACCAGGAGCGTGCCTACACCCGCGGCCAGTTGCTGGATCAGGTATGGGGCGGCAACGTCTATGTCGAGGAACGCACGGTCGACGTGCACATCCGTCGCCTGCGCAAGGCGCTGGGTGAAGCCTATGAAAATCTGGTACAAACCGTCCGGGGCACTGGCTACCGCTTCTCGACCAAGAGCTGATCGAGTTCAAAAGCGCCACGCTGCACGTTGTTGTACAAGGACCGTCAATTGAACCAGAACTGGCACGCGACCCTGATTCGCCATCTGCTGTTGCTGATTACCGTCTGCCTGATCGGCGGGCTGGCCAGCGGCTACTATGGCTGGAGCCTGGCCATTGGCCTGGCCCTCTACCTGGGCTGGACCCTCAAGCAACTGCTGCGCCTGCACGACTGGCTGCGCAATCACCAACCCGATGAGGCACCGCCCGATGGTTACGGCCTCTGGGGCGAGGTGTTCGACAGCATCTACCACCTGCAACGCCGCGACCAGCGCGTGCGTGGCCGCCTGCAGGCCGTGATCGACCGGGTACAGGAGTCCACCGCCGCGCTGCGCGACGCCGTGATCATGCTCGACAGCGATGGCAACCTGGAGTGGTGGAACCGCGCCGCCGAGACCCTGCTGGGCTTCAAAACCCCACAGGACGGCGGCCAGCAGGTAACCAACCTGGTGCGTCACCCGCGCTTCAAGGAATACTTCGAAGCGGAGAATTACCTCGAACCGCTGGAAATCCCCTCGCCCATCAACGACCGCATGCGCGTGCAACTGCACATCACCCGCTACGGCAACAACGAACACCTGATGCTGGTGCGCGATGTCACCCGCATTCACCAGCTGGAGCAGATGCGCAAGGACTTCGTCGCCAACGTGTCGCACGAGCTGCGCACGCCGCTGACGGTCATCACCGGCTACCTGGAAACCTTGCTGGACAACGTCGAGGACGTGAACCCGCGCTGGAGCCGCGCCCTGCAGCAGATGAGCCAGCAAGGCTCACGCATGCAAACGCTGCTCAACGACCTGCTGCTGCTGGCCAAGCTGGAAGCCACCGATTATCCGTCGGACAACCAGCCGGTGGCCATCGATGCCCTGCTCACCGCCATCAAGAATGACGCCCAGGCTCTATCCGGGCCACGCAACCAGCGCATCAGCCTGGAAGCTGCGCCCGGCGTCAAACTGAAGGGCAGCGAGTCGGAGCTGCGCAGCGCCTTTTCCAACCTGGTATTCAACGCCGTCAAGTACACCCAGGACGAAGGCAACATCCGCATCCGCTGGTGGGTCGATGCCCAGGGTGCGCATTTGTCGGTGCAAGACTCGGGGGTGGGCATTGACGCGAAGCACTTGCCCCGCCTGACCGAACGCTTCTATCGGGTGGACTCCAGCCGCGCGTCGAATACCGGTGGCACCGGGCTGGGGCTGGCGATTGTGAAGCATGTGCTGATGCGCCATCGCGGCAAGCTGGAAATCAGCAGTGTGCCGGGGCATGGCAGCACCTTTACCTGTCACTTTGCGCCGGCACAATTGGCCAACGGCAAGGTTTGATATTGAGGATGCGGTGCAACCCTTCGCGGGCGCGCCCGCTCCCACAGCGACCGCAATAAATCCGCCACCCTTTGCTTTTACGGCTCCAGCCGCTACATTGGATCCCCTGTGCCAGCAAAAGCTGGCACTTTTTTTCTCTCTATCTCTAAGACGGACCCCGTAAAAACTCCATCATGGACCCTTCCCCTGGTATCAGCCTCACCTCGTTATTCGCCGATTTCGGCATGATCATCTTTGCCTTCCTGCTGGTGCTGCTCAACGGCTTCTTCGTTGCCGCCGAGTTCGCCATGGTCAAGCTGCGCGCCACCCGCGTCGAGGCCATCGCCGAGCAGCACGGCTGGCGCGGTAACATCCTGCGCAAGGTTCACAATCAGCTCGACGCCTACCTGTCAGCCTGCCAGTTGGGCATTACCCTCGCCTCGCTGGGCCTGGGCTGGGTCGGTGAACCGGCGTTTGCCCACCTGCTCGAGCCGCTGCTGGCGTACTTCGGGGTCGACTCGCCCGAGCTGATCAAAGGCGTCTCGTTCTTCGTCGCCTTCTTCGTCATCTCGTACCTGCACATCGTGGTCGGCGAGCTGGCGCCCAAGTCCTGGGCCATCCGCAAGCCAGAGCTGCTGTCGCTGTGGACCGCGGTGCCGCTGTACCTGTTCTACTGGGCAATGTACCCAGCCATCTACCTGCTCAATGCCAGCGCCAACACCATTTTGCGTATTGCCGGCCAAGGCGAGCCTGGCCCGCACCACGAGCACCACTACAGCCGTGAAGAGCTGAAGCTGATCCTGCACTCCAGCCGTGGTCAGGACCCAAGCGACCAGGGTATGCGCGTACTGGCGTCGGCCGTGGAAATGGGCGAGCTGGAGGTGGTCGACTGGGCCAACTCGCGTGAGGACATGGTCAGCATCGACGCCGATGCGCCGTTGAAGCAGATCCTGGCCCTGGTGCGCCGCCACAAGTTCAGCCGCTATCCGGTGTATGACGCCGAGCGCGAAGAGTTCACCGGCCTGCTGCACATCAAGGACCTGCTGCTGGAGCTGGCCGAGCTGGAGCACTTGCCCGAAACCATCGACCTGGAAGACCTTGCCCGCCCCCTGGAGCGCGTGTCGCGGCACATGCCGCTGGCCCAGTTGCTGGAGCAGTTCCGCAAGGGCGGCGCGCACTTCGTGCTGGTGGAGGAAGCCGACGGCAAGGTTATCGGCTACCTGACCATGGAAGACGTGCTGGAAGTGCTGGTAGGCGATATCCAGGACGAGCACCGCAAGACCGAACGCGGCATCCTCGCTTACCAGCCAGGCAAACTGCTGGTACGCGGCGACACACCGCTGTTCAAAGTCGAGCGCCTGCTGGGGGTCGACCTCGACCACATCGAGGCAGAGACCCTGGCCGGGCTGGTCTACGAAACGCTCAAGCGCGTGCCTGAAGAAGAGGAAGTGCTTGAGGTCGAGGGGCTGCGCATCATCATCAAGAAGATGAAAGGGCCCAAGATCGTGCTGGCCAAGGTGCTGAAGCTGGACTGATGACGATATCGGTCAGGGGTTGCCGGCAGTGAAGTCCGGTAACCCGCTGATCGGCCTGTCGAACCGGTAAGGTATCGACTCCAGCGCCAGCCCCACATTGCGCTGCACCACGAAATGCAGGTGCGGCCCGGTGCTGTTGCCAGTATTGCCCGACTTGGCCAGTACCTGCCCCTGCCGTACCCGCTGCCCCTGCGCCACCACCACTGAACCGCGCATCAGGTGCAAGTACACGCCCATGGTGCCGTCCGGGTGCAGGATCCTGACGAAATTCCCTGAAGGGTTGGTTCCCCGCCCGCTCTGGGTGTTTTCCGTCTTCACCACCACGCCTTCGCGCGCCGCAATGATGGTGGTGCCTTCAGGCATGGCGATGTCCATGGCGTAGCGCCCCTTTGGCCCAAAGTGGCTGACACGCCCGTTAGGGCCCTGAGTGACGCGGAACGGCCCGCCAATCCAAGGGAATGCGTAACGGAAGCCCTGTGGCCGCATGCCCGGGTCCCCCATGGCCTGCAGCAGGGTCGAGCGGTAGTTCAGCAGCAGCCCGGGGCGCCCCCGGAGCACACTGAGCATTTGCGTGGTACGCGGCGGCAGCAAGCGGCGCACGATGCGCGGAGCATCACCGCCTTGCGCGTTCACCAGATTGTCCAGTCGCAACTCGACCTCCACGGGTACATGCAGTTCGTTGCGCGCCGAAAAGCTCACGCCACCGTCGAAGGTCCTGGCGTTCAACAGCACCTGGCCCTCCAGCGTTTCGACCATGGGCTCGCGCAGCACCAAGGGCTTGGCGCCCGGGCCTGGCCGGTCGGAATAGGAGACCACACCGGAATCGTCGGTGATCTTGTAGAGGGTCACACCCAGGCTCGACGCCGAGACCATGAGCAATGCACAGAACAGCAGCAGGCGCGTGGGCATGATGGTGGCTTTTTGACAGTTTTGATGTCTCGAAGCCTAGCAGCGGGTTTTGCGGTGGGTATTGCAGTTGGTCGGATGGCGCAGGAGCAGCACTGTGCTGCCCCTGCTTTGGCGTCAAGCGCCGGGGGTGAAATGCTTCTGTGCAGTGCCACGGGCGATCAAGCGCGACAGGTAATCGAGCTTCTGGGCGTCCTGATCGACGAACTTGAAGGTCAACTGCAGCCAGTCGCTGTCGGGCTTGGGCTCCAATGCCGCGACAGCATGCAGGTAGCCGTTCAACCGCGCGACTTCAGCGCTCTCACCCTGCTCCAGGTCCAGCACCGCACCTTCCAGCACCTGCGGCAGCGCTTCGCTGCGGCGTACCACCAGCAAGGCCTCCTTCAAGCTCAGTGCCTTGATCACACAGGGCTGCATGCCGCTGGCCAGTCGCAACTGGCCCTGGCCACGCCCGGTCGGTGCGGGGGCAGGTGGCGTGGGGGCTGCGGCAAATGGCTTGATGGCAGCCGGGGCCGGTGCGGGGGCCGACACCTTGGCCGCTTCTGGTTTGCCCCCTGTCAGGGCACTCAGCGAATCATTGGCAAACGCCGAATTCACCCGCGCCGGGCCGCTGGCCATCAGGCTGTCGAGCTTGCCGATCTTGGTAAGGGCCTTTTTTACCTTGGTCAGCAGTTGCTCGTTGGTGAACGGCTTGCCGACAAAATCGGAAACACCCGCCTGGATCGCCTGAATGACGTTTTCCTTGTCGCCACGGCTGGTCACCATGATGAACTGCAGGTTTTTCAGCGCAGGCTGCTGGCGGCACCAGGTAAGCAGTTCCAGGCCCGACATTTCCGGCATTTCCCAGTCGCACAGGACCAGGTCGAACGCTTCCTTGTCCAGCATGGCCATGGCCTTGCGACCGTTGACCGCGTCGTCGATGGCCATGCCCGGGAAGGCACTGCGCAGGCATTTGCGGACCAGGTCACGGATAAACGGCGCGTCATCCACGACCAGCACATTCACTTTACTCATCGATACTCCTTCTGAACCCCGACTAGCCTACTGCCAAATAATGGCCATTTGCTACAACCTGGTCACGCCGGGACTTCTTCACATCGTTCGCGGGTGCCTGCAGGCGCTCGACCGCAAACGAAAACGCCCGGCCAAGGCCGGGCGTCGATGCTCGGGAGCAACCTTAGTTATCGTCAGATTCGCCCGAAACATTAGCCTTTTCGCCATCAGCGACAGCTGTGCCCTGCACTTCTGCTGTCATGCGCTTGAGGCCCATGTGACGTACGTCGGTGCCGCGCACCAGGTAGATCACCAGCTCGGAGATGTTGCGCGCATGGTCGCCAATTCGCTCCAGCGAGCGCAGAACCCAGATCACGCTCAGCACCCGCGAAATAGAGCGCGGGTCTTCCATCATGTAGGTCACCAGCTCGCGCAGCGCGGTCTTGTATTCACGGTCGATGGTTTTGTCGTACTGAGCCACCGACAACGCCAGGTCGGCGTCGAAGCGGGCAAAGGCGTCCAGTGCATCACGGACCATGTTGCGCACCTGGTCACCAATATGACGAACCTCGACGTAGCCACGCGGCGACTCACCTTCTTCGCACAGCTGGATGGCGCGACGGGCGATCTTGGTCGACTCGTCACCAATACGCTCCAGGTCGATCACCGACTTGGAGATGCTGATGATCAGGCGCAGGTCCGAGGCGGCCGGCTGGCGGCGGGCAAGGATACGCAGGCACTCCTCATCGATGTTGCGCTCCATCTGGTTGATCTGCTCGTCAACCTCGCGCACTTGCTGGGCCAGGCCAGAATCGGCTTCGATCAGCGCGGTGACCGCGTCGTTGACCTGCTTTTCAACCAGCCCGCCCATGGCCAGCAGGTGGCTGCGCACCTCTTCGAGCTCGGCGTTGAACTGCTGGGAAATGTGGTGCGTAAGGCTTTCTTTGTTGATCATCGTTTTGTCCTTTGGTAACGCAGCCCTGTAGGAGGCCAGGTGCTCATCACGAGCGCCGCTTAACCGTAGCGACCGGTGATGTAGTCTTCGGTCTGCTTCTTCGCCGGGTTGGTGAACAGGGTGTCGGTATCCCCGAATTCGACCAGTTTGCCCATGTACATGAACGCGGTGTAATCCGAAACACGGGCCGCCTGCTGCATGTTGTGGGTCACGATGACGATGGTGTACTTGGATTTCAATTCGTAGATCAGCTCTTCGACCTTCAGGGTCGAAATCGGGTCCAGCGCCGAGCACGGTTCGTCGAGCAGCAGCACTTCCGGCTCCACGGCGATGGTGCGGGCGATGACCAGACGCTGTTGCTGGCCACCGGACAGGCCCAGCGCCGACTCATGCAGGCGGTCCTTGACCTCGTCCCACAGGGCTGCGCCCTTCAGCGCCCACTCGACGGCTTCGTCGAGCACACGCTTCTTGTTGATGCCCTGGATACGCAGGCCGTAGACCACGTTCTCGTAGATGGTCTTGGGGAACGGGTTGGGCTTCTGGAACACCATGCCCACACGGCGGCGCAGCTCGGCCACGTCCTCGCCCTTGCGGTAGATGTTGTTGCCGTACAGGTTGATGGCGCCTTCCACGCGGCAGCCGTCAACCAGGTCGTTCATGCGGTTGAAGGTGCGCAGCAGGGTAGACTTGCCGCAGCCGGACGGGCCGATGAAGGCAGTCACGCGTTGCTTGGGGATGTTCATGCTGACGTCGAACAACGCCTGCTTGTCGCCGTAGAACAGGCTCAGGCCAGGTACTTCGATGGCCACGGTTTCTTCGGCCAGGCGCAGGCTCTGCTTGTTGCGGCCCAGGGCAGACATGTCGATGCCGTGGCCGTGGGTATGGGAATCTTGCTGCATGGTCTACTCCATACGCTATCAATTCGTTTCAAAGGGCCGCCCGGCTGGTGGGCGGCACGCTTGCAATCAGGGTCAGCTGTCGAGCGCCTTGTACTTCTCGCGCAGGTGGTTACGGATCCACACGGCCGAGAGGTTGAGGGTCGCGATCACCAGCACCAGCAACAGCGCAGTGGCATACACCAGCGGCCGCGCGGCCTCGACGTTCGGGCTCTGGAAGCCGACGTCATAGATGTGGAAGCCCAGGTGCATGATCTTCTGGTCCAGGTGCAGGTACGGGTAGTTACCGTCCACCGGCAGCGACGGCGCCAGCTTCACCACACCCACCAGCATCAGCGGCGCGACTTCACCCGCGGCGCGGGCCACGGCGAGGATCATGCCGGTCATCATGGCCGGGCTGGCCATGGGCAGGACGATCTTCCACAGCGTTTCGGCCTTGGTCGCGCCCAGGGCCAACGAGCCTTCGCGCACGGTACGCGGAATACGCGCCAGGCCTTCTTCGGTGGCCACGATCACCACCGGCACGGCCAGCAGTGCCAGGGTCAGCGATGCCCACAGCAGGCCCGGGGTACCCAGGGTCGGTGCCGGCAGCGCTTCAGGGAAGAACAGGCGGTCGATCGAGCCACCCAGCACGTAGACGAAGAAGCCCAGGCCAAACACGCCGTAGACGATCGCCGGCACGCCGGCCAGGTTGTTCACGGCAATGCGAATCAGCCGTGTCACCGGCCCCTGCCTGGCGTACTCACGCAGGTAGACCGCAGCCAGCACGCCGAACGGGGTGACGATCACGGCCATGATCAGGGTCATCATCACGGTGCCGAAAATGGCCGGGAAGATACCGCCCTCGGTGTTGGCTTCACGCGGGTCGTCGCTGAGGAACTCCCAGACCTTGGCGAAGTAGGTACCCAGCTTGGTGAAGCCGGACATGCCGTTCGGCTGGATGGCATGCACCACTTTGCTCAGGTTGATTTCCACTTCACGGCCGTTGCCATCGCGGGCCACCAGGCTGTCGCGGGCGAAGGCCTGGTGCAGGCCGGTCAGGCGGTCTTCGATGGCCTTGTAGCGGCTGTTCAGCTCAGCGCGGTCGGCGTCCATGTCGGCCTGGGCAGCGGCGTCCAGCTTGCCGTCCAGCTCCAGCTTGCGGGCCTGCAGGCGCAGGCGCTCGAGGCCATGGTTGATGGCGCCGATGTCCTTCTTCTCAAGCTGCTGCAACTCGCCGTTGAGCTGGTTGGCGCGCTTGAGGCGGGCCTGCAGTTCGTGCCAGGCGGCAGGGCCTTCGGCCACCACGCGGCCTTCTTCCTTGACGCTGACCAGGTAGCCATAGAAGTTGCCCCACTCGCGGCGTTCCAGGGCGATCAGGTCGGCCGGGCGTTTTTCGTCAACCAGCCAGTCGCCGACCACCCAGGTAAAGTCGCTGCCATTGAGGTCGCGGTTACCAATCTTGATCAGTTCACGGGTCATGAACTCCGGGCCCTGGTCTGGTACCGGCAGGCCGGCACCCTTCAGGCGGGCGCGTGGCACTTCTTCCTTTTGTACCACTTCGCCGATGACGACGTGGTCAGCCTGGCCCGGCACCTTGTAGGTGGCCTGTACAAGATCGGCCGGCCAGAAGTGGCCCAGGCCGCGCACGGCAATCACCGCCAGCAGGCCGACGGTCATGATCACCGCCATGGCCACCGCGCCGCCGCTCATCCAGACGCCGGGGGCGCCGCTCTTGAACCAGCCTTTGAGGGAATCCTTTTTCACGGATCGCTACCTTTCTATCAAAGCGACGAGTATTTCTTGCGCAGACGCTGGCGAATCAGCTCGGCCAAGGTGTTCATCACGAACGTGAACATCAGCAGCACCAGAGCGGCCAGGAACAGCACGCGATAGTGGCTGCCGCCGACTTCCGATTCCGGCATTTCCACGGCCACGTTGGCGGCCAGGGTGCGCATGCCCTCGAACAGGTTCATCTCCATCACCGGGGTGTTGCCGGTGGCCATCAGCACGATCATGGTCTCGCCCACCGCACGGCCCATGCCGATCATCAGCGCCGAGAAGATACCCGGGCTGGCGGTGAGGATGACCACGCGGGTCAGGGTCTGCCAGGGCGTCGCGCCCAGGGCCAGCGAGCCCAGGGTCAAGCTGCGCGGCACGCTGAACACGGCGTCTTCGGCAATGGAATAGATGTTCGGGATGACTGCAAAGCCCATGGCGATACCCACGACCAGGGCGTTGCGCTGGTCATAGGTGATGCCCAGATCGTTGGTGATCCACAGCCGCATGTCGCCGCCGAAGAACCAGCTTTCCAGGTGCGGGCTCATGGTCAGGGCGAACCAGCCGGTGAACAGAATGACCGGAATCAGGATCGCCGCCTCCCAGCCATCCGGCACACGCAGGCGAATCGACTCCGGCAGGCGGGTCCAGGCGAAGCCGGCCAGCAGGATGCCAACCGGCATCAGCAGGAACAGGCTGAACACGCCCGGCAGGTGGCCTTCCAGGTACGGGGCCAGGAACAGGCCGGCGAAGAAGCCAAGGATTACCGTGGGCATCGCTTCCATCAGTTCGATCACCGGCTTGACCTTGCGGCGCATGCCCGGGGCCATGAAGTAGGCGGTGTAGATGGCGGCGGCGATGGCCAGCGGGGCGGCCAGGATCATCGCGTAGAACGCGGCCTTCAAGGTACCGAAGGTGAGCGGCGACAGGCTCAGCTTGGGCTCGAAGTCTGTGTTCGAGGCGGTCGACTGCCAGACGTATTTCGGCTCGTCGTAGTTCTCGTACCACACCTTGCCCCACAGCGCGCTGAAGGAAATTTCCGGGTGCGGGTTGCGCAGGCTCAAGGGCAGCAGTTTGCCGCCTTCTTCGATGATGATGCGATTGGCGCGTGGCGACAGGGCCAGGATACCTGGGCCTTCGGCAGCCGGCTCGACCAGCAGGGTGCGGTGCGCGGTGCTGTGGAACACGCCCAGCTTGCCGTCTGCGTCCAGCGCGATGAAGCCTTTGCGGCGCTCTTCCGCGTCGATCTGCACGATAGGCGCCTTGCCCATCTGGAAGGTACGAATCTGCTTGAAGCGTGACTCGCCATCCGGGTCGCGGGCCATGAACCACTGGGCCAGGCCGCCTTTGGAGTCACCGATGATCAGCGAGATGCCGCCAACCAGCTGGGCCGTGGCGGTGATTTCGGTATCGCCGCTTTCAGACAGCTTGTAACGGCCGTTGAGGCTCTTGTCGCGCAGGCTGAACACGTCGGCAGTGGCGCGGCCGTTGATCACGTACAACCACTGCTGGCGCGGATCGATGAAGATGTTCTTCACCACTTCGGTCATTTGCGGCAGTTCGATGCGGTTCTGCTCGGTGGTGACCTCTTCGGTCATCATGTTTTCCGTGCGGGTCAGCTCCAGCACCTGCAGATGCGCGCCGGTGGAGCCGGCCAGCAGCAAGGTGTCGCCATTGACGTTGACGCTGACGTGCTCCAGCGCACGGCCCTGTTCGTCGAGCACGAACGGCTGCTCGCCGTACGGGTAGTCGATGCCTGGGCTAATGGTTTTCTTGTTGTCCGGGTAGGTGATCTTGTAGGTGTGGTGGAACACCAGCGCCTGGCCATTGGACAAGCCCAGCACCACCAGCGGGCTACCCGGCTGGTCGGCGCTGATCGACGTAACCTGGGTGCCTGCCGGCACAGGCAGGTCGACACGTTTGAGCTCGTTACCGGTCTTGGTATCGAAGAACAATGCCTGGCCCTTGTCCGAAACTCGCATCCCCACCAGGTTCTGCTCTTCTAGCGCGATCATCAGCGGCTTGCCGGCATCCTGCTGCAGCCAGGTTGGCGCCAGGGCTTTCTTGCTGGTCAGCTCGGCGCCCTGGAACAGTGGCAGCACCACATAGGCCAGGTAGAAGAAGATCAGGGTGATGGCCGCCAGAACGGCAAGCCCGCCCACCAGTACATACCAGCGGGTCAGGCGGTCCTTGAGCGCACGCATGCGGCGCTTGCGTTGCAACTCGGGCGTATTGAAATCAATGCGCACGGGCTGGGAGTTTTGGGTCATGTTGGAATTGGCCAGATCATTCATGCGCACACCCTAGCGGTCCCGTGTGACAAAAACATTACAAAGTGGTGACGCGCGAAAGCCCGCCGCACAGGGAACCTGGCTTCGGACTGGAATTTCGTGGAAGAGGCCGGGCATCGGCACCGGCCTCTTCTTCAGTTACTTACTTCTTTGCAACGCTACCGGCGTGCGACAGGCCCAGGTCAGCCAGGGTCTTGTCGACGACTTTGGCCGGCAGCGGGATGTAGCCATCCTTCACCACGACCTGCTGGCCAGCTTGCGACAGCACCAGCTTGACGAACTCGGCTTCCAGCGGGGCCAGAGGCTTGTTCGGGGCCTTGTTGACGTACACGTACAGGAAGCGCGACAGCGGGTAGGTGCCGTTCAGGGCGTTGGTTTCGTTGTCTTCAACGAACTCGCCGCCTTCTTTCTTGGCCAGGGCTACGGTTTTGACGCTGGCAGTCTTGTAACCGATACCCGAGTAGCCAATGCCGTTCAGCGAAGAGCTAATCGACTGCACCACCGAAGCCGAGCCAGGCTGTTCGTTGACGTTAGGCTTGAAGTCGCCTTTGCACAGGGCTTCTTCCTTGAAGTAGCCGTAGGTGCCCGATACCGAGTTGCGGCCGAACAGCTGGATTGGCTTGTTGGCCAGGTCGCCAGTCACACCCACGTCGCCCCAGGTCTTGATTTCGGCTTTGCCACCGCACAGGCGAGTGGAAGAGAAGATGGCGTCGACCTGAGCCATGGTCAGGCCCTTGATCGGGTTGTCCTTGTGCACGAACACGGCCAGGGCGTCGACAGCAACCGGGATGGCGGTCGGCTTGTAACCGTACTTCTGCTCGAAGGCCTGCAGCTCGACGTCCTTCATCTTGCGGCTCATCGGGCCGAGGTTGGCGGTGCCTTCGGTCAGCGCGGGTGGCGCGGTGGAGGAGCCGGCCGCCTGGATCTGGATGTTTACGTTCGGATATTCCTTCTTGTAGGCCTCGGCCCACAGCGTCATCAGGTTCGCCAGGGTGTCGGAGCCAACGCTGGAGAGGTTGCCCGAAACACCGGTGGTCTTGGTGTAGGTCGGGATCGCAGGATCGACAGCGGCTACCGCGTTGGCGGTTGCAACGCCAGCGGCGGCAAAGGTGAGGGCCGCCATCAAACGCTTCAGTTTCATGCCTTGCTCCTAGCAGGAATATGGGGGTGTTGGATGGAACGGGCCCAAGTATCGGCAGGCCGCATGAACACGATATGACTTCATTGTGACAATTGGATGAAAGGCCATCACTGTAAGCAGGTCTGGCCTTTTCGCGGGTAGCCTCGAAGCAGATCAGCGCTTATTGGCGAGCAAGTACAGGCCCACGGCCAGACCAACGGCACACAGCCCCGCCACGTAGTAGGCCGGCGCCATCGGGCTCACCTTCAGCAGCGCCGTCACCACCATCGGTGTCAGCCCGCCGAAAATCGCGTAGGCCACGTTGTACGAGAACGACAGCCCGCTGAAGCGCACCGCCGCCGGGAACGCCTTGACCATCACATAGGGCACAGCGCCAATCACGCCCACGCACAGGCCAGTCACCGCGTACAGCGGGAACAACAGCTCAGGCCGGGTCGGCAGGCTGTGGTAGAAGGCCCAGGAACTGGCCAGCAGCAACAGGCTGCCAATCACGAACACGCGGCCCGCACCAAAGCGGTCGGCCAAGCTGCCGGCGCCGATGCAGCCAAGGCTGAGCAGCACGATCGCCAGGCTGTTGGCCTTGAGCGAGTCGGTCGGGCTGATGTGGTAGAAGCTCTGCAACAGCGCCGGGGTCATCAGGATGACCACCACGATGCCGGCCGACAGCATCCAGGTCAGCAGCATCGACAGGATGATCGGGCCACGGTGGTCACGCAGCACGGCCCGCAGCGGCAATTCCTCGGCCAGCGCCTTGCGCTGCTGCATTTCGGCGAACACTGGCGTTTCGTGCAGCCAGCGGCGCAGGTACACCGAGAACAGGCCGAACACACCGCCGAGCAGGAACGGAATCCGCCAGGCGTAATCGGCCACTTCTTCGGCGCTGTACACGCTGTTAATCAGGGTCGCCACCAGCGAACCCAGCAGAATGCCCGCCGTCAGGCCTGCAGTCAGGGTGCCGCAGGCGTAGCCGGTGTTGCGCGCAGGCACGTGTTCGGACACGAACACCCAGGCGCCCGGCACCTCGCCACCGATGGCCGCGCCCTGGATCACGCGCATCAGCAGCAGCAGGATCGGCGCCCACATGCCAATTTGGGCATAGGTTGGCAGCAGGCCCATGATCAGGGTCGGCAGGGCCATCATGAAGATGCTCAGGGTGAACATCTTCTTGCGCCCCAACAAATCACCGAAGTGGGCCATGATGATGCCGCCCAGCGGCCGCGCCAGATAGCCGGCGGCGAAGATGCCGAAGGTTTGCATCAGGCGCAGCCACTCGGGCATGTCGGCCGGGAAGAACAGCTTGCCGACCACTGTGGCGAAGAACACGAAGATGATGAAGTCGTAGAACTCCAGCGCACCGCCCAGGGCGGACAGTGAAAGGGTCTTGTAGTCACTGCGGGTCAGCGGCCGCGAGGGCTGCTCGATACTGCTGGGCACGGAAGTCATCGCTCGTTGTTCTCTTTGTAGGGCATGCAGGCCGCTTGGCACGCGGCTTCTGGATTAGGGGACACGCGAAGATAGCAAATAGCCGAGCTGCGCTGAAAGCGATACAAAATCCCTACACATATTCATGAATGCGCGGTCGTCGCTGGCCGTTATGCTCTATATACTGGCAGTTCGTAGGAAAAGGTTGCCCCTAACGTGGGATGTTGTGCGAAAACGCCGGTCAGTATTGTCAGACGGTTTCGCAGAGTTTCCCTACGGCCGCCCAGTGAAACGAAATCGGCGTAGTATGTTTCAAGCTGAATCGTTTACCCGGCCTTTGCGCCACACCAACGAAAAGCGTCACGGGTCAGAGGCCCCATCGCATGATTGAGCTCGAACAAGAAGATCCAATCCCACAAGGCGACCTGGCCTTGCAGATCACAGCATTGCCGCGCGAGACCAACGGCTTCGGCGACATCTTCGGCGGCTGGCTGGTTGCCCAGATGGACCTGGCCGGCACCGCCATGGCCAGCCGCGTCGCCGGTGGCCGCGTGGCTACCGTGGCCATCGACCGCATGGCCTTCCTGGTACCGGTCGCGGTCGGCGCGCAGCTGTCGTTCTATACCCAGACCCTGGAGATCGGCCGCAGCTCGATCCGGATGATGGTCGAAGTGTGGAGCGACGACCCGCTGTCCAGCGAATGGCGCAAGGTTACAGAAGCGGTATTCGTCTTCGTCGCCATCGACGGCAGTGGTCGTACCCGGTCTGTGCCTCGTCGCTAAGCCTCGCCGGCGGTAAACTCATTGAATGTGCCCGGGTCCAAGGCCCACTGGCAACCAATGAGATGAATGCAATGGCTACCTACCAGGTCGTAACCGAGCAACATGGCGAACTGAACTGCTGGCGTATCAGCAGCGACCGCGCCGAACTCCTGATCGCCCAGCAAGGCGCACAGATCCTCAGCTACCAGCGGGTCGGCGAGCCGCCGCTGCTGTGGCTGAGCGACCAGGCCATCTTCCGCCAGGGCAAGTCGGTTCGCGCCGGGGTGCCGGTGTGCTGGCCGTGGTTTGGCAACTTGCAGCGCAACCCCCAGGCCGTGCAGGCCATGTACCACGGCGAGCAGGCACCAGCTCACGGGCTGGCGCGCTCACGTGACTGGCAGTTGCTGGGTATAGAGGAAGCGGGCGACGGCCTGCGTATCGAGTTCGAGCTGCCTGAGGCGCAGGGCGACCTGCCCGGGTGGCCCCATGACGTCGAGCTGAAGCTGGTGGTGGAGCTGGGTGACGAGCTGAAGCTGAGCCTGACCAGCCGCAACATGGGTAATACCCCGGTTACCATCAGCCAGGCGCTGCATAGTTACTTTGCAGTTAGCGATGTGCGTCAGGCGCGGGTCGAAGGGGTCGAGGGGCTGGGCTATATCGAGACCCTGGCTGACTGGGAACAGCGCCAGCAGCAAGGGCCGCTGGCGTTTGCCGGGGAGACGGACCGGATCTACCTCGATACCCCGCAGACGCTGAGCATTGTCGACCCGCATTGGAGCCGGCGGATTACCTTGACCAGCAGCGGGTCGCGCTCGGCGGTGATCTGGAACCCATGGACCGAGCGGGCCAAGGAGCTGGCAGACATGGCTGATGACGGCTGGCAGCGGATGCTGTGCATCGAGACGGCGAATGTGTGGGATGACCTGGTGGAGCTGAGGCCAGGGGCGAGTCACTCGCTAGGCGTCGTGATCGGCTGTGAAATGATCTGAGTTTTACAGTGGTTTTGCCGGCCTCTTTACGGGCTTGCCCGCGAGGAGGCCGGTGCAGGCAATCAGAGGTCTGCATCCTCCACCACCCTCACCTTCCCCGCATCCAGCGCATAGGCCGCGTCGGCCAGGTCATTGCTGACCTTTTCCACCTTAAGCGTGCCGCTGACCCACAGCGGTGTGTAGATGTCATCGATCTTCAGTCCTTTCGGGTAGCGCACCAGCACCAGCTGGTTCGGCGGCGGTGGCGGCACATGGATGCACGCCCCAGGGTACGGCACCAGGAAGAACAGCGTGCTGTTGCCCTTGGCGTCGCTTTCCAACGGCACGGGGTAGCCGCCCAGGCGAATGTCCTTGCCGTTCATGGCTGCCACGGTCTTGGTCGAGTACATCACCGCCGGCAGGCCCTTGCTCTGTTTCAGGCCACCCTTGTCGGTAAAAGTGCCCATGGCTTCCGGTGAGTTGTGGTCGATTTCGGGCATTTGCTCGAGCGCCTTCTGGTCCGACTTGGGCATCAACTCCAGCCAGTCGGTTTCAGGCAGTTCGGCATGGGCCAGGGCGCTGGCCAACAGCAGGGGGACAAGGAAAAAGGCACGCATGGAAATGCTCGGCAACTCGGATGAATTGCCGGGCATTCTAACCAGTATTCAGCGTTTCTTGATGAATCCGTAGATCACCAGAAGGACCACGGCACCGACCAGCGCGCCAAAGAAGCCCGCTGCCTGTCCGGCCTGATAGATGCCCAACGCCTGGCCGCCATAGGTGGCCAACAGGGAGCCGGCAATACCCAGCAGGATGGTCATGATCCAGCCCATGCTGTCGTCGCCCGGCTTGATGAAGCGGGCCAGCAGGCCGACGATGAGGCCGATGAAGATGGTTCCAATGATGCCCATGGCAATCCCTCTGCAGTTCGAAGATGGAACAAGCCAAAGCCTAGGCAGCGTTTTGGCTTGTTGCCATCTTCAGAGGGCAAGCCGGTGGTAGAAGTTCGATCAGTTGCTGATCAGGGCTTCTACTTCGGCAATCTTGCGCTCAAGGGTAGCCATGTCGTGGCAGCGCAGGGTGGCGTGGCCAACTTTGCGGCCGACCTTGAAGGCCTTGCCATAGTGGTGCAGGTGGCAGTCACCAATGGCGACCACTTTATCTACAGCTGGCACTTCACCGATGAAGTTGAGCATCGCACTTTCGCCCACCTTGGCAGTCGAGCCCAGCGGCAGGCCGGCAACGGCGCGCAGGTGGTTCTCGAACTGGCTGCATTCGGCGCCTTCGATGGTCCAGTGCCCGGAGTTGTGCACGCGCGGGGCGATTTCGTTGGCCTTGAGGCCACCGTCGACTTCGAAGAACTCGAAGGCCATCACACCTACATAGTCCAGTTTTTGCAGCACGCGGCCCACGTAGTCTTCGGCCAGGGCCTGCAGCGGGTGCGCCTGGCTGGCCACCGAAAGGCGCAGGATGCCGCTTTCGTGGGTGTTGTGCACCAGCGGGTAGAAGCGGGTTTCGCCATCGCGGGCACGCACGGCCACCAGCGACACTTCGCCGGTGAACGGCACGAAGCCTTCCAGCAGGCACGGCACGCTGCCCAGCTCGGCGAAGGTGCCTACCACGTCTTCAGGCGTACGCAGTACCTTCTGGCCCTTGCCGTCGTAACCCAGGGTGCGGGTTTTCAGCACGGCCGGCAGGCCGATGCTGGCCACTGCGGCGTCCAGGTCTGCCTGCGAGAGAATGTCGGCGAAGGCCGGGGTCGGGATACCCAGGTCGCGGAACATGCTTTTTTCGAACAGGCGGTCGCGGGCGATGCGCAGCGCTTCGGCGCTGGGGTAGACCGGCACGAACTGTGAGAGGAAGGCCACGGTCTCGGCCGGGACACTTTCGAACTCGAAGGTGACCAGGTCGACTTCGTCGGCCAGCTGGCGCAGGTGATCCTGGTCGCCATAGTCGGCACGCAGGTGCTCGCCCAGGGGCGCGGCGCAAGCGTCCGGCGCCGGGTCGAGGAAGGCGAAGTTCATGCCCAGCGGGGTGCCCGCCAGAGCCAGCATGCGGCCCAGCTGGCCGCCACCGATTACACCGATCTTCATGGGTTGAGCCTCAAGCCTGGCGCGGGTCTGGGTTGTCCAGCACGGTGTCGGTCTGCTCCGTGCGGAACTGCTTCAACGCCGCGTGGAACTGTGGGTACTTGGCGCCCAGGATGCTGGCCGACAGCAGCGCAGCGTTGACGGCACCGGCACGGCCGATGGCCAGGGTGGCAACCGGCACGCCGGCTGGCATCTGCACGATCGACAGCAGCGAATCGACGCCCGACAACATCGACGACTGGACGGGTACGCCCAGCACTGGCAGGTGGGTCTTGGCGGCGCACATGCCTGGCAGGTGAGCTGCGCCACCGGCACCGGCGATGATCACCTCGATGCCACGGCCTTCGGCCTCCTCGGCATACTGGAACAGCAGATCCGGGGTGCGGTGGGCGGAAACCACCTTCACTTCGTAGGGAATGCCGAGTTTTTCCAGCATATCGGCGGTGTGGCTAAGGGTGGACCAATCGGACTTGGAGCCCATGATCACGCCAACCAGTGCACTCATCGTCGAGCCTCTTCGCTTGTGCGCCCTTGGGCGCGTCAAAAAACAACAAGCCACGCGGGACGACCGGCGTGGCTTGTTTGCTGATCAGGACCGGACGCATCCGGTCGAAAGGCCGCGCAGTATACCGTAAGGTGTTGCGTTTAAGGCACCCCGGCGACCAACTGTCGCCCCTTATTTTTCGGGGCTTTGGCTGACTTTTGGGTCAACCGCCGCCGCACCTTCCAGCTTGCGCCACAACAGCCGTACGTTGGCCTTGCGTACCAGGGCGCAGCGGTACAGGCGGATCTCCAGCGGCACATGCCACTGACTGCCGCCGCAGATGGCCAGTTCGCCCCGCTCCAGCTCGCCGCGCATCGACAGGCGCGGCACCCAGGCGATGCCCATGCCTTCCAGCGCCATGCTCTTGAGACTGTCGGCCATGGCGGTTTCGTAGACGGTGGTATAGCGCAGGTTACGCTGGCGCAGCAGCAAATTGACCGAACGCCCCAGGAACGCGCCTGCGGTATAGGCCAGCAGCGGCACGCTGCCCTCGCCTTCCAGATCGAACAACGGTTTGCCTTCGGCGTCCACGGCGCACACCGGCAACATTTCGGTGGTGCCCATGTGCAGCGACGGGAAGATCTCGGCATCCATCTGCAAGGCCGCGTCCGGGTCATAGAACGCCAGCATCAGGTCGCAGCCACCTTCGCGTAATGCATGCACGGCATCCCCGACGTTAGTCGCAACCAGGCGGGTGGCGATGTTCAAACCGTCGTTGCGCAACTGGGCCACCCAGCGGGGGAAAAAGCCCGATGCAAGGGAGTGCGCCGCCGCCACCTGAACGACCTCGCCCTGCCCACCTTCAAGGTGATGCAAATGGCGGAGAATCTCGCTCAACTGGTCGACAACCGTACGCGCCGTGACAAGAAAAAGCTGCCCGGCCTCAGTCAGTTCGATCGGTGTGCGGGAACGATTCACCAACTGCAGGCCCAACGCCGCCTCCAGGCTGCGAATGCGCCGGCTGAAGGCCGGTTGGGTGACGAAACGCCGCTCTGCAGCCTGGGAAAAACTGCGGGTGGCAGCCAGCGCGCTGAAATCTTCCAGCCATTTGCTTTCAAGGTTCACGAAGCACATCTCCCGGCATGCACCAAAATGGAACACGCTCGAATGTCAATTGGCGTCACATGAAACACTATGCCGTTTGTGCATAGGTTAGCGTGCAACAGCATTGGCCGCAAAATCACCTTCAGGCCTAGGATTGGCGCCATTCCGGCATGTGCCGGGTCAAAATCGAGATGATATACATCATGTCCTCCGCTGCATCGTTCCGCGTCGAAAAAGATCTGTTGGGTACCCTTGAAGTTCCTGCTGATGCCTACTACGGCATCCAGACCCTGCGCGCTGCCAACAACTTCCACCTCTCCGGCGTTCCGCTGTCGCACTATCCGAAACTGGTAGTCGGCCTGGCGATGGTCAAGCAGGCAGCTGCTGACGCCAACCGTGAGCTGGGGCACCTGAGCGATGCCAAGCACGCCGCGATCAGCGCAGCCTGCGCACGACTGATCAAGGGCGACTACCACGAGCAGTTCGTGGTGGACATGATTCAAGGCGGTGCTGGTACTTCCACCAACATGAACGCCAACGAAGTCATCGCCAACATCGCGCTGGAGGCCATGGGCCACCAGAAGGGTGAGTACCAGTACCTGCACCCGAACAACGATGTGAACATGGCGCAGTCGACCAACGACGCATACCCGACCGCTATCCGTCTGGGCCTGCTGCTGGGTCACGACGCGCTGCTGGCCAGCCTCGACAGCCTGATCCAGGCCTTCGCTGCCAAGGGTAAGGAATTCGACCACGTACTGAAGATGGGCCGTACCCAGCTGCAGGACGCCGTGCCGATGACCCTGGGCCAGGAGTTCCGCGCCTTCGCCACCACCATGACCGAAGACCTGCAGCGCCTGCGCTCGCTGGCTCCGGAACTGCTGACCGAAATCAACCTGGGTGGTACTGCCATCGGTACCGGCATCAACGCCGACCCTGGCTACCAGGCCCTGGCCGTACAGCGCCTGGCAATCATCAGCGGCCAGCCGCTGGTGCCGGCTGCCGACCTGATCGAAGCCACTTCCGACATGGGCGCCTTCGTGCTGTTCTCCGGCATGCTCAAGCGTACCGCCGTCAAGCTGTCGAAGATCTGCAACGACCTGCGCCTGCTGTCCAGCGGCCCGCGCACCGGCATCAACGAGATCAACCTGCCAGCACGTCAGCCAGGCAGCTCGATCATGCCAGGCAAGGTCAACCCGGTTATCCCGGAAGCCGTCAACCAGGTGGCCTTCGCCATCATGGGCAACGACCTGGCCCTGACCGTCGCCGCCGAAGGTGGCCAGTTGCAGCTGAACGTGATGGAACCGCTGATCGCCTACAAGATCTTCGACTCGATCCGCCTGCTGCAACGCGCCATGGACATGCTGCGCGAACACTGCATCGTCGGCATCACCGCCAACGAACAGCGCTGCCGTGAACTGGTCGAGCACTCGATCGGCCTGGTCACCGCCCTGAACCCGTACATCGGCTACGAAAACGCCACCCGTATCGCCCGCGTTGCCCTGGAAACAGGCCGTGGCGTACTGGAACTGGTGCGCGAAGAGAAGCTGCTGGATGAAGAGATGCTCAACGACATCCTGCGTCCGGAAAACATGATCGCTCCCCGTCTGGTTCCGCTGAAGGCGTAACCCGGCTGCTGCAAACAGTCTCACCAGGTTAAGGGACTAGACACCTCTCAACCTTTCAAGGCCCGAGCCTATGCTTCGGGCCTTTTTTTTGCCCGCAAAACAAGCGGCGCGAAGACCGCTTGCCGATATCGGCACACTACTTGCTCGATAATGCGTCCCAGCCCAACGGGATTACCCAGCATGCTGCACAGCCACCTCACCACCCTCAACGCGGTTTCGCTGATCCTCAACGTCTTCCAGGCAGACGGTTGCGAGGCATCAGCGCTGCTGGCCGGCAGCGGCATTGGCCCGTCAGACCTGGGGCACGCCGATGCGCGCATCACCACCCAGCAGGAACTGCAGGTGTGCGCCAACGCTGTGGCCCGGCGCGAGGACATCGGCCTTGAACTGGGCCGGCGCATGCACGTGTCGTGCTACGGCATGCTCGGTTACGCATTGCTCTCCAGTGCCACTTTGGGTGACGCCTTGCGCCTGGCGCTGGCATATCCGGCACTGCTGGGAACAGTGTTCAAGCTACGTTTGATCGAGGACGGCCAGCGGGTCTGGCTAAGTGCCAGCGACTGCCACGACAGCCCGGCGCTGAGCGCATTCAACGCGGAGTTCTGCCTGGTGTCGCTGAAAGTCATCTGCGACGACTTGCTTGGGCGCCCACTGCCTCTGCTAGGCGCCCGTTTCGAACACTCGCGGCCCGGTTACCACGCGCTCTATGCCGGTGCATTCCAGTGCCCGGTGGGTTTCGACGCTCAGGACAATGCCTTGGCGTTTGAACGGCGCTGGCTGGACAGGCCACTGCCGCTGGCCGATTCGATTACCCACAAGGCCATGAGCGAACGCTGCCGGCGCCTGAACCTTGAGTTCACGGGCCGGCAGGCCTGGCTGGGGCGGATTCGCCAGCTGCTGGCACAGCAACTGGACGCCGCGCCTGGGCTGGAAGGGTTGGCGCGACAGATGAATTGCTCGTCGCGCACCCTGCGCCGGCATTTGCAGGCGCTGGGCAGCAGTTATCAACAGCTGCTGGACGAGTTGAGGTTCGAGCGGGCCAAGCAGTTGCTGGCTGATGAACAGATGCCGATCTATCGCATTGCCGAGACCTTGGGGTTCAGCGAGACCGCCAGTTTTCGGCATGCGTTCCAGCGTTGGAGTGGTGTAGCGCCCAGCCACTTCCGCGGTTGACCAGCGCCGGCCAAAGAGCTTGGCCACATCGATCCCCTTTTGGCCGTTTGCGTCGTTCTCCACTACTGACCTGTCCATGACAATGGACCCACGCCAGTATCCAACGGAGAACAACAATGCTGACGATCTATTCCGATGATCACCGCCTCCACCACGGCCGCTGCGAGCTGATCGACGGCAAGCTGATGCCCTGCTTCGAAATGCCTTCGCGCGCTGACCATGTGCTCGACCAGGTAAAAAAACGCAACCTTGGCGACATCCAAGGCCCTACCGACTTCGGTCGCGCGCCGTTGCTGCGCATCCACAGCGCCGACTATCTCGACTTCTTCGAAGGCGCCTGGGCGCGCTGGGCCGCACTGGGCCAGGAAGGCGACCTGCTGCCGTTCACCTGGCCTGCTCGCACCTTGCGCCAGGTAAAACCCACCGGCCTGCATGGCGAGTTGGGCTATTACAGCTTCGATGCCGGCGCGCCGATCACCGCCGGTACCTGGCAGGCCGCCTACAGCGCCGCCCAGGTCGCCCTCACGGCCCAGGCGGCAATCCAGCAGGGCGCCCATTCGGCCTTTGCCCTGTGCCGCCCACCGGGGCACCACGCCGCAGGCGAAGTCATGGGCGGTTATTGCTACCTGAACAACGCCGCCATCGCCGCCCAGGCCTTCCTGGACCAAGGCAAGCGCAAGGTCGCCATCCTCGACGTCGACTACCACCACGGCAACGGCACCCAGGACATCTTCTACAGCCGCGACGACGTATTCTTCGCTTCGATCCATGGCGACCCGCAGGACGAATTCCCGTTCTTCCTGGGCTATGCCGACGAAACCGGCGAAGGTGCCGGTGAGGGCTGCAACATCAACTACCCGCTTCCGGCCGGCAGCGACTGGGCGGCCTGGAGCGCAGCCCTGGAGGATGCCTGCCAGCGCATTGCCCGCTATGACGCCGACGTACTGGTGATCTCGCTGGGTGTGGACACCTTCAAGGACGACCCAATCTCGCAGTTCAAGCTGGACAGCCCGGACTACCTGGAAATGGGCAAACGTATCGGCCAGCTCGGCAAGCCGACCCTGTTCGTGATGGAGGGCGGCTACGCTGTGGAAGAAATCGGTATCAACGCGGTCAATGTGCTGGAAGGCTTCCAGCGCGCCCAGCCAGGAGCCCGGTAATGGTCCGACTCAAGCGTCTACTCGCCCCGTTCATCGCTGCCACCTTGTTCACCGGTGCCCTGCATGCTCAAGCCGAGCAGCGCACACTGCGTGTGTATAACTGGTTCGACTACATCACCCCGCAGACCTTGACCGATTTCAAGCAGGACAGCGGGGTCAAGCTGATCTACGACATCTTCGATACCAACGAGGCGCTGGAGGCCAAGCTGCTCACCGGCAACTCCGGCTATGACGTGGTGGTGCCGTCCAACGTGTTCCTCGCCAAGCAGATCGAAGCCGGGGTGTTTCAGCCGCTGGACCGCAGCAAACTGCCGAACTGGCAACACCTGGACCCGGCGCTGATGAAGCTGATCGAGGCCAACGACCCGGGTAACAAGTACGCGGTGCCCTACATGTACGGCACCGTGCTGATCGGCTTCAACCCGGCCAAGGTCAAGGCAGCGCTCGGCGACAACGCCCCGGTGGACAGCTGGGACCTGATCTTCAAGGAGGAGAACATCGCCAAGCTCAAGCAGTGCGGCGTGGCGCTGCTCGACTCGCCTTCGGAGATTCTGCCGCTGGCCCTGCAGTACCTGGGTTTACCGCCGAACAGCGACAAACCGGCCGACTACAAGAAGGCCGAAGCGTTGATGCTGAAGATCCGCCCACACATCACCTACTTCCATTCTTCGAAGTACATGGCAGACATCGCCAATGGCGATATCTGTGTGGCGGTGGGTTACAGCGGCAGTTTCTCGCAGGCCGCCAACCGCGCGCGCGATGCCAAGAACGGCGTGGTGGTGGACATGCGCCTGCCCAAGGAGGGTGCGCCGATCTGGTTCGACATGCTGGCGATTCCAAAGAATGCGGCCAACCCGGAAGATGCCCACACATTCATCAATTACTTGCTACGGCCTGAGGTGATTGCGCCGATCAGCGACTTTGTCGGTTATCCGAACCCGAACAAGGATGCGACTGAAAAGGTCAGTCCGGCGATTCGCAACAATCCCAACCTGTACCCGACGGCGGAAGCGATGGCCAAGCTTTATACCCTCAAGCCCTTGGCACGGGACGCAGAGCGGGCCAGAACCCGGGCCTGGACCAGGATCAAGTCCGGAACCTGAGTCGCCTGCTTCGCGGGCATGCCCGCTCCCACATTGATCGCATTACAACCGGACTCTGTGGGAGCGGGCGTGCCCGCGAAGGGCCGCACAGCGGCCCCAATTCACTTTTTCCAAACCTTTCGCAATTTCATCAAGGCTTCGGCAATCTCCCCCTCCGGCACCGCCGCAAACCCCAGCACCAGCCCCGCTCGCTTATCCACAGGCACCTCGCTGTCCGCCAACCAGAAATTACTTAGCGGCGTCACCTCTAAACCCACTGCTTCAGCCTTTGCCACCAGTTCCTGCTCCCGCGCAAAGTTATCCACATCCACCTTCACATGCAGCCCGGCCGCCACTTCCGGCATCTCGCCCAACCCGGGAATATCCACAGGCCAGCCAGCCTTGAGTACGTTACGTCGACTCAAAGCGGCCTTGCGCATACGGCGGATATGCCGCTGGAAATGCCCGCGCGCCATGAATTCGGCCATCACGCACTGGCTGCTGACTTCCGAATGCCGCACGGCCAACGCCTTGCCCTGACTGAATCCCTGCACCAGTTGCGGCGGCAGCACCAGGTAACCCAGGCGCAACGCGGGGAACGCAATCTTGCCGAAGGTGCCGACGTACAGCACCCGACCGTGCCGGTCGAGCGCCGCCAACGGAGCCAAGGGCGCACCGCTGTAGCGGTACTCGCCGTCATAGTCGTCCTCGATGATCCAGCCATCGTTGCGTTCGGCCCACGCCAGCAACGCCAGGCGCCGCGCCAGGCTCATGGTGACCCCGGTCGGGTATTGATGGGCCGGCGTGACATACGCCAGCCGGCAGTTCGCCTGCTGACCGAGCAGACGGCAGTCCATGCCCTCTTCGTCCACAGGCACGCCATGCAACGTGGCGCCAGCCAGCGCAAAGGCATGCCCGGCCGCGCGGTAGCCGGGGTTTTCCACAGCCACACCGTCACCCGGCTGCAACAACAGCTGTGCACAAAGGCTGATGGCTTGTTGTGCACCACTGGTGATCACAATTTGTTCAGCCATACAACTTAGCCCACGCGAACGGCGCAGGTAGGCCGCGATCAACTCGCGCAAAGCCGGCTCGCCTGCCGGGTCACCGTAACCCAGCTGCGCAGGGGATGGTTTACGCCAAAAACCCGCCTGCAGCTTGGCCCAGACGTCAAAAGGGAACAAGTCGAATGCCGGAATGCCGACCCGAAAGGCACGGGGCGCACCACTTCTTGGGGAGGGTAAGTGGTTACTTTTCAGGCGCTGTAAAGGCGCAGATAAACGCCGTTCGCTGGATAAATCCTCAGTATTTTCTGCGGAAAATGTGGATAACCCTGTTGATAAGCCTCGGGATAACCCTGTGGATATTTGTGTGGATATTTTTGGCAGCCGACTTACGTAAGTACCATCTCCAACTCGGCTTTCGATGTAGCCCTCCGCATACAATTGGTCATAGGCGCGCACCACACTGTTGCGTGACAGCGCCAGCATGACGGCCAGGTCGCGAGTGGCTGGTAGCCGTGTTCCACTGCTCAGGCGCCCATCCAGCACCCGCGCACGCAATGCCTGGTACAGCTGCTGACTCAGCCCACGGCGTCGATCAAGGGCGATCCCGGCAGGGTCGAATGGCAGTGTGAAGGGGCGCTCGCTCATGGCATTGGACCTATCAAATCAGGCAGTAATGGCTCTTACCCAGAACCAATAGCCTGCCTAGGATGGAACCATTCGACAAGGACCAAGCCCTATGTACAACAGCAAGCCGCATCAGGAGCACGACCTCGGCCGCCTGCACCAGCACATGCTCGACACCCGCCTGGCTGTCCTGGTCAGCCACGGCGATCAGGGGCTGCTGGCCACGCACCTGCCAGTGCTGGTCGATACCACCGAAGGCGAATTCGGTACGGTCTATGCCCACCTGGCCCGGGCCAACCGCCAATGGCAGGACCTGGCACAGGGTGCCGAAGCCTTGCTGGTATTCCCCGGCGCCGATGCCTATGTCAGCCCCGGCTACTACCCGAGCAAGGCTGATAACCCCAAAGTCGTACCTACCTGGAACTATCTGGCCGTGCACGCCTACGGCACAGCCGAGGTGATCCATGATACCGAGCCGCTGCTGGCGATCGTCAGCCGCCTGACCGACCGCCATGAACAGGGCCGCAGCGAACCGTGGAAAGTCACGGACGCCCCTGCCGACTACCTCGATGGCATGCTCCGCGCCATCGTCGGCATCCGCCTGCCCGTCGCCCGTCTGCAAGGGGCACGCAAGCTCAGCCAGAACCGTTCCGATCAAGACATCGCTGGCGTGCGCGAAGGCCTGAGCGCCAGCGCCGATCAGCTGGACAACCAACTCGCGGCGCACATGCGCCAACTCTGAAGGAATAGCCCATGTCCAGCGTTACCCTACGCCCTGTCACTGCCCAAGATCACGCGGCCTGGCTCGCCCTGTGGCAGGCCTACCTGCACTTCTACGAAAGCGAACTGGCCGATGAAGTCAGCCTGAGCACCTGGCAACGCCTGCTCGATCCGAAGGAGCCCACCCATTCGACCCTGGCCTGGGCCGATGGCAAGGCGGTAGGCATGGTCAACTTCATCTACCATCGTTCCAACTGGAGCATCGAGAATTCCTGCTACCTGCAGGACCTGTACGTGGACAGTGCGCAGCGGGGCCTGGGCATTGGCCGCCAGCTGATCGAGCACGTCTACGCAAGAGCCAAGGCCGACGGCTGCATCAAGGTGCACTGGCTGACCCACGAAACCAATGCCAGCGCCATCAGCCTGTATCAGCAGGTTGCCGAACGCTCGGGCTTCATCCAATTCCGCAAAGGTTTGTAGGCCGAACATGACAGACGCATTGAACTGGAAACCCGCCGCAACGCCCCAGGCCGAACCCATTGAAGGCCGCTTCATCCGCCTGGAAAAGCTCGACCCGGCGCGCCATGGCGACGCCCTTTGGGACGTGCTGCAAGGCCCGGCATCCGACCCGGTGCTATGGGACTACCTGCCTTATGGGCCGTTCACCGAGCGTGCCGCCTTCGACCGTTGGCTGGAGGGCAACGCCGCAGGCCGCGATCCGCTGTTCTACACCGTCATCGACCGCCCCAGCGGCCAGGCACAGGGCATTCTGAGCCTGATGTCCATCGTACCCGACCACGGGCGTATCGAAATCGGCCATATCGCCTTCGGCGCCGCCATGCAGCGCACACCTAAAGGAACCGAGGCGGTGTACCTGCTGGGCAAGTTGGCCTTCGAACTGGGCAACCGCCGGCTGGAGTGGAAGTGCAACAACGCCAACGCCCGCTCCAAGCGGGCGGCGGAGCGGTTTGGCTTCGTTTACGAAGGGGTGTTCCGCAAGCACCTGGTGGTGAAGGACCATAACCGCGATACGGCCTGGTATTCGATTACCGATGAAGAGTGGCCAGCGGTGGCTGCCGGATTCGAGCGGTGGCTGGGAGAGGAAAACCAGCAGCCGAGTGGGCAGGTGCAGACACTTGAGGCATGCCGCAAAGGCTGAGTCTTGTATGGGCCATCAGGTTCAGTACAAAAAAAGGGGAGCATTCGCTCCCCAGAGGTAAACCGCTTGTAGATGAGCGCTTAAATCAGCCCTCGATCTCGATCAGGATTTCACCCGGCGTTACACGGTCGCCCTTGGCCACATGAATGGCGACGACCTTGCCGGCGATGGCCGCCTGCACTTCGGTTTCCATCTTCATGGCTTCGGTGATCAGCACGGCCTGGCCGGCCTTGACCAGGTCGCCTTCCTTGACCAGCACATCGACGATGTTGCCTGGCATGGTGGTGCTGACGTGGCCTGGGTCGGTGGCTTGCTTGCGCTTGCTGCCGCCGCCGCCAACGAACTCGTTGAGTGGCTCGAACACCACTTCTTCCGGCATGCCGTCGATCGACAGGTAGAAGTGACGCTTGCCTTCGGCCTTAACGCCCACGCCGGTGATATCGACGCGGTAGGTTTCGCCGTGCACGTCGATGACGAACTCGGTCGGCACGCCTTCACCGCCCGGGGCGGCTACGGCGCCGGCCTCCGGAATCGGCAGCAGGGCTTCTGGCGTCAAGGTGCCGGCTTCGCGCTCTTCGAGGAACTTTCGGCCAATGTCAGGGAACATGGCGAACGTCAGCACGTCTTCTTCACAATGAGCCAGGGCGCCGATGTCGGCACGCAGCTTGGCCATTTCCGGCTTGAGCAGGTCGGCCGGGCGTACGTCGATCACTTCTTCGCTGCCGATTGCCTGACGGCGCAGCTGCTCATTCACCACGCCCGGGGCCTTGCCGTAACCGCCTTGCAGGTACAGTTTCACCTCGTTGGTGATGGTCTTGTAGCGCTCGCCAGCCAACACGTTGAAGAATGCCTGGGTGCCAACGATCTGCGAGGTCGGGGTTACCAGCGGCGGGAAGCCAAGGTCTTCACGTACACGTGGGATCTCGGCCAGCACTTCGTTCATGCGGTTAAGCGCACCCTGCTCTTTCAGCTGGTTGGCCAGGTTGGAGATCATGCCGCCCGGCACCTGGTTGACCTGCACGCGGGTGTCCACGGCGGTGAACTCGCTTTCGAACTGGTGGTACTTCTTGCGCACGGCGTAGAAGTACAGGCCGATTTCCTGCAGCAGTTCCAGGTCCAGGCCGGTGTCGAATTCGCTGCCCTTGAGCGCAGCCACCATCGACTCGGTGCCTGGGTGGCTGGTGCCCCAGGCGAAGCTGGAGATGGCGGTGTCGATGTGGTCGGCGCCGTTTTCAACTGCCTTCAGCTGGCACATGGCAGCCAGGCCGGCGGTGTCGTGGGAGTGGATGAATACCGGCAGGGATTGCTCGGCCTTCAGCGCCCTGACCAGCTCGCCAGTGGCGAACGGCGTCAACAGGCCGGCCATATCCTTGATCGCGATCGAATCGCAACCCATGGCTTCCATCTGTTTGGCCTGGGCTACAAAGGCGTCGATGGTGTGCACGGGGCTGACGGTGTAGGCGATGGTGCCCTGGGCGTGCTTGCCAGCGGCCTTGACCGCTTCAATGGCCACGCGCAGGTTACGCACGTCGTTCATGGCGTCGAAGATGCGGAACACGTCGATGCCGTTGACCGCTGCCTTGGCGACGAAGGCCTTGACCACGTCGTCGCTGTAATGGCGGTAGCCCAGCAGGTTCTGGCCGCGCAGCAGCATTTGCAGGCGGGTATTGGGCAGGGCTGCGCGCAGCTTGCGCAGGCGCTCCCACGGGTCTTCTTTCAGGAAGCGCACACAGGCGTCGAAGGTGGCGCCGCCCCAGACTTCCAGCGACCAGTAGCCGACTTTGTCGAGCTTGTCGCAGATCGGCAGCATGTCTTCGGTGCGCATGCGGGTGGCCAGCAAGGACTGGTGGGCGTCGCGCAGGATCGTGTCGGTAACGTGGATTTTCTTGGACATTATGGGGTTCCTCACAGGCCTGCGTGGGCGGCGATGGCGGCGGCGATGGCCAGGGCCAGCTCTTCGGGTTTGCGCTTGATCGAGTAGTTGGTCAGTTCAGGGTGGCTTTCGACGAAGCTGGTATTGAACTGGCCGCTACGGAATTCCGGGTTGCGCAGGATTTCCTGGTAGTACGCGGCAGTGGTCTTCACCCCTTGCACGCGCATGTCGTCCAGGGCCCGCAGGCCGCGGTCCATGGCTTCTTCCCAGGTCAACGCCCACACCACCAGCTTCAGGCACATGGAGTCGTAGAACGGCGGAATGGTGTAGCCGGTATAGATTGCCGTGTCGGTACGCACGCCCGGGCCGCCGGGGGCGTAGTAACGGGTGATCTTGCCGAAGCTGGGCAGGAAGTTGTTTTTCGGGTCTTCGGCGTTGATGCGGAACTGCAGCGCGTATCCGCGGTGCTGGATATCTTCCTGCTTGACCGACAGCGGCAGGCCCGAAGCAATGCGGATCTGCTCACGGACGATGTCGATACCGGTGATTTCCTCGGTGATGGTGTGCTCCACCTGCACCCGGGTGTTCATTTCCATGAAGTACACCTCGCCATCGGCGAGCAGGAACTCCACGGTACCGGCGTTCTCGTAGTTCACGGCCTTGGCCGCACGCACTGCCAGGTCGCCGATGTAGGCGCGCTGCTCGGGGGTGAGCTGCGGGCTTGGGGCAATTTCGATGAGCTTCTGGTTACGGCGCTGGATCGAGCAGTCGCGCTCGAACAGGTGCACCACGTTGCCAAAGCTGTCACCGAGGATCTGCGCCTCGATGTGCTTGGGGTTGACGATGCACTTTTCCAGGAACACCTCGGCCGAACCAAAGGCCTTGGTGGCCTCGGAAATAACCCGTGGGAAGTTCTGTTCCAGTTCTTCACGGCTGTTGCAGCGGCGGATACCACGGCCGCCACCACCGGAAGTGGCCTTGAGCATCACCGGGTAACCGATGCGGTCACCTTCGCTCAGGGCTTCATGAATATCGGCAACGTTGCCTTCGGTACCCGGGGTTACCGGCACACCGGCGGCGATCATGGTGCGGCGCGCTTCGGTCTTGTCGCCCATGCGGCGAATCACGTCGGCAGCCGGGCCGATGAACTTGATCCCGCGCTCTGCGCAGATCTCCGCCAGTTCGGCGTTTTCCGACAGGAAACCATAGCCTGGGTGCAGGGCATCGCAGCCGGTTTCCACAGCCAGGTTCACCAGCTTGCGCGGGTTCAGGTAGCCAGCCAGCGGCTCGGCACCAATGCTGTGTGCCTCATCGGCGCGCTTGACGTGCAAGGCGTGACGGTCGGCGTCGGAATAGATCGCTACCGAGCGAATGCCCATCTCGGCGCAGGCACGCACGATCCGAACTGCGATTTCACCTCGGTTGGCGATCAGGATTTTTTTTATCACTGGAGTCTTCCCAAAGCCGTAGGAACAGTCGAGCCGGTTCTACCGGTCGGCGCGTGACCAGACGTTGCTGGCCAGTCGCGTATTCACCCTAGCGCTGTAGGTCGATAAACAAAAATCAATATTTGTTAGAGGCTGTATTAGCAAAAGCTTATAGTGCGGTTACAAGGTGTTGCCAACGAGTCGATAAAAATGCGTAAGTCCTTGATGCGTATGACTTTGCGTCAATTGCAGATCTTCAACGAGGTGTGCGATTTGCGCTCGTACAGCCGCGCGGCGGAAGAGATGGCACTGACGCAACCCGCCGTTAGTCTACAGATCCGCCAGCTCGAAGAGCTGATTGGCCAGCCACTGTTCGAGTACGTAGGCAAGAAGCTGTACCTGACCGAGGCGGCCGAAGCCTTGCAACGCGCCAGCCGCGACATCTTCGGGCGGCTGGAGAGCCTGGACATGCAGCTGTCGGACATGCAGGGCTCACTGCAGGGGCAGCTGAAACTGGCGATCGAGTCCAGTGCCAAGTACTTCGTGCCACACCTGTTCGCCGCCTTCAAGCAGCGTCACCCGGAGGTCAACCTGACCCTGACGGTGGTCAACCGCGCCCAGGCCATTCGTCGCCTTTCGGATAACCGCGACGACCTGATCATCATGTCGATGGTGCCGCAGGACATGGGCCTGGAATTTCTGCCATTCCTCAACAACCCAATCGTGGCGGTGGCACCGCCCGAACATCCGCTGTGCAAACTGGAGCAGTTGCGCCTGCAGGACCTGGAGCCTCATACCCTGCTGGTCCGCGAGCAAGGTTCGGGCACACGCAAGGCGTGCGAGGAGTACTTCAAGGACAAGCGCGTACACTTTACGCAGACGCTGGAAGTGGCCTCTGCCGATGCCCAGCGCGAATGCGTGATCGCCGGCCTGGGTGTCGCCTTGCTGACCCGCCATGCAGTCAACCTGGAGCTGGCCACTGGTGTGTTGAGGGAGCTACCCGTAGAAGAACTGCCGCTATACCGGAGCTGGTGCGTGGTGCAGGCCAAGGCCAAGCGGCAGTCGCCGGTGGCCTTGGCGTTTTTGGCGTTCATCCGCAGCGAACGTGCGTTGATCAGCGCGCTTGTTGAACGTTTTTCGGGGAAGCTGCCGACGACGTCTGCCATACCGTGAGCGCTTGCAGCTCGGGGTAGTCTGCCAGGTCGCGGAGCAATTGGCGTTGGTCGCAATAGACCTCGATCGCGCGGCGGTACTCCATGCGGCGCTGATCCTTTTCCTGCTGTTTGCGAGCCTTGGCGTTGGGTTGGTAAGTACCTTCGTGGTCGCGTGCCATTGCCTGTCTCCCAGATAGGATGCGGGAGTTTCAGACTGGCCTGGATGGTTTACGGTTTGGCGGTGGAATGGTGACAAAACAATGAATTTTTACTGCCTGTGCCGGCGACAGGGCCAGTACAGGCAATGCAGATCAGTCGTCTGTAGCCTTGATCGACTTGGGCGACAAACGCAGGCTGCGCAAGCTGCGTTTAACGCTTTTCAGGTGGTTGACCAGGCTCGGCCCACGCGCCATCGCCACGCCCATGGCCAACACGTCGATCACCACCAGGTGAGCGATACGCGAGGTCAGCGGCGTGTAGATTTCGGTGTCTTCATGCACGTCGATCGCCAGGTTGACCGTCGACAACTCGGCAAGAGGTGTCTGGCTGGGGCACAGGGTAATCAGGTTGGCACCGCTCTCACGCACCAGGTTGGCGGTGATCAGCAAGTCCTTGGAGCGGCCCGACTGGGAAATGCACACCGCCACATCACCCGGTTTCAGGGTAACCGCCGACATCGCCTGCATGTGCGGGTCGGAATACGCGGCGGCGCTGAGCAACAGGCGGAAGAACTTGTGCTGGGCATCGGCCGCCACCGCACCGGACGCGCCAAAGCCATAGAACTCCACGCGTTGCGCCTGGGCCATGGCACTCACCGCCTGCTGCAGCGCCTGCGGGTCGAGGTGCTCACGCACTTCCATCAGGGTATGCAGGGTGGTGTCGAAGATCTTCAGGCTGTAGTCGGCAACCGAGTCGTCTTCATGAATGGCGAACTGCCCGAAACTGGCCCCCGCTGCCAGGCTCTGCGCCAGCTTCAGCTTGAGGTCCTGAAAGCCCGAGCAACCGATAGCCCGGCAGAACCGCACGATGGTCGGTTCGCTGATACCCACGCTGTGTGCCAGGTCGGCCATGGAACTGTGCATGACGGCAGCCGGGTCGAGCAGCACGTGGTCGGCCACTTTGAGTTCCGATTTGCGCAGCAGGTGGCGCGATTGGGCGATATGTTGCAACAGATTCACAGGCTGGACTCGGTTATGATCGGCTGGCCGGGTTGTAGCTTTCTTGTAGTTATACTACATGGACGCCAACCCGCCCAGTTAAACGAACGTGGAGAGTGGCGGTTTGACTATTCCTTGCGACATTCTGGTCTTCGGCGGCACCGGCGATCTGGCCCTGCACAAGTTGCTTCCGGCGCTCTACCACCTGTTTCGCGAGGCCCGTCTTGACCCTGCCGTGCGGATCATCGCGCTGGCGCGCCGCAACTTGCCACGTAACGATTATCTCAAGCTCGCCGAACGCCATTGCCGGGCACAGATCGCCCGCAACGACTTCGAAGAAGAGGTCTGGCAGCGGTTTTCCGCGCGGATCGACTATTTCGCCATGGATGCTTCGCAAAGCGCCGACTTTGGCCGCCTGGCGCGCTACCTGGGCGAGCCCGGCGGCTTGACGCGCATCTTCTACCTGGCCACCGCCCCCAACCTGTTCGTACCGATTGCCAAGCACTTGCATAACGCCGGCCTGGCCGACGCCGAAGCGCGCATCGTGCTGGAAAAGCCGATCGGCCACTCGCTGGAATCGGCTACCGCCATCAACGAAGCGATTGGCGCAGTGCTGGAGGAAAACCAGGTATTCCGGATCGACCACTACCTGGGCAAGGAAACCGTGCAGAACCTGATGGCCCTGCGCTTCGCCAATGCCCTGCTGGAGCCGGTGTGGCGCAACAATCAGGTCGACCACGTACAGATCAGTGTTTGCGAGACGCTGGGTGTAGAGAACCGGGGCGCCTACTACGACCGCGCCGGGGCAATCCGCGACATGCTGCAGAACCACCTGCTGCAGCTGCTGTGCCTGGTGGCCATGGAGCCCCCCGCCCAGTTCGAGGCCGAAGCGGTACGCGACGAAAAAGTGAAGATCCTGCGCGCCCTCAAGCCGATCACCGGCCAGGATGTGCAGGACAAGACCGTGCGCGGCCAGTATGGCGCCGGGCACATCGGCGGCCAGGAAGTACCGGCCTACTACTTCGAAAAGGATGTCGACAACGACAGCGATACCGAAACCTTCATCGCCATCGAAGCGCACATCGACAATTGGCGCTGGGCGGGCGTGCCATTCTATCTGCGCACCGGCAAGCGCATGGCACGGCGCTCGTCGCAGATCGTCATTCAGTTCAAACCGGTACCCCACGAGCTATTCAACGGTGGCCAGGTCAACCAGTTGCTGATCCAGTTGCAACCGGAGGAACGCATCAGCCTGCGCATGATGACCAAAAGCCCGGGCAAGGGCATGCGCCTGGAACCGGTGGACCTGGACCTGAACCTGGCCCAGGTGTTCAGCCAGACCCGCCGCTGGGAAGCCTACGAACGCCTGCTGCTGGATGTACTGGAGGGCGACTCGACGCTGTTCATGCGCCGCGATGAAGTGGAAGCAGCCTGGGCCTGGACCGACCCGATCATCAGGGGTTGCGAAGAGCACTTTCAGGCGCCACGCCCTTACCCGGCGGGCAGTAACGGGCCAGAGCAAGCCAACAGCCTGCTGGCGCGTCATGGCAGGCACTGGCAGGGCTGACCCACTGTCATCGGGTCGATGAACGGCCATGCGCCAAGGTGAATATTTATACAGTGGAGGTTTGCCCCATTTCCTGCCGCGCCCTAGAATGGCCCGATGCACACAGACGACCTCTCCCTCCTGCTGAATTCCCTCAACGATGCCCAACGCCAGGCCGTAGCGGCCACGCTTGGGCGTCAACTGGTGCTTGCCGGCGCCGGTTCCGGTAAAACCCGCGTGCTGGTGCACCGCATCGCCTGGCTGATCCAGGTGGAGCAGGCATCGCCGCACTCGATTCTGTCGGTGACCTTCACCAACAAGGCTGCAGCAGAAATGCGCCAGCGAATCGAACAACTGCTGGGGATCAACCCGGCGGGCATGTGGGTAGGGACCTTCCACGGCCTGGCCCATCGCTTGCTGCGGGCCCACTGGCAGGAAGCGCGGCTGGTGCAGAACTTCCAGATTCTCGACAGTGACGACCAGCAGCGCCTGATCAAGCGGGTGATGCGCGAGCTGGGCCTGGATGAACAGAAATGGCCGGCACGCCAGGCACAGTGGTTCATCAACGGGCAGAAGGACGAAGGCCTGCGCCCGCAGCATATCCAGGCCGGTGGCGACCTGTTCCTGGCGACCATGCGTGACGTCTATACCGCCTATGAACAGGCGTGTGAGCGTGCCGGGGTCATCGATTTCTCCGAACTGTTACTGCGTGCCCTGGACCTGTGGCGCGACCACCCGGGCCTGCTTGAGCACTACCAGCGGCGCTTCCAGCATGTGCTGGTAGACGAGTTCCAGGACACCAACGCCGTGCAGTACGCCTGGCTGCGCCTGCTGGCGCGCGGGGGTGCCAGCCTGATGGCGGTGGGTGATGACGACCAGTCGATCTACGGCTGGCGCGGTGCCAAGATCGAAAACATTCACCAGTACACCGCCGACTTCCCCGACGCCGAAATGATCCGCCTGGAGCAGAACTACCGCTCTACCGGCGGCATCCTCAAGGCGGCCAACGCCCTGATTGCCAACAACAGCGATCGCCTGGGTAAAGAGCTGTGGACCGACATGGGCGAAGGCGAACCGCTGACCCTGTACGCGGCCTACAACGAGCACGACGAAGCGCGCTACGTGGTGGAAACCATCGAGAGCCTGGTCAAGCAGGGCAATGCGCGCAACGAAATCGCCATCCTGTACCGCTCCAACGCCCAGTCGCGCGTGCTGGAAGAAGCCCTGCTGCGCGAGCGTATTCCCTACCGTATCTATGGCGGCCAGCGCTTCTTCGAACGTGCCGAAATCAAGAACGCCATGGCTTACCTGCGGCTGATCGAAGGGCGCGGCAACGATGCTGCCCTGGAGCGGGTAATCAACGTACCGCCACGCGGCATTGGCGAAAAAACCGTCGAAGCCATCCGCGAGCATGCCCGCCACAGCCAGGCATCGATGTGGGACGCCATGTGCCAGCTGCTCGCCGCCAAGGCCCTCAAAGGCCGCGCCGCCAGTGCGCTGGGGGCTTTCATCGAGCTGATCGAGGGGTTGGCCGCCAAGGTCGTGGACATGCCGCTGCATACCATGACCCAGACCACCATCGAGCAATCCGGGCTGATCATCTATCACCAGGAAGAAAAAGGTGAAAAGGGCCAGGCACGGGTAGAAAACCTTGAGGAACTGGTCAGTGCGGCGCGCAACTTCGAATCCACCGACGAAGACGCCGACCTTTCGCCCTTATCGGCCTTCCTCGGCCATGCCTCGCTCGAAGCCGGCGATGCCCAGGCCGACGAGCACGAAGACAGCATCCAGCTGATGACCCTGCACAGCGCCAAGGGCCTGGAGTTCCCCTACGTGTTCCTGGTGGGCATGGAAGAAGGCCTGTTCCCGCACAAGATGAGCCTGGAAGAACCCGGCCGCCTCGAAGAGGAACGCCGCCTGGCCTATGTGGGAATTACCCGTGCCATGCGCCAGCTGGTCATGACCTACGCTGAAACACGTCGCCTGTATGGCAGCGAGACCTACAACAAGGTGTCGCGTTTCGTACGTGAAATTCCGGCGGGCCTGGTCCAGGAGGTGCGGCTGTCCAACAGCGTCAGCCGGCCGTTCAGTGGGGTCAAGACGGCGACCAATAGCAACTTGTTCGCCAATGCCAGCATTCCGCAGACCGCGTTCAACCTGGGCCAGCGTGTGCAACATGCGGTATTCGGGGAAGGCGTGATCCTCAACTTCGAGGGATCCGGCGCGCAGGCGCGGGTACAGGTGAACTTTGCCGAAGGCAGCAAGTGGCTGATGCTGGGGTATGCCAAGCTCGAAGCCCTGTAGCAGCCTTGTAACATTCAGGCAAAAGCTCGAAACACTCTGTCGCTGGTCATGTGCACGGGAACCTGTGCAACATGACGCGCGTGCAATCCACAACAGGGGATATCCCACTTATGCAACGTTTTCTTAGCATCGCTCTGGCGCTCTGCGTCGGCCTGACGCTGAGCCTGGACGCCAACGCCAAGCGTTTCGGCGGCGGCAAGAGCTCGGGCTCCGCGCCTATCCACCAGACCCGTCAGGCTACGCCAACCACGCCTGCCGCCGCGCCGGCCGCCGCACCTGGTCGTGCGGCCCCGGCCGCCAGCGGTGCTTCGCGCTGGTTGGGCCCACTGGCAGGCCTGGCCGCCGGTGGTCTGCTGGCATCCATGTTCATGGGTGACGGTTTCGAAGGCTTCCAGATCATGGACTTCCTGATCGTGGCGCTTATCGCCTTCCTGGTGTTCCGTTTCATCGCCGCTCGCCGCCGCCAGCAGCAGCCGCAAATGGCCATGCCAGGCCATGCGCCAATGCAGCGTGAGGCTCACGCTCAGCCTGCCCAGCCTTCGATCTTCGGTGGTTCGGCCGCACCTGCTGCCGCTGCCGCCCCGGTGATCAATGCCCCGGCCTGGTTCAACGAGCAAAGCTTCCTGGCTGCTGCCCGTAACCACTTCCAGTCGCTGCAGCAGCACTGGGATGCCAACGAGATGGACAAGATCGCCGAATTCGTCACCCCGCAAATGCTCGAGTTCCTCAAGCGTGAACGCGCTGAACTGGGTGATGGCTTCCAGTCCACCTACATCGATAACCTCGAAGTGCAGCTGGACGGTGTAGACGATCGCAGCGATCGCACCGATGCCACCCTGACCTTCCGTGGCGTGTCTAAGAACTCGCGCTTCGACCAGGGCGAAGTGTTCAGCGAAAGCTGGCACATGGTTCGCGCCCAGGGCGAAAACCAGCCTTGGCTGGTTGCCGGTATCCGTCAAAACGGCTAACCGCTGCAGGCTGCACAAAAAACCCCAGGCGCTGTCCTGGGGTTTTTGCTTTTGCCAGAGTGGCCTACTAGGGTATAACGCGCAGCGTTGTCATCTAGGTCAGAGGAAGTGAACCGTGGAAGAAGTGATCGAACAACTCCGTGAAGCCAACCAGCCAGTACCGGTGCCCCTTGAGCTTCCCGACGAGGACCAGTTGGTCGAGATCGAAGAAGAGCTGTTCATCAACATTCCGTTCGTGTTCAAAGAGTTTCTACTGACTGTCAGTGACGTGGTGTACGGCTCGCTGGAACCGGTGACTGTCACCGATCCACAGTCGCATACCTACCTGCCCGACGTCGCCGCCAACGCTTGGGATGCCGGCGTGCCGCGCGACCTGATTCCGCTGTGCCAGGACGGCGACAACTACTATTGCGTCGAAGAAGACGGCACCGTGGTGCTGTGGGAGGCGGAAGACGAAATTGTCGGCGAAGACAGCTGGGAGTCGGTGTGGCACTGGGCGCGGGATGTCTGGCTGGAGAGCTGATTCCAGCCGTTGCTGGAATGCCACCGGCACAGGAAAAATAATGGCCTAGCGCCATCAATGCGGTTAAAATCGCCAGGCTTTCTGCGCCTGGCGACATCGCTACCGCTCCATCCCCTCGGACGACGGTGAAATCTTGCGCAGGGAGCATTGACCCTCAGTGTGAATTCTCGCGGCTGTTCTCCAGTGTCTCCAGCAAGGCAATCTGCATGCGCGTGTGCACGCGGATAAACCAGCGCCACAGCAAGGCCACCACCACCGCAGCCACCACGGCAATCACCAGCAGCAACTCGCTGGTTGGCAGAATGCTTGCCGAAAGCGCCGACAGCAGCAGGAAAATCACCAACAGCGACAATAGCGGGATCACCTCGGCGATCACTCGCCGCACCCGCTGGGTATGCCGCCCGGCCATTTCCGGCTTGACGCCCATCTCTGCCAGCAGCATCGACAGTGCCTTGAGCTTGCGATAGGCCGCGATCAGGAAAGGCAGCGACAGCAACAACGCCGCCCCCCAGATAAGCGCCTTCTGTTGGCTGGCATCGCTGACCCACTCACTGAGCCAGTTGCCAATACGCCCTGCGAAGTAACCACCGCTGAAGAAAATGGCGATCACCAGCGCCAGGTTCACCCCCACCTGCAACAGGATGCGCCGAATCATCGCCGCCAGCATGGCACCCTCGCCCTGCGGCTGAATGTTGCGTAACCACTCGCCATACAAGGAAAGTACCCGCGCCAGGCGGCCAGGCACCACATTGCCCAGCTTCTGCGACAAGGGGTCGGCCGCGCGAATCAGGTACGGTGTCAGCAGCGTGGTGATTGCCGATACCGCGACCGCGACCGGGTACAGGAAATCGCTGGTCACCTGCAGGGTCATGCCCAGCGCGGCGATGATGAACGAGAACTCGCCAATCTGCGAAAGCCCCATGCCCACCCGCAATGACGTGCGCCCGTCATTGCCGGCAATGAACGCCCCCAAGCCACAGGACAGCATCTTGCCCAATACCACCGCCAAGGTAATGACCACGATCGGCCAGGCGTAGTCGATCAGCACCTGCGGGTCGATCATCAAGCCAATCGCTACGAAGAAGATGGCGCTGAACAGATCGCGTACCGGCTCGATCAAGCGTTCGATCTTCAGCAACTGGCGCGATTCAGCCATGATTGCGCCAATCAGGAAGGCGCCCAGCACCATGCTGTATTCCAGCTTTACCACCAGCAGGCAGAAGCCAAAGCACAGGCCCAGCACGGTAATCAGCAACATCTCGTTGCTTTCGAACTTGGCCACATAGGCCAGCAGCCGTGGCACCAGCAGGATGCCGATGACCAAGGCAACGATCATGAAAAGCGACAGCTTGCCGACGGTGGAGAACACTTCACCGGAGCTGACCGTGCCACTGACAGCGATGCCCGACAGCAGGGCGATGATGCCGATACCGAGGATGTCTTCCACAATCAGCACACCGAAGATCAGCTGGGCGAAACGCTCGTTCTTCATCTTCAGGTCGTTGAGCGCCTTGACGATGATGGTGGTCGAAGAAATGGCCAGGATAGCGCCAAGGAATAGCGAATCCATGGTGCTCCAGCCGAACCAGCGGCCGATTTCGAAGCCGATCCATATCATCAGCACGATTTCCAGGAACGCCGCGATAAACGCCGTCGCGCCCACCTTGAACAGCTTGCGCAGGCTGAACTCGAGGCCCAGGCAGAACATCAGGAAGATCACCCCCAACTCGGCGAGGGTCTTGATGGTGTCTTCATCATGGATCAGGCCGAACGGCGGAGTGTGCGGGCCAATGATGAAGCCGGCGACGATGTAGCCCAGCACCACCGGCTGCTTGAGACGATGAAAAAGAATGGTGACCACGCCAGCGACCAGCATGATGACTGCCAGGTCCTGGATGAAACTGATGGCATGCATGGCGTGATACTCCTTTTCTCGTCGTTTTCTGGATGCCTGGGCAGACCGCTCCTCTGCCAAGGCAAACCCGAGCGAGCAGCAAGTACATACTGTATTGAATGCAGGAACGCCCATGTTGCATGGGCGTACTCAGGTTAACATCGCACCCCGCCGCAAAAAGCCGGTGCAATATGCAGAAACAGATCGGCTGGAAAAGCGCCGCTGATGGCATGATCAGCGTGACGGCGGGGCGTCAGGCAACGTCCCGTATCAGCAAGGCAAATTCAAAAGAGGGGAACAGAAGTGTCAGCAGATAACGCCCCCCATTCGCCCGATTCAGCGCAACCTCACCGTGAGCACACTATGGAACCTGGAAACGCCCAGCTGAGCATGACCGTCCTGATGACCCCGGACATGGCCAACTTTTCTGGCAACGTACATGGCGGCACCCTGCTCAAATACCTCGACGAAGTGGCCTATGCGTGCGCCAGCCGTTATGCCGGCAGCTATGTGGTGACGCTGTCGGTCGACCAGGTAATCTTCCGTGAACCCGTACACGTGGGTGAACTGGTGACCTTCCTGGCGTCGGTCAACTACACCGGCAACACGTCGATGGAGGTTGGCATCAAAGTGGTGACCGAGAACATCCGTGAGCGCTCGGTACGCCACTCCAACAGTTGCTTCTTCACCATGGTCGCGGTCGACGACAACCGTCGCCCGGTAGCGGTGCCACCGCGCCAGCCGCAAAGCAGTGAAGAAAAGCGCCGCTTCCTGCAGGGCCAGCAGCGCCGGCAGATCCGCCAGGAGCTGGAAAAGCGCTACCAGGACCTGAAGACCGACGCCATTTAAAGCGCCAGCAATTGCGCCTCGAAGCGCACCCGCGGGTGGGCGATGCGGTCCTGGGCCCGCACCAGTTGCAGTTCGTAGCTGGCGCAGGCCTGGGTTTCCAGCAGCACTTCATGCACCGCCGCCGCGGTGAACTCGAGTGCCTGTACCCAGCTGTCGCCGAGCAGCACGCGGGCCAGAAACAAGCCCGAGGTCAGGTCGCCCACCCCCACCGGCTGACGTGGAAACGCCAGCAGCGGGCGGCGCAGGAGCCAGCTGTGCTCGGCAGTCACCAGCAGCATCTCGAACTGGTCCTCCGCACGCCCTGGATAAGCCAGGTGCTTGACCACCACCACCTGCGGCCCCCGCTGCAGCAGGCTGCGCGCCATATTCACGCAGTCTTCCAGCGACTGCGCACGGCGCCCACAGAAGCTGTCCAGCTCCAGCTGGTTCGGGCACAGGATATCCGCGCGGGCGGCCGCCTCCTCGAGCAGGAACTCGCTGACTTCCGGCGGCACGATGCAGCCCTTCTCAGGGTGCCCCATGACCGGGTCGCACACATACAACGCTTTCGGATTTACTGCCTTGATCCGCTCGACGCCGGCCAGTATCGCTCGCCCTTGTTCGGCACTGCCCAGGTAGCCGGAAAGCACCGCATCGCAGTGACCCAGTTCGCCGATGTTGGAAATGCCTTCCACCAGCGCAGGAATTTGCGCCGGAGCAAGCACTTCGCCGGCCCACTGGCCATACTGAGTGTGATTGGAGAACTGCACGGTATTGAGCGGCCAGACATTGACCCCGATACGCTGCATGGGAAATACCGCGGCACTGTTGCCGGCGTGGCCGAACACCACATGGGACTGAATGGCGAGCAGGTGCGGGGTACGTTTCATGCGGGAGGTTTCCAAAGCTGTTTCAAGGATTGTGCGGAGCGCAGTATGAACTCGATTGCCACCTGTACGACAGGCCAGGGACGCAGTTAAGCTGGATCTACCTGTTTGGAGCATATGCAAATGTTGACCCTGGAGAACCTCTTCGTCCTGATGCTGGTAGCCACGGCAGGCGCCTGGTTGTGGCACAACCATGGGTTGCGCGAAAAAGCCCTGGAACGGGTGAAACAGCATTGCGCCAAGCTTGACCTCGAATTGCTCGACGACGCCGTCGCGCTCAAGCGTATCGCCTTTGTGCGCGATGCCAACGGCCGCAAGCGCCTGGCGCGCATCTACGCCTTCGAGTTCACCGTTACCGGCGAGCAGCGCCATCCCGGCACGGTGACCCAGTTCGGCGCCCACAGTGTGCAGATCGAACTCGCACCCTATCCGTTCGAAATCAAGACACCACCGCGCACCGACAACGTCATCGAAATGCAGCAGTGGCGCCAGGAGCACAACCGCTGGCGCAATTGATCAACTGACGCGGCACTCGCTCAACCCGGCTTGCAGTGCGGGTTGCGATTGCGGCTGATCGAAAATCAGCTCGATACGGGAGTCCCTGCGCCAGTCGCTAGGCTGCCAGGCGGGCATGTCTCCCCTCAGCCCATTGAATGATTGCCAGCCATCCACGCTGTGGATAACACCCTTGGCGCGACGCCAGGGCCATGCGCGCAAGAACACCTGTACCCGCTGTGGATAAAACTGTTGGCCCGGGTGCCAGCGCCAGCCAATACTCCAACCTCCCTCCCCCTGCTGGGCAAGACAGATAGGCTGACCTGGGTCTGTCCACAATATTCCTGGGCTACTCTCAAGATTGTCGACAATCCGGTCCTCCTCAAATGGGCTGTCGACAATCTGCTCAGGGCTGCCGGGTAGGTTTGAGAATGGCACTTTCCCCTGCTCGGCCCAGATGATTTTCTTGTCTTTAAATTTATTAGTTATCAACAACTTACATTTTTCATCCACAACTTCTGATTTGTTGAAAACCACGCTTTCAGACATATCGAAAGCCTGCTGTTGAGCCTCTGGAAGCGGCTCGTCACGCGCCATGGATTGCGCATCCACCACCATCAGGAAGGGCTTGATTGTCAGCACTCCGGCCCAAGGAGCCTGTTGCAGCTGAGCAAGCAACTGCAATGGGTGACCCAGCCCGGAAGGTTCGATAAACAGCCGATCAGGCCGGGATTTGCGCAGTAACCGACCCAAGCCCACCTGGAACGGCATGCCATTGACACAGCACAGGCAGCCGCCTGCGACTTCCCCGATGGCGATGCCATCTTCGTCACGGCTGAGCAAGGCCGCATCCAGCCCTACCAGGCCAAACTCATTGATTAATACAGCCCAACGCTCATGGGCTGGGCGCTGAGCCAACAGATGACGGATCAGGGTGGTTTTGCCGGCCCCCAGCGGGCCGGCTATCACGTGGGTGGGTATGTTCTGCAGCATGGCATGGCTTCAAGCGGTGGCGATGCCTCACTATGCGCTGTCAGGCAAGCCAGTCAAGGCTGAGCAACAGACGCCCCTGCTGGCCCGAAGGCGAACGATGCACCAGCCCTGCGCCCTCGTTACCTTGCCACTTCTCACCTTTAAGTATGGCCACTTCGCCAGCGTGCAGATGCTGAATGTTACCCACAGGAACTTGGGCTGTGTGTAACTCCCCACGCGGGCTTTCCTGCTCTCGCAACCACTCGCTGCCTGGGCCGACGTAAGTGGTGAGCAACCGCAACGGCACGTTATCCACATGGAAACGCGGGCACATGGGGCCAGCCAGTACCCGCAGACGCAAGCCAACCCGTCGAGCGCCAACCAGGCAGGTGTAAGCCGCCACCAGCCAGGTCACATCAGCAACGAACGCCTCATAGCCGTGTAAATCTGCCGCTTCACGCATCAGATCGGGCAATACCGGTGTTTGCTGCTCATCCACATCGATTACCCGTTGATCAGCCAAGGGCTGACCAAGACTTATCAACAGGTCCGCAAAGTCTTCCAGCTGCGCCGGCAACCGTCGGCGCCAAACGGCCAGGTTCACACCATCCTGCAGTACTTCTGTCAGCACTTGCGGGGTTTCGCCGAACACCTGAAAGATATCCACAGGCCGGTGTGCCAAGTTCATGCTGCCACCTCTTCGTGCCATGGGCCGAACGGGTCGGGCAAACGCAACCAGCCCATGTGGCCCAAATCCATTTCCTGGTCCGTCAACAGGCAGGCATCAAGGGCTGTGGATAATTTTTCGAAGTCGATGTTTTGCCCGATGAACACCAACTCTTGGCGGCAATCACCGGTCTCAGCCGTCCAGTGTTTCAAGATCGCGCCAGTGTTATCCACATCCTGCGGCCATTGCTCGCGAGGCACGAAACGCCACCAGCGGCCAGCCAGACCGTGGCGCATCATTCCGCCCGCCTGCGACCAGCTACCGGCTTCCTGGTACTTGCTGGCCAGCCAGAAAAAACCTTTGGAACGCAAAAGCCGCCCATTGCTCCATTGCGTGTGGATAAAGTCGAAAAAGCGCTGTGGATGAAGCGGACGTCGGGCCTGCCAGGTCATGGCCGCGATTCCATACTCTTCGGTTTCCGGCACATGCTCACCACGCAGCTCCCGCAGCCAGCCCGGCGCTTGGGCTGCCTGGTCAAAGTCGAACAGGCCAGTGTCGAGGATACGCGCCAGCGGTACCTGGCCCATGACCATGGGCACGATCTGCGCCCGTGCATTGAGGCTGCGCAAGATGGCGATGAGTTCTTCACGCTCATGCTGGCTGATCAAGTCGATCTTGCTCAGCAACAGCACATCGGCGAACTCGACCTGTTCGATCAGCAGGTCACTGATCGACCGCTCGTCTTCTTCACCCAACGTTTCGCCACGGCTGGCCAGGCTGTCTGCTGCCTGGTAATCGCGCAAGAAGTTCAAGCCATCGACCACCGTAACCATGGTGTCCAGGCGCGCCATATCGGACAGGCTACGGCCCTGTTCGTCACGGAAGGTGAATGTCTCTGCCACCGGCAGTGGCTCCGAGATGCCAGTAGACTCGATCAGCAAATAATCGAAACGCCCTTCTTCGGCCAGCCGCGCCACCTCCTCAAGCAAGTCTTCACGCAATGTGCAGCAGATGCAGCCGTTGCTCATTTCGACCAGTTTCTCTTCAGCGCGGTTGAGGCTCACATTGCGCTGCACCTCGCTGGCATCAATGTTGATTTCACTCATGTCGTTGACGATAACCGCGACCCGCAGGTTCTCACGGTTACGCAATACATGGTTGAGCAAAGTGCTCTTGCCGGCGCCAAGAAAGCCGGACAGCACGGTGACGGGGAGACGATTGGGCATGGCGAACCTCTTCAGGCGGACGCATTCGAAACGATGCATTGCACAATGTTATAAAGTAACAATACAATTTCGCCAAGCCGTTCTCGACGGACGAGTGCTTACCGGGGATAAAACATGTATCTGTCACGCGCCATGGCGTTGCTGCTGCTCGCTGTGCCCAACGTGCTGTTGGCCATGCCACAAGCCAGTACGCTGGCGCTTTGTACGCGAAGCGCCACACTGCTCGCCTGCCAGGACAGCAAAGGTAGTTACTACAGCGTGCGCACCGACGGCAGTACGTTCTACCTGCGCGGCTACGACCACGCCACCCGGCGACTATGGGCACAAACCAACAGCCGCTACGGCACGTTGACCTTTTTCACCGGCCTGGCCAGCGATGGTGAGGCCTGGGTGGGCCACAGCCGCCGTGTTGGCTGGACCACTTTGAACCGCGTATCCAGCTCCAGCGGGCAGCGCTTCAACCTGCATTGCAGCTTGATTGGCGGTTGCCGTTGATGCCTCTTTTTATCTGGAAAGCCAAATGACCCAGCTCAAGCTCCCCGATATCGCCGCACAAACCCAGAAGCACACCTTGCCGTTGAGCTGGGTTGGCATGTGCGGAATTGCCCTGCCTGTGCAGTTCGAAGGGCGTACCGCAGCTGCCAAAGTCGATGCAGGGGTAAGCCTGGTGGATGGCAGTTCACGCGGCATCCATATGTCGCGGCTTTACCTTGCACTGGAGTCATTGGAACACCAGCCACTCACACCGCTGGCAATGAGGCAGCTCCTGGAAGATTTTCTGTCCAGCCATGACGGTCTGTCTTCCGCTGCCTACTTGCGACTCAGCTTCGAGCATCTGCTGAAAAGACCTGCGTTGGTCAGCCCCTTGGCAGGCTGGAAAAGCTATGCCGTAACCGTCGATGCGCGAATCGAAAATGAAATGTTCCACGTGGAACTATCGGTTTCCGTGCCTTACTCCTCGACCTGCCCTTGCTCGGCAGCACTTGCAAGGCAGCTGATTCAACAACAGTTTCAGGCGAGCTTCAGCGAGCAGCAGGTTGATAAATCTGCCGTTCTGCAATGGCTTGGCAGTGCCGAAGGAATTGTAGCTACACCTCATAGCCAGCGAAGCAAGGCTCAGATTCAGGTGCGCCTGCACAGCAGTCAGCAGGTGCTGCCAATTACCGAACTGATCGATCGTATAGAGGCGAGCTTGGGTACAGCGGTGCAGACAGCAGTGAAGCGCGCAGATGAACAAGCCTTCGCCTTGGCCAACGGGCAAAACTTGATGTTCTGTGAGGACGCCGCCCGACGCCTGCACAAGGCACTACGGCAAGTTGAATGGAGTACCGCTTTCAAGCTGCGTGTGGAACATGCAGAAAGCCTGCATGCCCACGACGCGGTTGCCACCAGCCAGTGGCAATGGAATATCAGCTGCGCGGTTTAACCGCGCCGCAGTCATTGCCTAACCACACCGCACGGGTGTTCATGCTGCCTTGCTGCTGCACCCCTGAAGCGTTGAACGTACCACTGACCTGGGTGGTGAATTCACGATCACTGAGGAAAGTAGCCTGGCCACTGCCCTGAGCCTTCGGGCAGCTGAACTGGAACTTCCACACATTACCGGTTCGGTCGGTGATCTTCTGAGTGCAGCCGGATTTCGGGTCTTGCAGCGGGATGTCATTGGTTGCCACCTGCTCTGGCGTCAGGCACGAACGCACGCCATTTCCTCCAACGGTCACCCCCTGTTTGGCCAACACCCCTTCCATCATGGCACGCTGCTCGGGCGGCAGGTTTTTCAGCTGGCCGAGCATGAACGCCATGTCAGGTAACGGCTTGCCATCGACCTGCATGTTGCTGGTGGTCAGCTCCCACAAACCCGGCTGCAGCATCTGGGCATGCACCAGCGGGCTGCTCATACCTAGGGCCAACGCCAACAGTGGCAGACGAATCTTCATGGATGAACGCTCCTGAGAAAAGCCGGCCAAACGGGCCGGGCTGAGCCTTAGACGCCAAATCCACCTGCGGGTTGCAAGGCGGGCCGGGAACGTGTTCTGTTACCCCAAGTGTACTCGGCAAGCAGGATGCATATGGATTACCACAGCCCCTACTTTTTTGGTTACCTACTCGGCCTTATCCACCTGTTGGGTGTCGTCGCCGCGCTCCACGCACTGTTCACTGTACGCACCGCCCAAGGCGCGATTGCCTGGGCCATGCCCCTGTTCTTCATCCCTTACCTCACCTTGATCCCCTACCTGATCTTCGGCGCCCGCTCGTTCTATGCCTACATCAAGGCCCGGCGCCAGGCGAACCAGGAAATGCACGTGGCCATGGCCAACCTAAACTGGCGGCCTTGGGTGGAAGAAGCTCTCACCGCCCGCGAGTCGGAAAGCTACGCAGCCTTGCGCGCCATGCCCAAGCTGGGGCGCATGCCTTGCCTTGCGAACAACCAAGTAAAGCTATTGGTCAATGGCAAAGCCACATTCGATGCCATCTTCGCGGCTATCGAAAAGGCACGCGATGTGGTGCTGGTGCAGTTCTTCATCATTCATGACGACACCCTCGGCAAGGCACTGCAGCAACTGCTGTTGCGCAAGGCCGCCGAGGGGGTACAGGTGTTCGTACTGTATGACCGCGTCGGCAGCCATGCCTTGCCGGCCAGCTACAGCCAGCAACTGCGCAACGGTGGTGTGCAGATCCATGCCTTCGCCACCCGCCGCGGCTGGTTCAACCGCTTCCAGGTGAACTTCCGTAACCATCGCAAGATTGTGGTGGTGGATGGCCTGCTCGGCTTTATCGGCGGCCACAACGTGGGGGACGAATACCTCGGAGAGCATCCTCAGCTGTCGCCCTGGCGCGACACCCATGTGCAGATCAGCGGGCCGGTGCTGGCCTGCCTGCAGGAGTCGTTCGCCGAGGATTGGTATTGGGCCACGCGCCAGCTACCGCCGCTGATTCTGCCGGATGCCTACCCGGATAACGGCGTGCTGTGCCAGGCGTTGGCCAGCGGCCCCGCCGACCCGCAGGAAACCTGCTCGTTGTTCTTCCTCGAGGCGATCCATTCCGCTACCCGGCGGGTATGGATCACCAGCCCTTACTTCATCCCGGACGAAGCGGTCTTTGCTGCACTGCGCCTGGCGGTACTACGGGGTGTCGATGTGCGGGTACTGATCCCGTCACGGCCAGACCACCGCATCGTCTATGCCGCCTCCAGCCTGTTCGCCTTCGAAGCCGTGCGCGCGGGTGTGCGCATGTTCCGCTACCAGCCCGGCTTCCTGCATCAGAAGGTGGTGCTGGTAGATGATGAGGTAAGCGCAATCGGCAGTGCCAACCTGGACAACCGTTCGTTCCGGCTGAACTTCGAGATCACCCTGCTAACGGTCGACCGCAACTTCGCCGACCAGGTCGAACACATGCTGATCAAAGACTTTGAACAGGCGCGGGAGATTACTGCGGAGGACAGCCGCGATACACATCGGCTACAGCAATTGGGGATGCGGATTGCGCGACTGATTTCACCCATTCTGTGAGAAAGGCCGCCTCCCTTGCAGAGGCGGCCATGGGGTTCAGCGATACATGTCCTCCCGCGTCCATGGCAAATCGTGGTGGCCATCCGCATAAGGCTTCACTGCCAAAATCTGGTGCAGGTTGATCCAGCCTTTCTCAAACGCATAGGCACAGCCAGCAAGGTAGAGGCGCCAGATACGCAGGGTTTTTTCCGGCACCAGCGCCGCGGCTTTGTGCAACTGGTTCTCCAGGTTTTCGCTCCAGTGGTGCAAGGTCTTGGCGTAGTGCAGACGCAGGCTTTCCACGTCTACCACCTCCAGCCCCGCTTCACAGATACTGGCGCTGATCATCGACAAATGAGGGAGCTCACCGTGGGGGAATACATAACGGTCGATGAACTCACCTGCACCCCGCCCTACCGGACGGCCATCGACGTGTTTGGCGGTGATACCGTGGTTCATCACCAGCCCGCCTTCCCTGACAGCACCGAACAGTTTCTGGCAATACAGCGCCAGGTTGGCATGCCCGACATGCTCGAACATGCCCACGCTGACCACTTTGTCGAAGCGACCATCTTGAGGCAAATCGCGGTAATCGAGAATCTGCAGGTCCACTTTGTCGGCCAAGCCCTCGGCTTTGACACGCTGCCGGCCGAGCTTGAGCTGCTCCTTGCTCAGGGTAATACCGAACACCTTGGCGTCATATTCGCGTGCTGCAAAACGCGCAAGCCCACCCCAACCACACCCAACGTCTAGCAGGTAGTCACCGGCATTCAGCCGCAGCTTGCGGCACAGGTGATCGAATTTATCCTGCTGCGCCTGGTCGAGCGTGTTGTCCGGTTCACGGAAGTAGGCACAGGAATAGGCCATATCCTGATCCAGCCACAACTGGTAGAAGGCGTTGGATACGTCATAGTGGTAAGAGATGGCTTCGGCGTCAGTGCGCTTGTCATGAGATCGGCGTTCCGGCGGCTGTTCATCTTCGTCCGTGAACAGCGCTTCGCTCAGCTCATCGCACACACGAATGGCTTCACCGATATCGCCTTCCAGTTCCAGCTTGCCTTCAACGAATGCTGTGCCCAGCTGTTCCATGCTTGGGTGGGTCAACTGGCCAATAAGCTGAGGCTCCTTGACCAGGATCGTGACCTGCGGGCTCGGCCCCAGATCGAACTGGTTTCCGTCCCACAGTTTCAGCCGCAGCGGCAGATGCAAACTCTGCAGTGCCGGTGGAAGTTGAGCAAGCATGAACGACCCTCCTGTCCGTATATGGCCACGACGCCTGATATTTCGAACGTCGCCGGATCAGAGTAGTTCATTCGTGGAAGGTTTCCCCTATACGAGACCATGGTCTAGAACCAACTGATCTTATCCACATAGAGGATTGTATACAATTCTAGCATCTCAGCTTAACCTTGTGCCCCTCTCGCGCTTCTTCATCCTGGAGTTGAACCCATGAAATCCTATGACGTGGTGATCATCGGCGGTGGCCCTGGTGGCTACAACGCCGCCATCCGCGCCGGCCAGCTGGGCCTGACCGTTGCCTGTGTGGAAGGCCGCTCGACCTTGGGCGGCACCTGCCTGAACGTGGGCTGCATGCCGTCCAAGGCGTTGCTGCACGCTTCCGAACTGTACGAGGCTGCCAGTGGCGACGAGTTCGCCCACCTGGGTATCGAAGTAAAACCCACCCTCAACCTCGCCCAGATGATGAAACAGAAGGACGAGAGCGTAACCGGGCTGACCAAAGGCATTGAGTATCTGTTCCGCAAAAACAAAGTGGACTGGATCAAGGGCTGGGGCCGCCTGGATGGCGTTGGCAAGGTTGTGGTCAAGGCCGAAGACGGCAGCGAAACTGCGCTGCAGGCCAAGGACATTGTCATTGCCACCGGCTCCGAACCCACCCCGCTGCCGGGCGTGACCATCGACAACCAGCGCATCATCGATTCGACCGGTGGGCTGTCCCTGCCCCAAGTGCCCAAGCACCTGGTCGTCATCGGTGCCGGTGTGATCGGCCTTGAGCTGGGTTCGGTCTGGCGCCGCCTGGGAAGCCAGGTCACGGTCATCGAATACCTCGACCGTATTTGCCCGGGCACCGACACGGAAACCGCCAAGACCCTGCAAAAGGCACTGGCCAAGCAGGGCATGGTGTTCAAGTTGGGTAGCAAAGTGACCCAGGCCACCGCCAGTGCCGACGGCGTGAGCCTGGTGCTGGAACCTGCCGCCGGTGGCACGGCAGAATCACTGCAGGCCGACTATGTGCTGGTGGCTATCGGCCGCCGCCCTTATACCAAAGGGCTGAACCTGGAAAGCGTAGGCCTGGAAACCGACAAGCGCGGCATGCTCGCCAACGAACACCACCGCACATCCGTGCCGGGTGTCTGGGTGATTGGCGACGTCACCTCCGGCCCGATGCTGGCACATAAAGCCGAAGACGAAGCGGTGGCCTGTATCGAGCGCATCGCCGGCAAGCCACACGAGGTCAACTACAACCTCATCCCGGGCGTGATCTACACCCGCCCGGAGCTGGCCACCGTGGGCAAGACCGAAGAGCAGCTCAAGGCTGAAGGCCGTGCCTACAAGGTCGGCAAGTTCCCCTTCACCGCCAACAGCCGCGCCAAGATCAACCACGAAACCGAAGGCTTCGCCAAGGTTATCGCCGATGCCGAAACCGATGAGGTGCTGGGTGTGCACCTGGTAGGCCCAAGTGTCAGCGAAATGATCGGCGAATTCTGCGTGGCCATGGAGTTCTCGGCCTCGGCGGAAGATATCGCCCTCACCTGCCACCCGCACCCGACCCGCTCCGAGGCATTGCGCCAGGCGGCGATGAATGTGGACGGTATGGCAATGCAGATCTGACAGGAACAAAAAGCCCTCCGTGTGGAGGGCTCTTGAACAGCGACTGTCCGCTACTTACTCAACCGTAACCGACTTGGCCAGGTTACGCGGCTGGTCAACGTCGGTACCCTTGAGCACAGCGACATAGTAGGACAGCAGCTGCAGCGGAATGGTGTACAGGATTGGCGCCAAGGCATCGGCAATGTGCGGCACCTTGATCACATGGGTGCCTTCACCATTGGTCATGCCAGCCTGCTCGTCGGCGAACACGACCAGCTCGCCGCCACGGGCACGCACTTCCTGCAGGTTGGACTTCAACTTCTCCAGCAGCTCGTTGTTCGGCGCAACGGTAACCACCGGCATGTCGTTGTCCACCAGCGCCAGCGGGCCGTGCTTCAGCTCGCCTGCCGGGTAGGCTTCAGCGTGGATGTACGAGATTTCCTTGAGCTTGAGCGCACCTTCCATCGCCACCGGGTATTGCGCACCACGGCCAAGGAACAGGGTGTGGTGTTTATCGGCGAACAGCTCGGCGATCTTCTCGACAGTGGCGTCCATCGCCAGTGCTTCGCCCAGGCGGGTCGGCAGGCGACGCAGTTCTTCAACCAGCTCGGCTTCGACACCGGCTTCCAGGGTACCGCGCACCTGGCCCAGGGCCAAGGTCAGCAGCATCAGCGACACCAGCTGGGTGGTGAAGGCTTTGGTCGAGGCCACACCGATTTCCGGGCCGGCCAAGGTCAACAGGGTCAGGTCCGACTCGCGTACCAGCGAGCTGATGCCCACGTTGCAGATCGCCAGGCTGCCGAGGAAGCCCAGCTCTTTGGCGTTGCGCAGCGCGGCCAGGGTATCGGCGGTTTCGCCGGACTGCGAGATCGAAACGAACAGGGTATCCGGTTGCACCACCACCTTGCGGTAACGGAACTCGCTGGCCACTTCCACCTGGCACGGGATGCCGGCCAGGCTTTCCAGCCAGTAACGGGCGACCATGCCTGCGTGGTAGCTGGTGCCGCAGGCAACGATCTGCACATTGCGCACCTTGGCGAACAGTTCGGCAGCCTTCGGGCCGAAGGCCTGGACCATCACGTTGTCCTTGCCCAGGCGGCCTTCCAGGGTGCGCTGAACGACGCTTGGCTGCTCGTGGATTTCCTTGAGCATGAAGTGGCGATAGTTGCCCTTGTCAGCAGCCTCGGCACCTTCATGGTACTGCACGGTTTCGCGCTGGACCTTGTGGCCGTTCTCGTCCCAGATGGTGACCTGATCACGGCGAATTTCAGCGATGTCGCCTTCTTCCAGGTACATGAAGCGGTCAGTGACCTGGCGCAGGGCCAACTGGTCGGACGCCAGGAAGTTTTCGCCAAGGCCCAGGCCAATGACCAGAGGGCTGCCGCTGCGTGCAGCTACCAGTCGGTCGGGTTGCTTGGCGCTGACCAGTGCCAGGCCATAAGCGCCATGCAGGCGCTTGACGGCGGCTTTCAGCGCATCGGCCAGGTCTGGAGTGCTCTTCAGGGTGTTGTGGATAAGGTGGACGATCACTTCGGTGTCGGTCTGCGAGGTGAAGGTGTAGCCCAGGCCTTTCAGCTCTTCACGCAGCTCTTCGTGGTTCTCGATGATACCGTTGTGCACCACCGCCACTTCATTGCCCGAGAAGTGCGGGTGGGCGTTGCCTTCGGTCGGCGCACCGTGGGTAGCCCAACGGGTATGGGCGATACCCAGCTGGCCAGCCAGTGGGTCAGCCGCTACAGCGGCTTGCAGCTCACTGACCTTGCCGATACGGCGACGGCGCTGCAATTCACCGCCTTGGGTAAGAACAGCCAGGCCTGCGCTGTCGTACCCGCGGTACTCCAGACGCTTGAGGCCTTCGATCAGGATGGCTGTGATATTGCGCTCGGCGATGGCACCAACGATTCCACACATGTTTTATTGCTCCTGGCTGATCGCGGCGCAGATCAGGTTGATGCCGCGGGCTTGAATTTGTTCACGTGCCGCTGCGGGCAGTCGTTCGTCTGTAATAAGGGTGTGCACGCTGCTCCAGGGCAGCTCGAGGTTAGGGATCTTGCGCCCCACCTTGTCCGACTCGACCATCACGATCACTTCGCGGGCAACTTCAGCCATGACCCGGCTAAGCCCCAGCAGTTCGTTGAAGGTGGTGGTACCCCGGCCGAGGTCGATGCCATCGGCACCGATGAACAGCTGGTCGAAATCGTAAGAGCGCAAAACCTGCTCGGCCACCTGGCCCTGGAACGACTCGGAATGCGGGTCCCAGGTACCGCCGGTCATCAGCAGCACCGGCTCGTGTTCAAGGTCGCTGATGGCACGGGCCACATTCAGCGAATTGGTCATCACCACCAGGCCTGGCTGACGCCCCAGCTCGGGGATCATGGCTGCCGTGGTGCTGCCGCTGTCGATGATGATGCGCGCATGTTCGCGGATTCGACCAACCGCGGCACGGGCGATGGCCTTCTTGTAGGAAGACACAGGCTGGGCCGGCTCACCGAGCAGTTCTTGCGGCACGGGTACCGCACCACCGTAGCGGCGTAGCAGCAGGCCGTTGGTTTCGAGAGCGGCGAGATCTTTGCGAATGGTTACTTCCGAAGTCTCGAAACGTTTAGCCAAAGCGTCCACGCTCACCTCGCCCTGCTCACTGAGCAACGCCAGGATGTTGTGCCGCCGCTGTGGGGTATTTCGTTTCGACATGAGTGCTTAAGTTTCGTTTCGAAAGATAATGATTGCAATCAAAACCTAAGATGAACGATTCGTCAAGCTGTCGCTGCCCTGTGGATAGTTTTAACCCGATTCGCTGCAGCCCTACAGGCACCGCAAAAAACCAATAAAAAAGCCGACTTACTCACATAAGTCGGCTTTCGATCCAAACAGCTGTGAACAAATCAGCTCTTCTTGATTTTTTCCGGGCGCTTCCAGCCCGATATGTTGCGCTGGCGCGCACGGGCCACCGCCAGGTCACCGGCTTCGACAGCCTGAGTGATGGTCGAACCGGCTGCAGTGGTCGCGCCGGCCTGAATTTCCACAGGCGCTACCAGCGAGTTGTTCGAACCGATGAACACGTCCTCACCCATCACGGTCTTGAACTTGTTCGCGCCATCGTAGTTGCAGGTGATAGTACCGGCGCCAATATTGGTGCGCGCACCGATTTCGGCATCGCCCAGGTAGGTCAGGTGACCGGCCTTGGCGCCTTCGCCCAAGTGGGCGTTTTTCAGTTCCACGAAGTTACCCACATGGGCTTTGGCATCCAGCACGCTGCCTGGGCGCAGGCGGGCGAACGGGCCAGCGTCGCTACCCTCGCCCATCACGGCGCCTTCAAGGTGGCTGTTAGCCTTGACCACCGCGCCTTTGCGCAGGGTGGTGTTCTTGATCACGCAGTTAGGGCCGATCTGCACATCGTCCTCGATGACCACCTTGCCTTCGAGAATCACGTTGATGTCGATCAGCACGTCACGACCAACGGTCACTTCACCCCGTACATCGAAGCGTGCCGGGTCGCGCAGGGTTACACCCTGGGCCATCAGGCGGCGGCCTTCACGCAGCTGGTAGTGACGCTCCAGCTCGGACAGCTGGCGGCGGTCATTGGCGCCCTGCACTTCCATCGGGTCGTGCGGCTGTTCGGTAGCCACTACCAGGCCATCGGCCACTGCCATGGCGATGACGTCGGTCAGGTAATACTCGCCCTGGGCGTTGTTGTTAGACAGACGGCCCATCCAGTCAGCCAGGCGCGCAGCTGGCAACGCCAAGATACCGGTGTTGCCTTCCTTGATCGCTTTCTGCACGTCGTTGGCGTCCTTGTGCTCAACGATGGCAGTTACCTTGCCCTGCTCGTCACGGACGATACGGCCATAACCTGTCGGGTCGTCCAGGGTAACAGTGAGCAGGCCCAGCTGCTGGTCGTTGGCCTTGTCCAACAGGCGCTGCAGGGTCTCCACTTCGATCAATGCCACGTCACCGTACAACACCAGCACGGTGTCGGCAGTCAGCGCCGGCAGAGCCTGGGCAACAGCATGGCCGGTACCCAGTTGCTTATCCTGCATGACGAAGTTCAGGTCGTCAGCGGCAAGGCGCTCGCGAACCAGCTCGGCACCATGGCCAATCACAACATGAATACCTTGCGGCTGCAGTTGGCGCGCACTGTGGATAACATGGCCGAGCATGGAGTTGCCGGCTACCGGGTGCAGCACCTTGGGCAGCGCCGAGCGCATGCGGGTGCCTTGGCCGGCGGCGAGAATAACGATATCGAGTGACATTACTGGCTACCAATCCTGGGCGGTCAGTGGAATGACCGGGGGGAGAAATCAGAAAAAGAAAAAGGGTAGCCGAGGCTACCCTTTTACTCAATCGCAACAGAAGTTATCAGCCAAAGGCCGATTACTTGCCTTTGCGCATTTGCTGGACGGTGCGCAGCTGGGCTGCGGCCTCGGCCAGACGTGCGGCGGCGGCACCGTAGTCGAAGTCCGCGCCTTTCAGATTCAGGGCGTTCTCAGCAGCCTTGAGGGCTTCCTGAGCCTGAGCTTCATCCAGGTCTGCAGCACGTTGCACGGTATCGGCAAGCACCTTGACCATGTTTGGCTGAACCTCGAGGAAGCCACCAGAGATGTAGAACACCTCATGGGCGCCACCCTGCTTGGTCAGCGTGATCGGACCAGGCTTGAGATTGGTGATCAGCGGCGCGTGGCCTGGAGCGATACCGAGATCACCCAGGTTACCGTGCGCAACTACCATCTCGACCAGGCCGGAGAAAATCTCTCCTTCCGCGCTGACGATATCGCAATGGACTGTCATAGCCATCTGCTTGCCTCAACCTGATAGCGCCCCTTGCGGGGCGCAGGAATTACAGTTTCTTGGCTTTCTCGATCGCTTCGTCGATGCTGCCGACCATGTAGAACGCTTGTTCTGGCAGGTGGTCGTAGTCACCTTTGAGGATGCCGCTGAAGCCAGCGATGGTGTCTTTCAGGGAAACGTACTTGCCTGGCGAACCGGTGAAGACTTCGGCCACGAAGAACGGCTGCGACAGGAAGCGCTGGATCTTACGAGCGCGGGCTACCAGTTGCTTGTCGGTCTCGGACAGTTCGTCCATACCCAGGATCGCGATGATGTCCTTCAGCTCTTTGTAGCGCTGCAGAACATACTGAACGCCACGAGCGGTGTCGTAGTGCTCGTTGCCGATCACGTTCGGGTCCAGCTGGCGCGAAGTCGAGTCCAGTGGGTCGACCGCTGGGTAGATACCCAGGGAGGCGATGTCACGGGACAGAACGACGGTGGCGTCCAAGTGGGCGAAGGTGGTCGCTGGCGACGGGTCGGTCAAGTCGTCCGCAGGTACGTAAACGGCCTGAACGGAGGTGATCGAACCTTCCTTGGTGGAGGTGATGCGCTCTTGCAGAACGCCCATCTCTTCAGCCAGGGTCGGCTGGTAACCTACTGCCGAAGGCATACGGCCCAGCAGTGCGGATACTTCGGTACCGGCCAGGGTGTAACGATAGATGTTGTCGACGAACAGCAGAACGTCGTTACCTTCGTCACGGAACTTCTCAGCCATGGTCAGGCCAGTCAGCGCTACGCGCAGACGGTTTCCTGGTGGCTCGTTCATCTGACCGTAGACCAGCGCTACCTTGTCGAGAACGTTGGAGTCCTTCATCTCGTGGTAGAAGTCGTTACCCTCACGAGTACGCTCACCCACACCAGCGAACACGGAGTAACCGCTGTGTTCCATGGCGATGTTACGGATCAGTTCCATCATGTTTACGGTCTTGCCAACACCGGCACCACCGAACAGACCAACCTTACCACCCTTGGCGAACGGGCAAACCAGGTCGATAACCTTGATGCCGGTCTCCAGCAGGTCGTTGCCGCCTGCCTGGTCAGCGAACGAAGGCGCTGGCTGGTGGATACCGCGACGCTCTTCTTCGCCGATCGGGCCGGCTTCGTCGATCGGGTTGCCCAGTACGTCCATGATACGGCCCAGGGTGGCCTTACCAACAGGAACGGAAATGGCAGCGCCGGAGTCAACGACTTCCAGACCGCGCTTCAGGCCTTCGGTCGAGCCCATCGCAATGGTACGAACCACGCCGTCGCCCAGCTGCTGCTGAACTTCCAGGGTGGTTTCCGCGCCTTGTACTTTCAGCGCGTTGTAAACACTCGGCACGACGTCACGTGGGAATTCCACGTCGATGACGGCGCCGATGATTTGAACGATACGTCCGCTACTCATAGCTGGATCCTCTGAATATGTGAACCGTTAAACCGCGGCAGCGCCGCCGACGATTTCCGAGATCTCCTGGGTGATCGCAGCCTGACGCGCCTTGTTGTAGATCAACTGAAGCTCTTTGATCAAATCACCGGCGTTGTCTGTGGCGTTCTTCATGGCGATCATCCGGGCCGCTTGTTCAGCAGCGTTGTTCTCGACCACCGCCTGGTACACCTGCGACTCCACGTAACGCACCATCAAGCCGTCCAGCAGCTCTTTTGCGTCGGGTTCGTACAGGTAATCCCAGTGATGCTTGAGATCCTGATCCGGGGTTGCCACCAACGGTACCAATTGCTCGACCGTTGGCTTCTGGGTCATGGTATTGATGAACTTGTTCGAAACCACCGAGAGGCGATCGATACGGCCGTCCAGGTAGGCGTCCAGCATCACTTTGACGGAGCCGATCAGATCGTTGATCGATGGCTCTTCGCCCAAGTGGCTGATCGCGGCTACGACGTTGCCGCCAAAGATGCGGAAGAAAGTCGCACCCTTGCTGCCGATCACGCACAGGTCGATTTCCACGCCCTGTTCGCGGTTTGCGCTCATGTCCTTGACCAGGGCCTTGAACAGGTTGGTGTTCAAGCCACCGCACAGACCACGGTCACTGCTCACCACGATATAACCGGCGCGCTTTACAGGGCGCTCGATCATGAACGGGTGGCGGTATTCGGGGTTGGCGTTGGCCAGATGACCGATCACCTGGCGGATACGCTCCGCGTAAGGACGGCTAGCAGCCATGCGCATTTGTGCCTTGCGCATTTTGCTGACCGCCACTTTCTCCATGGCGCTGGTAATTTTTTGCGTGCTTTTGATGCTCGCAATCTTACTGCGAATCTCTTTTGCGCCTGCCATGTATCACCTATCAGGTTAGCAAGCGGGGGCCACGGCCCCCGCTGCGGCTTACCAGGTCTGGGTGGCCTTGAACTTCTCGATACCGGCTTTCAGGCCTGCGTCGATTTCGTCGTTGAAGTCACCCTTCACGTTGATCTTCGCCATCAGTTCGGCGTGATCACGGTTGAAGAAGGCGATCAGTGCTTGCTCGAAGCTGCCGATCTTGGAGACTTCTACGTCAGTCAGGAAGCCACGCTCAGCGGCGTACAGCGACAGGGCCATGTCTGCGATGGACATTGGCGCGTACTGCTTCTGCTTCATCAGCTCGGTAACGCGCTGACCATGCTCCAGCTGCTTGCGGGTCGCTTCGTCCAGATCGGACGCGAACTGGGCGAATGCAGCCAGTTCACGGTACTGAGCCAGCGCGGTACGAATACCACCGGACAGCTTCTTGATGATCTTGGTCTGAGCGGCACCACCTACGCGGGATACCGAAACACCGGCGTTCACTGCAGGGCGGATGCCCGAGTTGAACATGGCCGATTCCAGGAAGATCTGACCGTCGGTGATGGAAATCACGTTGGTCGGAACGAACGCGGAAACGTCGCCAGCCTGGGTTTCGATGATCGGCAGAGCGGTCAGGGAACCGGTTTTGCCAGTGACTGCGCCGTTGGTGAACTTCTCGACGTACTCTTCCGAAACGCGCGAAGCACGCTCCAGCAGACGGGAGTGGAGATAGAACACGTCGCCTGGGTACGCTTCACGTCCTGGTGGACGGCGCAGCAGCAGGGAGATCTGACGGTAAGCAACGGCCTGCTTGGACAGGTCATCGTAAACGATCAGGGCGTCTTCACCGCGGTCACGGAAGAACTCGCCCATGGTGCAGCCGGCGTATGGCGCCAGGAACTGCAGTGCGGCGGATTCCGAAGCACTGGCAACGACCACGATGGTGTTGGCCAGGGCGCCGGCTTCTTCCAGCTTGCGAACGATGTTGGCAACGGTGGAACGCTTCTGGCCGACAGCAACATAAACACAGAAAATACCGGAGTCTTTCTGGTTGATGATGGCGTCGATGGCCATGGCGGTCTTGCCGATCTGACGGTCACCGATGATCAGCTCGCGCTGGCCACGGCCGACAGGGATCATGGCGTCGACGGACTTGTAGCCAGTCTGTACAGGCTGGTCTACCGACTTACGCCAGATGACGCCTGGAGCCACTTTCTCGACTGCGTCGGTCTGGGTGTTGCCCAGAGGACCTTTGCCGTCGATCGGGTTGCCCAGTGCGTCAACGACGCGACCCAGCAGTTCCTTACCAACAGGAACTTCCAGGATGCGGCCGGTGCACTTGGCGCTCATGCCTTCGGCGAGGGTGTCGTATGCACCCAGGATCACTGCACCTACGGAGTCTTGCTCCAGGTTCAGGGCCATGCCGAATACGCTGCCAGGGAACTCGATCATTTCGCCGTACATGACGTCGGCCAGACCGTGGATCCGCACGATACCGTCGGATACCGAAACAACGGTACCTTCGTTACGGGCTTGGGAGCTCACATCGAGGTTGTCGATGCGGCCCTTGATGATTTCACTAATTTCGGAAGGATTGAGTTGCTGCATTGCTCTGCTGCCCCTTCAAACTCAAGATTTCAATGCTTCGGCCAGTTTCGCGATTTTGCCGCGAACAGAGCCATCGATTACCAGGTCACCAGCGCGGATGACGACGCCGCCAATCAGGCTGGCATCCTCCGACGCGTGCAGGCGCACTTCCTGGCCTAACCGTGCACTGAGAACCTTGGCGAGTTTGTCTTGCTGTTCTTGGTTCAACGCGAAGGCACTGGTGACTTCCACGTCCACGGATTTCTCTTGCTCGGCCTTGTACAGGTCGAACAGGGCGGCAATCTCCGGCAGAAGCAGGAGACGGTCGTTTTCCGCGGCAACATGAATGAAATTCTGTGCCTGTGCATTGAACTTGTCACCGCACACGTCAATGAACGTGGCGGCCTTTTCTGCGCTCGTCAGTCGCGGGGCCTTGAGCAGGCGCTGCATGGTGTCGTCTTGCGACACCGCAGCAGCCAGGCCGAGCATGGCTGACCAATTGGCCAGTTGCTGATGGGCCTGGGCATGCTCAAAGGCAGCCTTAGCGTAAGGTCGGGCCAACGTGGTCAGTTCTGCCATGATCGCCCTCGCTTAAATTTCAGCGGCCAGTTTGTTAACCAGCTCCGCATGCGCGTTTTGATCGATTGTGGCGCCAAGGATCTTTTCGGCACCGCCAACGGCCAGGGCACCCACTTGGGCACGCAGGGCGTCTTTAGCGCTGTTCAGTTCCTGTTCGATCTCGGCCAGAGCCTGAGCCTTCACACGGTCAGCTTCGACGCGGGCCTGTTCACGGGCTTCCTCGACAAGCTGAGCAGCGCGTTTCTTGCTTTGCTCAATGATTTCGGCTGCCTGTGCTTTAGCTTCACGCAGTTGCTGACCCGCTTTTTCTTGGGCCAGCTCCAGGTCGCGAGCTGCGCGGTTGGCAGCGTCCAAGCCGTCGGCAATCTTCTTTTGGCGCTCTTGCAGAGCAGTGATGACCGGAGGCCATACATACTTCATGCAGAAGAGTACAAAAATCAGAAAAGCAACGGATTGGCCAATCAGGGTTGCATTAATGTTCACGCCAACACCTCGCTCGGTCTTAATTCATACAGCCATCAACTCGTGGTGACGAGTGATTAGCCGGCGATCTGACCAACGAACGGATTCGCGAAGGTGAAGAACAGAGCGATACCAACACCGATCATGGTTACGGCGTCGAGCAGACCGGCAACGATGAACATTTTGACCTGCAGCATCGGAACCATTTCTGGTTGACGAGCAGCGCCTTCCAGGAATTTGCCGCCCAGCAGGCCGAAACCAATGGCGGTACCCAGAGCACCCAGGCCGATCAGCAGAGCAACAGCGATAGCGGTCAGACCAACTACAGTTTCCATCTTTCCTCCCGACTTTTACGTCGTATTGGTTAGGTTTTTAGTTTGAAGCGGTAAAACAAATCGTGAGTACAGCTGCCCTTGCGGACTTTTTAAGCCCTCCCCCCGAACAGGCGAGGAAGGCTATCAGACACGCCAGGCGGTCTTAATGGTTATCTTCGTGCGCCATCGACAGGTAGACGATGGTCAGCATCATGAAGATGAAAGCTTGCAGGGTGATGATCAGGATGTGGAACACAGCCCACGCCCATTGCAGCACCACACCCAGGCCGCTCAGCCACAGCAGGCCGGAGCCGAACATGACTGCGATCAGGATGAACACCAGTTCGCCGGCATACATGTTGCCGAACAGACGCAGTGCCAGCGAGATCGGCTTGGCGATCAGGGTGACGAATTCCAGCAGGAAGTTGACCGGAATCAGCAGGATCTGAACGAAGATGTTCTTGCTGCCGAACGGGTGCAGGGTCAGCTCACCGATGAAGCCGCCCAGGCCCTTGACCTTGATGCTGTAGAAGATGATCAGGGCGAACACACAGAAGGCCATGGCCAGGGTCGCGTTCGGGTCGGTGGTCGACACGGCGCGGAACGGAATGTGCGGGTCACCGGAAATCAGGATGGCCAGCTGAGGAATCCAGTCGACCGGTACCAGGTCGACGGCGTTCATCAGGAATACCCAGACGAAAATGGTCAGCGCCAGCGGAGCGATTACCGGGCTACGGCCGTGGAAGGAGTCCTTCACGCTGCCGTTGACGAAGTCGACCATCACTTCAACGAAGTTCTGCAGACCGCCAGGTTGGCCGGAAGTCGCCTTCTTGGCCGCCATGCGGAAGATGAACAGGAAGATCAGACCCAGCGCGACGGACCAACCCAGGGTGTCCAGGTGGAACGCCCAGAAGCCCATTGCCTTGGCTTCTGCAGCCGAATGGGCGAAGCCCCAGCTGCCGTCTGGTAGTTGACCGTAGGTCAGGTTCTGCAAGTGGTGCTGGATATAGCCCGAAGCGGTTTCTGCTGCCATGGTTGCCTCAAACGCCCTAAGGTCTCGAAAGTCTTTTATTCATCAGCAGGGGCGCGAACCAGCTGACCAAAAGGGTCAGCACGAAGACGCCGAATACTGCTAACGGCGCCAATGGCTTCACTCCTGCAAAGGTCAGTGCAAAAAGCACTGCCGTCAAAATCATCTTGCCTGCCTCGCCAGCGTAAAACGACTTGATGATGGCTTGTGCCGCCCGAGCTCCGCTGAAGCGAAAAGCCTTCCAGGCGAAGTACACATTGGGCAGCCAGGCAATCAAACCTCCGCAAAGGCCTGAATATCCACTGACCACCCCTTTCCACTGCCACAACACCAAGGTTGCCAGCAGTAGTACGACGAATTGAGCCAGCAGTACCGGAAAAACCGCCCAGCGATGGAAAGGCAGGCGGTTTGGCGTGCGGATTTCCATCACAACTGCTCCTCGGAAGTCGACCAACAAGTCAGTTATGACTTGGCATAATTTGTGCCGACAAAATGCGCGCAGAGTATAGGGGTGGATTAACCCCTATTCAACTCTTCGGTAGTGATTTCCGACTGCGCGCTACAACAGGAATTGTTTCAGCGGATGTGAGCAAGCACGCCCTGCAACTCGTCAAGGGAGTTGTAACGAATAACCAACTGGCCTTTGCCCTTGTTGCCATGACGGATCTGGACAGCCGAGCCCAGGCGCTCTGCGAGCCGCTGTTCAAGGCGTGCGATATCCGGATCAGGTTTGCTCGGCTCGACCGGATCAGGCTTGTCACTGAGCCACTGACGCACCAGTGCCTCAGTTTGGCGCACGGTGAGGCCACGTGCGACAACATGACGCGCCCCCTCCTCCTGACGGTTTTCTTCCAGACCGAGCAATGCACGGGCGTGGCCCATCTCCAGGTCACCGTGGGCGAGCATGGTCTTGATCGCCTCAGGCAGCGTAATCAGACGCAGCAGGTTGGCCACGGTCACCCGCGACTTGCCTACGGCGTCGGCCACCTGCTGCTGAGTGAGCTCGAATTCCTGCTGCAGGCGCTGCAGGGCCAGGGCCTCTTCCAGCGGGTTGAGGTCTTCGCGCTGGATGTTCTCGATCAGCGCCATGGCAATGGCCGCTTCATCGGCCACTTCCCGGACCATGGCCGGGATCGTGTCCAGGCCGGCCTGCTGCGTGGCGCGCCAGCGGCGCTCACCGGCGATGATCTCGTAGCGGTTGTCGCCAATCGGGCGCACCACGATCGGCTGCATCACGCCATGGTTGCGGATCGAGTGCGCAAGCTCTTCCAGCGTCTCCGGGTCCATGTCCCGGCGCGGCTGGTACTTGCCACGCTGGATCAGCTCGACCGGCAGGTGTTGCAGTTCTTTCTGGTCGATCTTCACAGCCTGCTCTTCGAGCGCGCTGACGGAAGGACCACTGAGCAGTGCATCCAACCCACGTCCGAGACCCCGTTTCTTGACGGCCATACGGATTCCTTAAGTTGTTTGTGCAGTGCGTGATTGACGGCGTTGACGGCGTACCAGTTCCCCGGCCAGGGCCAGATAAGCCAGCGCGCCTCGCGATTGCTTGTCGTAAGCCAGTGCCGGCATGCCGAAGCTCGGGGCCTCGGCCAGGCGAATGTTGCGCGGAATGACCGTGTCGTACAGCTGCGGGCCAAAGTGCTCCTTCAGCTGCGCCGAAACATCGTTGTTCAGGCTCAGGCGCGGATCGTACATGGTCCGCAACAGGCCCTCGATCTTCAGCTCCGGGTTCAACCGGGCAGCGATGCGCTTGATGTTATCCACAAGGTCGCTGAGACCTTCCAGTGCGTAGTACTCGCACTGCATGGGGATGATCACGCCATCGGAAGCGACCAAGGCGTTCAGCGTCAGCATCGACAGCGACGGTGGGCAGTCGATGAGGATGTAGTCGTAGTTCTCGCGGATGGGCGCCAGCGCGTTGCGCAGACGGCTTTCCTTGACCTGCATTTCCAGCAGCACCACCTCGGCGGCGGTCAGGTCGCGGTTGGCCGGCAGCAACTGGAAACCGCCGTGCTCGGAGTAATGCATGGCCTGGGCCAAATCGCATTCTCCGATCAGCAGGTCGTAGACCGAGTGCTCGAGCTCGTGCTTGTCCACACCGCTGCCCATGGTGGCGTTGCCCTGCGGATCGAGGTCGATCAGCAGCACACGACGCTTGGTCGCCGCCAGCGAGGCGGCGAGATTGATACAGGTGGTTGTCTTGCCCACACCACCTTTCTGGTTCGCGATTGCGAATACCTTAGCCATTGTTGCGTGTGTTCCCAGTCATGCCTTGCGGCGCAGTATCAGCAGATGGCGCTGGCCCTGGCAACCCGGAACGGTCAGGGCCTGTTCGCTTTCCACTGTGAAGTCTGCGGGCAATGCTACCAGTTCATCGGCAGGATGCAGCCCCTTCATTGCAAGCCATTGCGTCCCGGTGTCGCCCAGGTGGCGGGTCCAGTTGGTGAAGTTCTCCATGCTGCTGAAGGCACGGGAGATGATGCCGTCGAACGGCTGCGCTGGCTGGAAGGCCTCGACCCGGCTGTGGATAACCGTGAGGTTGTCCAGCTTGAGCTCCATTTTCACCTGGGTCAGGAAGCGGGTCTTCTTGCCATTGGCGTCAAGCACCGTCACGCGCTTGTCCGGATGCAGGATAGCCAAGGGAATACCAGGCATGCCTCCGCCGCTGCCCACATCCAGCCAGTTGACACGCTCGCTGTGGATAAACGGCATGACGCTGAGGCTATCCAGCAGGTGCCGCGACACCATCTCGTCGGGGTCGCGCACTGCGGTTAGGTTGTAGGCTTTGTTCCATTTGATCAACAGGGCCAGGTAGCCGAGCAGCTTTTCGTGATGCTCGGTGCTCAGCTCGACGCCAAGCTGGCGGGCACCTGTGGACAACTCTTCTGCGTGTTGCGGGGTGACCAGGGAACTCAAGCGCTTTGCTCCAATTCGCGGCCAGCGCCGCGTTTTTTCAAGTGAATCAGCAACAGGGAAATCGCCGCCGGGGTCACGCCCGGGATGCGCGAAGCCTGGCCCAACGTTTCCGGACGGGTCTGGCCAAGCTTGCCCTGGATTTCCTTGGAGAGGCCGGAAATGGTCGAGTAGTCGATATCCACAGGCAGGCGGGTATCTTCGCTGGCACGCAGGCGGGCGATTTCGTCTTGCTGGCGATCGATGTAACCGGCGTATTTGGTACGAATCTCGACCTGCTCGGCAACTTGTGGGTCGATCGCATCACCGCCGGTCGCCTCGATCAGGCCGGCGTAGTCGATTTCCGGGCGCGCCAGCAGGTTGAGCAGGCTGTACTCGTGGCTAAGCGGGGTGCCGAACTTATCCACAATGGCTTGGCCCTGCTCGGTGTTCGGGCGCACCCAGGTCGACTTCAGGCGCTGCTCTTCGCGCTCGATACCCTCGCGCTTGGCGCAGAAGGCGGCCCAGCGTTGGTCATCGATCAGGCCCAGTTCGCGGCCTTTCTCGGTCAAACGCAGGTCGGCGTTGTCTTCGCGCAGGATCAGGCGGTATTCGGCACGCGAGGTGAACATGCGGTACGGCTCTTGAGTACCCAGGGTAATCAGGTCGTCGACCAGCACGCCGATGTATGCCTCGTCGCGGCGTGGGCACCAGCTGTCGCGGCCCTGCGCACGCAGCGCGGCGTTGGTACCGGCCAGCAGGCCCTGGGCACCGGCTTCTTCGTAACCGGTGGTGCCGTTGATCTGCCCGGCGAAGAACAGGCCACCGATGACTTTGGTTTCGAGGCTGTACTTGAGGTCGCGCGGGTCGAAGTAGTCGTATTCGATGGCATAGCCCGGGCGCACGATGTGGGCGTTTTCCATGCCACGGATCGAACGCACCAGTTCCAGCTGCACGTCGAACGGCAGCGAAGTGGAAATACCGTTGGGGTACAGCTCATGGGTGGTCAGGCCTTCCGGCTCGATGAACACCTGGTGGCTTTCCTTGTCGGCGAATCGGTGGATCTTGTCTTCGATCGACGGGCAGTAGCGCGGACCGACACCTTCGATCACGCCCGAGTACATCGGCGAACGGTCGAGGTTCGAGGCGATGATCTCGTGGGTGCGCGCATTGGTGTGGGTAATCCAGCAGCTCACCTGACGTGGGTGCATTTCGGCATTGCCCATGAACGACATCACCGGGATCGGCGTATCGCCTGGCTGCTCGGTCATCACCGAGAAGTCCACCGAGCGGCCATCGATGCGTGGCGGCGTACCGGTTTTCAGGCGGCCGACGCGCAGCGGCAGCTCACGCATGCGGTGGGCCAGGGCGATCGAAGGCGGATCACCGGCGCGGCCGCCGGAATGGTTTTGCAAACCAATGTGGATAAGGCCGCCGAGGAAGGTACCGGTGGTCAGTACCACCGATTCGGCGAAGAAACGCAGGCCCATCTGGGTCACCACGCCTTTGACCTGGTCCTGCTCGACGATCAGGTCGTCGCAGGACTGCTGGAATATCCACAGGTTCGGCTGGTTTTCCAGGATTTCACGCACCACTGCCTTGTAGATGGCGCGGTCGGCCTGTGCTCGGGTGGCGCGTACGGCCGGGCCCTTGCGGTTGTTCAGAACGCGGAACTGGATGCCGCTCTTGTCGGTGGCCAGCGCCATGGCGCCACCGAGGGCATCGATCTCTTTGACCAGATGGCTTTTGCCAATACCGCCGATGGCGGGGTTGCAGCTCATGTGACCGAGGGTTTCCACGTTATGGGTCAACAGCAGGGTTTTCACACCCATGCGTGCAGACGCAAGCGCAGCCTCGGTACCGGCATGGCCGCCGCCGATGACGATCACTTCAAAACGGGAAGGGAAATCCACCACGCACCTCGTGCCTGTTTTTGCGAATAGAGAAGGTAAGCGGACAAGTATAGGGACTTCACCCCCTTTAAAGAAACCGTCTGAGCAAATTTTGACCAGTCTGTGGATGAGTGGCAAACAACAGAAAACAAAGAGGAAAAATTTAAAAAAGCTTTGTTTTTATGTTTATTCTTATGCACAGCCTTGTCTGTGGATAAGGTTCTGTAGCCCTTTGTTCATGGCTTGTAGAGAGAAATTAAACCCTGTGGTTGGAGTGCCATGAGGGTTATGGATAACACGATTTAGCCTGTGGATTAAATGGCTCTTTACCCACAGGCCAGATTTTCCTCAGCAAAAAAGCCTGCTTATCAACGGAGCTGAAGGCGGGTTTTCCACAGGGTTCCTGAGCACAGATTGCCTTCTGTGGATGAGTGATGTGTGAGTTTCGAGGGCCTCGTCACGGGTAAACCCGCTCCCATAGCGATCTCCTCAAGGCTTGAGATGAGAAATTGCAGGCAAAAAAAAGCCGCTCCCGAAGGAGCGGCTCTTGATCTTGCCTGCTGTGGATTATTTGCCGATGCAGAAGCTGGAGAAAATCCGCCCCAACAAATCATCCGAGCTGAATGCCCCGGTAATTTCGCCCAGGGCATGTTGTGCCTGGCGCAAGTCCTCAGCCAGCAGCTCTCCTGCGCCCGCCAGGGTCAACTGAGCACGACCGTGCTCAAGGTGTTCGCTGGCTTGGCGCAAGGCATCCAGATGGCGCCTACGGGCACTGAACCCACTCTCTGCAGTCTGTTCGTAACCCATGCAGGCCTTCAGATGGTCGCGCAGCAGTTGCAGCCCTGCATCGTCGCCTTTGGCGCTGAGGGTGATCGTCACATGGCCGTCATCACACTGCTCCAGCGCTACCCGCTCACCACTCAGGTCGGCCTTGTTGCGAATCAGCGTGACCTTGGCCGGGTCTGGCCGCTGGTCGAGAAATTCCGGCCACAAAGCGAACGGGTCACTGGCCTCGGGCGCGGTGGAGTCGACCACCAGCAACACACGGTCAGCCTCGCCAATGGCCTTCAGGGCGCGTTCCACGCCGATCTTTTCCACATGGTCGTCGGTATCGCGCAAACCGGCCGTATCGACGACGTGCAATGGCATGCCGTCGATGTGGATATGTTCCCGCAGGATGTCCCGGGTGGTACCGGCAATGTCGGTGACAATGGCCGCTTCCCGGCCAGCAAGCTGGTTCAGCAGGCTCGACTTGCCCGCATTTGGCCGGCCGGCGATGACCACCGTCATGCCGTCACGCAGCAAGGCACCCTGCCCGGCCTCGCGCTGCACAGTGGACAACTCGCTGCGTACGGCATCGAGCATCGACAGCACGTGGCCATCGGCGAGGAAGTCGATTTCTTCTTCCGGGAAGTCGATAGCCGCCTCGACGTAGATGCGCAGGGCAATCAACGCTTCGGTAAGGCTGTGCACACGTTTCGAGAACTCCCCTTGCAGCGAACGCAGGGCGTTACGCGCCGCCTGGCTGGAACTGGCCTCGATCAGGTCGGCAATGGCTTCGGCCTGGGCGAGGTCAAGTTTGTCATTGAGGAACGCACGCTCGCTGAATTCGCCCGGGCGGGCCAGGCGGCAGCCGACTTGTACACAGCGCTGCAGCAACATGTCCAGGACAACTGGTCCGCCGTGACCCTGCAGTTCGAGCACATCCTCACCTGTGAAGGAATTCGGCCCAGGGAAGAACAGCGCGATCCCCTCATCCAGTACAAGCCCTTCATCGTCGCGGAACGGGCCGTAATGGGCATGCCGAGGGGTGAGTGTACGGCCGGTGATCAACTGGCCGGCCTTGGCAGCCAGAGGCCCGGACAACCTGACAATACCCACCCCCCCGCGGCCTTGGGCGGTAGCGATGGCGGCGATGGTTTCACGCACAGTGTTCATGCTCGAAAGCCTCTACGACAAAAACGACAGATAGCAAAAACGCCCCACTAGGGGGCGTTTTTTATTCACAGGCTAGCGCAGCAGCCTGTCAAGCAGCAGCTTTTTTGCTGGCTGCCTCGATGCTGCGGGTGATGTACCACTGCTGAGTGATCGACAGGCAGTTGTTCACAACCCAGTACAGCACCAGACCAGCCGGGAACCACAGGAAGAAGAAGGTGAAGATGATCGGCATCATTTTCATCACCTTGGCCTGCATCGGATCCGGTGGGGTCGGGTTCAGGCGCTGCTGGATGAACATGGTGGCGCCCATGATGATCGGCAGGATGAAGAACGGATCCTTGATCGACAGGTCGGTAATCCACAGCATCCATGGGGCCTGGCGCATTTCAACGCTTTCCAGCAGTACCCAGTACAGGGCCAGGAATACCGGCATTTGTACCAGGATCGGCAGGCAGCCGCCCAGCGGGTTGATCTTCTCTTTCTTGTACAGCTCCATCATCGCCTGGGACATCTTCTGGCGATCGTCACCGAAGCGTTCCTTCAGCGCGGCGAGCTTCGGCGCCACAGCACGCATACGTGCCATCGAACGGTAGCTTGCAGCCGACAACGGGAAGAACAGGCCTTTGATCAGCATGGTCAGTACGATGATCGACCAGCCCCAGTTACCCAGCAGGCTGTGGATATGTTGCAGCAGCCAGAAGATCGGCTGGGCAATGAACCACAGGAAGCCGTAGTCGACGGTCAGTTCCAGGCCTGGGGACAACTCTTTCAGCTTGGACTGGATTTTCGGACCGGCGTACAGCATGGCGCTGGTTTCGACCTTGCCGCCAGCAGGCACGCTGATGACTGGGCCGGTGTAACCGATGATGTAGTTGCCCTGGCTGTCCTTGCGGGTCTGGACAACGTTGTTGTCCGACTTGGCCGGAATCCAGGCGGTCACGAAGTAGTGCTGCAGCCAGGCAACCCAGCCGCCGGACACATTTTCTTTCAAACTACCTTTGTCGATGTCCTTCATCGAGACCTTTTTGTAAGGCTCGGAAGCTGTCCACAGGGCGGCGCCCAGGTAGGTTGCGGTGCCGGTAGCGGTGCTCGACGACGGATCGGAGCTGGCGTCACGCTTGAGCTGGGCAAACATGTTGCCGCTCCAGGCCTGACCGCTCTGGTTGTCGATCAGGTAGCTGACATTCAGGTCGTACTCACCCCGCTTGAAGCTGAAGCGCTTGATGTAGTTGACGCCGTTGTCGCTGAACTTCAGGTCGACCACCAGTTGATCCTGGCCATCAGCCAGCTGGTAACCCTTCTGGTCGGCTGCGTAAAGCGGGCGACCGGCAGGGCGGGCATCCGGGCCATTGGCACCGGTCAGGCCGCTTTGTGCCAGGTAGACACGCTCACCACCGTTGTCGAACAGCTGGAACGGAATGTCCGGGTGGTCCTGGCGACGTGGGAACTTCGGCAGGTTCAGCTGGACGATGTCACCACCGACCGGATCGATAGCCAGGTCCAGAACATCGGTCTTGACCCGGATCAGGTCCTTGCTGACTGCAGCGGGTGCCAGTTCGGCTGTGCTGGTTTCGGCGTTGGCGCTCGGTACATCGGCGCTGGCACCGGCATTACCGGCCGGTACGCCATCCGGCAAGCCCGGGGCAACAGTGCTGGCAGCAGTATTCTGAGTCGGCAGGGCAGCCTGGCCGTAGTCCTGGTTCCACTTGAGGACCATGACGTAGGACACGATTGCCAGGGCGACGATCAGGATCGTGCGTTTAATATCCATGATTACTCGGCTATCGAAGAAGTTCGGGAGGAAGGAGCAGGTGGAACGGGATCGAAACCGCCGTCGTTCCACGGATGACAACGCCCCAGGCGACGAACGGCTAGCCACCCACCACGCCAGAGGCCGTGGTTTTCGATGGCTTCATAAGCGTAACAGGAGCAGCTGGGGAAGAAACGACAGTGGTTGGCCATCAGGGGGCTGATGGCATAACGGTAAAACTGGATCGGAACGAGCGCCAGTTTACGCATCTTGGCTGTCTACCCCTGCGGAATTGGCGGTGACTGCTGGTGTTGGCCGGCTGCGCGCCAGGCGTTTCCAGAGTTTGCCAAAGTGTTGGTGCAATTCCGGGTTTTCTACTTCACCCAATCCCTTGCGCGCGACGATCACGATGTCCAACCCGGCGAGCATTTGCTGGTTCAGACGAAAGGAATCGCGCATCAAGCGCTTGAGGCGGTTGCGTTGAACGGCGAGCTTGACGCTCTTCTTGCCAATCACCAGGCCGAGCCTTGGGTGATCAAGGCCGTTCTCGCGTGCAAGGATCAGCAGGTTTTTCCCTGGAACCTTGCCGGTTGGGGAGTCGAAGACCGCTTTGAAGTGTCGGGGTGTAAGCAGTCGCTTTTCCCGACTGAAGTCCTGACTCACCACCTGTGCCGAAAAATCAAATGGCCAGACGCTTACGGCCTTTGGCACGACGACGCGACAGAACAGCGCGGCCGTTCTTGGTAGCCATACGGGCACGGAAACCGTGGGTGCGGGCGCGCTTGATGGTGCTTGGTTGGAAAGTACGTTTCATGGCGTGTTACCTGGTTTGTCGACGACGGGCCGGGATGGCCCCCTTTTTAAGAGACCGGCGATTCTAGAGAAAGCAAGCCCATAGGTCAATTTCCAACCAGTCTTTCCATATAGAGCACAGGATGGACGGTGCCTTCCGGTTCATCCCCAAGGGGTGCTTGATCGGACACACGAATCGGGGACAACATGAAAAAAAAGAAGAGACATATAAAAAGCTTTTCTGAAGAACTTATAAATCTTATGTGGGTAACCTTCTGTGGATAACCTGCTGTAGCCCACAAATAGCGCCATGTACAGCGTTTTACAACCGTGTTCTCAACCGGTGCTGCGCCTGTTTTCTTCGTGCGGGCAAGCTGTGGATTAAAATGCCACTTACCCACAGGTGAGTTATCAACAGGCCTGACCTCAGGGTTGTGCATAGCCCTCATGATCGGTTATCCACAGACCTTATTCACAACGCGACAAAGCCGTTTTGGTCGATAAATGGCTGTTTTGTCATGGCTCCTAACGTGTCCACATGTGGATAACTGGGCGCCCGACCGGTACAATGGCGGTTTGTTTTTGCCTCATCCGGCTTTCAAACTCAGGGGATATCCGTGTCAGTGGAACTTTGGCAGCAGTGCGTGGAGCTTCTGCGCGATGAACTGCCTGCCCAGCAATTCAACACCTGGATCCGTCCGCTACAGGTCGAAGCCGAAGGCGACGAGTTGCGCGTCTATGCGCCCAACCGTTTCGTTCTCGATTGGGTCAATGAAAAGTACCTGGGTCGCTTGCTTGAGCTGCTAGGTGAAAACGGCAGCGGTATTGCGCCTGCCCTTTCCTTGTTAATAGGTAGCCGTCGCAGCTCGGCTCCGCGTGCCGCGCCCAACGCACCGGTCAGTGCGGCCGTGGCGGCCTCGCTCGCTCAAGGCCAGCACAAGCCTGCTCCGGTGGCAGCGGTCGAACCTGTTGCAGTGCCATTGACCGAGCCGGTATTGGTGGAGGATCTTGCCGAACCGTCCGTACGCGACAGCTTCGATGCCATGGCCGAAACGGCTCCGGCACCCGCCGTTGGTGGTCGGGCCGAGCAGCGCACCGTGCAGGTTGAAGGTGCGCTCAAGCACACCAGTTACCTGAACCGTACCTTCACCTTCGAAACCTTCGTCGAAGGTAAGTCGAACCAGTTGGCGCGTGCGGCTGCCTGGCAGGTCGCGGACAACCCCAAGCATGGCTACAACCCGCTTTTCCTCTATGGCGGTGTGGGCCTGGGTAAAACCCACCTTATGCATGCTGTGGGTAACCACCTGCTGAAGAAGAACCCGAACGCCAAGGTCGTGTACCTGCATTCGGAGCGCTTCGTCGCGGACATGGTCAAGGCTCTGCAATTGAACGCTATCAACGAATTCAAACGCTTCTACCGCTCGGTCGATGCGTTGCTGATCGACGATATCCAGTTCTTTGCACGTAAAGAGCGTTCGCAGGAAGAGTTTTTCCACACCTTCAACGCCCTGCTTGAGGGCGGCCAGCAGGTAATCCTGACCTCTGACCGTTACCCCAAGGAGATCGAAGGCCTGGAAGAGCGCTTGAAGTCGCGCTTTGGCTGGGGCCTGACGGTGGCCGTCGAGCCACCCGAGCTGGAAACCCGCGTGGCCATCCTGATGAAGAAGGCCGACCAGGCCAAGGTCGAGCTGCCGCATGATGCGGCCTTCTTCATTGCCCAGCGTATCCGCTCCAACGTGCGTGAGCTGGAAGGTGCCTTGAAGCGGGTGATCGCCCACTCGCACTTCATGGGTCGCGATATCACCATCGAACTGATCCGCGAGTCGCTGAAAGACCTGCTGGCGCTGCAGGACAAACTGGTCAGTGTGGATAACATTCAGCGAACCGTCGCCGAGTACTACAAGATCAAGATCTCTGATCTGTTGTCCAAGCGGCGTTCCCGTTCTGTCGCACGTCCACGCCAGGTGGCCATGGCCCTGTCGAAGGAGCTGACCAACCACAGTCTGCCGGAAATCGGCGACATGTTTGGTGGCCGCGACCACACGACGGTGCTGCACGCCTGCCGCAAGATCAACGAACTGAAGGAATCCGACGCGGATATCCGCGAGGACTACAAGAACCTGCTGCGGACGCTGACGACCTGATGGCCGTCTGCGCAGCTAATTGAAGGCAAGGGACTAGACCATGCATTTCACCATTCAACGCGAAGCCCTGTTGAAACCCCTGCAACTGGTCGCCGGTGTCGTCGAGCGCCGTCAGACCTTGCCGGTCCTGTCCAACGTATTGCTGGTTGTGCAAGGCCAGCAACTGTCGTTGACCGGTACCGACCTGGAAGTCGAACTGGTAGGCCGCGTGCAACTGGAAGAGCCGGCTGAGCCCGGCGAAATCACTGTCCCGGCACGCAAGCTGATGGACATCTGCAAAAGCCTGCCGAACGACGTCCTGATCGATATCAAGGTCGACGAGCAGAAACTGTTGGTCAAGGCCGGCCGTAGCCGCTTCACCCTGTCTACCCTGCCAGCCAATGACTTCCCGACGGTGGAAGAAGGCCCGGGCTCGCTGACCTGCAACCTGGAACAGAGCAAGCTGCGCCGGCTGATCGAGCGCACCAGCTTCGCCATGGCCCAGCAGGATGTGCGCTACTACCTGAACGGCATGCTGCTGGAGGTGTCCCGCAACACCCTGCGCGCAGTGTCCACCGATGGTCACCGCCTGGCGTTGTGCTCCATGACCGCGCCGATTGAGCAAGATGATCGCCATCAGGTCATCGTGCCACGTAAAGGTATCCTGGAGCTCGCGCGTTTGCTCACGGACCCGGAAGGCATGGTCAGCATCGTGCTTGGCCAGCATCACATCCGTGCCACCACCGGTGAATTCACGTTCACCTCCAAGCTGGTGGACGGCAAGTTCCCGGACTACGAGCGCGTACTGCCCAAGGGCGGTGACAAGCTGGTGGTCGGTGACCGCCAGGCCTTGCGTGAAGCCTTCAGCCGTACTGCGATTCTTTCCAACGAAAAGTACCGCGGCATTCGTCTGCAACTGGCTGCTGGCCAACTGAAAATCCAGGCCAACAACCCCGAGCAGGAAGAAGCAGAGGAAGAAATCAGCGTGGACTACGAAGGTAGCTCGCTGGAAATCGGCTTCAACGTCAGCTACCTGCTCGACGTGCTGGGCGTAATGACTACTGAGCAAGTTCGTCTGATCCTCTCGGATTCCAACAGCAGTGCCCTGCTGCAGGAAGCGGGCAATGACGATTCTTCCTATGTTGTCATGCCGATGCGTCTGTAACCCATAGCAGGCGACATGTCCCTTCGACGTATCATGGTCACCGCGGTGCGCAATTTGCACCCGGTGACTCTCTTACCCTCCCCCCGTATCAACATACTTTATGGCGCCAACGGCAGCGGCAAGACCAGCGTGCTTGAGGCCGTGCATTTGCTGGGGCTGGCGCGCTCTTTCCGCAGCACACGCCTGAACCCGGTGATCCAGTACGAACAGGCTGCCTGTACCGTGTTTGGTGAAGTGCAGTTGACCGAGGGGGGCACCAGCAACCTGGGCGTCTCCCGGGAGCGCCAGGGGGAGTTCACTATTCGCATCGATGGGCAGAATGCGCGCAGCGCGGCGCAACTGGCGGAGTTGTTACCGCTTCAGCTCATCAACCCAGACAGTTTCCGCCTGTTGGAAGGTGCCCCGAAAATTCGTCGCCAGTTTCTGGATTGGGGGGTGTTCCACGTGGAACCTCGCTTCTTGCCAGCCTGGCAGCGGCTGCAGAAGGCGCTGCGGCAGCGGAACTCATGGTTGCGTCATGGTACACTTGATCCAGCTTCGCAAGCCGCCTGGGACCGGGAACTGTGCCTGGCCAGCGCGGAAATAGATGAATACCGTCGCAACTACATCAAGGCCTTGAAGCCCGTCTTCGAGCGAACCCTGAGCGAACTGGTCGAGCTGGACGGGTTGACCCTGAGCTACTACCGAGGCTGGGACAAGGACCGGGAACTGCAAGAAGTACTCGCCTCCTCTCTCCTTCGCGATCAGCAGATGGGCCATACCCAAGCCGGTCCGCAGCGTGCTGATTTGCGTCTTCGTCTGGCTGCCAACAATGCAGCCGACATCCTGTCGCGTGGTCAGCAAAAGCTGGTGGTGTGTGCATTGCGCATTGCCCAGGGCCACCTCGTTAGTCAGGCTCGCCGCGGTCATTGTATTTATCTCGTGGATGACTTGCCGTCCGAACTGGACGACCAGCATCGCCGCGCGCTGTGCCGCTTGCTTGAAGAATTACGCTGCCAGGTGTTCATCACCTGTGTAGATCACGAATTACTGAGGGAAGGCTGGCAGACGGAAACGCCAGTTGCTTTGTTCCACGTGGAACAAGGCAGTATCACCCAGACCCACGACCATCGGGAGTGAAGGCATGAGCGAAAATCAAACGTACGACTCCTCCAGCATCAAGGTGCTGAAAGGTTTGGATGCCGTACGCAAGCGTCCCGGCATGTACATTGGCGACACCGATGATGGTAGCGGCCTGCACCACATGGTCTTCGAGGTGGTCGACAACTCCATCGACGAAGCCCTCGCCGGCCACTGCGATGACATCACTGTCATTATCCATCCGGACGAATCCATCAGTGTGCGCGACAACGGTCGCGGCATTCCGGTCGACGTGCATAAAGAAGAAGGCGTTTCCGCAGCCGAGGTCATCATGACCGTGCTGCACGCCGGCGGTAAGTTCGACGACAACTCCTACAAGGTGTCCGGCGGCCTGCACGGCGTAGGTGTTTCGGTCGTGAACGCCCTGTCCGAGAAGCTGGTGCTGACCGTTCGCCGTAGCGGAAAAATCTGGGAACAGACTTACGTTCACGGTGTTCCTCAAGCGCCTATGGCGGTTGTCGGTGACAGTGAAACCACCGGTACCCACATTCACTTCAAGCCTTCGGCTGAAACCTTCAAGAACATTCACTTCAGCTGGGACATCCTGGCCAAGCGTATTCGCGAGTTGTCGTTCCTCAACTCGGGCGTGGGCATTCTGCTGAAGGATGAGCGCAGCGGTAAGGAAGAGTTCTTCAAGTACGAAGGCGGCCTGCGCGCATTCGTCGAGTACCTGAACACCAACAAGACACCGGTCAACTCCCAGGTGTTCCACTTCAACGTCCAGCGTGACGATGGGGTGGGTGTTGAAGTTGCTCTGCAATGGAACGACAGCTTCAACGAAAACCTGTTGTGCTTCACCAACAACATTCCGCAGCGTGACGGCGGTACTCACCTGGTCGGCTTCCGTTCCTCGCTGACCCGTAGCCTGAACAGCTACATCGAGCAGGAAGGCCTGGCCAAGAAGAACAAGGTGGCAACCACTGGCGATGATGCCCGTGAAGGCCTGACCGCGATCATCTCGGTGAAGGTGCCGGACCCCAAGTTCAGCTCGCAGACCAAAGACAAACTGGTCTCCTCGGAGGTGAAAACCGCCGTGGAACAAGAGATGAACAAGTACTTCGCCGACTTCCTGCTGGAGAATCCGAACGAGGCCAAGGCTGTCGTTGGCAAGATGATCGACGCTGCCCGTGCCCGTGAAGCCGCACGTAAAGCCCGTGAGATGACTCGCCGCAAAGGTGCGCTGGATATCGCCGGCCTGCCAGGCAAACTGGCGGACTGCCAGGAGAAGGACCCTGCCCTTTCCGAACTGTACCTGGTGGAGGGTGACTCCGCCGGTGGTTCGGCCAAGCAAGGCCGTAACCGTCGTACCCAGGCAATCTTGCCGCTGAAGGGTAAGATCCTCAACGTTGAGAAAGCACGTTTCGACAAGATGATCTCGTCCCAGGAAGTGGGCACGCTGATCACCGCGCTGGGCTGTGGTATCGGCCGCGAAGAGTACAACATCGACAAGCTGCGTTATCACAACATCATCATCATGACCGATGCTGACGTTGACGGTTCGCACATCCGCACCCTGCTGCTGACCTTCTTCTTCCGTCAGCTGCCGGAGCTGGTCGAGCGCGGCTACATCTATATTGCTCAGCCACCGCTGTACAAGGTGAAGAAAGGCAAGCAGGAGCAGTACATCAAGGACGACGAGGCCATGGAAGAGTACATGACCCAGTCGGCCCTGGAAGATGCCAGCCTGCACTTGGACGAGTCGGCGCCGGCGGTTTCCGGTGTGCAGCTGGAAAGCCTGGTGAATGAGTTCCGCAGCGTGATGAAAACCCTCAAGCGCCTGTCGCGCTTGTATCCGGAAGACATCACCGAGCACTTCATCTACCTGCCGGAAGTGACTGTGGAGCAGTTGGGTGACCACGCTGTGATGCAAGCCTGGCTGGTCAAGTTCCAAGAGCGCCTGAGCAACAGCCAGAAGTCCGGCCTGGTTTACAAAGCCAGCCTGCGCGAAGACAAAGAGCGCAACGTATGGTTGCCAGAAGTGGAAGTCACCTCCCACGGCCTGGCTAGCTATGTCACCTTCAACCGGGACTTCTTCGGCAGCAATGACTACCGTACCGTAGTCAACGTTGGTGCCAAGCTATCCAGCTTGTTGGGCGAAGGTGCTTACGTTCAGCGCGGTGAGCGCCGTAAGGCAATCGTCGAGTTCAAGGAAGGCCTGGACTGGCTAATGAACGAAACCACCAAGCGCCACACCATCCAGCGCTATAAAGGGCTGGGTGAGATGAACCCTGAGCAGCTGTGGGAAACCACCATGGACCCGACCGTGCGCCGCATGCTCAAGGTCACCATCGAGGATGCGATCGCAGCCGACCAGATCTTCAACACCCTGATGGGTGATGCTGTCGAGCCGCGCCGAGACTTCATCGAAAGCAACGCGCTGTCGGTATCGAACCTGGACTTCTGATCAGGTGTGATCCGCACGCACTAAAAAGCCCGCTGATGCGGGCTTTTTAGTGTCTGAAAATCAGTAACCGCTGAGAATGTTAACGATCACACCACTGGCAATAGCCACCAGCACGTAGTCGCCATTCACATACAACCAGCGATGGTCACGTGGTGGCGCATACAAGTGGCGTGCTTTCCAGTCAGTCACCCAGTAGCGGTCGCCACGGTAGTGTGGGTCAACCACATGCCCTCGTTGCCACTGCTGGTGAGGCACAGGCATGCCCTGCTGCGGGCGGAAGTTCGGGTTGCGGTACTCGGGTGCACGGCCGTTGTCATGGCGGCCTTGCTGCTTTGGCTGGCCATGCGGCGGGTTGCCTTGGTGCGATGGGCCATCATCATGCCGGTCGGGTGGGCCCGGTTGTGCGAAGCTGGCCAACGGTGCGCTGAGCATGAGCGCGGCGCAGATCACGGTTAGGGTTTTCTTCATTTGAGAGGGGCCTCTGCCTGTTAACGCCTGGCGTTCACTGACTGCCAGATTCGGATAACTGATCAGACCACGATTTTTGCCCTTTTATGTCAGGGCGCAGGTAAAGGTCCGGTAAAGTCTGGGCACGCTTAGTTCAGCCCGAGCGACTTCAAGCGGCGATACAGCGTGCGCTCACTCATGCCAAGCTGACTGGCCAGCTCACTGCGTGAGCCCTTGAACTGCTCCAGCGCCTGCGCCAGTTCACCCAGGTCATTGCGACGGCCGCGTCCCTTGACCACCTCGGTAGGCCCGATATCTTCCGGCAAATGCTCTGGCCGAATCAGCCCGTCATCGGCAAACAAACGGGCGCGCTCCAGAATGTTACGCAACTCGCGGATGTTGCCCGGAAATGGATGTAACCCAAGCTGCTGCAAGGCATCCTCACTCAGGCTGGGCGTAGGCTTGCCAGCCATTCGCTGTAACAGGCTTTGCGCGAGCAGCGGCAGATCTTCTACACGCTCGCGCAGCGCTGGCAGGCGAATGGGGAAACCACTGATGCGGTAATACAGGTCTTCACGGAAGGTGCCCTGCGCAACCATTTGCTTGAGCGGTTTGTGTGTGGCCGAAACCAGGCGGAAGTCCGAGTGCACCGTGCGCAGGCTGCCCACCGGGCGGAAGCTGCCGGACTCGATAAGGCGTAACAGTTTCACCTGCATCGCTAACGGTACTTCGCCAATTTCATCGAGGAACAGGGTACCGCCATGCGCGGCCTCAGCCAGGCCAATCTTGCGCTGATTGGCGCCGGTGAATGCGCCCTTCTCATAGCCGAACAACTCACTCTCGAACAACGACTCGGTCAACCCGGTGCAATCGACCACTACCAATGGGCCGTTGGCCCTGGGGCTGCCCATGTGCAGCGCGCGCGCGAACAGCTCTTTACCGGTACCTGACTCACCCTGCAATAAAACCGGGATCTGCGCCGGCGCTGCGCGCTGCAGGCTGGACAAGGCAACCTTGAATGCTGGGGCCCGGCCGACCAGGCCTTGTTCCTGAGGCTGAGCCGATGCGAGGGCGATGGTAGTCAGGCGCTCGACAAAGGCCACCACCCTACTCTGCTCATCCAGGATGGGGCGCAGTTCGACATCGACATGCTCGGGGCCACGTGGCGTGTGATGAATGTGCAATACCCGCTCCGGCACCTTGCTGTCCCAGGCTTTGCGCATCGGGCAATGCTCGCCGGCCTGGTCGCAGGGGACGGCGTAGTGATGCGAGACCTTGTGGCATTTTTCGCCCAACGGGGCTTGCTCGTGGTGGCCGAACTGGCGGCGATAGGCGGCGTTGGCGGCCAGGATGTTGTAATCGGTGTCCAGCACAATGGTCGGCAGGGCATCGTGCTCAAGGTAGGAAACCAGCGCTAGGATGAGGGGATGGGTTTGAGGCATGACGGCACCGTATGGAGTACCGGCGCAGGGTAACAAGGACTGCCAAACACTGCCATTGGCTGTCAGTCGACTGCCATTTGGGGTGTCAGTATTGCTGTCAGTTATTGGCACCTGGCCGATTTCATTGGCCCATACGCAGTAAAAAGCCTGGCATGCATCTTGATAAACCTCCTGTCACTGCCTACGCCTGTAAAAGGCGCGGTGGATAATCTGGAGAACGTGATGATCATCGGCAACAACCTTCACGTGGAAGCCTTCTTCGACAAGGCGACCTCAACCATTAGCTACTTGGTCATGGATGGCGAAACGCGCAAGTGTGCATTGATCGACAGCGTCCTCGACTATGATCCCAAATCAGGGCGTACCTGCACCGTCTCGGCGGATCAGTTGATCGACCGGGTGAAGGCGCTGGGCGCTGAGGTTCAGTGGGTGCTGGAAACCCATGTGCATGCCGACCACCTCTCGGCGGCTGCCTACCTGAAGCAAAAGCTGGGCGGCCACACCGCTATCGGTGCTCACATCACTCAGGTGCAGAAAGTATTCGGTGCGTTGTTCAACGCTGAGCCTGGCTTTGCCCGGGATGGCAGCCAGTTCGATGTACTGTTCGTAGACGAGGAAGGTTTCCGCATTGGCAACCTGCATGCCCGTGCCCTGCACACTCCGGGGCACACGCCCGCGTGCATGAGCTTCATGATCGAAGACGCTGGCGAAATTGCGGTGTTTGTCGGCGATACCCTGTTCATGCCCGACTACGGTACTGCCCGCTGTGACTTCCCGGGTGCCGATGCCCGCACCCTGTACCGCTCGATCCGTCGATTGCTGGCTTTCCCCGACCAGACACGGCTGTTCATGTGTCACGACTACCTGCCGGGTGGCCGCGACATGCAGTACGTCACTACCGTGGCCGAACAGCGCGCCAGCAACATCCACATTCATCAGGGCATCGACGAAGACAGTTTTGTCGCCATGCGTGAAGCGCGCGACAAGATCCTCGACATGCCGGTGCTGATCCTGCCTTCGGTGCAGGTGAACATGCGCAGCGGCCAGTTCCCCGCGCCGGAAGAGAATGGCGTGAGCTACCTGAAGATTCCGCTGAACAAGCTGTAACCGCCCTGCCCCATAATCAGATTTCCAGGATTTACCGCCATGCCTGCCTTGTTGTCCCCTGCCAATACCGACCATCACAAGGTGGTCATCGTCGGTGCCGGTGCCGCCGGTATCGCTACCGCTTCCAGCCTTATCAGCCGTGACCCGTCGCTGGACATTGCCTTGATCGATCCCGCCGAAGTGCATTACTACCAACCCGGCTGGACCATGGTCGGTGCCGGTGTGTTCAAGGCACCGAGCACTGCCCGCACCATGGCCTCGACCATTCCGCGCGGGGTACGCTGGGTCAAGGCGCGGGTGCAGGCTTTCGATCCGTTGGGCCAGTTGGTCGTCCTCGAGGACGGTCGCGCCATCAGCTATGAGCAGCTGGTAGTCTGCCCCGGCCTTACGCTGGACTGGGCGGCCATTGACGGGCTCAGCGAAACCCTGGGCCGCAACGGTGTCACCTCCAACTACCGCTACGACCTGGCGCCCTATACCTGGGAGCTGGTGCAGAAGCTCAAGCGAGGCCGTGCCATCTTCAGCCAGCCGCCCATGCCGATCAAATGTGCGGGCGCGCCGCAGAAGGCGTTGTACTTGTCTTGCGACCACTGGTTACGCCACGGCCATCTGGGGGCGGTGAAAGCCAGTTTCTTCAATGCTGGTGCTGTGTTGTTCGGTGTGGCGGACTATGTGCCCGCGCTGATGAAGTACATAGACAAATACGCCGTGGACCTCCATTTCTCCCACCGACTGGTGGCCGTGGATGGCCCGAACAAGCGCGCCACCTTCGTGTGCACCCTGGCCGACGGCAGCAGCGAAACGCACATCGAGGCCTTTGACATGCTCCATGTGGTCCCTCCCCAGGTGGCGCCGGCCTTCATTCGTGAAAGCCCGTTGGCCGATAACGCTGGCTGGGTCGATGTCGACCCGCATACCCTGCGCCACCGCAAGTACATCAACATCCATGCCCTGGGTGATGTGGCCAACACCAGCAATGCCAAGACTGCTGCGGCTGCCCGTAAGCAAGCGCCGGTCGTGGCCAACAACGTGTTGGTGGCATTGGGCAGGTTGCCTACCCTCGCCCAGTACGACGGCTATGGCTCGTGCCCGCTGACTGTAGAGCGCGGCAAAATCGTCCTGGCCGAGTTTACCTATGGCGGCAAGCTGGCGCCGAGCTTCCCCAGCTGGTTGCTGGATGGCCGCAAACCAACGCGCCTGGCCTGGTTGCTGAAGGCGCAAGCGCTGCCACCGTTGTACTGGCAAGGCATGCTGAAGGGCCGCGAGTGGCTGGCTCGGCCGCAGCCGTTGGGTGCAGAGGGTGGGAAGTGATCGAACATCAATTGTTGGGGGCGGGCCTGGGCGCGATCATCGGCGCGGTCCTGGCATTGACCGGCGCAGGCGGTGGCATTCTCGCAGTGCCTTTGTTGGTGTTCGGGCTGGGGCTGTCGATGGTCGAGGCCGCTCCGGTTGGCCTGCTGGCCGTAGGCCTGGCTGCAGCGGTTGGCGCGGTGCTGGGCCTACGACAGGGGCTGGTGCGTTATCGGGCGGCGCTGTTCATTGCGATGGTGGGTGTGGTTGCCGCGCCGTTCGGGCTGATGCTGGCGCACCGCTTGCCGAACACACCCTTGCAGTTGGTGTTCGCGGGTGTGTTGGTGTACGCCTGCCTGCGTATCTGGCGCAAGGCTGCCAAGGAGCTGCGCGGTGAGGCCAATGACGCCCATCGCTATATCGAACCCTGTGTGTTGAACCCGTTGCAGGGCCGCTTGCGCTGGACCCTTCCCTGCGCGCGTGCCCTGGCTTTCACCGGGGCGTTGTCCGGGTTAATGTCCGGCCTGTTGGGTGTGGGTGGAGGGTTCGTCATCATCCCTGCGCTGAACCGCTATACCAACCTGCGCATGGCCAGCATCGTTTCCACTTCGCTGGCAGTAATCGCCCTGGTATCCACCGGCAGTGTGGTCAGCGCCAGCCTGGCGGGGGTCATGCATTGGCAGGTAGGCGCCCCATTCGCCGCCGGCGCGGTGCTGGGTTTGCTGCTGGCACGGCCATTGACGGCCAGGCTGGCCGGGCCGCGTTTGCAGCAGATGTTTGCAGTGGCTGGTTGGGTGGCGGCCTTGCTGCTGGCCGGCAAGGCACTACTGGGCTAGCAATTCGTGCTGTTCTGCCGCACATAGCGCCAGCAGGTAGTCCCACACCACCCGCAGGCGCACCGATTTGTGCAGCTCGCGGCGGGTGCAGATCCAGTAGCTGCGCTGGATGGTCTCGCTCGGCAGCACGCGCACCAGCGTCGGGTCGTGGCGAGCCATGTAGTTGGGCAGCACGGCGATGCCCAGGCCGGCACGGGCAGCGGCCTGTTGGGCGATTACGCTTGTGCTGCGAAACACGACATTCGGGGCCCGGCAGAAACTGTTGAGAAACAGCAGTTCCTGGCTGAACAGCAGGTCGTCTACGTAGCCGATCCAGCTATGCCTGGCCAGGTCTTCGCGGTTGCGCAGGGGTGGCGCGCGGTCCAGGTAGTTCTGGCTGGCGTACAGCGCCAGGCGGTAATCGGTAAGTTTGCGGGTGATCAGCAGGTCGGCATTGGGCCGTTCCAGGTGGATGCTGATTTCTGCTTCGCGATTGAGGATGCTGACGAAACGCGGTACGGCTACCAGCTCCACTTCCAGGCCGGGGTAGCGCTCGAACAACGCGTTCATGCGTGGGGTGAAGAACATGATGCCGATGCCTTCGGTCACCCCCAGGCGAATCTTGCCCAGCGGGGTGATGGCCTGGGTGATTTCTTCCTGCGCCAGCAGGGCGACATTTTCCATGGCCTCGGCGTGCTTGAGCAGGGCCTGGCCTGACGGGGTCAGCTCATAACCTTGGGCATGTTGTACAAACAGTGCGGTACCCAGGCTTTGCTCGATACTCTCGATGTGCCGGGCTACGGTGCTGTGGGTAGTGTTGAGGCGCTTGGCGGCGGTCAACAGACGGCCGCTGCGTTGCAGCTCAAGAAAAAACCGTAGATCGTTCCAGTCGAACATGCTGATCCTTTTTGGCAGTTCGTTCCGGCCCGCGAATGGGCCTGTCCAGGCTTGCTCCTGTGCTAAAACGCACAGCGGCTGCGCGAAATCTCGTGTTTCCTCCACGAAATTACTCACTAAGATGGATCGGGACAAGAATAAAAAAACAGGCCCGAGGTTGCACATGCCATCAGCCGATTCTGTCTTCGACTACGTGGTCGTAGGGGCCGGTCCCGCCGGTTGCCTGCTGGCCAATCGTTTGTCCGCCGACCCTTCCTGCCGCGTTCTGCTGCTGGAAGCGGGTGGTCGCGACAACTATCCCTGGATTCACATTCCCGTCGGCTATCTCTATTGCATCGGCAACCCGCGCACCGACTGGTGCTTCAAGACCGAGGCCCAACCTGGCCTTGGCGGTCGCGCCCTGGGCTACCCGCGTGGCAAGGTTCTCGGTGGTTGTTCTTCGATCAACGGCATGATCTACATGCGTGGCCAGGCCGCTGACTATGACCGCTGGGCCGAGCAAGGCAATGACGGCTGGGCGTGGAAGGATGTACTGCCGCTGTTCAAGGCCAGCGAGAACCACTTTGCCGGCGCCAGCGAGCACCATGGCGGTGGAGGTGAGTGGCGGGTCGAACGCCAGCGCTACAGCTGGCCGATCCTCGATGCTTTCCGCGATGCCGCTGAGCAAAGCGGCGTCGGCAAGGTCGATGACTTCAACACCGGTGACAACCAAGGCTGTGGATACTTTCAGGTCAACCAGCGCAGCGGCGTGCGCTGGAACGCCTCCAAAGCCTTCCTGCGACCGATCAGGGACCGCGCCAACCTCACCGTGCTGACGGGCGTACAGGTTGACCAGGTACTGCTCAACAATACCCGGGCGCGCGCCGTGAAAGCGTTTTGGCAAGGCGCCTGGCACGAGTTTGCGGCGCGCCGCGAGATCATCCTGTGTGCTGGCGCCGTCGGTTCACCTGGCATTTTGCAGCGCTCAGGCATCGGCCCGCGTCAGCTGCTGGAAGGCCTGGGTATCGGTGTACGCCACGATATGCCGGGGGTGGGCGGCAACCTTCAGGACCACCTGCAACTGCGTCTGATCTACCAGATCCGCAACACCCGCACCTTGAACCAGATGGCCAACAGCCTGTGGGGCAAGATGGGTATGGGCCTGCGCTACCTCTATGACCGCAGTGGCCCGTTGGCCATGGCGCCGAGTCAACTGGGTGCATTTGTCCGTTCAAGCCCGGATCAGGCCACTGCCAACCTGCAGTACCATGTGCAACCGCTGTCACTGGAGCGCTTCGGTGAGCCGTTGCATCAGTTTCCGGCTTTCACCGCTTCGGTGTGCAACCTGCGCCCGGCCAGCCGCGGGCGTATCGACATCCGCAGCACCGACATGAACAGCACGCCGCTGATCGACCCCAATTACCTCAGCGACCCACAGGACCTGCGAGTCGCTGCCGATGCCATTCGCCTTACCCGGCGTATCGTCCAGGCCCCTGCCCTCGCGGCGTTCGAGCCCAAGGAATACCTGCCGGGTCCGGGCCTGCAAACCGAGGAAGAACTGTTCGAGGCCGCTGGCAAAATCGGCACCACCATCTTCCACCCGGTCGGTACCTGCCGCATGGGCTCCGGCGCACTGGATGTTGTGGATAACCAGCTGCGCGTACACGGCATTCCCGGCCTGCGCGTAGCGGATGCTTCCATCATGCCGCAGATCACTTCCGGCAATACCTGCTCACCCACCCTCATGATCGCCGAAAAGGCGGCGCAACTGATTCTCAAAGGAGCTGCGACCCAAACCTATCTGAATGAAGACGCCTTACCGACGCCCTGACCGGGTGCGTGCAGTACCGGCGGCTTGCGGTCAGAGGCTGCCGACAGTGGAACAACAAGAATAATCACTGTGGCCTGCGGGCCGAGGACAGCAACGATGTCGGATTACATCCAAGAGCAGGGTGCGGCGGCCAGCAGCTCCAGCCGCCGTGAAGAACGCAAGATCATTTTCGCGTCATCCCTCGGGACGGTTTTCGAGTGGTATGACTTTTTTCTCTATGGCGCGTTGGCAGCGGTCATCAGCAAGCAGTTCTTCGCTGGGGTGAACGACACCACCGCCTTTATCTTCGCCCTCATGGCCTTTGCTGCCGGCTTCCTGGTGCGGCCATTCGGGGCGCTGGTGTTCGGCCGCCTGGGCGATATGATCGGGCGCAAGTACACCTTCCTGGTCACCATCGTGCTGATGGGCCTGTCCACCTTCGCGGTGGGGCTGTTGCCCACCTATGCCAGCATCGGCATCGCAGCACCGATCATCCTGGTGATTCTGCGGATGTTGCAGGGGCTGGCGCTGGGCGGTGAGTACGGCGGTGCTGCCACTTATGTGGCGGAGCACGCACCGCCCGGCAAGCGTGGCTTCCACACCGGTTTCATCCAGTCCACCGCCACCCTTGGGCTGCTGCTTTCGCTGCTGGTGGTGCTGGGCAGCCGCTACATCAGCGGCGACCAGTTCGAAACCTGGGGCTGGCGCCTGCCGTTCCTGCTGTCGATCGTGCTGCTGGCCATCTCGACCTGGATTCGTATGAGCATGCACGAATCGCCGGCGTTCGTGAAAATGAAGGCCCAAGGCAAGATCAGCAAATCGCCGATCCGTGAGTCGTTCACCTCCTGGCCAAACCTGAAGGTGGTACTTACCGCCCTGTTCAGCATCAACGCCGGGCAAGCCGTGACCTTCTACACGGCACAGTTCTACGTGCTGTTCTTCATGACCCAGATGCTGAAGATGGATCCGGCCCAGGCCAACACCCTGCTGATCATCAGTGTGGTGATCGGTGCGCCGTTCTTCGTGTTCTTTGGCTGGTTGTCCGACCGTATCGGCCGCAAGCCGATCCTGATGCTCGGCCTGCTGCTGGCCACCGTGCTGTACTTCCCGCTGTTCAAGGCGCTGAGCCATTACGCCAACCCGCAGATTGATGCCGCCAGCCGGCAGGCGCCGATCGTGGTAACCGCCGACCCTAAAGGCTGCACCTTCCAGTTCGACCCGGTGGGCAAGGCGCGTTTCGACAGCCCGTGCGACAAGGTCAAGACGTTCCTGGTCAAGCAGGGCTTGCCGTACAAATCGGTGAGCGTGGCGGGCAGTGATGTAGTGGTGAATATTGGCGACAAGGCCATCAATGGCTTCGATGAAGCGGCCATGCGCTCGGCAGTGGAACAGGCGGGTTACCCGGCCAAGGCCGACCCGGCGCAGGTCAACCAGGTGATGGTGGTGGTGCTGATCGTGGCGATGATCCTGATCGCGACCATGACCTACGGCCCCTTGGCGGCGGTGATGGTCGAACTGTTCCCGACCCGTATCCGCTACACCTCGATGTCACTGCCCTACCACATTGGCAACGGCTGGTTCGGCGGCTTCCTACCGACGGTCTCGTTCGCGTTGGTGGTGTACACCGGGGATATTTTCTACGGGCTGTGGTACCCGATTCTGGTGACAGGGGTGAGCCTGGTGGTGGGGATTTTCTGCCTGAAAGAAACCAAGGATGTGGATATCGACAAGGTGTGATGCTGTCCCCACGCCATAAAAAAACCGGCTGTAAAAGCCGGTTTTTTTATGCCCCGAAAAAACTTATGCACGATTTTAAGAAAAATGTCATACGTAGAAATAAACAGATAATTCAACTACTTAGAGATCACTTGAAGCATCTGATCGAAAAACTGCTCACAAGTTATCCACAGAACATCAAGCTGTCTGTTCCTGGGGTTTTTCCGCTGCTGGTGGCAGCGAACCCATGGCCCGCTGAGTCGCCTCGTTCCACGCTGCGGCGCGGTCGTTGAGCTCTGCAATGGCACGTGGCCCGCTGCCATTGGCGTACATGGGTTCGCCAATGACCACCTCGATGGTGCCAGAGCGTTTGCCCCAACCCGTCTTTGGCCAGAACTTGCCCGCGTTGTGGGCAATCGGCAGTACCGGCAGCCCGGCATTTACCGCCAGAGCGGTACCGCCACGGGAAAACTTGCCCACAGTGCCGAAGGGCACGCGGGTGCCTTCCGGGAAAATCAGCACCCAGGTCTTCTGCTTGAGCAGTTCGTCACCCTTGCTCGCCACTTGGCGTAGGGCTTCCTTGGGGTTGTCGCGGTTGATCGCGATCGGTCGCAGCATGGCCATGGCCCAGCCGAAGAACGGCACATACAGCAGTTCGCGCTTGAGCACTTGGCTCAACGGCGAGAAGTACTGGGACAGGAAGAAGGTTTCCCAGGTGCTCTGGTGGTTCGACAGGATCACGCAAGGCTCATTGGGCACGTTCTCGGCGCCGGTGATCTTGTAGTCGATGCCGAGGATGGTGCGCACCAGAAACAGCGCGCAGCGGCACCAATATACGTTGATGAACTTGTAGCGCTTGGGGAACGACAGGAACGGCGCGACGAAAAAGCTCAGCGAGCACCACAGCAGCGAACTGGTGCCCAGCAGCAGGTAAAAAAGAAAGATTCTGATCGCCTGCAGGATCGACATAGTGGCTTGTACCATTGCGGGGCATGCCCGCCTGAGAAAAGTGCGCCCGAAGGCGCACTGATTAAATTAGTTCTCTGGCGATAGCTGCCAGATCGTCGAAAATCAGTGTAGTTTCAGGGACACCTTTTTCCAGGGTCCGCTCGCCCTTGCCGGTTTTCACCAACACGGGTTGTGCACCGACGGCCAGGGCGGCCTCCAGGTCACCTTTGCTGTCGCCAACAAACCAGATGCCCTCAAGGCCGACCTGATAATGCTCGGCGATGGCCCGCAGCATGCCAGGCTTGGGCTTGCGGCAATCGCAGCCCTCGTCCGGCCCGTGCGGGCAATACACGATATGGCCCACTTCGCCGCCCTGCTCTGCCACCAGCGCGCGCAGGCGCGCGTGCATCGCCTCGAGGGTTGCCAGTGTGTAATAGCCACGGGCAATACCGGACTGGTTGGTGGCCACGGCCACCGTCCAGCCCGCCTTGCTCAACTGCGCGATCGCTTCGACCGAACCTGGGATCGGTACCCACTCTTCCAGCGTCTTGATATAGGCGTCGGAGTCATGGTTGATCACCCCGTCACGGTCGAGAATCAGCAGTTTCAAGGCTTACCCCAGCAGCGAAATGTCGGCCACACCCAGGAACAGACCGCGCAGGCGGCTGAGCAGGGCATAACGGTTGGCGCGTACCTTGGCGTCTTCGGCGTTGACCATCACCGCCTCGAAGAAGGCGTCGACCGGGTCACGCAGGGCCGCCAGGCGGGCCAGCGATTCGCTGTACTGGCGTGCAGCAGCCATCGGTTGCACGGCCTGGTCGGCCTGCTGGATGGCCGAGTACAGGGAGAACTCGTTGGCATTGTCGAAGTACTTCGGCTCGACCTGTTCGGCGATGGCGCCTTCGGCTTTGCTCAGCAGGTTCGACACACGCTTGTTCACCGCAGCCAGGGCTTCGGCTTCCGGCAGCTTGCGGAAGGCCTGCACGGCCTGTACGCGCTGGTCGAAGTCCAGGGCAGAACCAGGCTGCAGGGCACGCACCGACAGGTAGGTGGCCACATCGATACCTTCGTCTTCGTAACGTGCACGCAGGCGGTCGAAGATGAATTCAAGCACCTGCTCCGACAAGCCGGCAGCCTTGACCTTGGCACCGAACTGCTTGACCGCGAACTCGACCGCACCGGTCAGGTTCAGGTCCAGCTGCTTCTCGATCAGGATACGCAGCACGCCCAAGGCAGCACGGCGCAGGGCGTACGGGTCTTTGCTGCCGGTTGGCAGCATGCCGATACCGAAGATACCCACCAGGGTATCGAGCTTGTCGGCGATGGCCACAGCAGCCCCGGTAAGGGTCTGCGGCAGCTCGGCGCCAGCACCGCGCGGCATGTACTGCTCGTTCAGGGCCAGGGCCACATCTTCCGGCTCACCGTCGTTGAGCGCGTAGTAGTAACCGGCAACACCCTGCATTTCAGGGAACTCGCCAACCATCTCGGTGGCCAGGTCGCACTTGGACAGCAGGCCGGCACGGCCAGCACGCTGGGCGTCGCCGCCGATCAGCGGGGCGATGAAGGCAGCCAGCCTGGAAACGCGCTCGGCCTTGTCGTACACAGTGCCCAGCTGGGCCTGGAACACCACGTTCTTCAGGCGCTCGTTGAAGGTTTCCAGCGGCTGCTTCTTGTCTTGCTTGAAGAAGAACTCGGCGTCGGTCAGGCGTGGGCGCACGACCTTCTCGTTGCCTTGCACGATCTGCTTCGGGTCGCGGCTTTCAACGTTGGCCACGGTGATGAAGCGCGGCAGCAGCTTGCCTTCGCTGTCCAGCAGGCAGAAGTACTTCTGGTTGTCCTGCATGGTGGTGATCAGGGCTTCCTGCGGCACTTCGAGGAAGCGCTCCTCGAACGAGCACACCAGCGGCACTGGCCATTCGACCAAGGCAGTCACTTCGTCCAGCAGCGCCGGTGGCACGATGGCAGTGCCTTCCTGCTGCATGGCCAGCTCGGCGGTACGCTTGCTGATCAGCTCGCGACGCTCGGCGAAGTCGGCCAGCACGTAGGCTTTGCGCAGGTCTTCGACGTAGTTGGCCGGGGTGGTGATGACCACGTTCTCCGGGTGGTGGAAGCGGTGACCACGGGATTCACGGCCGGCCTTCTGCGACAGGATGGTGCAGTCGACCACCTGGTCGCCCAGCAGCATTACCAGCCATTGGGTCGGGCGCACGAACTCTTCACGGCTGGCCGCCCAGCGCATGCGCTTGGGAATGGGCAGGTCGTTGAGCGAATCTTCGACGATGGTCGGCAGCAGGCCGGCAGTCGCCTTGCCCGGGATGTGCTGGGAGAAGCGCAGCTTGGGGCCGCTCTGGTCGATTTCGGCCAGCTCCACGCCACACTTCTTGGCGAAGCCCAGGGCAGCCTGGGTCGGCTCGCCGTCTTTGAAAGCAGCCTGCAGGGGTGGGCCGTCGATATTGATGCTGCGGTCAGGCTGCTGCACGTCCAGCTGGCGAATCAGCACGGCCAGGCGACGCGGTGCGGCATAAACCTGCTTGCCGGTGTAGTTCAGGCCAGCAGCCTGCAGGCCCTTCTCGATACCGGCCAGGAAGGCTTCGCCGAGGCTGGCGAGGGCTTTCGGTGGCAGCTCTTCGGTGCCCAGTTCTACCAGGAAATCTTGAGCACTCATTGTGCAGCCTCCAGCTTAGCCAACACTTCGTCACGCAGTTCAGGGGTGGCCATCGGGAAGCCCAGGCGTGCGCGGGCTTGCAGATAGCTTTGCGCCACGTCCCGGGCCAGGGTACGTACACGCAGGATGTAACGCTGGCGCTCGGTTACCGAGATGGCGCGGCGGGCGTCCAGCAGGTTGAAGGTGTGCGAGGCCTTCAGGACCATTTCGTAGGTCGGCAGCGGCAGCTCCAGCTTGATCAGGCGGTTGGCTTCGCTTTCGTAGAAGTCGAACAGTTCGAACAGCTTGTCGACGTTGGCGTGTTCGAAGTTGTAGGTCGACTGCTCCACTTCGTTCTGGTGGAACACGTCGCCATAGGTGACCTTGCCGAACGGGCCGTCGGCCCACACCAGGTCGTACACCGAGTCGACGCCCTGGATGTACATGGCCAGGCGCTCCAGGCCATAGGTGATTTCACCGGTGACCGGGTAGCACTCGATGCCGCCTACCTGCTGGAAGTAGGTGAACTGGGTGACTTCCATGCCGTTCAGCCAGATTTCCCAGCCCAGGCCCCAGGCGCCGAGGGTTGGCGATTCCCAGTTGTCTTCGACGAAGCGGATGTCGTGCACCAGCGGGTCCAGGCCGATGGCTTTCAGCGAGCCGAGGTACAGCTCCTGGAAGTTGGCCGGGTTTGGCTTGAGCACCACCTGGAACTGGTAGTAGTGCTGCAGGCGGTTGGGGTTCTCGCCATACCGCCCGTCGGCAGGGCGACGGCTGGGCTGCACGTAGGCGGCGTTCCAGGTTTCTGGACCCACGGCGCGCAGGAATGTTGCGGTGTGGAAAGTGCCGGCGCCTACTTCCATATCGTAGGGCTGAAGCACCACACAACCTTGAGCTGCCCAGTAGTTTTGCAGGGCGAGGATCAGGTCTTGGAAGGTACGCACGGCTGGCGTAGGCTGGCTCACGAAATTCACCTGTATCTGGGGATGCGGATGTAAAGAGCGGGAGTATAACCTGATTCGCCTCGCCCTCTACTCATTGGAGCCTTATGCCACGCTGCTTTTGGTGTACCGACGATCCGTTGTACCAGGCCTATCATGACCAGGAATGGGGAACGCCACAGCGCGACCCGGCGTTGCTCTTCGAGATGCTTTTGCTTGAAGGGTTCCAGGCGGGGCTTTCGTGGATCACTGTTTTGCGCAAACGCGAGCGTTATCGCGAGGTGATGTACGGCTTCGACCCTGTGCAGTTGGCCGCCATGAGCGACGAACGCATCGAAGAACTGATGCAGGATGCCGGCATCATCCGCAACCGGCTCAAACTCAAGGCCGCCCGGCGCAACGCGCAGGCCTGGCTGGCTGTGGATAACCCTGCCGAGTGGTTATGGTCGTTCGTTGGCGGGGAGCCGAAGGTCAACCATTTCGCGGGCCGTAGCGATGTGCCGGCGGTCACCGATGAAGCCAAGGCCATGAGCAAGGCCCTGCAGAAAGCCGGCTTCACTTTCGTCGGCCCGACCATCTGCTACGCCTTCATGCAGGCCACCGGCATGGTCATGGACCACACCACCGATTGCGATCGCTACGCCGCCTTGTTGCGTTGAGGGGTTACAATGCGCGCCTTGCTGAAATAAGGAATTCGCCTGTGGAAAAGTTCAAGGGCGCCCTGATGGTCGGGGTGCTGCGCCTGTTTGCCAAGCTGCCCTGGGGCGCTGTGCAGCGCGTCGGCGCGGGTATTGGCTGGCTGATGTGGAAGATCCCCAACAGTTCGCGCAACGTGGTGCGCATCAACCTGGCCAAGTGTTTCCCGGAGATGGACCCGGTTGCCCGTGAGCAACTGGTTGGCCAGGCACTACGGGATATTGGTAAGTCCTTTGTCGAAAGTGCCTGTGCCTGGATCTGGCCGCCGCAGCGCTCGCTGGAGCTGGTCAAGGAAGTGCACGGCCTGGAAGTGCTGGAACAGGCCCTGGCTTCGGGAAAGGGTGTGGTGGGCATTACCAGTCACCTGGGCAACTGGGAGGTGTTGAACCACTTCTACTGCAACCAGTGCAAACCGATCATCTTTTACCGCCCACCCAAGCTCAAGGCAGTGGATGACCTGCTGCGCGAGCAGCGCGTGCAGATGGGCAACCGGGTGGCGCCTTCTACCAAGGAAGGCATTCTCAGCGTGATCAAGGAAGTGCGCCGGGGTGGCCAGGTAGGCATCCCTGCCGACCCGGAGCCAGCGGAATCGGCGGGCGTGTTCGTGCCGTTTCTCGGTACCCAGGCACTGACCAGCAAGTTCGTGCCGAACATGCTGGCCGGTGGCAAGGCGGTGGGGGTGTTCCTGCATGCGCTGCGGCTACCGGATGGCTCGGGCTTCAAGGTGTTCCTGGAGGCGGCGCCGGAGGCGATGTATAGCACCGACGTGACCGAGTCGGCGGCGGCGATGAGCAAGGTGGTCGAGCGCTATGTGCGCGAGTACCCGAGCCAGTACATGTGGAGCATGAAGCGCTTCAAGAAGCGCCCGGCGGGCGAGCCGCGCTGGTACTGAGATTTTGGGGGCGCTTCGCGCCCCATTTGCAGGCAAGCCAGCTCCCACTCGGTCCCTGTGGGAGCTGGCTTGTCGTGGCGACGAACCGCTGCGATGGGCTGCAAAGCCGCCCCGGCAATTTCAGACTTTGTTGAGCTTCTTCAGAAACACGGTCATCTCTTTCTCGGCCTGCTTGTCCCCATGGGCCAGAGCTGCTTCGATCCCCTCCTCCCAGGCTTTGCGCGCCGCCGCCAGGTCACCCTGCAACTGATACGCCTTGCCCAGCAGCTTCCAGGCTGCGGAGTACTTCGGATCCTGCTCAACACACCGGGCTAGGTGCTCCGCCGCTTCAGCGCCGTTGCCTTCATCCAGCCAGGCCTTGCCCAAGCCAAACCTCAGCAGCGGGTTATCCACACCCTTGGCCAGCATCTTCTCCAGCGATTCGCGCATGCCCTCTTCTCCTAGAAGAAACTCAAGCCGACGTGGAACAGCTTTTCCACATCCCGAATATGCTTTTTATCCACAACGAACAGGATCACATGGTCACCCGACTCGATCATGGTGTCGTCGTGGGCAATCATCACCTCTTCGTCACGAATGATCGCGCCAATGGTGGTGCCCGGCGGCAGGGCAATATCCTCGATCGCCTTGCCAACCACCTTGCTCGATTTCGAATCCCCGTGCGCCACTGCTTCGATGGCCTCGGCCGCGCCACGGCGCAGCGAGTGCACACTGACAATGTCGCCACGGCGCACGTGCGCCAGCAGGGTGCCGATGGTGGCCAACTGCGGGCTGATGGCGATGTCGATATCGCCGCCCTGCACCAGGTCGACATAGGCCGGGTTGTTGATGATGGTCATCACTTTGCCCGCGCCCAGGCGCTTGGCCAGCAGCGACGACATGATGTTGGCTTCGTCGTCGTTGGTCAGGGCCAGGAAAATATCGGCGTCGGCGATGTTCTCTTCGAGCATCAGGTCCTTGTCCGACGCGCTGCCCTGCAGCACCACAGTGCTTTCCAGGGTATCGGAGAGGTGCCGGCAACGGGCCGGGCTCATCTCGATGATCTTCACCTGGTAGCGGCTTTCGATGGCCTCGGCCAAGCGTTCGCCGATCTGTCCGCCCCCGGCGATGACAATGCGCTTGTTGGTTTCGTCGATGCGGCGTAGCTCGCCCATCACGGCGCGAATGTCCTTCTTCGCGGCAATGAAGAACACTTCGTCGTCAGCTTCGATTACCGTGTCGCCCCGTGGGGTGATCGGCCGGTCGCGGCGGAAGATGGCCGCCACGCGGGTATCGACGTTGGGCATGTGCGCACGAATCTGGCGCAGTTGCTGGCCGACCAGCGGGCCACCGTAGTAAGCCTTTACCGCCACCAACTGGGCCTTGCCTTCGGCGAAATCGATCACCTGCAGCGAGCCCGGGTGTTCGATCAGGCGCTTGATGTAGTTGGTCACCACCTGCTCGGGGCTGATCAGCACGTCGACCGGGATATGGTCGTTGTCGAACAGCTCTTCGCGGGTGAGGTAGGCCGACTCGCGTACCCGGGCGATCTTGGTCGGGGTGTGGAACAGCGAATAGGCTACCTGGCAGGCGACCATGTTGGTTTCATCGCTGTTGGTCACCGCTACCAGCATGTCGGCGTCGTCAGCGCCTGCCTGGCGCAGCACCGTCGGCAGCGAGCCGCGGCCTTGCACGGTGCGGATGTCCAGGCGGTCGCCCAGGTCGCGCAGGCGGTCGCCATCGGTGTCGACCACGGTGATGTCGTTGGCTTCGCTGGCCAGGTGCTCTGCCAGCGTACCGCCTACCTGGCCTGCGCCGAGGATGATGATCTTCATCCGCTACTCCCTACCTTTTGTTCTTATCCGCGCGAGGCGGCGATCTTGATCAGCTTGGCATAGTAGAAACCGTCGTGGCCGCCTTCCTGGGCCAGCAACTGACGACCGTGGGGCTGGCGCAGGCCGGCCTCGGTGGCCAGGTCCAGCTCACGGGCGCCCGGGGTGCGGGCCAGGAAGGCGTCGATCACTTCGGTGTTCTCGGTCGGCAGGCTGGAGCAGGTGGCGTACAGCAGCATGCCGCCCACTTCCAGGGTCGGCCACAGGGCATCCAGCAGCTCGCCTTGCAGCGAGGCCAGGGCAGGAATGTCGTCGGCCTGACGGGTCAGCTTGATGTCCGGGTGGCGGCGGATCACGCCAGTGGCCGAGCACGGGGCGTCGAGCAGGATGCGCTGGAACGGCTTGCCGTCCCACCAGCTGGCGGTGTCGCGGGCATCGCAGGCGATCAGCTCGGCGTCGAGTTTGAGGCGGTCGAGGTTCTCGCGTACGCGGGTCAGACGCTTGGCTTCAAGGTCGATGGCCACTACGTGGGCCAGGCCAGATTCGGCTTCGAGCAGGTGGCAGGTTTTGCCTCCGGGTGCACAGCAGGCGTCCAGCACGCGTTGGCCGGGGGCCAGTTCAAGCAGATCGGCAGACAGTTGCGCGGCTTCGTCCTGCACGCTCACCCAGCCTTCAGCAAAGCCTGGCAGGGCGCGTACGTCGCAGGCTTCGGCCAGCACGATGCCGTCACGGCTGAACTGGCAGGCACTGGCGGCCACGCCAGCTTCGGCCAGCAGGGCCAAATAGGCATCGCGGCTGTGATGACGGCGGTTTACTCGCAAAATCATCGGTGGGTGGGCGTTATTGGCGGCGCAGATGGCTTCCCACTGCTCCGGCCAGAACGCTTTCAGCGATTTCTGCAGCCAGCGCGGGTGGGCGGTGCGTACCACCGGGTCGCGCTCCATGCTTGCCAACAGCTCCTCGCCTTCGCGCTGGGCGCGGCGCAGTACGGCATTGAGCAGCCCTTTGGCCCACGGTTTCTTCAGCTTGTCGGCACAGCCGACGGTTTCGCCGATGGCGGCGTGGGCGGGAATACGGGTGTAGAACAACTGATACAGGCCGACCAGCAGCAGCGCCTGCACATCGGCATCGGCGGCCTTGAACGGCTTTTGCAGCAGTTGCGCGGCCAACAGGTCGAGGCGAGGCTGCCAGCGTGCGGTGCCGAACGCCAGGTCCTGGGTCAGGCCACGGTCGCGCTCGTCGACCTTGTCCAGCTGCGCCGGCAGCGAGCTGTTCAGCGAAGCCTTGCCGCTAAGTACAGCGGCAAGGGCACGGGCGGCGGCGAGGCGTGGGTTCATTGGCCCAGCACCTTGCCGCTGGCGAATTTCTCGCGACGGCTGTTGAACAGGTCGCTGAAGTTCAGCGGCTTGCCGCCGGGCAGTTGCAGGCGGGTCAGGCTCAGGGCCTGGTCACCGCAGGCGACCACCAGGCCGTCCTTGCTGGCGGAGAGGATCTCGCCGGGGGTGCCTGTCGCTGTGGACAAGTTGGCGGTCAGCACTTTCACGCTTTCGCCATCGAGGGAGCTGTGGCAAACCGGCCACGGGTTGAAGGCACGGATCAGGCGTTCCAGCTCGACGGCCGGGCGGCTCCAGTCGATGCGTGCTTCGTCCTTGTTCAGCTTGTGCGCGTAGGTGGCCAGGGCGTCGTTCTGAACTTCGCCTTGCAGCGAACCTTCGGCCAGGCCGGCAATGGCCTGGACGACTGCTGGCGGGCCCATCTCGGCCAAGCGGTCGTGCAGGCTGCCGCCGGTGTCTTCGGCGCTGATCGGGGTGGCTACCTTGAGCAGCATCGGGCCGGTGTCCAGGCCTGCTTCCATACGCATCACGGTCACACCGCTCTCGGCGTCGCCGGCTTCCACGGCGCGCTGGATCGGTGCGGCACCGCGCCAGCGTGGCAGCAGGGAGGCATGGCTGTTGATGCAGCCCAGGCGGGGGATATCCAGCACCACCTGCGGCAGGATCAGGCCATAGGCGACCACCACCATCAGGTCCGGCTTCAGCGCGGCCAGTTCGGCCTGGGCTTCGGCGTTGCGCAGGGTCGGCGGCTGGAACACCGGGATGTCATGGGCCACAGCCAGTTGCTTGACCGCGCTCGGCATCAGCTTCTGGCCGCGGCCGGCCGGGCGGTCGGGCTGGGTGTAGACGGCCACGATCTCGTAGGGGCTGTCGAGCAAGGCCTTGAGGTGTTCGGCGGCAAACTCTGGAGTGCCTGCAAAGACGATGCGCATGGAGTTCTCGCTTCAAAAAAGAAAAAGGCTTGCCGGAGCAAGCCTTCTGGAAGGTGGGGATCAGGCTTGCTGGCGGTGCTGCTTTTCCAGCTTCTTCTTGATCCGGTCGCGCTTGAGCTGCGACAGGTAGTCAACGAACAGCTTGCCGTTGAGGTGATCGAATTCGTGCTGCACGCACACCGCCAGCAGGCCTTCGCATTCCAGCTCGTACGGCTTGCCGTCCCGGTCCTGGGCCTTGACCCGTACGCGCAGCGGGCGGTCGACGTTCTCGTAGAAGCCCGGTACCGACAGGCAGCCTTCCTGATACTGGCCCATGTCATGGGTCAGCTCTTCGACCGTCGGGTTGATGAAGACGCGCGGCTCGCTGCGGTCTTCGCTGAGGTCCATGACCACGACCTGCAGGTGCACGTTCACCTGGGTGGCGGCCAGGCCGATGCCAGGGGCTTCGTACATGGTTTCAAACATGTCGTCGATCAGCTGACGCAGGGCGTCGTCGAACACCGTCACCGGCTTGGCGATGGTGCGCAGGCGCGGGTCCGGGAATTCGAGAATGTTCAAGATGGCCATAAGGTCAGGCAGTCACTGTGCGTTCGGTTGAAAACTGAGCACACATAATAAAGGGAAACGAGGATTTCGGCACCTGGCAAGCTCGTCTAGGGTGTTTATGGGCTTGATAGCCTTCAATCAATGGACAGCTTTTCAAAGTGTTACTCACAGAGTTATCCACAAGTTGTGCCACGTAAATGGCCCTGTTTCGATCAAGGATGATCCCTATGCCAATTCACCATTCGTCGCTCTGTTCGCCTGCCGAACTGGATGCACGATTACGCCTGCACTGCCTGAACGGGATGGGACTGCGACGTTTTCGCACATTGTTCGATGCCTTTGGCAGTGCCTCCTCTGCACTCAGTGCACCGGGTTCGGCCTGGCGTGCATTGGGCATCCCACAGATCACCATTGACGCGCGGCGCAGTGCCGAAGTGCGCGATGGCGCACTGGCCGCAATGGCCTGGCTAGAGCGACCTGGCCAGCATTTACTGATGTGGGACGGCCCCGATTACCCTGCATTGCTGGCGGAAATCGACGATGCGCCACCGCTGCTTTTCGTGGCTGGCGAACCTGCGTTGCTCGAACGTCCACAGCTGGCTATTGTGGGCAGCAGGCGTGCCACACCACCGGCGCTCGACACCGCTGCGGCATTTTCCCGCTACCTGGTGCAGGCCGGTTTTACTATCACCAGCGGCTTGGCTGTGGGTATCGATGGTGCCGCTCATCGGGCTGCGTTGCAGGCTGGTGGGGGGACGATTGGCGTGCTTGGCACGGGGTTGCAAAAACTTTATCCACAGCGGCACCTGGAGCTTGCACAGGCGATGATCGACCATGGCGGCGCACTGGTTTCCGAGTACCCGCTGAATGCCGGGCCATTGCCCGGCAACTTCCCACGGCGCAATCGCATCATCAGTGGGCTGTCGCTGGGCGTGCTGGTGGTCGAAGCCAGCCTGGCCAGTGGTTCGCTGATCACCGCCCGCCTGGCGGCTGAGCAAGGCCGCGAGGTGTATGCGATTCCGGGCTCCATTCACCACCCGGGTTCGAAGGGCTGCCACCAGTTGATCCGCGATGGCGCGCTGCTGGTGGAAAGCGTGGATCAGATCCTCGAAAGCTTGCAGGGCTGGCAAAACCTGCCGCCCGCCGTTGTGGACAAATTCGACCATCCCCTGCTTGCCCTGCTGCATGCCGCACCGCAAACCAGCGAAAGCCTGGCGCATTGCAGCGAGCTGCCGCTGGCCGAAGTGCTGGCGCAACTGACCGAGCTGGAGCTGGAAGGCCGGGTCAGCAATGAAGCCGGGCGTTGGTTTGCCCGTGCGGGCTAAGTACACTGCACACAAGCAAGGTATATAGGCGGAGAGACAGCAATGGTGAGCAGTTTTCGTGTGCAACAAGCCGCACGTGAGGTACGGGCGGGCGCAGTGATCGCCTACCCGACGGAAGCGGTCTGGGGCCTGGGCTGCGACCCGTGGAACGAGGACGCGGTGTATCGCCTGCTGGCGCTGAAATCGCGGCCTGTGGATAAAGGGCTGATTCTGATCGCCGACAACATCCGCCAGTTCGATTTCCTGTTCGAGGACTTCCCCGAAGACTGGATCGACCGCATGGGCAGCACCTGGCCGGGACCGAACACCTGGTTGGTGCCCCATCAGGACCTGTTGCCTGAATGGGTGACCGGGCAGCATGACACCGTGGCGCTGCGGGTCAGCGACCACCCGGTGGTGCGTGAGTTGTGTGCGTTGGTGGGGCCATTGATTTCCACCTCGTGCAACCCCGGCGGGCGCCCGGCGGCGAAGACCCGGTTGCGGGTGGAGCAGTACTTCCACGGCCAGTTGGACCTGGTGCTCGGTGGGGCGCTGGGCGGGCGGAAGAACCCGAGTGTGATTCGCAACCTGGCAACCGGCGAAGTCGTTCGCCCGGGCTGATACCGCTGGCGAGGCCTTCGCCCTCGATCGCAGGCAAGCCAGCTCCTACAGGTACTGCAGATGGCTTGAAACCGGTGCGGTCGGTGTGGGAGCTGGCTTGCCGGCCATGACCCGCTCTTCACCGTCAACCCGAACATTTCCGCCGAGGACGCTCTGGTCCATGTAGCCCTGTACCTGCGCAGCACCTACGAAACCGGCTACAAAGCCCTGGACTACATGCGCGAAGAAGGCCGTGGCATGTTCTGGTCGAACCTGCATGCGATTGAAATGGCGGAGGGGGTGATTGAGGCGATCCTCGATGGCATCGAGTCGACCCCACCACCGACAAGCTGTTCACCCCAAAACGGCGGGGTCCCTTAATTCAATGCATTGCTGTGGGAGCAGGTAGGCCTGGTTTCACAGCAATTTCCTACAAGCGCTGTCGGCAGCAATCACCTGCCCACCAGAAGACATCCAATTTATGCTTTGCATTCTCAAGGTTCCCGACCATGGGATGTTGAGGTTTGTACCTAGGCTTGTACAATGTTTGAGTTGGTATCTGCCAAATTAACTATCGGAAGCCACCAAGCCTAGCGCCCATTCAGCAGAACTGAATGGGTCGAGAAAAACCTGATCCGGGCCCTGCCTGGGAGGGATTTGAGAAATGCATGTACTGACTTTTAGCCAGGCTCGCGCCGACCTGAAGCAGACGATGGATGATGTATGTCGGGATCACGAACCTGCGATCATTACCCGCCAGCGCGGTGAGCCGGTGGTTATGCTCTCGCTTGAAGACTACAACGGCATGCAAGAAACCATGTACCTGCTGGGTTCTTCAGCCAATGCCAAGCGTTTGCGAGCATCCATTGATCAGCTGCGGTCGGGTAAAGCTGCTACCCATGAGCTGTCCATAGATGAACATGAAGTCAAAACAACGCAACAAGACTGAGGCTCGCAACTCTGTAAGCGTTGCGTTTACTTCAGAGGGTTGGGAAGACTACTGCCATTGGAAAGATGCTGACCCGGATGTGTTTGCAACGATCAACGCACTGATCAGGGAGTGCCTTCGTACTCCTTTCAAAGGTACTGGCAAGCCTGAACCGCTCAAGGGCGACCTTTCAGGATTCTGGTCTCGCCGCATTACTCGCGAGCATCGGTTGGTCTACCTCTTCGAAGGTGGGCAGATGACAATCTTGCAGTGCCGATATCACTAGGACGATTAATCAAGGCAAAGCAATCTAAACGGGATTGCTGTAATCCGGGCCGACTCAATACCTGTGGGAGCTGGTTCACCCGCGAACACGGGCACAGCCGGTGCCATCAATCGCGGTGGCTTCTTCGCGGGCATGCCCGCTCCCACAGGGAATGTGCCCGGCTCAGGGGATCAGTACAGTCGACCCCACAGTCCTGCGCGCCGACAGCTCCGCCTGCGCCTTGGCCGCCTCACTTAATGGATACCGCTGCTGGATATCCACAACCAGCTTGCCACTGCCAATCATCGCAAACAGGTCATCGGCCATGGCCTGAGTGTTCTGGGCATTGTTGGCATAGCTCGCCAACGTGGGGCGTGTGACATACAGCGAGCCCTTCTGCGCCAGAATCCCCAGGTTCACCCCGCTCACCGCGCCCGAGGCATTGCCGAAGCTCACCATCAATCCACGCGGTTGCAGGCAGTCAAGCGAAGTCAGCCAGGTATCGGCGCCCACGCCGTCGTACACCACCGGGCATTTCTTGCCATCGGTCAGCTCCAGCACGCGCTTGGCGACATCTTCACGGCTGTAGTCGATGGTTTCCCATGCCCCCAGCGCCTTGGCCCGCTCGGCCTTTTCGGCAGAACTCACGGTACCGATCAGCTTGGCGCCCAAGGCCTTGGCCCACTGGCACGCCAGCGAACCCACACCGCCAGCCGCCGCGTGGAACAGAATCACGTCACCCGCCTTCACCTCATAGGTCTGCTTCAGCAGGTACTGCACGGTCAAACCCTTGAGCATCACCGCCGCCGCCTGCTCGAAGCTGATGCTGTCGGGCAGCTTGACCAGGTTGGCCTCCGGCAACGTATGCACCTCGCTGTACGCACCCAGGGGGCCGCCGGCATGGGCCACACGGTCACCTACCTTCAGCCGGGTGACGCCTTCGCCCACGGCCTCGACGACACCGGCAGCCTCGGTGCCCAGGCCTGAAGGCAGGGACGGCGGCGCATACAACCCACTGCGGAAGTAGGTATCGATGAAGTTCAGGCCGATGGCATGGTTACGCACGCGCACCTGCTGCGGCCCCGGTGGGGCGGGTTCGAATTCCACAAACTGCAGCACTTCCGGGCCGCCATGCTGGCTGAACTGGATACGCTTGGCCATCTCGCACTCCTGTCGTCGGGATCGGGAAAAGGCCTTCTATCGGACGCCTTTGCTTGATCGCCGTCAACTGCGGCGCGCGCGCTGGCGGTGGTATGCTACGCGGCGAATTCTTCCCTGCCCGTTCCTGGTGACCCGATGACTAGCCGCACCGAGGCCGTGAAAGCCTACCTGCTCGACCTGCAAGACCGCATCTGCTCTGCCCTCGAAGCTGAAGACGGCGGTGCTCGCTTCGTCGAGGACGCCTGGGTGCGCGAAGCCGGTGGCGGGGGCCGCACGCGGGTGATCGGCGACGGCAAGGTGATCGAGAAAGGCGGGGTCAACTTCTCCCATGTGTTCGGTGCGGGTCTGCCGCCCTCGGCCAGTGCCCACCGCCCTGAGCTGGCGGGCCGTGGTTTCGAGGCCTTGGGCGTGTCGCTGGTGATTCACCCGCACAACCCGCATGTGCCTACTTCCCACGCCAACGTGCGCTTCTTTATCGCCGAAAAGGAAGGTGAAGAAGCTGTGTGGTGGTTCGGTGGTGGCTTCGACCTGACCCCGTACTACGGCAATGAAGAAGACTGCATCCACTGGCACCGCGTGGCCGAGCAGGCCTGCGCGCCCTTCGGCGCCGACGTGTACCCGCGCTACAAGGCCTGGTGCGACCGCTATTTCCACCTCAAGCACCGTGGCGAGCCACGCGGCATCGGCGGCCTGTTCTTCGATGACCTGAACGAGTGGGATTTCGACACCTGCTTTGCCTTCATCCGCGCCATCGGCGATGCCTACGTCAACGCCTACCTGCCGATCATCCAGCGCCGCAAGGACACGCCCTACACCCCGCAGCAGCGCGAGTTTCAGGAATACCGGCGCGGCCGCTACGTGGAGTTCAACCTGGTCTACGACCGTGGCACCCTGTTCGGCCTGCAGTCTGGTGGCCGTACCGAGTCCATCCTCATGTCGCTGCCGCCGCAGGTACGTTGGGGCTACGACTGGAAGGCTGCGCCCGGTAGCGAAGAAGCGCGCCTGACCGACTACTTCTTGCAAGACCGCGACTGGCTTGGCCAGTAAGCCTGTGGACAACCAAGGAACCGCCATGGACCAGTACGTCGTTTTCGGTAACCCCATCGGCCACAGCAAGTCGCCGCTGATTCACCGCCTGTTCGCCGAGCAGACCGGCCAGGACCTGGAATACACCACCCTGCTGGCGCCGCTGGACGAGTTCAGCGATTGCGCGCGCGGCTTCTTCAAGCAAGGCAGTGGCGGCAACGTCACGGTGCCGTTCAAGGAAGAGGCCTATCGCCTGTGCGACAGCCTGACCCCTCGTGCACAGCGCGCTGGGGCAGTGAACACGCTGAGCAAGCTGGCCGACGGTACCTTGCAGGGCGACAACACCGATGGCGCTGGCCTGGTGCGCGACCTCACGCTGAATGCCGGCGTCGAACTGGCTGGTAAACGCATTCTCATCCTCGGTGCCGGCGGCGCCGTGCGCGGCGTGCTGGAGCCGATTCTGGCGCACAAGCCGCAGTCGCTGGTAATCGCCAACCGCACAGTGGAAAAGGCCGAGCAGCTGGCGCGTGAGTTCGATGAATTGGGGCCGGTGGTGGCCAGCGGGTTTGCCTGGTTGCAGGAGCCGGTGGATGTGATCATCAACGCCACCTCGGCGAGCCTGGCCGGGGAATTGCCGCCGATTGCCGACAGTCTGGTCGAGGCCGGGCGCACGGTTTGCTACGACATGATGTATGGCAAGGAGCCGACGCCGTTTTGCCAGTGGGCTACCAAGCTGGGGGCGGCCAAGGTGCTGGATGGGCTGGGGATGCTGGCTGAGCAGGCGGCTGAAGCCTTCTTCATCTGGCGGGGAGTGCGTCCGGACACGGCGCCGGTGCTGGCTGAGCTGCGGCGTCAACTGATGCGCAACTGACTCGACCTCCATTCGCCTGGAGGCGAGATTTCTCCAGGCGGATCTGCTCGTCATAGTGAGCAATTTTCTCGGCCGATTGCTTCTTGCCCGTGTAGGCCTCCCGTTCGTTCATCAGCAACTCGAGCCGGGAAATTCGCTGCTCCGCCTGGGTGATGCATTCGTCACTGGTTGCGCCGAAGGCAGTGGATGACAAAAGGATCAAGGCCATGAACCCTGTGTAAGACGCCATGAGGCAGTCCTTGCGCTGTTGATACCTCTGATTTTCCGCAGCCTTGTTTTTGGCACAACTGGCAAAATTGTCAGGTCATTCCTCAAACCGGATCGGGCACAATTCAACACCCTCCAGCTTTTGCAACTCCTCGACCACCTGCGGCCTGGCCCGGTGCAAGGTCAAACTCCCCCCCGTGCGCATCAACCGACGCGCCTCGCGGTGCAACATATCCACACCCGAGTAATCGATAAAATTCACCTGCCGCGCATCGATCACCACATGTGGCCCCTGGCAACGCTGCAAGCGCACCTGCAGGTAATGCGCCGCACCAAAGAAGATCGACCCGCCCACCCGCAATACATCCGCATCACCCTCACGGCTCTGCTGTACCCGTGGCCGTGACGTGCGCTTCAGATAGAAGAAGAGCGACGCCAGTACCCCGGCATAGATCGCCGTCTGCAATTCCAGCAACAAGGTCGCCGCTGCCGTCAGTGCCATTACCAGAAACTCCGAGCGGCTGACCCGGAACAGCGCGCGAATCCCCCGATGGTCCACCAACCCCCAACAGATCAGCAAAATGCTGCCGGCCATGGCGGGTATCGGCAGGTGTGCGATCAACCTGGCGCCGGTAACGGCGAACAACGCTACCCACAGCGCCGAGAACACCCCGGCCATGGGCGAACGGGCACCTGCTTCATAGCTCAGGCCCGAGCGGGTGAAGGAGCCGGCAGACAGGTAACCAGAGAAAAACGCCCCCGCGATGTTCGACAGGCCCTGGGCACGTATTTCCTGATCCGGGTCGATCAGTTGTTCTGAGCGTGCCGAGAGGGAGCGGGCAATCGACAGGCTGGTGACCAGCCCCAGCATACCCACTGCCACGGCGCTGGGCAGCAGGCGCAACATCAGTTCCACGTCCAGCAGGGGCAGCGGGCTAAGCGGGGGAAGTTGCCCGGTGAAGGCTGCTACTCGTGGTACATGGCCAAAGAAGCCTGGCAACAGCCACGCCAGCAGGCTGACCAGGATCAGGCTTATCAACAGGCTCGGCCAGCGTGGGCGCCAGAGTTTCAAGGTCACGCCGAGCAGCACGGTGGCCAGGCCAAGCACCAGTGAAGGCAGGTCGACTTCTCCGGCATGGCTGGCCAGATCCTGCACGGTCTTCAGCGCAGTGGCCTGGCTGGGCAGGTCCATGCCCAGCAGGTTGGGCAGTTGGCCCAGGGCGATGACGATGGCGGCGCCCAGGGTGAAACCGAGCACCACGGAATGGGAGACGAAATTGACCAGCGCGCCAAACCGCACAAGCCCCAGCAGTAGCTGGAAGATGCCGCCGAGGAACGTCAACAGCAGCACCAGGGTGATGTAGTCGGCGCTGCCCGCCACGGCCAGCGGGCTGATGCTGGCGTAGAGGACGATGGAAATGGCAGCGGTCGGGCCGCAGATCAGGTGCCAGGATGAACCCCATAGGCAAGCGATCAGCACCGGCACGATGGCGGCATACAGGCCATATTCGGCGGGCAGGCCGGCGATCAGGGCGTAGGCGATGGATTGCGGCAGGGCAAGGATGGCACCGCTCAGGCCCACCAGCAGGTCCTGGCGCAGGCTGCGGCCCGATTGGCGGGGGAGCCAGGTGAGGAAGGGCAGCAGGTGAGTGAGGCGATGCATGGTTTATCCACAATCCTTAAGGTTTCGCCAAACCCTGTGGGAGCGGGCATGTCGAGGCGTCGAACCGCCGCGAACACCGGCAAAGCCGGTGCCATCCACCGCGCTGGCCTCTTCGCGAGCTTGCCCGCTCCCTCAGGGGAGGTGTGTTGCTTGCGAGATTACAGTTTGGCTTTGACGGCCTCCAGGGCATTGCCGTCAGATTTGGTGGTGACCCCAGCCAACCACCCATCCAGCAACTCGGGATGCGCCTTCACCCAGCCCTTGGCTGCTTCATCAAAGCTGATCTTCTTGTCCACAACCTCGGCCATGATGCTGTTTTCCATGTCCAGCGTGAACCTAAGGTTACCCAGCAGCTTCGCCGCATTCGGGCAGGCCTGTGGATAACCCTTGCGGGTCAGCGTATACACCTCGCCTTTGCTGCCGAACCACTTCTCCCCGCCGGTCAGGTAATGCATCTTCAGCTTCACGTTCATCGGGTGCGGTGTCCAGCCAAGGAAGGTGATGAACTGCTGCTTCTTCACTGCCCGGTCGACCTGCGCCAGCATGGCCTGTTCGCTGGATTCCACCAGCTTCCACTGGCCGAGGTTGAAATCATTCTTGTCGATGATTTCCTTCAGCGACAGATTGGCCGGTGCGCCGGAGCCGATGCCGTATAGCTTCTTGTCGAATTGGTCGGCATGCTTTTGCAGGTCGGCAAAGTCCTTCACCCCGGCATTCCACACATGATCGGGCACGGCCAGGGTGAACTCGGTGCCTTCCAGGTTGCGCGACAGTTGCTGCACATCGCCGTTGGCGATGAACTTTTCATGGAAGCCTTGATGCGCCGGCATCCAGTTGCCGAGGAAGGCATCCACACGGCCGTCCTTCAGGCCACCGTAGATGATCGGTACGGCCAGGCTGTCGATTTTCACCTGGTAGCCCAGGCTTTCCAGTAGCAGGCGGGCCACGGCGTTGGTCGAAGCGATATCGCTCCAGCCGGGGTCGGCCATTTTCACGGTGCTGCATTGCGCGTCGCTGTCGGCGGCGTGGGCCGTGGCGGTGCCCAGGGCCAGGGCGAACACGGCGGCGGAGAACTTGTGCATGGCGGCCTCTCTTCTCAATCCATGGGTGCGGGCTGTGGATAACGTGCCTTGCGCTCGAGGTCATCGAGATCGATGTGGTTGCGCATGTACTGTTGACTGGCATCCACCAGCGGTTGGTGGTCCCAGCTTTTCAGCTTGCCGATGGCCAGCGCTTCGGCCACCAGGCGGCGGCGGCGCTGGCTGGCCAGCACCTGCTGGCGCAGGCTGGGGATGTCCCAACGCTGCTGTGCTTCATCGACCAATGCCTGCAGCAGCGCCTGATGGTCCGGGCTGCCGGTGAGGTTCTCCCGCTCGTGCGGGTCGCGGCTCAAATTATAGAGTAGGCATGGGTCGTCTTCGCTGTACACGAACTTGTACGGCCCACGGCGGATCATCATCAGCGGGCCGACGGTGCCTTCGGCCATGTATTCGCCGATCACTTCGTCGTGGCCGCCCTGCCCTTGCAGGTGGCTTACCAGTGAGCGGCCGTCCAGGTGCAGGTGGTTATCCACAGCGCCGCCAGCGAGTTCGACCAGGGTTGGCAACAGGTCGCAGGTGGAGACCGAGGCGCTGACCCGGCCTGCTGCGAAGCGCTTCGGCGCATGAACCAGCAACGGCACCCGTGCCGACATCTCGAACCAGTGCATTTTGTACCAGAGGCCACGCTCGCCGAGCATGTCGCCGTGGTCGCCGGAGAACACGATCACGGTATTGTCTGCCAGGTTGCATTCCTCCAGGGTTTGCAGCAGCTGGCCGATGTTGTCGTCGATATAGCTGCAGGCGCCGAAGTAGGCGCGGCGGGCATCGCGGATCTTTTCCACAGGCAGCGGCTTGTTCCACAGGTCGTAGACCTTGAGCAGGCGCTGCGAGTGTGGGTCGAGTTCCGACTGGCTGAACCCGGCGTGGGGCATGGGGATATCCACACCCTCGTAGCGGTCCCAGTAGCGCTTGGGGATGGTGTACGGGTCGTGCGGGTGGGTCATGGACACGGTCAGGCAGAACGGCCGGCCATCGTTCCCGCGCACATGGTCGTACAGGTACTGGCGCGCCTTGAACACCACCTCTTCGTCGAAATCCAGCTGGTTGGTGCGTACGCATGGGCCGGCCTGCAGCACCGAGGACATGTTGTGGTACCAGCTGGGGCGCACATCCGGTTCGTCCCAGTTCACCGCCCAGCCGTAGTCGGCGGGGTAGATATCGCTGGTCAAGCGTTCTTCGTAGCCGTGCAGCTGGTCCGGGCCGCAGAAGTGCATCTTGCCCGACAGTGCTGTGCGGTAGCCCAGCCGGCGCAGGTAGTGGGCATAGGTCGGTACGTCTGCGGGAAAGTCGGCGGCGTTGTCGTAGGCACCTATGCGGCTGGGCAACTGGCCGCTGACCAGGGTGAAGCGCGACGGCGCGCACAGCGGGCTGTTGCAGTAGGCCGAGTCGAACACCACCGCCTGCTCGGCCAGACGGCTCAGGTGCGGCATCTGGATGGGCGAGCGGGCGTAGATCGGCAGTAAAGGTGCGGCCATCTGGTCGGCCATGATGAACAGGATATTCGGGCGCGTCATGGTGGCTTCCATCGTTGAGGGTTATGCGAACCGCTTGCCTACCAAGATGCGACTGTGGCTAACATGGGTAAAGCCCATGGCGGGCAATGACTGGGATTATCTGAGCTTATGTTTGATCACCTCGCCGAGCTGTCACTGGATACCTTGCGCGTGTTCGAGGCAGCAGCGCGCTTGCGTAGCTTTACTGCCGCCGCGCTGGAGCTGGGTACCACACAACCGGCCGTGAGCCAGCAGGTGAAACGCCTGGAAGCCCAGCTGGGCACGCGCCTGTTCGACCGTATTTACCGGGGCATCGAGCTGACCGAAGCCGGACAGGTGCTGTTCGAGCAGGTGCATCAGGGATTGCAGGCGATGGATGACGGCATTGCCCAAGCCAGCGGGCGTGGCCAGCGCGAGGTGCTGCAGGTGGCCACCGACTTTGCCTTTGCCGCGTTCTGGCTGATGCCCCGGTTGCAGCGCTTTCACGAAGCTTATCCACAGGTGGATGTGAGCCTGGTGACCGGTGAGCGCAGCCAGGGCATGTTGCGGCCGGACATCGATGTGGCGGTGCTGTTTGGCGATGGGCGCTTTCATCAAGGCGAAAGCCGTTGGCTGTTCGATGAGGAAGTTTTCCCCGTGTGCAGCCCCCGGCTGACCCATGGCAAACCCTTGTCAGCCGTGGCTTTGCAACAATTGCCCTTGCTTCATTTGAAGGGCGAGCAGGCCAGCCGCTGGTTTGATTGGACGGGGGTGTTTCGCGGGTTTGGCGTGGCCAGCCCGCCACCGGCGGGGCAGTTGCGCTTTGACAACTACACCTTGCTGATCCAGGCGGCGATTGCCGGTCAGGGTGTGGCGATCGGTTGGCGGCACCTGGTGGATGGCCTGGTGGATCAAGGCTTGCTATGTCGGCCATTAGAGGGGAGCCTGACGTCGAGTCGGGGCTATTATCTGGTTTTGCCACCGCGCAAGCGGCGCGGGGCGTTGATCGAGCGGTTCGTCAGCTGGCTGGAGCAGGAACGCAGTGGCTGATGGCGGTGTAATCGGGAGTTATTGTGCAAAGAATCAAGGGCTACCACGCACACGTTTATTACGACGCGGCAACGATGGAGCAGGCACGTGAGCTGTGTGAGGAGGCGGCGCGGCTGTTCCCTGTGACCATGGGGCGTATGCACCAGAAGCCGGTGGGGCCGCACCCGGACTGGAGTTGCCAGCTGGCGTTCGAGCCGGAATTTGTCGGGGTGGTGTTGCCTTGGTTGGCGCTGTACCGCAAGGGGTTGGCGGTGTTCATGCACCCGCTGACCGGGGATGAGCTGGCGGACCACCGGGACCATGCGATCTGGATGGGTGCTGTGCGGCCTTTGGATCTTTCTATTTTTGGTGGGTAAATCTCAGTTGCCTGTGATGGCCTCTTCGCGGGCAAGCCCGCTCCCACAAGTCCTCCACAAAATTCAGCATCTGTGTCGTCCCTGTGGGAGTGGGCTTGCCCGCGAAGAAGGCGATGCGGTTTAGCGACGAGCCCCGCGCACGCCTTCAGCCAGTGCCGAGCACAAGCTCAACACATCATTCACTGCCTGGTCCGCACTAGTGGCCTGGGCAATCTTGTCGACCAGCGCCGACCCCACCACCACACCATCCGCCAAGCGGGCGATGTTCGCGGCCTGCTCCGGGGTGCGAATGCCGAAACCAACGCTGATCGGCAGATCGGTATGACGACGCAGGCGGGCAATGGCCTCGGTCACGTGCTCGGTGGTCGCCGAGCCGGCACCGGTCACACCGGCCACCGACACGTAGTAGACGAACCCGGAGCTGCGCTCCAGCACGCGCGGCAGGCGCGCATCGTCGGTGGTCGGGGTGGTCAGGCGGATGAAGTCGATGCCTGCAGCCTGGGCCGGGGTGGCCAGTTCGGCGTCGTGTTCGGGCGGCAGGTCGACGATGATCAGGCCATCGACGCCGGCTTGCTTGGCTTCAGCCACGAACTTTTCCACGCCAAAGCGGTGGATCGGGTTGTAGTAGCCCATCAGCACGATCGGCGTGGTGTGGTTATCCACACGGAATTCGCGAACCATCTGCAGGGTCTTGGCCAGCGTCTGGCCAGCCTCCAGGGCGCGCAGGGTGGCCAGCTGGATGGCCACGCCGTCGGCCATCGGGTCGGTGAACGGCATGCCCAGTTCGATCACGTCGGCGCCAGCGGCCGGCAGGCCCTTGAGGATCTGCAGCGAAGCGTCGTAGCCCGGGTCGCCTGCGGTGACGAAGGTGACCAGTGCCGAACGGCCTTCGGCCTTCAGTTCGGCGAAGCGTTGTTCAAGACGGCTCATGCCTGTTTCTCCTGGGCGGCCATGTGGTTCATGACGGTTTGCATGTCTTTGTCGCCGCGGCCCGACAGGCACACGACCATCAGGTGGTCCTTGGGCAGCTTCGGTGCGCGCTTGATCGCTTCGGCCAGGGCGTGGGAGCTTTCCAGGGCCGGGATGATGCCTTCCAGGCGGCAGGTGGCGTGGAACGCATCCAGCGCTTCGTCGTCGGTGATGCTGACGTACTCGACGCGCTTCACTTCGTGCAGGTAGGCGTGCTCCGGGCCGATGCCCGGGTAGTCCAGGCCTGCGGAAATCGAGTGGGCGTCGGTGATCTGGCCGTCTTCATCCTGCAGCAGGTAGGTGCGGTTGCCGTGGAGCACGCCCGGTACACCGCCGTTCAGGCTGGCGGCGTGCTTGTCGGTGTGTACGCCGTGGCCACCAGCTTCGACGCCGATGATCTGCACGCTTGGTTCTTCGAGGAACTCATGGAACAGGCCCATGGCGTTGGAGCCACCCCCCACGCAGGCAACCAGGCTGTCTGGCAGGCGGCCTTCCTTTTCTTGCAGCTGGGCGCGGGTTTCCTTGCCGATGATCGACTGGAAGTCACGGACCATGGCCGGGTACGGGTGTGGGCCGGCCACGGTACCGATCAGGTAGAAGGTGTCTTCGACGTTGGTCACCCAGTCGCGCAGGGCTTCGTTCATGGCGTCTTTCAGGGTGCCGGTGCCGGCAGTGACCGGGACGATCTCGGCGCCCAGCAGCTTCATGCGGAACACGTTGGCCTGCTGGCGCTCGATGTCGGTGGCGCCCATGTAGATTACGCAAGGCAGGCCGAAGCGGGCAGCGACGGTGGCGGTGGCCACGCCATGCATGCCGGCGCCGGTTTCGGCGATCAGGCGCTTCTTGCCCATGCGCTTGGCCAGCAGCACCTGGCCGATGCAGTTGTTCACCTTGTGCGCGCCGGTGTGGTTGAGCTCTTCACGCTTGAAGAAGATCTTGGCGCCGCCACAGTGTTCGGTCAGGCGCTCGGCGAAGTACAGCGGGTTCGGGCGGCCGATGTAGTCGCGCTGGAAGTAGGCCAGTTCTTCGAGGAACTTGGGGTCTGCCTTGGCCGCTTCGTATTCGCGGGCCAGGTCCAGCACCAGTGGCATCAGGGTTTCGGCCACGTAGCGGCCGCCGAACGAGCCGAACAGGCCGTTGGCGTCGGGGCCGGGGCGGTATTGGGACTGGGTCATGGGGCGCTCCAGGGCGTAATGAATGAGTGATGGGCTTTACTCTAACCACGGCAAGCCCGGCTGAAAACCGATAAGATTGCGCAAACTTGTCAGAAAAACTCACAGGTAAAATGGCCCACGACCTCCCTCCCCTCAATGCACTGCGAGCCTTTGAAGCCGCTGCCCGGCTTAACAGCGTCAGCCAGGCGGCCGAGGCCCTTCATGTGACCCACGGTGCCGTCAGCCGGCAGATCAAAGTGCTTGAAGAGCACTTGGGCGTGGCCCTGTTCGTCAAGGACGGGCGCGGCATCAAACTCACAGATGCCGGGGTGCGCCTGCGCGATGCCAGTGGCGAAGCCTTCGACCGGCTGCGCAGCGTGTGTGCCGAGCTCAGCCGTGATGTCAGCGAAGCGCCGTTCGTGTTGGGCTGCTCCGGTAGCCTGTTGGCGCGCTGGTTCATCCCACGGCTGGGGCGGCTACAGGCGGATTTGCCCGAGCTGCGCTTGCACCTGTCGGCGGGTGAAGGTGACCTCGACCCGCGGCGGCCTGGGCTGGACGCGCTGCTGGTGTATGCCGAACCCCCGTGGCCTGCGGACATGCAGGTGTATGTACTGGCCGAGGAACGTATCGGGCCAGTTGTGAGCCCCCATTACGCCGGCTTTGAACGCTTGCAGGGAGCGCCTGCCAAGGCGTTACTGGGCGAAGCCTTGCTGCACACCACCTCGCGCCCGCAGGCCTGGCCTACCTGGGCGCAGGAACAGAGACTGGACCCTGCAGCCATTCACTATGGCCAGGCGTTCGAGCACCTGTATTACTTGCTGGAAGCCGCTGTGGCGGGGTTGGGTGTGGCGATTGCGCCACAGCCATTGGTTGCTGATGACTTGCGTGCGGGCCGCTTGAGTGCGCCGTGGGGCTTTTCCCCTACCCCTGCCGCGTTGGCATTGTGGGTGCCCAGGCGCGCCGCAGACGGGCGCGCCGAGCAGTTGGCGCAGTGGCTACGTGCCGAATTGGCGCGGCAGAGCGCCTAGTTTCGTTTGCACATCAGGTAGGCCGCCAGCAGGCCCAGTGCCCCAATGGCCACGCCAGCGGTGGTGTACGGGTGTTCCTGGGCGTAGTCGCGGGTGGCGATGCCGGTCTGACGGGTGCGCTGCTTCACTTCTTCATAGGCATCGCTCAGCAGGCTGCGCGAATGACGGAGGGCACTCTCAGCGTTGCTGCGGATTGCCTTCACCGACTTCTGGGACTCTTCCGACGCATCGTGCTTGAGGTTCTCCAGGCTTTTCAGAAGGCTCTCGATCTCTGCTTCCATGCTTTCCAGGGACGTTTTACGCAGCGAGTTACGGTGCATGTTGACTCTCCTTTGCAGTATGGGCTGTAAGGAGTGCGACCGTTGGTATGCGTGAAAGTGCGATCGAACTTTGGCCGTGGGTGACGGCTCGCAGATAAACCAGGCCTGCGCTGCTAGGCTAAAAAATCACCGTCACCCAAGGAGAACGCTCATGACCGATCATCACACGTACAAGAAGATCGAACTGGTGGGGTCTTCGCCTACCAGCATCGAAGAGGCGATCAACAATGCCCTGGCCGAAGCGGGCAAGAGCATCAAGCACCTGGAGTGGTTCGAAGTGGTCGATACCCGTGGTCATATCCGCGATAACAAGGCCGCGCACTTCCAGGTCACGCTGAAAGTCGGTTTCCGTATCGCCAACAGCTGATGCTGCGCCGGGGTAGATGATCCCGGCTTGATGGGGTATTTAGGAAGGGGGCGCCTTGGCGGGCGCCCTTTCTGATTTCATCTGCACAAGGAAAGCGATCGATGAACAAACTGATTCTGGCCCTGGGCCTTATGACCCTGGCTGGCGGCGCCATGGCGGCGGGCAAGCCGTGCGAGGAGCTGAAGGCGGAGATTGCGGCCAAGCTGGATGCCAAGGGCGTCACCGGATACAAGCTGGAGATCGTCAACAAAGGCGAGCCGGCCGGCAAGGTGATTGGCAGCTGTGAGGCCGGTACCAAGGAGATTGTGTACCGCCGCGGTTGAAGTGTTGGCTCCTTCGCGGGCAAGCCCGCGAAGGAGGTCACTCGGTTTTCAAGGCCTGCGCCAACAGCTCATAGGACCTCACCCGGTCTGCATGTTCATACAGGTCGCAAGTAAAGATCAGCTCATCCGCCCCGGTTTGCTCCAGCAGCACCTCCACCTTGGCCCGTACTTTCTGCGGGCTACCGATCATCGCCAGGCCCAGGAAGCTACCCACAGCATCCCGCTCATGCGGCAGCCATAGCCCATCCATGCTTTCCACTGGCGGCTTTTGCATCAGGCTCTGCCCGCGAATCAGCGCCAGGATGCGCTGGTACACCGAGGTAGCCAGGTACTCGGCCTTTTCATCGGTTTCGGCCACCACCATGGGAATGCCCAGCATCACATACGGCTTGTCCAGCGTGGTCGATGGTTTGAAGTGGTTGCGGTAAACGCGGATGGCTTCGTGCATGTAGCGCGGTGCGAAGTGCGAGGCGAAGGCGTAGGGCATGCCGCGCATCCCGGCCAGCTGGGCGCTGAATAGGCTGGAACCCAGCAACCACATGGGTACGTCGGTGTCATGCCCCGGTACGGCGATCACTTTTTGATCATCGGTGCGTGGGCCGAGGTAGCGCGAAAGCTCCTCGACATCGTCCGGGAAGTCGTCCGGGCCACCGGCGCGATCTCGGCGCAAGGCGTAAGCCGTCATCTGGTCGGAACCTGGCGCACGGCCCAGGCCCAGGTCGATTCGCCCGGGGTACAGGCTGGCCAGGGTGCCAAATTGCTCGGCGATCACCAGTGGCGCATGGTTGGGCAGCATCACCCCTCCTGAGCCCACGCGAATGGTCGACGTCCCCCCTGCCAGATAACCGATCAGCACCGAGGTGGCTGAACTGGCGATGCCGTCCATGTTGTGGTGCTCGGCCACCCAGAAGCGGTTGTAGCCAAAGCGCTCGACGTGTTGTGCCAGGTCCAGCGAATTGCGCAGCGACTGCGCGGGGCCGGCGTCGGCGCGTACGGGCACCAGATCGAGGGTGGAAATTTTCAGGTCGCGCAGTTGCGTCATTGGAGCCTCCGCAAAGGTGGTTGGCCAGAGGCCCTTTGATCTCTGTATGGGCATATTCGGGGGATTCAATGCTTGCTGTGAGATTGGTCTGAACTTGCTGTAGGCGGCTGGCCTCTGAACCCATAAGCACGTAACCGAAAGACAAGGAGGCAGCATGAAAAAGACAGCATCGGCGATCTGGCAAGGTGGCCTGAAGGACGGCACTGGCCTGCTTTCCACAGAAAGCGGCGCGCTCAAGCAGAACCCTTATGGCTTCAACACCCGCTTTGAGGGCTCGCCGGGCACCAATCCGGAAGAGTTGATCGGTGCAGCCCATGCGGGCTGTTTTTCGATGGCGCTGTCGATGATGCTTGGTGAAGCGGGGCTCACGGCGGACCGGATCGACACTGCTGCCGAGGTGACGCTAGACAAGCTGCCTGATGGCTTTGCCATTACAGCCGTGCACCTGGTGCTCAGGGCCAAGGTGCCTGGTGCAAGCGAAGCGCAGTTTCTGGAGATAGCCAACAAGGCCAAGGAAGGTTGCCCGGTGTCCAAGGTGCTGAACGCGAAGATCAGCCTGGATGCCGCGCTGGTTGGCTGAAGCGGCGCAACGGTGGCGGTTTGCTGTAGTCTAAACAGCGTCGGCAGCACGCTGCCTCTTCAGGAGCCGTTCCATGATTCGCGTAGCAATCGCCGTGTTGGCTTCCCTGGCCGCCACCTCCACGTTGGCGGCAGTGAAACCGTGCGAGGAGCTGAAAGCCGAGATCGAGGCCAAGATCCAGGCGCAGGGCGTGCCTTCCTACACCTTGGAGATCGTGCCCAACAGCGAGGTCAAGGACCAGAATATGGTGGTCGGGACCTGCGATGGCGGGACGAAGAAGATCATCTACCAGAAGAATGACCGGTAGCCATGAGACCCGGGGCTGCGTGGCAGCCCCGGCTTTCACGGAATACAGAACACATTGCTAGGCTCGTTCACCAGCACCTTGCGGCTGGCGTCGTACAGCAGCACCTGCGGCTCCATCACCGGAGCCCGTGCCTCCAGGCGATAGCGCTCGCCGGCCTTGAAGTTGTCAAAGCGCACGGTCAGGTAGCAGGTGCGGTCCCGGGGCTCGCTCATGATGCCGCCGGAGTAGATTTCATAATCGAAGCGCACCACCAGTTCGTGCTTGCCGGGGGTTACCTGGAAGTAACGGCCATCCTCCAGGCGTTTCCCGTCAAGGCGGTCGGCCATGATCACCCGGCCGGGGGTCATGGTGTAGAGGTCGATCCAGGCCTGCTTGGGGTCGACGGGCGGCAAGGGGCTGGCGCAAGCCCCCAGTGCACTGAGGGCGATCAGCATCATGGGCTGGCGCATGGCAAGACTCCCACTTGCGATGTACAAGGTACAAGCATAGCGCCGTTTGCGGGGTTCAGGTGCGTTGGCAGCCTGCAGGCAGGCCTTGGCCGAGCAGTTTTTGCTGCTGGTCGTAGAGCTTGATCCAGGGGCGGAAGCCAATGCTGCCGGCTTGCAGCTGGTAGCGCTGCCCGGCGCTGAAGTCCTTGAAGGTCAGCTTGACCTGGCAATCGCGCCACAGCGGCTCATCGACCGGGCCGATATTGCTGGGGGTAACCGGAAACTGGTAGCGCACGGTCAGCTCGTGGCTGCCAGGCGGTACCTCAAAATAGCGGCTGTCGACCCACTCTCGTTCGTCGACCTGCACGGCGTGCAGCGACGTGTTGTCGTAGGGGGTGAGGTCGATCCAGGCCTGGTTCGGGTCCGGGTCTGGCAACGTTGAACAGGCACAAAGTAGCGACAGTGAACCGGCGACCAACAATGCACGCATGGCGAAACTCCCCCTTGGCGAGATAGTCTTGGAGTGAATCGGCCTTGAGCGAGTCAGACAGTCCCGGATGCTTCGACTTTTTCTTATGCAGCGCTCAGGCCCTGGGGCACTCGACCGCGTTTTCATCCCTTTGGTTCCCCTGCTGGCCGCGCTCCTGCTGAACGGTTGCAGCAGCGTTGCCTACTATGGGCAGTTGGCTGAGGGCCAGTGGCAATTGCTGCGTGCGCGGCAGCCTGTCGCGCAGGTGATAGCCGACCCGGCGACGCCCCCGCAATTACGATCGCACCTGGCACACGCTGAACAGGCGCGGGTATTCGCCAGCCAGCAGCTGAAACTGCCGGATAACCGCAGCTACCGGGTTTACGCCGACATTGGCCGGCCCTATGTGGTGTGGAATGTCTTCGCCACGCCCGAGCTGTCGTTGCAGCCTGTTACGCACTGCTTCCCGATCGCGGGGTGCGTGGCGTATCGCGGCTACTACCAGCAAGGCGCGGCCCGTGGGGCGGCGGCGCTGATGCGGCAAGACGGGCTGGATGTGTACGTTGGCGGTGTGGAGGCGTATTCGACGCTGGGTTGGTTCGATGACCCGATTCTTTCTTCGATGGTGGGCTGGGGCGACGAGCGCCTGGCCACGCTGATCTTCCATGAACTGGCTCACCAGCGCTTTTATGTGCAGAACGACACCGAGTTCAACGAGTCGTTTGCCTCCTTCGTCGAGCAGGAAGGCACGCGGCAATGGCGCGTGGCGCGTGGGCTTGCCGCCATTGGCGGGGATCAGGGGCAGCAGCGTGAGCAGTTCATCCGGCTGGTGCTGGCCAGCCGTGAACGGCTGCAGGCGATCTATTCAGGCACACTGGACGAAGCGCACAAGCGGCAGGCCAAGCGGGCCGAGTTCGAGCGCTTGAGGCGCGACTACCGGCAGGTGCGTGATGGCCAGTGGGGGGGGGACAAACGCTATGACGCCTGGGTGTATGGGCCGTTGAGCAATGCCAAGTTGTTGCCGTTCGGGCTTTATGACCAATGGGTGCCGGCGTTTGAGGCGCTGTTCCGCGAGGTGGGTGGGGATTGGGGGCGGTTTTATGAGCGGGTCGAGCAACTGGGACGGTTGCCGATTTCTGAAAGGAAGGCGGCGTTACAGGGGTTGATGGTTAGCCAGTGAGATTTTGGGGCTGCAAAGCAGCCCCCAGGGCCATCAAGCCTTGATAAATGCCTGATGCATCTCGGCCAAGGTCGCAAAATGATAGGCCGGTTCCTCCGCCATCAACTCCTCCTGGCTACCAAAACCATACCCCACCGCCACGGCCTGCAAGCCATTGCTGCGTGCGCCAATCAGGTCATGCTTGCGGTCGCCGATCATCAGTGTCTGGGCCGGGTCCAGCCCTTCTTCGTCCAGCAGGTGGCGAATCAGCTCGACCTTGTTGGTTCGGGTGCCGTCCAGTTCGCTGCCGTAGATCACCTTGAAGTGGTGGTCGAAGGCGAAGTGCCGGGCGATTTCACGGGCGAACTCCCAGGGTTTGGAGGTGGCGATGTACAGCGTGCGGCCTTGCCCGGTCAGGGCTTCAAGCAACTCCGGCACACCCTGGAACACAAGGTTTTCGTACAGGCCGGTTACGCGGAAGCGCTCCCGGTAGAAGTTCACCGCCTCCCAGGCCTTGGCTTCGTCGAAGCTGTAGAACTGCATGAAGGCCTGCAGCAGGGGTGGGCCGATGAAGTGCTCGAGGCGGGTAAGGTCGGGTTCGTCGATGCCCAGCTTGGCCAAGGCATACTGGATTGAACGGGTGATGCCCAGGCGTGGGTCGGTCAGGGTGCCGTCGAGGTCGAACAGAATGTTTTGCTGATGCATTTACTGAGTTCCACTTGAGTGCTGCATTGCCTTCTTCGCGGGCTTGCCCGCGAATGCGGTCATTCCGGTTGGTCGTAGCCTTCGGCCAGGTGCTGGTCCTTGAGCTTCACGTAGTTGCCGGCGCTGTAGGAGAAGAATGCGCGCTCGTTGTCGTTCAGCAGCCGGGCCTGTTTCACCGGGCTGCCCATGTACAGGTAGCCACTGACCAAGCGTTTGCCGGGCGGCACCAGGCTGCCGGCGCCGATGATCACTTCGTCCTCGACGATGGCGCCGTCCATGATGGTGCTGCCCATGCCGACCAGAATGCGGTTGCCCAGGGTGCAGCCGTGCAGCATCACTTTGTGGCCGATGGTCACTTCGTCGCCGATGATCAGCGGGAAGCCGTCCGGGTTGAAAGGGCCGGCATGGGTGATGTGCAGCACGCTGCCATCCTGCACGCTGGTGCGTGCGCCGATACGAATGCGGTGCATGTCGCCGCGCACCACGGTCAACGGCCAGACCGAGCTGTCTTCGCCAATCTCCACATCGCCCAGCACTACCGCCGAACGGTCGATAAAGGCCCGTGATCCAACTTTCGGAGTGTGTTGCTGGAAGCTTCGGATGGCCATGATAGCGTCTCTCATCTGTGCCGATAGGCAGGCTGCCTGCTGCGGTCGGCGTCGATTGTAATTAAGATGGGGCAGTGTTTCTTCTGCCAAGGTATCCAAACCGTGACTGCGAACAACCCGCTTCTGCAATCCCACGATCTGCCGCCCTTCTCGCAAATCCGTGCCGAACACGTGTTGCCGGCGATCGAAGCGATCCTGGCCGACAACCGTAAAGCCATTGCCGAGATCCTCGACAAGCAGGGCAAGAACCCCTCCTGGGCTGGCCTGGTACTGGCCATGGATGAACTGAACGACCGCCTGGGTGCTGCCTGGAGCCCGGTCAGCCACCTGAATGCGGTGTGCAACAGCGCTGAACTGCGCGAGGCCTATGAGTCGTGCCTGCCGGCGTTGAGCGCCTACTCTACCGAACTGGGTCAGAACCGTGCGCTGTTCGACGCCTACCAGGCTTTGATCAACAGCCCCGAAGCCGCCGGTTTCGACGTGGCGCAAAAGACTATCCTCGAGCATGCCCTGCGTGACTTCCGCCTGTCGGGCATCGACCTGCCGGCAGACAAGCAGCAGCGTTACGCCGAAGTGCAGAGCAAGCTCAGCGAGCTGGGTAGCCGCTTCTCCAACCAGCTGCTCGATGCGACCCAGGCCTGGACCAAGCACGTCACCGACGAAGCCGCGCTGGCTGGCCTGACCGACTCGGCCAAGGCGCAAATGGCCGCCGCTGCCCAGGCCAAGGGCCTCGACGGCTGGCTGATCACCCTGGAATTCCCCAGCTACTACGCAGTCATGACCTACGCCAGTGATCGCGCCCTGCGCGAAGAGCTGTACGCCGCCTACTGCACCCGCGCCTCGGACCAGGGCCCGAACGCCGGCCAGTTCGACAACGGCCCGGTGATGCAGGAAATCCTCGGCCTGCGCCAGGAACTGGCCGAACTGTTGGGCTACAAGAACTACGCCGAGCTGAGCCTGGCCACCAAGATGGCCGAGTCCAGCGACCAGGTGCTGAACTTCCTGCGTGACCTGGCCAAGCGTTCCAAGCCATTTGCCGCCCAGGACCTGGAGCAACTGAAAGCCTACGCCGCCGAACAAGGCTGCCCTGAGCTGGCCAGCTGGGACGCCGGCTACTTTGGCGAGAAACTGCGCGAGCAACGCTACAGCGTGTCGCAGGAAGCCCTGCGTGCTTACTTCCCGATCGACAAGGTGCTGAGCGGCCTGTTCAGCATCGTGCAGCGCCTGTACGGCATTGAAATCGCTGAGCTCAAGGGCTTCGACAGCTGGCACCCGGACGTGCGTCTGTTCGAAATCAAGGAAAACGGCCAGCACGTCGGCCGCTTCTTCTTCGACCTGTACGCCCGTGCCAACAAGCGCGGCGGTGCCTGGATGGACGGCGCCCGCGACCGTCGCCGCACTGCCGCTGGCGAGCTGCAGAGCCCGGTGGCCAACCTGGTGTGCAACTTCACCCCGGCCGCACCCGGCAAGCCGGCGTTGCTGACCCACGATGAAGTCACCACCCTGTTCCACGAGTTCGGCCATGGCCTGCACCACATGCTGACCCGCATCGAGCATGCCGGTGTATCCGGCATCAACGGCGTGGCTTGGGACGCGGTCGAGCTGCCGAGCCAGTTCATGGAAAACTGGTGCTGGGAGCCGGAAGGCCTGGCGCTGATCTCCGCCCACTATGAAACTGGCGCCCCCCTGCCCCAGGACCTGCTGGACAAGATGCTGGCGGCAAAGAACTTCCAGTCGGGCATGATGATGGTGCGCCAGCTGGAGTTCTCGCTGTTCGACTTCGAACTGCATGCGACCCATGGCGACGGCCGCAGCGTGTTGCAGGTGCTCGAAGGCGTGCGCGACGAGGTGTCGGTGATGCGCCCACCGGCGTACAACCGCTTCCCCAACAGCTTTGCGCACATTTTCGCGGGCGGTTACGCAGCCGGCTACTACAGCTACAAGTGGGCCGAAGTGCTGTCGGCCGACGCCTTCTCGCGTTTCGAGGAAGAAGGCGTGCTGAATGCCGAAACTGGCCGCGCGTTCCGTGAGGCGATCCTGGCCCGTGGTGGTTCGCGCGAGCCAATGGAGCTGTTTGTCGACTTCCGTGGGCGTGAGCCCTCCATCGATGCGTTGCTGCGCCACAGTGGCCTCACCGAGAGCGCCGCAGCATGAGCGAGGTTGCCGTGAACAAGACCAAGAAACGCTTCATTGCCGGGGCGGTATGCCCGGCGTGCAGCGAGCCTGACAAGCTGATGATGTGGAGCGAAGACGACACCCCGCACCGTGAGTGTGTGGCCTGCGGCTTCACCGACACCCTCAACGAGCAGGGGCTTTCGGTGCCCAAGGAGCTTGGCACCCGGGTCAACCACCTGGCACCCAAGGCCACGCCGGCCAAGGTGCAGACGGTGCAGTTCTTCCCGAATCCGAAGCTGAAGAAACCGGCTGAGTAATGCTGTCGTGCCACCCGGGTGCAAAGCCCGGGTGGTAGATAGTCAGGCCCTCCGGCATACGCTGGCCATGCACGCTCTCTTGTTTCTTTCCACGAGCAAAGTGACGTGCCATGGACAACCCTCTGCTGCAAGCTAGCCACATCCCTATCGATTTCCCTTCCATCACCCTTGAAAGTATGCGTGTGGCTTTCGATCATGTGCTACTGGCGCACGAGCAAGGGATCGAGCGCATCATCCGTGATCAGCAGGCCATGCCCACCTGGGATGACATGGTGCTGGCGGTGGACGGCCTGGACAGCCAGCTACTGGCGGTGTTGTATGCCGCCTCGCCATTGGTTGGCCGGGATGAAGCCTGGGCCAACGCCATCATCGAGTTTTACGGTAAAGCGACGGCACGTTTCGAACAGAAGTTCGTCAACATGGGTTTGCATGCACTCTATGAGCGTTTGGCCAACAGTGACATTGGCAAGCAGCTGGATGCCCAGAAACGCGCCACCTTGCGTTGGCATCTGGACAAGTTCGCCTCCAGCGGGGCGTTGCTCGATGCCGCTGGCAAGGCGCGCCTGGCAGACCTTCAGGCGCAGATCGCTGTTGCCTGCAACGCATTTCGCAGCAACATCAACCGGCCAGGGCTGAGTATTGCCGATGAGTCCGAATTGAGCGGCATCCCACAGCGGATACGCGACACACTGGCTGCACGGGCGCAGGAAAGCGGTGAGCCGGGCTGGTTGATAGCCTGTGACAGCGTGACCACTGATGAGGTGCTCAAGCATGCCGCCAACCGCCAGCTACGTGAGCGTGTTTACCGGGCATTCCACGCCCGTGGCGTCAGCCAGGATCTCCAACTGGACAACCGCTCATATCTGCAGCACTTGGCCCAACTGCGCGAGGAAATGGCCCTTCTGCTCGGTTTTTCCGGCCATCTGGAGCAGAGCCTGCATGTGAAGAGTGCGGGTTCCGTGGCTCAGGTGCGCGGCTTTCTTCATGCTTTGGCCGATGATGTGCGCCCGGCCATGTTGCGCTGGCGCTCACAGGTGGCGCGTCAGGCTGCCGATCACGGGCTGGAGAATCCGCAACCTTGGGACTACGACTACTTGCAGGCGTCTTCGCGCGGCGAGTTGTCCAGCGAAATCCTGCGTGACTACTTTCCGCTGAACACGGTTGTCAGCGCGCTACAGGCGCTGGCGCAGAGGCTGTTTGGTGTGGTGCTCCAGCCTAAGCCGCTCGCTACCTGGGATGAAAGCGTGCAGCCGTTCGAGGTGTGGCAGGACAACGCCTTCATCGGTTTTCTGTATCTGGATGCCGTGCAGCATGCCGGAAAGCAGCCAGACGCCGTGGTCACCACATACCTACGCAACCGCCGGGTCGATGCCGAGGGTATCTACCAGGCCGCGTCGGTGGTGGTTTTCAGCGATGTGCCGCAGGCACCGCCAGGTAGCCAGCCATTGCTCGACCACTTGTCACTGCGCAAGTTGTTCCATGAGTTCGGCCATGCCCTGCACCATTTACTGGTGCGTACGACGAACCACGTGATGTCCAACGTGACCGAACTGGGCACCGATGGTGTGGAGCTGTTTGGCAAGCTGTTCGAGCGTTGGGTCTGGGATGCTGATTACCTGGTGTCGATTTCGGCTCATGCAAGCGATGGCAGCCCGCTGACCCGGCGGCAAGCCGATGAATGCCTGGAGGCGCTGCGGCAGCAGGGCGTCGAGGAAATCGCGCGTCATCTGAGCCTGGCGCTGTTCGACATGGACCTGCATGCCGCACCGAACGATGGCAGGTCCTTTGAGCAGCGCCTGAATGAGGCCCGTGAGCGCTGTGGCTACTGGCCACTCGCTGATTTCGAGCACCCGGTGCATGCCTTCGAGCACCTGGTGAATGGCTACGATGCGGGTTATTACGCCTACCTGTGGTCGGATGTGCAGGCCTTTGACGTGTTCACACGCTTCGAGGCCGAGGGCCTGTTGAACCGGGCCACGGGCCAGGCCCTGCAGGACGCGTTGTTCGCCCCGGGTGCATCGCGCCCACTGCGCGAAGGCATCGAGGTGTTTCTGGGGCGGCAACCTGAACAGGCAGCGTACCTGAGCTGGCATGGCCTGAAGTAGCCAGACCAGAGGTGCTGGAAAGATTCTGGCGTGCATTATACTGTATATGGATACAGTATAGAGGTGAGCCATGATTGCTCCAGCACCGCGAAAGGGCCGTGGCACGGCGCACAACCCCCATAACCGCTTTGCCCCGAGCCATTCGGTGGCAGTGGATGATGGCTGGTACCAGGAAGTGCCACAGACGCAAGGCACTGAAGTGCGGGTCGAGACCGCCAAGTCGGTGATCAGTCGTAACACCTCGCCCGATCTGCCCTTCGACCGCTCCATCAACCCTTACCGTGGCTGCGAGCATGGTTGCATCTACTGCTATGCCCGCCCCTCGCACGCCTATTGGGACCTTTCCCCCGGCCTCGATTTCGAGACCAAGCTGATTGCCAAGACCAACGCCGCCGAGGTGCTTGCGCAACAATTGAGCAAACCGGGCTACGTGTGCGCGCCGATCAACCTGGGCTCCAACACCGACCCTTACCAACCGATCGAGCGGGAGCACATGCTCACCCGGCGGCTGCTTGAGGTTTTGCTGCGTTTTCGCCATCCGGTGACCATTGTCACCAAGGGTTCGCTGGTGTTGCGTGATCTCGACTTGCTGGCCGAGATGGCCCGCCAGCGCCTGGCGCGGGTAATGATCAGCCTGACCACGCTGGACGATGATCTCAAGCGGGTGCTGGAGCCACGCGCGGCCTCTCCCGGCGCTCGGTTGAGGGCTATCCGGGTATTGCGCGAAGCGGGTGTGCCGGTGGGTGTGTTGTGTTCGCCGATGATTCCGATGATCAATGACAGTGAACTGGAACGCCTGTTGGAGGCGGCCAAGGAAGCCGGCGCACAGAGCGCGGCCTACATGATGCTCCGCCTGCCGCTGGAGGTGGCGCCCTTGTTCGAGCAGTGGCTGCAGGACCATTACCCGCAACGGGCTGCGCATGTACTGAGCCTGATTCGCCAGAGCCGGGGCGGCGAGCTGTACGACAGCCGGTTTGGCGCGCGCATGCGCGGCGAAGGGGTGTTTGCCGAGCTGTTGGCCCAGCGTTTTGCCAAGGCCATGAAGCGGCTGAACTTTGAGGGGCGGGAAGCGCAGGCGCTGGATTGCTCGGCATTCTGCCCACCTGGGGGCCAGATAGCGTTGTTCTGATGCCTGCAACTCAGCTAATGACACCCAATAATTTTGCTAATCTATATTGGCAACTGATGCTTTTTTGCTATTATCCAGATCCCGCCTTTCCTGTCTGGAACGCCCGTTCTAGAGCCGTCGAATTAAGTTTCAGTTAAGTTTTCCCCGCTAGCGTAGGAAATCAGTCCACACCGACTGTGATCAATGGCCCGTGCGTGTCATCTAAATCCCTGCATAGCCAGAATCTTTCACCGGTAAAATGGATTTACCTACACACCGTCAAGAGGATGAATCATGCCCGTCAAGGACCCATCCAAGGTCGTTCCGGATGTACCCGCCGAGGGCGCCGATGCAGCCCTGAAGCACATCGTCGACGGCTTCCTGCGCTTTCACCATGACGTCTTCCCCGAGCAGCAAGAGCTGTTCAAGAAGCTCGCCACTGCGCAAACGCCGCGTGCCATGTTCATTACCTGCGCCGACTCGCGCATCGTCCCCGAGCTGATCACCCAAAGCTCGCCAGGCGACCTGTTCGTGACCCGTAACGTGGGTAACGTGGTACCGCCTTACGGCCAGATGAATGGCGGTGTTTCCAGCGCGATCGAGTACGCCGTACTTGCACTGAAAGTGCACCACATCATCGTGTGTGGCCACTCCGACTGCGGCGCCATGCGTGCGGTACTCAACCCGCAATCGCTGACCAAGATGCCAACCGTTTCCGCCTGGTTGCGTCACGCTGAAGTGGCGCGCACCGTGGTCGAGAACAACTGCTCGTGCGGTAGCGAACACGAGACGATGCAGGTGCTGACCAAGGAAAACGTCATCGCCCAACTGCATCACTTGCGTACCCATCCTTCGGTTGCCTCGCGCCTGGCAGCCGGTGAGCTGTACATCCATGGCTGGGTCTACGACATCGAGACCAGCAAGATCGAAGCCTACGATGCCGCCAGCGACAGCTTCTTGCCCCTGGCTGCTGGCGAGCCGGTCCCCTGCGCTACCCCGAGAGGCCGCTACTAAGCGACCCATCCACCGCTAGAACTTTGATAGCCGGCTGCACCCTTCAGGGTGTGGCGCGGCCTTCTGCTGCCTTTAATTCCCTGACTGCCCTGCCGGCACGCCCGCTGGCGGCCCGCGCCTGCGCGCTCGTCAGGGGCAAACGTGCCCACGGCCAGGGGAATGGCTGTGTGACTGAGAATGGAGAAACACGGTGAACATTACACAGTTGAAAGCGGCCCTGCCGCGTGAGTTGCTGGCGTCGGTGGTGGTCTTTCTGGTGGCCTTGCCGTTGTGCATGGGCATTGCGATCGCCTCGGGCATGCCGCCGGCCAAAGGCCTGATTACCGGCATTATCGGCGGCATTGTCGTGGGTTTCCTCGCCGGTTCGCCGCTACAAGTCAGCGGCCCGGCCGCCGGCTTGGCGGTGCTGGTGTTCGAGCTGGTGCGCCAGCACGGCATGGCCATGCTGGGGCCGATACTGCTGCTGGCCGGGTTACTGCAGTTGCTGGCTGGGCGCCTGCGCCTGGGATGCTGGTTCCGCGTTACCGCGCCAGCGGTGGTGTACGGCATGCTGGCCGGGATTGGCGTGCTGATCGTGCTGTCGCAAGTGCATGTCATGTTCGACACCGCGCCCCAGCCTTCCGGCATGCAGAACCTGCTGGAGTTCCCGGCAACCGTGGCCGCAGCCTTGCCACAGGAAAGCGCCGGTACCGGCTGGATGGCCGGTGCGCTGGGCCTGGGTACCATCGCCATCATGTGGGGCTGGGAGCGCTTGCGGCCGCAGCGGCTGCGCTTCGTCCCGGGTGCCCTGCTGGGTGTTGCGGCGATGACCGGCATCAGCATGTGGCTGGCCTTGCCGGTCAACCGGGTGCAGGTGCCGGCAGACTTGTCCGAGGCCATCGACTGGATCCGCCCGGAAGATCTGATGCAGTTGGCCGACCCTACCCTGCTGGTCGCAGCCTTCGCCCTGGCGTTCATTGCCAGCGCTGAAACCCTGCTGTCGGCTGCGGCGGTAGACCGCATGCACAGCGGCCAGCGCTCGGACTTCGACCGTGAGTTGTCGGCCCAGGGGATCGGCAACATGCTCTGCGGTGTGTTGGGTGCTTTGCCGATGACTGGCGTGATCGTGCGCAGTTCGGCGAATGTGCAAGCGGGTGCGCAAACCCGGGCTTCGGCGATCTTCCATGGCCTTTGGCTGCTGGCGTTCGTAGTGGCGCTGAGTAGCGTACTGCAACAGATTCCGGTGGCGAGCCTGGCGGGTGTGCTGGTGTTTACCGGGGTAAAGCTTGTGGACTTCAAGGCGTTTCGCGGATTGGGCCGTTATGGCCGCATGCCGATGTTCACCTATGCGGCGACAGCGCTGGCGATCATCTTTACCGACCTGCTGACCGGCGTGCTGCTTGGCTTTGCCCTGACCTTGCTGAAGCTGGCGTTCAAGGCGGCGCGGCTGAAGATCAATCTGGTGAGCCTGGAGAAGGCTGGGCACATGGAGCTGCGGCTTAGCGGTGCGGCGACGTTCCTCAAGGTGCCGGCGCTGACTCAGGTGCTGGATAGTGTACCGGCGGGGACCACGCTGCATGTGCCGTTGGGTAACCTGAGCTACATCGACCACTCGTGCCTTGAGCTGCTTGAAGACTGGGGCCGCAGCAATGCGGCGAATGGGGCGCGGTTGCTGATAGAACAGCGGCGCTTGAAGCGGCGGATCGAGGGGCGGTTGCGGACTACGGCGGGGCTTGGTACCTGATACCGATCCTTAACAGGGTGATTTTTGTAGGAGCAGCCTTGTGCCGCTCCTACAGGGATCTCACCGGGCTCTGGATTCAGGCCGGCTGACCCAGCTCCACACCCAGCTGCCGCGACAGGCACGGCCAGCGCTTCCAGGCCTCGCCAGTTGCCGGGCTGCTCAGTTTTTCGCGATAAGCCTCCACTGACTCCACCGCAAAACTCTCGTCATTGAGCATTTCGTCAACCGAGTGATGCACCACTTCATCCAGCTGGTTGGCAAATTCCTCGCCAATCAGCTGGTGGGCAATCAGATTGGCGACGGTGGTATCGACCGGGATCAGCGGCTGCTGGAAGTGACGGATATACAGATCGTTCACCTCTTCCACCAGCCGGTGCGCCAGGTAGGCCTCGTCCAGCAGGCAGTCCAGGCCCACATGCCCTTGCATCACGCTGGGCGGCTGCAGGAAGTAGGCTTCGGCAATTTTCAGTACCGGCTTGATCTGCGACTCGATCCCGGCCTCGCGGGCAACCGCATGTGCGGCCTCCAGCAGTTCCGGAACCTGGTCGATGTAGGCGCTGACGAAGCGCGCCAAAGTACCCTGGGCGTCCTGCTCAGGCAGTTGGATCGAGGGGTGCAGGTGCGGCAGTTGCAGCTCGAGACGCTGTTTCAATTGGCCAGTCTGGCCTTCATGTTGATGGGCTTGGCTTACCTGCTCGCGTACAGCAGCGATGTTCATGACAACTCCAGGGACATTACGTTTCAAACGGAAGACACTAAATTAGCTCGGTATACAGAATACCTAAGACCTATTTGTTATAAATCTCGCAAACGTGTGCGCTCTCAGGCATATCAAGGTGCCATTATTGCGCCATGCCCCCTCAAGCGTGCGGTTTTCAGGCAATTTGGCCATTTCGTGAAGTTCATTTCACAGGCTTCATTGCGTGCCATTGGTCGCTGTCTATACTCCCGGTGAACGTGATTCGTTGATGAGGCCCGACTGCTTTTAGCAGGGGCTCGGTCGTCGAAGCCAGGCAGTCTTGACCGCCGTTCCCTCTTGCCGCAGGCCACGCCTCCGGGACAACAAGAATTAGAAGGGGAACCCGCAATGATGCGACATCCACATGTCTGGATGGGCCTCCTGTTGTGGTCGGTTTTTGGTCAGGCCAACGCCGCCTGGACCGTGAACATGCACCCGGGGGCGACGGAAGTCTCCAACGCCGTCTTCGACCTGCACATGACCATCTTCTGGGTCTGCGTGATCATCGGCATCGTGGTTTTCGGCGCGATGTTCTGGTCGATGGTCATCCACCGCCGTTCCACCGGTCAGCAGGCCGCGCATTTCCACGAGCATACCTGGGTGGAAATCCTCTGGACCGTGGTGCCCTTCCTGATTCTGGTGGCCATGGCCATCCCGGCCACCAAGACCCTGATCGACATCTACGACGCCAGCGAGTCGGACATCGACATTCAGGTCACCGGCTACCAGTGGAAGTGGCACTACAAATACCTGGGCCAGGACGTGGAGTTCTTCAGCAACCTGGCCACCCCCGCCGACCAGATTCACAACAAAGCCCCCAAGGACGAGCACTACCTGCTCGAAGTCGACCAACCGCTGGTGCTGCCGGTGGGTGCCAAAGTGCGCTTCCTGGTAACGGCCGCCGACGTTATCCACTCCTGGTGGGTGCCGGCTTTTGCGGTCAAGCGCGATGCCATCCCCGGCTTCGTCAACGAAGCCTGGACCCGTATCGAGAAGCCCGGCATCTATCGCGGCCAGTGCACCGAGCTGTGCGGTAAGGATCACGGTTTCATGCCGGTGGTGGTCGAGGTGAAATCCAAGGCCGACTACGACACCTGGCTGGGTGAGCGCAAAGCCGAAGCCGCCAAGCTCAAGGAGCTGACCAGCAAGGAATGGACCCTGGAAGAGCTGGTGGAGCGTGGCGACAAGGTCTACCACACCACCTGCGTGGCCTGTCACCAGGCCGAAGGCCAGGGCTTGCCACCGATGTTCCCGGCATTGAAGGGCTCGAAGATCGCTACCGGGCCCAAGGAAGGCCACCTGAGCATCGTCTTCCACGGCAAACCCGGTACCGCCATGGCTGCATTCGGCAAGCAGCTCTCGGAAGTGGATATTGCCGCCGTGGTCACCTACGAGCGCAACGCCTGGGGCAACAACAAGGGCGACATGGTCACGCCGAAGGACGTGCTGGCGCTGAAGCAGGCAGAAGCGCAATGAACCGGGTTACTCGCGGCAATCAATGGGTTGCAGGAGACAGGACATGAGCACAGTGATCGACGACCACGCCCACGGCCATGAGCACGCCCACGGCCCGGCCAAGGGCCTGATGCGCTGGGTGCTGACCACCAACCATAAAGACATCGGCACGATGTACCTGTGGTTCAGCTTCATCATGTTCCTGCTTGGCGGCTCGTTCGCCATGGTGATTCGCGCCGAGCTGTTCCAGCCCGGGCTGCAAATCGTGGAACCGGCGTTCTTCAACCAGATGACCACCATGCACGGCCTGATCATGGTGTTCGGCGCGGTGATGCCGGCCTTCGTCGGCCTGGCCAACTGGATGATCCCGTTGATGATCGGCGGGCCCGACATGGCCCTGCCGCGCATGAACAACTTCAGCTTCTGGTTGTTGCCGGCGGCGTTTCTGTTGCTGGTGTCGACCCTGTTCAGCCCCGGCGGCGGGCCGAATTTTGGCTGGACCTTCTACGCCCCGCTGTCCACCACCTATGCACCGGCCAGCGTCACCTTCTTCATCTTCGCCATCCACCTGATGGGCATCAGCTCGATCATGGGCGCGATCAACGTGATCGCCACCATCCTCAACCTGCGTGCCCCCGGCATGACCCTGATGAAAATGCCGCTGTTCGTCTGGACCTGGCTGATTACCGCGTTCCTGCTGATTGCGGTGATGCCGGTGCTGGCCGGTGTGGTGACCATGATGCTGATGGACATCCACTTCGGTACCAGCTTCTTCAGCGCCGCCGGTGGCGGTGACCCGGTGCTGTTCCAGCATGTGTTCTGGTTCTTCGGCCACCCCGAGGTGTACATCATGATCCTGCCCGCCTTCGGTGCGGTCAGCTCGATCATCCCGGCGTTCTCGCGCAAGCCGCTGTTCGGCTACACCTCGATGGTGTACGCCACCGGCGCGATTGCCTTCCTGTCGTTCATCGTCTGGGCCCACCACATGTTCGTGGTCGGCATCCCGGTGGTGGGCGAACTGTTCTTCATGTACGCCACCATGCTGATCGCCGTGCCCACCGGGGTGAAGGTGTTCAACTGGGTCAGCACCATGTGGGAAGGCTCGCTCACCTTCGAGACGCCGATGCTGTTTGCCATCGCCTTCGTCATCCTGTTCACCATCGGCGGCTTCTCCGGCTTGATGCTGGCCATCGCCCCGGCGGACTTCCAGTACCACGACACCTACTTCGTGGTCGCACACTTCCACTACGTGCTGGTGCCCGGGGCGATCTTCGGCATCTTCGCCTCGGCCTACTACTGGCTGCCGAAATGGACCGGCCACATGTACGACGAAACCCTCGGCAAGCTGCACTTCTGGCTGTCGTTCATCGGTATGAACATGGCCTTCTTCCCCATGCACTTCGTGGGGCTGGCCGGCATGCCACGGCGCATTCCGGACTACAACCTGCAGTTCGCCGACTTCAACATGGTGTCGTCGATCGGGGCCTTCATGTTCGGTGCCACGCAAATCTTCTTCCTGTTCATCGTCATCAAGTGCATCCGTGGCGGCGCGCCGGCACCGGCCAAGCCTTGGGATGGCGCCGAGGGCCTTGAGTGGTCGATCCCCTCGCCTGCGCCCTACCACACCTTCCAGACGCCACCGGAAGTGAAATAGGAAGCCCGCCATGAACGGCCTGTCGCTCAAACGCCTGGTAACGCGCCTGCTGATGCTGACGGTGGTGATGTTCGCCTTCGGCTTCGCCCTGGTGCCGATCTACGACGTGATGTGCAAGGCCTTTGGCATCAACGGCAAGACTGGCGGGCAATACGAAGGCAGCCAGGTCAGCGACCCGTCGCGTTCGGTGCGGGTGCAGTTCATGTCGACCAATGCCAGCGACATGGTCTGGGATTTCTACTCCACGGCTGACCAGTTGGAGGTCAACCCGGGTGCGGTGAACCAGATGATCTTCATTGCCCACAACCCGACCGACCGGCCGATGAGTGCGCAGGCGATACCCAGCATTACCCCGGCCGAGGCCGCCGCGTATTTCCACAAGACCGAGTGCTTCTGCTTTACCCAGCAGGTGCTGCAGCCCGGCGAACGCATCGAGATGCCGGTGCGCTTCATCGTCGACCGCGACCTGCCGGCCAGCGTGAAGCACCTGACACTGGCCTACACCTTGTTCGACATCACCGCTCGCCACCCGCCGGTCGCGCATGTTGCGGCCCAGGACGTTCAGGGCGCCCGTTAAGGGAAGGAGAACAGCAATGGCAAGTCATGAGCACTACTACGTTCCGGCGCAGAGCAAGTGGCCGATCATCGCCACCATCGGCATGTTCATCACGGTGTTCGGCCTGGGCACCTGGTTCAATGACATGAAGGCCGGCCACCCGGAATCGCACGGGCCGCTGATTTTCTTCGTGGGTGCATTGTTCCTGGCCTACATGCTGTTTGGCTGGTTCGGCGCCGTGGTGAAGGAGAGCCGCGCGGGGTTGTACAGCCCGCAGCTGGACCGCTCGTTCCGCTGGGGCATGAGCTGGTTCATCTTCTCCGAGGTGATGTTCTTCCTCGCCTTTTTCGGTGCGCTGTTCTACGTGCGTGTGCTGGCCGGGCCGTGGCTGGGGGGAGAAGGGGCCAAAGGGGTTGCGCACATGTTGTGGCCGACTTTCGAGTTCACCTGGCCGCTGCTGCACACGCCCGACCCGAAACTGTTCCCGCCGCCCAAGGAAGTGATCGACCCGTGGCACCTGCCGCTGATCAACACCATCCTGCTGGTCAGTTCCAGTGTGACCATCACCATTGCGCACCATGCGCTGCGCCGTGATCACCGTGGGCCACTGAAGTTCTGGATGGCGCTGACCATTCTTCTGGGTATCAGCTTCATTACGTTGCAGGCCTACGAGTACCACGAGGCCTATACCAAGCTGGGGCTGACGCTGGGTTCGGGGATCTATGGTGCGACGTTCTTCATGCTGACCGGCTTCCACGGCGCCCACGTGACGTTGGGGACGATCATCCTGATCGTGATGTTCGTGCGCATTTTGCGTGGGCACTTCAACCCGGAGAAACACTTCGGCTTCGAGGCGGCCAGTTGGTACTGGCACTTCGTTGATGTGGTTTGGGTGGGGTTGTTCATCTTCGTGTATGTGCTCTAGGGCCAATCGCCGGCAAGCCAGCTCCCACAGGGGGGCACTGACCCTGAGGCATGTGGGGTTCCTGTGGGAGCTGGCTTGCTGGCGATGAGGCCATCAAACCAACTGCACATTCAGAAGGGAGCATGCGAAACCAGCTGACCACTGATAAAGCCCCAGGCGACCAGGCCGACTGTCAGGGCCGCCAGGGTCACCCGCACGGTCAGCGCCTTGAGCAGGCGGGTCGAGTTTTCATCGTCTTTGACCAGAAACACCAGGCCACTGAACAGGCTGGCAATCGTGGCCAACAGCATCAGGACAATCGCGGCCTTGAGCATGGCGCTACTCCGGGGGGGATGCGGTGATGTGGATAAGTATAGCGAGGCGCCCGTGAGGCCGTTTCGCCCAGGCTGGGTACCGACCCTGGCGGTGCTTGCGCTGCTGCCGGGCCTGATAGCGCTTGGCTGCTGGCAACTCGGCCGTGCCGAGGAAAAGCGTACGCTGCTGGCCAGCTATGCCGAACGGCGAATCGAAGCCCCGATCGCCACGGCCCAGCTCGTATCAAACGAAGACAACGCCTTCCGCCGCGTTCACCTCTATGGCCGCTTCGACGCCGGGCACAGCCTGTTGCTGGACAACCGCATGCGCGACGGCCAGGCCGGTGTGGAACTGCTGCAACCCTTCCATGACCAGGCCAGCGGCCTGTGGCTGCTGGTCAACCGCGGCTGGCTGCCCTGGCCAGACCGTCGCGTGCCCGTGCATTTCGATACCCCTTCCCAGGCCATGGCGCTGGACGCTTCAGTGTACGTATCACCCGGCAGCACGTTCCAGCTGCATCCCGACCCGGAAGGCGGCCAATGGCCGCATCTGCTCACGGCCGTTGATGCCGCACAGCTCTGGCCGCAACTGGACCGCGAAGGCTACGCCCATGAGCTGCGTCTGGAACCAGGCCCGGCAGCCTATCGCCTGGATTGGCCAGTAGTCGCCATGGGCCCGGAAAAACACCTGGGGTACGCCGTGCAGTGGTTTGCCCTTTCTGCCGCATTGGTTCTGCTCTACCTCTACTTTGGCTGGCACCACAACAAGGAGAAACGCCATGGCCACCGCCACTCCACTGGACGTGCCTGAACGTGGCAAACCCAGAGCCCGCGGGCGTTTGCAGCTATTACTGATTTTGCTGGTGGTGCTCGGGCCGATGATTTTGGCCACCAGCATGTACAAACTTCAGTTCTGGGTGCCGGATGGCCGCAGCTACCACGGCGCCATGATCGGCAATGGTGAAAGCCGTGCCGATATCGGCGTGGCGGGTGAGGACGAGCGCTGGCAGCTGTTGGTCAGCGCGCCTGAGGCCTGCGCCGAGGACTGCCAGCGCCTGGTGTACCTGGCCCGGCAGATCCAGGTCGGCCTGGGCCGCGATGCCAGCCGCGCCAGCCATGCGCTGGCCGCCGCCCAGCCGCTGAGCGCCGACTACCAGGCGCTGCTTGGCCGTGAGTACCCGCAACTGCAACGTTACCCGCTGGATGCCCAGCACTACCTGCAGAAGGTTGGCGAGCCTGGCCCGCAGCTGTGGATCGTCGACCCGCACGGCAACCTGGTGCTGCGTTACGACGGCAAGGTCAACGGCAAGCATGTGCTGGACGATCTGCGCCACCTGCTCAAGCTGTCCAACATCGGCTAGGAGCCTGCCATGGCCAGACCTGGATTCCGCTTGGCTGTATTCGCCACCCTGCTGGCACTGCTGGTCGTCCTGCTCGGTGCCTATACCCGCCTGACCCACGCCGGCCTGGGCTGCCCGGACTGGCCAGGTTGCTACGGCTTCATCAGCGTGCCCAAGAGCGAGGCCCAATTGGCCCATGCCGAGCTGCACTTCCCCGATCACCCCGTGGAAGAGGCCAAGGGCTGGGCCGAGATGGTCCATCGCTACTTCGCCGGCACGCTGGCCGTGGTGATTGCCCTGCTCGCCTTTCAGGCGGTGCGCCGGCATGCCCGCGATGGCCAGCCCTATCGCCTGCCTGTGTTGTTACTGGGCGTGGTGCTGGCCCAGGCGGCTTTCGGCATGTGGACAGTTACCCTGAAGCTGTGGCCACAGGTGGTTACCGCGCACTTGCTCGGCGGGTTCACTACGTTGAGCCTGCTGTTCCTGCTATCCCTGCGTCTATCCCGGGCTTTTGCGCCATTGCCCAAGTTGCCGTTGAGCTTGCGCCGGATCGCTGCATTGGCCCTGCTGGTGGTGATCGGCCAGATCGCCCTGGGCGGTTGGGTCAGTGCCAACTACGCAGCGGTCGCCTGCATTGACCTGCCCACTTGCCATGGCCAGTGGTGGCCGGCGGCGGACTTCAGCAACGGCTTCCATCTGACCCAACACGTCGGCCCCAACTACCTCGGCGGGCAACTGGACAGTGATGCACGCACGGCCATCCACATCAGCCACCGGCTGGGGGCACTGTTGGTGACTTGCGTGCTTTTGATGCTCAGCTGGAAGCTGCACCGCTGTGGCCTCCCCGGTCTGGCGCGGCTGGTACTGTTGGCGCTGGCCCTGCAAGTGGGCCTGGGCATCAGCAATGTGTTGTTCCACCTGCCACTGGTGGTGGCTGTGGCGCACAACGCGGGTGGGGCGATGTTGCTGCTGAGCATGGTGCTGGTGAACTACCGCATTCGCGTGGTCGACAAGTTGCGCGTGGGTGTCGGCCACGGCTGGCGCCTGCGGCCGGTGGCCGGCGTGGGCACTTCCCTTCACATGAGGAACGATTCGTGGCGACGCTTCTGAGTGCACGGCGGGCCAGCTGGCGCGATTACCTGGAGCTGACCAAGCCCAAGGTGGTGGTGCTGATGCTGATTACCTCGCTGGCAGGCATGTTCCTCGCTACCCGGGCCGGGGTGAGCTGGAGCGTGCTGCTGTTCGGCAACCTGGGCATCGGCTTGTGTGCAGGTGGTGCAGCGGTGGTCAACCATGTGGTGGATCGGCGCATCGATGCGCTGATGGCCCGTACCCACAAGCGGCCCCTGGCCCAAGGCCGGGTCGAGCCACTGCCCGCACTGTCGTTCGCCTTGGCGCTCGCAGTGTTGGGCATGGCGCTGCTGCTGGTGTTCACCAACGCCCTGACCGCCTGGCTTACCCTGGCGTCCTTGCTTGGCTATGCGGTGCTCTACACCGGCTTTCTCAAGCGTGCCACGCCACAGAACATCGTCATCGGTGGCTTGGCCGGCGCCGCCCCGCCGCTGCTCGGCTGGGTGGCCGTAAGCGGCCATGTCAGCGCCGAACCCTTGCTGCTGGTGCTGATCATCTTCGCCTGGACGCCACCGCACTTCTGGGCCTTGGCCATCCACCGCAAGGAGGAATACGCCAAGGCCGATATCCCGATGCTGCCGGTGACCCACGGCGAGCGCTACACCAAGCTGCATATCCTGCTGTACACCCTGGTATTGCTGGCGGTCAGCCTGTTGCCGTATGCCATCCACATGAGCGGCCCGCTGTACCTGGCCTGTGCCCTGGCGCTGGGCCTGCGCTTCCTGCATTGGGCCTGGGTGTTGTACCGTGGCAGCCGGCCGCACGCGGCGATCGGTACCTTCAAGTACTCTATCGGCTACCTGTTCGCGCTGTTCATCGCGTTGCTCCTCGACCACTACCTGTTGCTGAACCTATGACCCGAACCCAGAAAACCGTCTTTATCCTCGTTGCCCTGGTCGCGCTGATCATGGGCCTGACTGTCAACAAGGTGCTCAATGGCCGCGACCAGCCCAACCCTACCGAGCTGATCGACGCCGGCATCATCCTGCTGCCGCAGAGCCGTACCGTGGCGGATGTGACCATGACCAACCAGGACGGCCAGCCAGTGCGACTGGATGACCTGAAGGGCAAATGGTCGCTGCTGTTCTTTGGCTACACCTACTGCCCGGACATCTGCCCGACTACCTTGGCCCAGTTGCGCCAGGTGAAGAGTGAGCTGCCCAAGGAAGCCGTTGACCGGCTGCAGGTGGTGTTGGTGAGTGTGGACCCGAACCGCGACACGCCTAACCAGTTGAAGCAATACCTGGGCTATTTCGACAAGGACTTTGTCGGGGTGGCGGGGTCGATCGAGGATACCCAGAAGTTGGCTAATGCCTTGAGCATTCCGTTCATTCCGGCCGATACCAGCAAGCCGGGGTATACCGTGGATCACAGCGGTAACCTGGCGGTTGTGGGGCCGGATGGGCGTCAGCGTGGTTTCATTCGTGCGCCGTTCAACAACCAGAAGCTGGTGGCGCAGTTGCCCGGGCTTGTGAAGCGGGATTGAGATTTCGAGCCTGCTTTGCAGGCCTTGTGCCGCGAAAGGGCCGCAAAGCGGCCCCGGGGATTTCGGATCAGAACGCCGGAACCACAGCGCCCTTGTATTTCTCGACGATGAACTGCTTCACCTCAGGCGAGTGCAGCGCAGCGGCCAGTTTCTTCATGTCTTCCGAGTCTTTGTTGTCCGGGCGGGCAACCAGGATGTTCACGTAAGGCGAGTCGCTGCCTTCGATGGCCAGCGCGTCCTTCTCCGGGTTCAGCTTGGCTTCCAGCGCGTAGTTGGTGTTGATCAGGGCGGCATCGACCTGGGTCAGCACGCGCGGGATGGTGGCCGCTTCCAGCTCACGGAACTTGATGCTTTTCGGGTTCTCGGCAACATCCTTCACGGTGGACAGGATGTTCTTGTTGTCCTTCAGCTTGATCACACCGGCCTTGTCCAGCAGCAGCAGGGCGCGGCCGCCGTTGGTGGCGTCGTTGGGGATGACCACGGTGGCGCCGGAAGACAACTCGTCCAGCTTCTTGATCTTGGTCGAGTACACGCCCAGCGGCTCGATGTGCACGCCGGCTACGCTCACCAGTTGGGTGCCCTTGGCCTTGTTGAACTCATCCAGGTACGGCTGGTGCTGGAAGAAGTTGGCGTCCAGGCGCTTTTCGGCCACCTGCACGTTCGGCTGGATGTAGTCGGTGAACTCCTTCACCTTCAGCTCCACGCCCTCTTTCGCCAGCTGTGGTTTGACGAAGTTGAGGATCTCGGCGTGCGGCACCGGGGTGGCGGCAACGGTCAGGGTATCGGCGTGGGCCGAGAAGGCCGCGACAGCGGCAGCGACAGCAAGCAGCTTCTTCATCAATCACTCCTTGTGAGGGCCGCGACGGCCCCCGAACGGGTCGGCCGGGCCGACCCCATTGGGGTTACTTACGGGAAAAATGCACGACCAGTTTGTCGCCCACGCTCTGCAGTACTTGAACCAGTACCAGCAGCAATACCACGGTCACTACCATTACATCGGTCTGGAAGCGCTGGTAACCGAAGCGAATCGCCAGGTCGCCCAGGCCACCGGCACCGACCACACCGGCCATGGCGGTGTACGACACCAGGGTGATGGCCGTTACGGTGATGGCCGCGAAGATGCCCGGGCGGGCTTCCGGCAGCAGCGCACTGGTGATGATCTGGCGGGTGGTGGCGCCCATCGACTGGGTAGCTTCGATGATGCCGCGGTCCACTTCACGCAGGGCCGTTTCCACCAGGCGCGCGAAGAACGGCGTGGCACCTACCACCAGCGGCGGAATGGCGCCGGCAACGCCCAGCGAGGTGCCGGTGATCAGTACGGTGAACGGGATCATCACGATCAGCAGGATGATGAACGGCAGCGAGCGCAGGATGTTCACCACCAGCGACAGCAGCGCATACACGCCCTTTTGCTCGAACATCTGCTTAGGCCCGCAGAGGAACAGCAGCACGCCCAGCGGCAGGCCCAGCAGCACGGTGAAGAACAACGAGCCGAACAACATGATCATGGTATCGACGGTGGCCAGCCAGATTTCGGCCCAGTCGACGTTTGCAAAGAAATTCAGGGCGTCCATCAACGCAGTACCTCCATATGTACGTCAGCTGCCTTGAAGCGGGCGAATGCCGCTTCCATGTCACCGCCGATCAGGGCGAGGGTGAGCTGGCCATAGGGGACATCCTTGATGCGGTCGATACGCCCGGCGAGGATGCTGTAGTCCACACCGGTTTCGCGGGCCACGGTGCCCAGCAGCGGCGCGTAGGTGGCGTCGCCCTGGAAGGTCAGGCGCACGATACGGCCTGGTACATGGGCGAAATCGTCGCGCTGTTCGCCTTCGTCGACTTGCTCGTCCTCCTGGACAAAGCGCTTGGTGGTGGGGTGCTGCGGGTGCAGGAACACATCGGCCACCGAGCCTTGCTCGACGATCTGGCCGGCGTCCATCACTGCCACGCGGTCGCAGACACGGCGGATCACGTCCATTTCATGGGTGATCAGCACGATGGTCAGCTTCAGCTCACGGTTGATCTCGGCCAGCAATTGCAGGACCGAAGCCGTGGTTTGCGGGTCGAGGGCACTGGTAGCCTCGTCGCACAGCAGGATCTTCGGGTTGGTGGACAGGGCGCGGGCGATGCCGACGCGCTGCTTCTGGCCACCGGACAGCTGCGCCGGGTACTTTTTGGCGTGGTCTTGCAGGCCTACACGGGCCAGCAGCTCGGTGACACGTTTGTCGATTTCGCTGCGCGACAGCTCGCCGGCCAGGGTCAGTGGCAGGGCGACGTTGTCGGCGACGGTCTTGGAGGCCAGCAGGTTGAAGTGCTGGAAGATCATCCCGACCTGCTGGCGGAAGCCGCGCAACTGGCTGGCGTTGAACGCGGTGACGTCTTCGCCGTCGACGATGATCTTGCCGCCGGAGGGCTCTTCCAGGCGGTTGATCAGGCGCAGCATGGTGCTTTTGCCGGCGCCGGAATGGCCGATCAGGCCGAACACCTGGCCATCTTCGATGGTCAGGCTGGTCGGATTCAGTGCGGGGATTTCCCTACCGGCAACGCGGTAGGTTTTATGTACCTGTTGGAACTCGATCACGTAGCGAACCTTGTGGGGCGCATGAAATTTGGGTCAGCGGTTAGCTGGGGTCGCGCATTTTAGCCTTTTCCCATAGCTGTTCTTAGCATTTATTTCGTAATGCACCAATCCATCGGGCATATCGCGACAACCGGTAATCCTGATTGAACGCTCGGCAAAGCCTTCCAGTCACTAGTTGAACAAGCCCGCAACGGGCACGCCTGAAGACTGATGAGGAGAGACGACCATGCCCAGCAAGAAAACGGACGCGCCCAAGCAGAGTGAAGCCGCTGGCACCCAGACCCCGGACCGGGCCAATACCAATGCCAAGTTGCAGAGCCTGGAAACCTTCCGCAGCGACGCTACCGGCCAGGCCCTGCGCACCAACCAGGGCGTGAAGATTGCCGACAACCAGAACAGCCTCAAGGCTGGCGCACGAGGGCCGTCGCTGCTCGAAGACTTCATCATGCGCGAGAAGATCACCCACTTCGACCATGAGCGCATCCCGGAGCGCATCGTGCATGCCCGTGGTACCGGGGCGCACGGCTACTTTCAGAGTTATGGCAACCATGCGGATCTGACCAAAGCCGGTTTCCTGCAAGATCCCGACAAGATCACACCGGTGTTTGTACGCTTTTCCACCGTGCAGGGTCCCCGTGGTTCGGGGGATACCGTGCGTGATGTGCGCGGTTTCGCGGTCAAGTTCTATACCGACGAAGGTAACTTCGACCTGGTCGGCAACAACATGCCGGTCTTCTTCATCCAGGATGCCATCAAGTTCCCCGATTTTGTGCATGCGGTCAAACCCGAGCCGCATAACGAGATTCCTACCGGTGGCTCGGCCCACGATACGTTCTGGGATTTCGTTTCGCTGGTGCCGGAGTCGGCCCACATGGTGATGTGGGCCATGTCCGACCGGGCTATCCCGCGCAGCTTGCGCATGATGGAAGGCTTTGGCGTGCATACCTTCCGCCTGATCAACGCCGAGGGCGTGGCCAGTTTCGTCAAGTTCCACTGGAAGCCGCGCCAGGGCGTGCATTCGCTGCTGTGGGATGAGGCGCAGAAACTGGCGGGCAAGGACACTGACTTCCAGCGCCGTGACTTGTGGGAGGCGATCGAGACCGGCGATTACCCGGAATGGGAACTCGGCGTGCAGATCGTGCCGGAGGCCGACGAGCACAAGTTCGACTTCGACTTGTTGGACTCGACCAAGATCATCCCGGAAGAGCTGGTGCCCGTAACGCCCTTGGGCAAGATGGTGCTGAACCGTAACCCGGACAATTTCTTTGCCGAGGTCGAACAGGTGGCGTTCTGCCCAGGCCATATCGTGCCTGGAATCGACTTTACCAATGACCCACTGCTACAGGGCCGGCTGTTCTCGTACACCGATACCCAGATCAGCCGCCTGGGCGGGCCGAACTTCCACCAGATCCCGATCAACCGCCCGGTAGCGCCTAACCACAACAACCAGCGTGATGCCCTGCACCAGCACGTCGTGCACAAGGGGCGGGCGTCCTACGAGCCAAACTCGATCGACGGTGGTTGGCCAAAGGAAACCCCGGCAGCGGCGCAGGACGGTGGTTTCGAGAGCTACCAGGAGCGTATCGATGCGCACAAGATTCGTCAGCGCAGCGAGTCGTTCGGTGATCACTTCTCGCAAGCCCGGCTGTTCTTCCAGAGCATGAGCCCGACCGAACAGCAGCACATCATCAAGGCTTACAGCTTCGAGTTGGGCAAAGTGGAGCGCGAACATATCCGCGCCCGGGAAGTGAATGAAATTCTCGCCAATATCGATTTGAAGCTGGCGGCGGCAGTTGCAGCCAACCTGGGCCTGCCTGCGCCGAAAGCGGGTACGGTGCAGGTGAAGGGCAGCCAGCTGGCGCAATCACCGGCCTTGAGCCAGATGAACCACCCAGGTTCGGTGGGTATCAAGGGGCGCAAGATTGCCGTGCTGGTGGCCAATGGCGTGGACGCTGCAAGCGTGGACAAACTGATCAAGGCCCTGGAAGCGCACAGTGCCCGGCCGATGCTGTTGGGGCCGACCTCGGCGCCGGTAAAGGCGACGGATGGCAAGCAACTGCCGGTGGAGGCATCGATGGAGGGGATGCCATCGATCATGTTCGACGGGATTGTCGTGCCATCAGGTAAGGCTTCGACGGATGCCTTGGCAGCCAGCGGGCTAGCCAAACACTTCTTGCTGGAAGGCTACAAGCACCTGAAGGCTATGGTGTTGACCAAGGAACTGGCGACCGGCCTGGGACTTAAGGAAGACAAGGGCTTGCTGCTGGCGGATGACCAAAAAGCCGTGGATGCCTTTGTCAAAGCGGTTGAGGGGCATCGGGTGTGGGAGCGGGAAGCTGCTGCGGAGGCTGTGCCGGCCTAAGGGGCTGCTTTGCAGCCCATCGCCGGCAAGCCAGCTTCCACAGGTACTGCGCAGGCCTTGGGCGCTGTGCACTACCTGTGGGAGCTGGCTTGCCGGCGATAGGGCTCTAAAGTTTTATTGCGGGTGCGGCACCAAAACCACTTGGGCCGGCAGCGAGCGCTGAATTTCATGCTTCTGCTTCAGCTCGAAACCACTGTCGATCTTGCGCACGCGTTTCTCCAGCAAGGTCTTCAGCCAAGGGGCATCGTCCGTACGCGGCACCTGGAACACCACTTCGCAGCCATAGCTCACCACGTCGGCGGCAATGTCATCGAGCTGGCGGCGCATGGCGCGGCTGTCGGTGGTCTTCAAGGCCACCACCGTGCTTGGCGCTGTAGGGTCGATGATGCGTGCCTTGGGCTTCGCTTCAGCAGCTTTCAAGGCAGCTTCTGCCTTCTCCAGCTCGGCCTTGCGTGCCTGGGACAGGGGATCGCCACCGGTCACCGCCGGGGCTTGCGGCATCAGTGCACGGGCACGGGCCAGGGCGGTAGCTGCTGCGTTCACATCGCCCTTTTGCAGGACGATCTGACTGCGTTGCAGATAGGCTTCGGCCAACTGACGCTGGTATTGCTCCAGGCGCGCGTCATCCGGCGACTGGGCCTGAAGGGCTGCCAGCTGGTCTTCGGCGGTGGCCAGCTCATTGCTGGCGATGTTTTGTTGCAACTGCTGCCAGGCATCGGCTTGGGCAGGTACAGCGGCCTGTTCGACCGGCGCGCTGGAGCAAGCAGCCAGGAACAGGGAAAACGCGGCAACAAGCAGATAACGGGAGGCGAACGGCTTCATTCCTGCGACTCTCTATTTGCGCAAAAAGCGAGCAAGTCTACACCCAGGTGCGCACGCTCGAAAACAGGTCTTACAGACCCTTTACCCGGCAAAAGGTTGCAAGGCGTGCCATCACACGCCCTGTCTTTCAGCGTTTTGGCAGGGCCAGGCTCAGCAAGAATAGCACCGCAGCGCAGACCACGATCGACGGGCCGGCGGGGGTATCCTTGAACCAGGACATGGCCAGGCCACCGCAAACGGCGGTAACGCCGAGCAGGCTGGCGCCCAGGGCCATCTGCTCGGGGGAGCGTGCGTGACGTTGCGCCGCAGCGGCGGGGATGATCAGCAGCGAAGTGATCAGCAATACACCGACGATCTTCATGGCGACGGCAATCACCACTGCAATCAGCAGCATCAATGCCATGCGCAGGCCCGCAACGGGCAGGCCTTCGACCATCGCCAGTTCTTCGTGCACGGTAACTGCCAGCAACGGCCGCCACAGCACGGCGAGCAGCAGCAGGACCAGCGCACTGCCGCCGAGAATCCAGGCGAGGTCGGGGGTGCTGATGGCTAGCAGGTCGCCGAACAGGTAGGCCATCAGGTCGATGCGCACATCGTGCATGAAGCTCAGTACCACCAGGCCCAGCGACAGGGTACTGGGGGCGAGGATGCCCAGCAGCGTGTCGGAGGCCAGCGGTTGGCGCTGTTGCAAGGTGACCAGCAGGATTGCCAGCAACAGGCAGCCCACGGTTACCGCCAAGGCCGGGCTTACGTCCAGCACGAAACCCATTGCCACGCCCAGCAGCGCGGCGTGGGACAGCGTATCGCCGAAATACGCCATGCGCCGCCACACCACGAAAGAGCCGAGTGGGCCCGCAACTACTGCCAGGGACAAACCCGCAAGCAAGGCGTAAAGAAGAAAATCAGCCATGCTTGCAGTGCTCTCCGTGAACATGGGTGCCGGGGGCGACGACCGAGCCGTGCAGGTCGTGGCTGTGGTCGTGATGGTGGTGGTAAACGGCCAGGCTCGGGGCGTTCTGGCCGAACAGTTCGACGAAGGCCGGGTCGTTGCTGACTTGCTCCGGGTGGCCCGAGCAGCACACGTGGCGGTTCAGGCACACCACCTGGTCGGTGGCGCTCATCACCAGGTGCAGGTCGTGGGACACCATCAGCACGCCGCAGCCGTGGCGGTCGCGCAGGCGGGTGATGAGGTTGTACAGCTCGGTCTGGCCGACCACATCCACGCCCTGCACCGGCTCGTCGAGCACCAGCAACTGAGGTTCGCGCAGCAGCGCACGGGCCAGCAGCACGCGCTGCATCTCGCCGCCGGAAATAGTCTGGATCGGGCTGTCGATGACCTGCTCGGCACCCACTTCCTGCAACGCCGACAAGGCTGCCGCGCGGTCTACGCCGGGCACCAAGCGCAAGAAGCGCAGCACCGACAGCGGCAGTGTGGCATCGACCTGGATCTTCTGCGGCATGTAGCCAATACGCAGTTTCGGCTTGCGCCACACCTTGCCGCGATGCGGCTTGAGCAACCCGAGCACGGCGCGCACCAGGGTGGTTTTGCCCGCCCCGTTGGGGCCGATCAGGGTGACGATCTGGCCGGGTGCCACCGACAGGTCGATGCTGTCGAGTACCGCCTCGCCGGCAAAGGTAACGCCCACCTGTTCCAGGCGGATCAGCGCATCGCTCATGCCGCGCTCCGGCAGTTGCCGCACAGGCCGACCACTTCTACGGTCTGGGTCTCGACCATGAAGCCCACGCCCTTGGCGCTGTTGATGATGGCCTCGCTGATGCTGCTTTGCTCCAGCTCGATGGCCACATGGCAGGCCCGGCAGATCAGGAACTGACCTTGGTGCACGTGCTCGGGGTGGCTGCAGCCGATGAAGGCGTTGAGCGAGGCGATGCGGTGCACCAGGCCGTTTTCCAGCAGGAAGTCCAGCGCGCGGTACACCGTAGGCGGGGCGGCGCGGCGGCCGTCCTGCTCGCTGAGCACGGCGAGGATGTCGTAGGCGCCCAGCGGCTTGTGGCTTTGCCACACCAGTTCCAGCACACGGCGGCGCAGCGCGGTCAGGCGCAGGCCCTGGCGGGTGCACAAGGCGTCGGCTTCAGCCAATGCGCTGTGTACGCAATGGGAGTGATCGTGAGGACGGTTGGCCAGCGGCGTGATGGACATGGGCAGCGACGGTTCTGGATGGAGACGTTATTATGTTACCTGTTTCTGACGACTCGAGTATCCACCGTGTCCCGATTCCTAGCCCTGTTTGTCGCTTTCATCGCATTTTCTGCCCAGGCCGATGTGCGTGTGCTCACCAGTATCAAACCCCTGCAGCAGATTGCCGCCGCCGTGCAGGATGGCGTTGGCAGCCCTGACGTGCTGTTGCCGCCAGGCGCTTCACCCCACCACTACGCGCTGCGCCCTTCCGACGTGCGGCGGGTAGGCGATGCCGACTTGCTGTACTGGATCGGCCCGGACATGGAGAACTTCCTGCCACGGGTGCTGGGCAGCCGCAGCAAGCCCACGGTGGCAGTGCAGTCGCTGACGGGCATGAAGTTGCGTCATTTTGGCGAGGACAGCCACTCCCATGAGGAAGAGGATCACGACGACCATGACCACGATCACCGCCCGGGCAGCCTCGATGCACATTTGTGGCTGTCGTCGGTCAATGCGCGGGTGATCGCGGCGAAAATAGCCGCTGACCTGGCTCAGGTTGACCCGGCCAACGCTGCCCGCTACCAGAGCAACCTCAAGGCGTTCGATGAGCGCCTGGATGCGATGGATGGGCGAATCAAGGCGCGAGTGGCCAGTATTGCCGGCAAGCCGTACTTCGTGTTCCACGAAGCGTTCGACTACTTCGAGGCCGAGTACGGCCTGAAACACACGGGCGTGTTCAGCGTGGCCTCCGAGGTGCAGCCGGGCGCGCAGCATGTTGCTGCCATGCGCAAGCGCCTGCAGGAAGTGGGTAAAACCTGTGTGTTCAGCGAACCGCCGCTGCGGCCGCGACTGGCCGAGACCCTGACCGCCGGGCTGCCGGTGCGCCTGGCCGAGCTGGATGCCTTGGGCGGTACCGACCCGGTGGATGGCAAGGGCTATGAGCGCTTGCTGGAGAAGTTGGGCGGTGACCTGGTTGGGTGTCTGGAACAGCTGTAAGCCTGTTCCGGCCTATTCGCGGGTAAACCCGCTCCCACAGAGATAGCGCTAGTCTCAAGCCTATCGCTGTACCTGTGGGAGCGGGTTCACCCGCGAAGAAGCAGACCCGGTATCAGAGGGCGAACGGCAGGTGCAAAGCCACCTGCTGGCGCTGTGCCAGACGCACCTCGAACTCGCTCGGGTCATGGATCATCACATCCATCCCGGCAAACGATTCCGCCGCAATCAGGCGCGACAGCCAGAAGCGCACGCACCCTACCCGCAACATTTCCGGCCACAGCTCGGCCTCGGCCGCCGTGAACGGCCGCAGCGCCGCATAGGCCGCCAGCAGCGCCTGGGCGCGTGGCACATCGATCGCGCCGTGTTCATCCAGGCACCAGTCGTTCACGGTGATGGCGATGTCATACAGCATCGGCCCCGAGCAGGCGTTGTAAAAGTCGATCACACCGGTCAGGTGGGTGCCTTCGAACATCACGTTGTCGCGGAACAGGTCGGCATGCAGGTTGGCCCGTGGCAAGGCCAGGATCTGCGCCTTGTGCGCGGTGATTTCATCCAGCGCCGGCTGCAGCAGTGCGGCTTGCCCGGCAGTCAGGCGTGGCAGCAGCTCGGCACCCGAGGCCAGCATCCAGTCCAGGCCACGGTCGGTGCGGCGCTCGATGATGTGCTCGCGGGTGGCCAGGTGGATGTGCGCCAGCAGCTCGCCGACCTGGGCGCAGTGCTGGTTGTTCGGCGCTTTGATGTGCTTGCCCGACAGGCGTGGTTGCAACAGCGCAGGCTTGCCGCAAAGTTCGCGCAGGCCATTGCCGTCGCGGTCACGAATGGCATAGGGCACCGGCATGTCGGCAGCGTGCAGGGTGTCGAGCAGCTCGATGAAGAACGGCATGTCCTCGCTCGGCCCACGCTCGATCAGCGTCAGGACGAACTCCCCCTGTTCGAGGCTGACGAAGAAATTGCTGTTCTCGGTGCCGGCGGCAATGCCCTGGAAGTCGAGCAAACGGCCCAGCTCGTACGGCGCCAGAAAGGTTTCCAGCTCAGGCCGGGTCACGGGGGTGAAGACTGACATGATGAAAAATTGCCCATACGGGCACTTCCGCCGGGAAGTGCCGGGTTGATGTGAACGGTGCGCGTCAGATTACCACTCGAAGATCTTCCAGGACGGAATCAGCATGTCCGGCTGGTCGGAACGAATGAAATTGCCATCAGAGCCATCGGCGCGTACCAGGAAATAAGGCTTGCCGTTTTTCGGCGTGATCTTGATCGCATACAGGAAGCCGTTCTGCCGGTATTCCTGGATGGTTTTGTCGCCTTCCGTGCGAATGGTCACCTCGGGATCGGCCGAGGGGGCGTCGTCCGCCGCCAGGGTAACGACAGGCATGGTTGCCAACAGGCCGAGCAGTAACAGGCGATTGAGTGTACGCATGATAACCTAGTCCCTTTGTCGTCAATGATTCTGGCTATTCTAGCGCCGGACCCGTCGAAAAGGTTGATTCTGCTCATGAGCCAAGCGCCCCTCGTCCTGGTGGACGGTTCCTCCTACCTGTACCGCGCTTTCCACGCGCTGCCGCCGCTGACCACGTCCAAGGGCATGCCGACCGGTGCGGTGAAGGGTGTGCTGAACATGCTCAAGAGCCTGCGCAAGCAATACCCCGACAGCCTGTTCGCGGTGGTGTTCGACGCAAAAGGCGGCACATTCCGCGATGCCATGTTCGCCGAGTACAAGGCCAACCGCCCCAGCATGCCCGACGACCTGCGCGTGCAGGTCGAGCCGCTGCATGCCAGCGTGAGGGCGCTGGGCTACCCGTTGCTGTGCGTCGAGGGTGTCGAGGCTGACGACGTCATCGGCACCCTGGCCCGCAGCAGCGCGGCCCAAGGGCGCCCGGTGATCATCTCGACCGGTGACAAGGACATGGCGCAGCTGGTGGACGGGCACATTACCTTGGTCAACACCATGACCGGAAGCGTGCTGGACGTGGCTGGCGTGCACGAGAAATTTGGCGTCGGCCCGGAACACATCATCGACTTCCTCGCCCTGATGGGCGACAAGGTCGACAACATTCCAGGCGTGCCGGGTGTGGGCGAAAAGACCGCCGTGGGCCTGCTGACCGGCATCGGCGGCGGCCTCAGCGACTTGTACGCCAACCTGGACAAGGTCCCGGCGCTGGCCATTCGCGGCGCCAAGACCCTGCCGGCCAAGCTGCAAGAGCACCGCGATGCGGCGTTCCTGTCCTATGAACTGGCCACCATCAAGGTCGACGTGCCGCTGGATGTCGAAGTGGATGCACTGGTGTGCGGCGAGCCGGACCGTGAAGCGCTGCTGTCGCTATACACCGAGATGGAGTTCAAGAGCTGGGTCGCCGAGGTGCAGCGTGACGCGGCCAAGGCCGGTGATGACGTGGCACCGGTAGAGGCGCCAGCCGCCAAGGCCGAGCCCAGGTACGAGACTATCCTCGACCAGGCCCGTTTCGATGCCTGGCTGGAGAAGCTGCGCCAGGCGCCGTTGTTTGCCTTCGACACCGAGACCACCGGCCTGGACGCCCAGCAGGCACAGCTGGTTGGCCTGTCGTTCGCCGTCGAGCCACATGAAGCAGCCTATGTGCCCTTGGCCCACGATTACGAAGGCGCGCCGGCCCAGCTGGACCGCGAGGCCGTGCTGCTCGCCCTGAAGCCGCTGCTGGAAGACCCGGCCAAGGCCAAGGTCGGGCAGAACGCCAAGTACGACATCAACATCCTGGCCAACGGCTCGCCTGCCATCGACATGCGCGGCGTGGCGTACGACACCATGCTCGAGTCGTATGTGCTGAACTCCACGGCTACCCGCCACGACATGGACAGCCTGGCGCAGAAGTACCTCGACCACACCACCATCGCCTTCGAGGACATCGCCGGCAAGGGCGCCAAGCAGCTCACCTTCAACCAGATCCACCTGGACAAGGCCGGTCCGTATGCCGCCGAAGATGCCGACATCACCCTGCGCCTGCATCACGCCCTGCAAGCGCGCCTGGCGCAGACGCCGAGTGTGCAGCCGGTGCTGATGGACATCGAAATGCCGTTGGTGCCGGTGCTGGCCAAGATCGAGCGCCAGGGTGCGTTGGTCGATGCCGCACTGCTGCAGGTACAGAGTGGTGAACTGGGCGTGAAGATGGCCGAGCTGGAACAGCGCGCCTATGAGCTGGCCGGTGAGGAATTCAACCTCGGCTCGCCCAAGCAGCTGGGTTCGATCCTCTACGACAAGCTGGGCATGCCGGTGCTGAGCAAGACGGCCAAAGGCCAGCCATCCACTGCCGAAGCCGTGCTCGACGAGCTGGCCGTGCAAGGCTACCCGCTGCCAGAAGTGCTGATGCAGTACCGCAGCCTGAGCAAGCTCAAGAGCACCTACACCGACAAGCTGCCGGGCCAGATCAACCCGCGCACCGGGCGTATCCATACCTCCTACCAGCAGGCGGTAGCTGCCACCGGCCGGCTGTCGTCCAGCGACCCGAACCTGCAGAACATCCCGATCCGCACTGCCGAAGGCCGTCGTATTCGTCAGGCCTTCATCGCCAGCCCCGGTTACAAGCTGCTGGCGGCGGACTATTCGCAGATCGAGCTGCGCATCATGGCCCACCTCGCCAAGGACGAAGGCTTGTTGCACGCCTTCCGCAATGACTTGGACGTGCACCGCGCCACGGCGGCGGAAGTGTTCGGTGTGGCCCTGGAAGACGTCACAACCGACCAACGCCGCAAGGCCAAGGCCATCAACTTCGGCCTGATCTATGGCATGAGCGCCTTCGGCCTGGCCAAGCAGATCGGTGTCGACCGCAAACAGTCGCAGGATTACATCGACCGTTACTTCGCCCGCTACCCGGGCGTGCTGGCCTACATGGAGCGCACCCGCGCCCAGGCCGCCGAGCAAGGCTTTGTCGAAACCTTGTTCGGCCGCAGGCTGTACCTGCCGGACATCAACGCCAAGAACCCGGCCCTGCGCAAAGGCGCCGAGCGCACGGCGATCAACGCGCCGATGCAAGGCACCGCGGCCGACATCATCAAGCGGGCCATGGTCAATGTGGACAACTGGCTGAGCGAGAGCGGGCTGGATGCCCGGGTGATCCTGCAGGTACACGACGAACTGGTACTTGAGGTGCGTGAAGACCTGGTTCAGCAGGTGAAAGATGAAATTCGCCAGCACATGAGCAAGGCGGCGGAACTGGATGTGCCGCTGCTGGTGGAAGCAGGAATTGGCGCGAATTGGGACGAAGCTCACTGATTGAGCGGGGAAAGCTGTGTAGGATCTGCGACGTAGTGACGCGGATCCTGGCACCGCTCAGTGCCATGGGTGCTGAAGTTTCATGAAACTATCGCAAATAGTTTTCAAGGGTTTGGAACTAAACCGGTGAAGCGGAACTCAGAGTAACTGAATGGCTGGTGAAGCCCTTCGATGCTCCTATGTTGTGTTAAGTGTTGGCAGATATCTGGACCCCGCCCTAGCGGTCCGGACTTGGACCCCGAACTTCCCCCTCCCCATACGAAGTCCGGGGTTTTTTTTGCCCGGAATTTGACTTGAACCTGGCGAAGTACACTGTGGGAGCGGGCTGGCCCGCAAACCTGGGCGAAGCCCAGGCCATGCTCCGCGCTGGAATCTTCGCGGGCAAGCCCGCTCCCACAGGGATGCTCTAGTCTTAGGCTACCGGCTTGTCTTCCAGCTCCATCCAGTCTGCCAGCACCCGGTAGGCGTCTTCCACGCCCAGGCGCTTGGGCGCCGAGAACAGCTGGATGGTCACGCCATCACCCCAGCCCTTGCGGATTTCCGACTGCACTTTGAGCAGGGTGTTCTTGCCCGCGCCGTGGGTCAGCTTGTCAGCCTTTGTCAGCAGGATGTGCATCGGCATGCTGCTGGCCTTGGCCCAGTCGAGCATCATTTTGTCGAAGTCGGTCATCGGGTGGCGCACGTCCATCATCAGGATCACGCCACGCAGGCACTCACGGCTGCCCAGGTAGGCTTCCAGGTGTTTCTGCCAGTGCTGCTTGAGCGGAATCGGCACTTTTGCATAACCGTAGCCCGGCAGGTCGACCAAACGCCGTTCATCGTCCAGACTGAAGAAATTCAACAGCTGGGTGCGCCCGGGGGTTTTCGAGGTACGCGCCAGGCTGGCATGAGTCAGGGTGTTGAGGGCGCTGGATTTGCCGGCGTTGGAGCGGCCGGCGAAAGCCACCTCGTAACCCTGGTCGTCCGGGCATTGTTCGACCTTGGCTGCGCTGAGGGCGAATTTGGCTTTCTGGCAGAGGCCGAGGATGGGGTTCTTGACTTGCATGGGATATCCGATGTGGGTGTTGCCTGACTCTGAAGGCCCGAGCCTGGCAAGCGGTGTCGTTTCCGTTTGGATGGCGGAAGTATATAATGCCCCAGTTTTTGTGTGCTCATTCTCCCAGCGAAGGGGAAGGAGCATGGGGTGTCGAACAATAGCTCGCGCAACAGAACGCAGCGCGGCCCCCAACCCTGAAGGTCGTTCCGCATGGCGAAATGGCTGCTTGCTGTCGGTATGTTCCTGCCGGTTTTCAGCGCACAGGCTACACAGGATCCCGAGGTGTTGTACAACCGCACGTGTGCGGCCTGTCACACCGGGCAGTTGCCACAGGCACCCAGACGGGGTGACCGGGCAGCATGGGAGCCAAGGCTGGCGCAAGGCATGGAGGTACTGGTGAAGCACGTGACCCAGGGTTTCAAGGCTATGCCGCCGCGTGGATTGTGCATGGACTGCAGTGCCGAGGACTACCGTTTGGTCATCCTTTGGATGAGCGGCAGTCCCGATACATAACATTTCACCCTTAGCCGTGTTGGATTAGCTGATGAACAAACTAGTCGTGAGTCTGCTGTTGACCCTGGGTGTCGCAGGTGCGGCCACTGCTGCGCAACCTATCAAAGGCGATGCCGCCGCCGGCCAGGCCAAGACGGCCGTTTGTGGCGCCTGCCACAACCCCGACGGCAACAGCCTGGCACCGAACTTCCCTAAATTGGCCGGCCAAGGCCAGCGTTACCTGGAAAAACAACTGCACGACATCAAGTCGGGCAAGCGCACCGTGCTGGAAATGACCGGCATGTTGGCCGCGTTCAGCGACCAGGACCTGGCTGACATTGCCGCCTACTTCGCCAGCCAGAAAGGCAGCGTGGGGGCCGCCGATCCCAAGCTGGTCGAGCGTGGCCGTGCGCTGTTCAACGGCGGCGACCTGGAAAAAGGCATGCCGGCCTGCACAGGCTGCCACTCACCGAATGGCGCGGGCATCGCCCTGGCTGGCTTCCCGCACCTGGGCGGGCAGCATTCGCAGTACGTGACCAAGCAGCTCACGGACTTCCGCGAAGGCAACCGCACCAACGATGGCGATGCGATGACCATGCGCACCATCGCCGGCAAGCTGAGCAACCACGACATCGAAGCGTTGGCCAGCTACATCCAGGGCCTGCATTAACTTTCAGTTAATGTTGTAGGCCAATGATGAAAGGGCGGCCGGGCCGCCCTTTTTTCAGTCCGCAGCCGTTACACTACAGAACTCGAGCCCTTCCCGGCCTGTCCTAGTGCAGGTCGCGTCGTGGCGACCCATGACTGCTCAGGAGTAAAGCATGCGTAAACTGATTCTCAGCGCTGCGCTGGTCGCCGCCAGCGTGTTCGGTATGACTGCCGTCCAGGCCGCCGAGCCTGTCGCCGGCAAGGAATACATCGAGCTGAGCAACCCTGTTCCGGTTTCCGTGCCTGGCAAAGTCGAAGTGGTCGAGCTGTTCTGGTACGGCTGCCCACATTGCTACCACTTCGAACCGGTCATCAACCCATGGGTCGAAAAACTGCCCAAGGACGTCAACTTCAAGCGCGTACCGGCCATGTTCGGCGGCCCATGGGACGCCCACGGCCAGATGTTCCTCACCCTCGAAGCCATGGGCGTCGAGCACAAGGTTCACGCGGCGGTGTTCGATGCCATCCAGAACCAACACAAACGCCTGACCGACAAGAACGACATGGCCGACTTCCTCGCCACCCAAGGCGTGGACAAGGACAAGTTCCTCGCCACCTTCGACTCATTCGCCATCAAGGGCCAGGTCAACCAGGCCAAAGAGCTGGCGAAAAAGTACGAAATCACCGGCGTACCGAGCATGGTCGTCAACGGCAAGTACCGCTTCGACCTGGGCACCGCTGGCGGGCCGGAAGGCGTGCTGAACGTTGCCGACCAGCTGATCGACAAGGAGCGCGCCGCTAAGTAAGCGGCGTAACCCATGCCCCGCTTCCGAGCCACGCGTGGCATTGGCCTGCACCAGCCGCAGGTCAACGAGCATCACCTGCAGGCCTCTGGCCTGCCCGAGGATGGTCGGCTGCGGCTGCTCAGTTTCAATATTCAGGTTGGCATCAGCACCGAACGCTACCGGCATTATCTGACCCGCAGCTGGCAGCACTTGCTGCCGCATAACGGGCGTGCCGGCAACCTGCAGAAAATCGGCGAACTGCTGGGCGACTTCGACCTGGTGGCCTTGCAGGAAGCCGACGGTGGCAGCCTGCGCTCGGGTTACATCAACCAGGTCGAGCTCCTGGCTCAATTGGGGGCCTTCCCCTACTGGTACCAGCAACTCAACCGCAACCTCGGGCGTTTCGCCCAGCACAGCAATGGCGTGCTCAGCCGCCTGAAGCCGCAGGTGCTCGAAGACCACCCGTTGCCAGGCCCGGCCGGCCGTGGGGCGATCCTGGTGCGTTTTGGTGAGGGCGAGGATGCGTTGATCGTGGTGATGATGCACCTGGCGCTCGGCGCCAGGACGCGTGCCCTGCAACTGGGTTATATCCGCGAGCTGATTGGTGGTTATCGTCATCAGGTGCTGATGGGCGACATGAACACCCATGCCACCGACCTGCTGGAGCACTCGCCGCTGCGCGACCTGGGCCTGATTGCCCCGCAAGTCGAGGCCACCTTCCCCAGCTGGCGACCACAGCGTTGCCTGGACCATATCCTGCTCAGCCCAAGCCTCACGCTGGAGCGTGTCGAGGTGCTGGCGCGGCCAATTTCCGACCACCTTCCCGTTGCAGTCGAGATTCGATTGCCTGATGCATTGACTGTGGATACGCTGCCGGTCTTGAGCTAATTGCCATCACCGTTTGCGGACCCGGGCATGACTGAAGACGCTGAGCGCTGGAAAGAAAAATACCTTAAAAGCATCGAGCAGCAAGAAAAGCTCGAACGCCGGTGGGACGCCCGTCTCGACCTGCTTCGTCGTGGCCTGGTGCGCAGCAGCCTGGCTGCGGAAGGCAGTGACAAGGTGGTGGACGCGTGCATGAAGGAAATGCGCGAAGTCATCCGCAGTGACAACATGGACGCCGGCCTCGCCGGTTTGATCCCGCGCCTTGAAAAGGCGGTGCTGGACTCCGAACAGCGCCGCGAAACCCGCATGAACCAGGTCAGCGATGCGCTCGCCGCGCTGGTTGGCCAATTGCAAGGTCTGTCGCTGCCCAGCGATATCTCGCGTCCGCTGAAAAAACTGGCGAAGAAGCTCGAGGGTGGAGTTGCCCAGTCCCGCGATCTGCCGCCGCTGCTGGGCGAGTTGAGTGGTTTGCAGGGCCGTGCCCTGTCGGCGCTTGGTAAAACGGAGGATGAAGCCCGGCCTGGTTTCTTGCAGCGCTTGTTCGGTAGCCGCGAGGATGACCCGCAAGGCGAGCCAGTCCCTGAGCCGGTGGCAGTGCCTGCTGCCGAAGCGCCGCCTCAGGTTGCGCAGCCCCCTCTTGAAGCCCCGCAGCCCGACGATGTGGATGCGCTGCAACCGTTGCCGGCCCCTGTCACCGAAGCGACCGTAGCGGCGGAACCCGAGCCGGAGCTACAGGGCCCAGCGCTGATCGAAACGGCTGAAACACTCGCCGTCCCGCACCCGCTGCAGGAGGACGTACTGGAGCCTGACGCGACCGCCAGCGAACCTATGGCAGCAGCACAACCGGCACCCACGCTCGAAGAGACGTTCGGCGAAGATGGCCCCTATGCCCTGCCCTATGCCGTCGAGCCACCCTACAGCCAGGTTGCCGCGCACATCGAGCAGACCCTGATCGGCCTGCTTGATGACCTCAGCCTGCCCGAGCGGCACAAGGCCCAGGCGCTGGAAATGCGCGAGCGGGTTGCCCGTGGCCTGAACTGGTACGAGCTGATCCCGGTGCTGGATGACCTGGCTGTGCTGATGCTGGCAATAACCGACAGCGGCCAGCACGAATTCGAAACCTACCTGCAACAGCTCAACGAACGCCTGGAAGGCTTCCAGAGCCACCTGCAGGAGGCCAGCGCCGGCCATGCCGACAACAGCAGCGCTGCCCGCGAACTGGATACCCAGCTGCGCGAGCACGTCGACGGCTTGCAAAGCAGCGTGCAAGGCGCCGCCGATGTGGACAGCCTCAAGCACATCCTGGAAAACCGGCTGGAAGGCCTATTGGTCACCATGGACGAGCACAAGCTTGAGCGTGATCGCCGCGAGCAGGAGCTGGCAGGGCGCCTGCAAGGCTTGTCGGAACGGGTGGCGAACATGGAGCATGAAGCGCTCGGCTACCGTGAACACCTGGAAGAGCAACGGCAAAAAGCCCTGCTCGACCCGCTCACCGGCTTGCCCAATCGTGCGGCCTGGAGCGAGCGGGTAGAACGCGAAATACTCGAATGGCAAGAGGCCGGCGGCCATCTGGCCATGGCGATTCTCGACCTGGACCACTTCAAGCGCATAAACGACAGCTATGGGCACCTGGCCGGGGACAAGGTGCTCAAGATTGTTGCTGACCAGCTGCGCAAACGCCTGCGTGGTCGTGACTTCATTGCCCGTTTCGGGGGCGAAGAGTTTGTCCTGTTACTGCCGCAGACTTCACCCGCGGCAGCGGCCCAGATGGCGGAAGTACTGCGCGCCACGGTGGAGGCCTGCCCGTTCCACTTCAAGGGCGAGCGGGTGGTGATCACCACCTCTATCGGCCTGGGGGCGTTTCGCTCTGGCGAGCGTGGCGACCAGGTGCTCAAGCGCGCCGATGCGGCGCTGTACCGGGCCAAGGAGCTGGGACGTAACCGCGTCGAGCAGAGCTAGCGTTTGCTAACACTGATCCACGGTAAGCGCGGCCATGGGGAGCACGTTATACTGTAGCCCTCATTCGCTGAGGCCACTGACGTGCTTTCCACGCTTAAAAAAACGCTGATTTGCTTTTTGCTGTTGTCTGTTGCCGGATGTTCGACGGGGTTGCGCATCGACCGCAGCCACCCCTCGGCCAACCAGGACAACCGCATCCAGTTCGTTGTACTGCATTACACCAATGCATCCCTGGAGCGCTCCCTGGCGTTGCTTACCCAGGGTGAGGTCAGCAGCCATTACCTGATCGGCGACGGTCCGGCCACGGTGTATCAACTGGTGGATGAAAACCGTCGTGCCTGGCATGCCGGCGACAGCCAATGGCAGGGGCGCACCTGGCTGAACTCGTCGTCCATCGGGATCGAGATCGTCAACCCGGGCTTCACCGACACGCCGAATGGCCGGGTCTGGCACCCTTATAGCGAAGCGCAGGTTCAGTCGCTGATCGCGCTGCTCAAGGACATCGTCAAACGTAACAACATCGAGCCTCGGCACATCATTGGTCACAGTGATATCGCACCATCACGCAAGCTGGACCCGGGGCCGCTGTTCCCATGGAAGCGCCTGGCCGATGCCGGGCTGGGTATCTGGCCTGATGCCAATGCCGTGGCGCGCCAACAGGCCTACTTCAGCGTCAACCCGCCAAGCGTGGGCTGGTACCAGCAGGAACTGGCGCGGTTTGGCTACCAAGTCGAGCAGACCGGGGTGCTGGATGTCGCCACCCGCCACGTGATTGCTGCGTTCCAGATGCGCTTCCGTCCCCAGCGCTTCGACGGCATGCCCGATGCGCAGACGGCAGCGATGCTGCAGGTGCTCAACCGGATGCGTTGAGCCCGCAGCGAGGCGCTAAACGGCGAGGATGATTCTTGATCCAGTTGCTATACCTTGGTAATCAACTGGATGCCTTCGATGTCAGCTCTCATTTCTACGCTGCGCCAATTTTTTTACCGTCCCTGGATGCTGGCCACCTTGGCAGCATTGGCCAGCGCAGCACTTTTGCTTACTGCCAGCATCGGCATTGCCCTGCAGCAGATGAAGCAAAGCGAGAGCGAACAGATGAACGCCCAGGGCGAGCGTTTTCTCGACCGCCTCGAGCAGGTATTCGGCCAGTTGCGCGAAGGGGTCGACCTGCTGCAGGCCCAACCCTTGCGTGGCTGCAGCCCGGCGATGTTGGCGGCGTTGCAGCAGGTTGGCCTGAGTTCGCGGTTCATTTATGAAGCGGCCTATGTGGATGGTGACGTCGCCTGCTCCAACCGTGGCGATGAGCGGGCATTCGAGCCTTTGCGGGCACCCGACATCCAAGGGCCGACCTACAGCTACTGGTTGAACACCACGACCGAGCCGAACGAGAACCTGGCTGCGTTGATGCTGGGCCGGGGCAAGTTCGTGGTCTCCACCTCGCGTGGGCACCTGACCGACGTGGTCGACCTGCCACCGGGCGGCAGCCTGGTAGTGGTGCTGGACAACGGTGCCCGCGCCATACCCGTGCTCGGCCCGCCACAGGTGTGGCCGCCGCCCTCGGCCTGGTCGACCAGCCACAAGTCGTTGCTCGAACTCAGTGACCGGCTGATCTACCGCATGCCCACCAAGTCGCCGGATTACCAATTGGTGCTGATTGCCCCACGGGCCAGCCTGCCGTTGAGAATGAATGGCATGCTCTGGCTGCTGTTCCCTGGCAGCGTGTTGGCTGCCTGCTGCATCGGCTGGCTGGTGCTGCAGTTGATCCTGCAACGGCGGTCGATGAGCTCGGAGTTGCAGAATGCCTTGCGCCGTGGAGAGCTGCAGGTGCTCTACCAGCCGATCTTCGAACTCGACACACGGCGCTGTGTAGGCGCCGAGGCTCTGGTGCGCTGGCGCCGCCCGGATGGCACGCTGACCAGCCCGGACCTGTTTATCCCATTGGCGGAAAACACCGGGCAGATATGTCAGATCACTGACTTTGTCCTGCAGCGCGTCCTCGAACAGCTGGGGCAGCTGCTGCGGTCGCACCCCAAACTGTACATATCGGTGAACCTGGCCGCCTGCGATGTGATGGTGCCGCGTATTGGCCGGGTGGCGGCGCGCCTGCTGGCCCTGCACCGGGTGGCCGCTAGCCAGATTGCGTTCGAGGTGACCGAGCGCGGCTTGATCGACGTGGTGGTGGCACGTGACAACCTGCAGGCGCTACGCGCCGTGGGGCATCAGGTGCTGATCGACGACTTCGGTACCGGCTATTGCAGCCTGGCCTATCTGCAAACCCTGCCGGTGGATTGCCTGAAGATCGACAAGGCCTTCATCGATGCGCTGGGCCACGATGCCGCCAGCAGCGGGGTTGCCCCGCATATCATTCGCATGGCCCATGACCTGCACCTGCGGGTGATTGCCGAAGGCATCGAATGCGAGGACCAGGCGGTGTTGCTGAACAGTGAAGGGGTCAATTACGGCCAGGGCTGGCTGTTTGCCCGACCGCTAAACGCCCGGCAGTTTGCCGAGCTGGTGACCCGCGGGCAGTTGCCGCGTCGGGTTGAACATTGAGAAGTCCTGCGCCTGCGAAGAGGCCGGCACAGGCGATACTCAAACTGGCAGCGCCATGTAGAACTGTGTCCCCTGTCCTGGCCGGGAAAACACGCCCATGCGCCCGCCATGCAGCTGCACGATTTCCTTGCACAGCGCCAATCCTAGCCCTGCACCGCCCTTCTTGCGCCCTACCTGCACAAACGGCTCGAAAATGCGCCCTTGCTGCCCATAGGCAATCCCTTCGCCTGTGTCCTCGACGCTGATGATCACCCGCTCGGCATGCCGCCGCGCATGCAGGCGGATGCGCCCGCCGTTGGCGGTATGGCGGATGGCGTTGTGCAGCAGGTTGTCCAGAACCCGATCAAGTTGCGCAACGTCGGCCTGAATACGCGGGAGCGGTGGTTCAAGTGCCTTGACCAGTTCAACCTGCTTGTTTGCCGCCTGTTCGGCAAAACGCAGTTGTGCGCGCTCCAGCAATTCGTCGATGGCACAGGGGGCCAGGTCGAGTTTCTGCAGCCCGCTCTGGTAACGAGAGAAGTTGAGCAGGTCGTTGATCAGTTGGGTAAGCCGCTGCATTTCTTCGCCGATGGTTTCCAGCAAGTCATTCTCGCGTGCCTCAGGCGGAAACTTGACTCGCTCGCGCAACAGCCCGAAGGCCATGTGCATGCCGGTTACCGGGGTGCGCAGTTCGTGGGACGCGCGCAGTACGAACTCACTGCGCACGCGTTCGAAGGCCCGTTGCTCGGTCACATCGTGCAGCACCATCACCGCGCCAAGGATCGGCCCTTGCGGGTGGCTCACCGGGGTCAGGCTGTAGGTCAGCAAGCGCGTTTCTTCATCCACCTCCATGGTCAGGTCTTCCGGCGGGCGGTCCAGATTGCCACCGCGCAGCACCTGACGCAGCTGCTGCTCCAGCTCCGGCCGTCGCAGGGCTTCGGCCAGGCTGCTGCCCACGCGGCTATCATTCCAGCCCAGCTGGCGCTGCGCCACCGGGTTGAGGTGTTCCAGGCGGCCCTGGCGGTCGATGATCAGCAGGCCATCGTCGATGCTGTCGAGCACGGCCTGCAGGCGCTGCTGCCCGGCCAGCAGTTCGTCGACGTTGGTGGCCTGGTGCTTGCGCAAGGCATCGGCCATGATGCCAAAGCGGCGGGTCAGCTGGTTCAGCTCGGTGGCCTGGGTGACTGGCAGGGTGACGTCAAAGTTGCCCTTGCCCAGCTGGTCGGCTGCTTTGGCCAAGGCTTCGATCGGTTGGCCAAAACGTCGGGCGATGTTGTGCGCAGTAATGAAGCCCAGCACCAGCACCACAAGGCCCATCAGGCCAAGCACACCGCTGACCAGCAGGGCGCGGTCACGGCTGTATTCCTCGCTGCGGGTGATGAGGTCCAGCGCCTGTTTGTGGGAATCGATCAGGTCGGTACGCACCTGGTTGAAGGCGGCCCCCAAGGGGTGGTCGACACCCATGCTACGAGCGGGCGCGGGGCTGTCACGGTAGGCTTGCAGGAACGTCTGGTAGTTACTGCCGGCCTTGCTGAAGCCGGTGCGCTCTCCGCCTTGCTCCAGGCCTTGGTTCAGCAAGGCCTGGAAGTTTTCTTGCAGCAGCCGGAGGTTTTCCGGGGCCGTGCCTTCATCAAGGATCAGGGTCAACTGTTCGCCAAGGTTCTGCCGCAACTTCAGCCCCACTTCCAGGACGTGGGTGGTGTCACGCACCAGCTGCTGTTGCGCGGTAGCCATCTGCAGCACGCTGACCAGGCCCAGCAGCAGCCCGAGCAAGGCCACCGTGACCAGTGCCGAGATACTCAGGAAAAGCCGCGTGCGCAGCTTCATGGGCGGCCACTTCATAGGTTGTACTGCTTGCGCTTGCGGTACAGGGTGGAGGCGTCGATGCCCAAGGTTTTGGCGGCCTGGTCGAGGGTGTCGCTGGCAGCCAGCACCGCGCCGATGTGGGCGCGCTCCAGCTCGTCCAGGCTCAGCGCGGCACCGACACGCGGGGCATTGCCAGCCGGTTGTTCGCCCATCCCGAGGTGGCTGATTTCCACGCGCTCCTGCGGGCAGATGATACTGGCCCGCTCTACCACGTTACGCAGTTCGCGAATGTTGCCGGGCCAGCGGTAGTTGAGCAGGGCGTTGCGCGCTTCGTCGCTGAAGCCCCGGGCGGGGCGGGAGTATTCCTTGACGAAGCGGGCAAGGAAGCGGTCGGCCAGGGTCAGGATGTCTTCACTGCGCTCGCGCAGGGGCGGCAGGTGCAGGGTGATGACGTTCAGGCGGTATAGCAGGTCTTCGCGGAAGCGGCTTTCGCGCACCATCTCTTCCAGGTTGAGGTTGGTGGCGGCCAGGATGCGTACATCTGCACGCCGTGTCACGGGGTCGCCCACGCGCTCGTATTCCTTGTCCTGAATGAACCGCAGCAACTTGGGTTGCAGGGTCAGCGGGAAGTCGCCGATCTCGTCGAGGAACAACGTACCCCCATCAGCCTGGCTGACCCGCCCCAACGTGCTTTCGCTGGCACCGGTAAAGGCGCCACGGGTGTGGCCGAACAGTTCGCTTTCCATCAGCTCGGCGTTCAGCGACGGGCAGTTGATGGTCACGCAGGCTTTGCGGGCACGTTTGCTCCAGCCATGGATGGCCCGGGCCAACTCGCCTTTACCTGTACCGGACTCGCCAAGAATGAGGATGTTGGCGTCGGTGGTGGCGACCTGGCGGGCAGTTTCCAGCACCGCCATCATGGCCGGGCTGTGCGAGTCCAGGCCGTCCTTGGGTTTGCGCATTTCGCCTTCCAGGGCCTCCAGGCGCGCAGAAAGCTGGCGCACTTCCAGCTGCTTGGCGGTGGCCAGGCGCAACTGATCGGGGCTGCATGGCTTGACCAGGTAGTCGGCGGCGCCGGCCTGGATGGCATCCACCGCTGTATCGATTGCCGAGTGCGCGGTCACGATCACCACACGCATCCAGGGTGCCTGGATGCGCATCTGCGTCAGTACGTCCAGGCCGTTGTCCTCGCCCAGGCGCAAATCCAGGAAGCAAAGGTCGAACACCTGGCGCTGCAACAGCGTTTCGGCCTGGGCCGCGCTGTTGGCTGTGGCCACGCTGTAGCCTTCGTCTTCCAGGCAGTAGCGGAAGGTGCGCAGGATCGCGGACTCGTCATCCACCAGCAGAATGCGGCCTTGGTTGTCCTGGGCTGATTCCATTTCCTGCGCTCCTTAGGGATAGATCTTCATTTAGTGTGGGAAAAATCGGGCAAGTTGCATGGTCAATTCTGAAGGATTCTGCCCTTTGCATGCTAGCCAATGGCCTGATGCTTACTGCAGGCCGTGAAATACCATTGATTTGCTTAGAGGTATGCAGTGGCACATTGGTTGCGAAGGTTTTTACCTTTTGCCCAAAAAAGGAGGCACTGCCATGCTCTTTTCCTTGCGTACAGCCGTGTTCACAGCCGCCCTGCTGCCCGTTTTCACCCCGGCTATCGCCGACCCTGTGCGGGACGCGCGCCTGGAAGGCGCCCTGCAAACCGCCCTGTCTTTGAACCGCATGCTTGACCCGTTCCGTATCAGGGTTGATGTAGACGGCAAGCATGCACGGCTTTCCGGCGAGGTGGAGAACGAGGTAGAGCGGCAGCTGGCCGAAGATGTGGCCCGTGCCACACGGGGCATCGAACACGTGGAAAACCAGCTGCAGGTCAACGCCCGACTGGTTGAGCGTCCGTTGGCGCTACGTGCCTACGCCCAACGCCTGGAGGACGCCACCCTGGCGGCGGTGATCCGTGCCCGGCTGTTGTGGAGCCGCACCACCGAGAAGGCGCCTATAGAAGTACAAAGTAGCGAAGGCGTGGTGACCTTGCGCGGCAAGGTCGACAGCGCCGAAGCCAAGGAGCTGGCCGGCGTGATAGCGCGTACCACCGACGGAGTGTACCTGGTCAACAACCTGGTCAGCCTCGATACCGCCGCCATGGCCAAGGCCCGCGAAACACCGGTAGGGGCCCCAACGGGTCCACAGCCAGGCGACAGCTGGATCATCGACAAGATCCAGAACAGCTACCGCTTCAGCCGTAACCTCGATGGCCTGAAGCTGAAAGTTGCCATTGAAGCGGGCATGGTGCGGCTGTCGGGCGAGGTTGTCAGCGCTGAGCAGAAAACCATCGCCGTGGAGATCGCCCGGCAGATCATTGGCGTGCGCGGGGTGGATGCCGACCTGCTCAAAGTGGCGACGAAAGCGGAAGGCTGATCGTGCAATTCGCACGACCCCTCGGGCGGCATCGTGCAGGATACGTCCCTGTCGAATGTTTATGTTAATTATAAGTTATTGATTTTAAACGTATTTTTTAAAATCAAAAGGCTGGCATGCAGGCTGCAATTACCTGTTCAGGTTTGAACAAAAATTACAGCAGGAGGAGCCGGCATGAACCGCCAATCCGTCAACCGCTCGCAGAACGTCGCCCTGCCCCTGCGCCAGATGTTGTCTGTCGGCATGGCGCTGCTGCTGACCTTGGCCGCTGGCCTTTTCTATTACAGCTGGCAGACCGCGCGTGTGGCTGAGCAAGTGGCAGCGCAGACTGCGCTGTTGACGCAGATTCAGGCGACCCGTGCCAATACCCTGGTCAAGGCAGCTGAGCCATCGCCTGCCGGCCAGGCCTCCGCCTCACCGGCCACCCTGGAAAATGTCGTACCCCAGGACCGTTGGGTCTTCTGACCTGCCGGCCGCACCGATTCTGAAAAAGAAAGGAGAACCACCATGCTGAGCTGGGCTATCACTTTCCTCATCATCGCCATTGTCGCTGCCGTACTGGGCTTCGGTGGTATCGCGGGCGCTGCGACGGGTATCGCGAAGATCCTGTTCATTGTCTTCCTGGTGTTGTTCGTAGCCTCCTTCTTCTTTGGACGTGGACGAGGTTGAAGATGGGCAGGAAGCTTTTTACAGCCCTGGCTGCCGCCCTGATGCTGGGTGGCAGCGCGGCGGCGATGGCGGCCAATGACGGCCAGGTCCGGGTCGACCAGTTGCTCGGCTCGGACCCGGAGTACCGGGAAACCTGGCAGGACACGATCAAAGGCGAGGAACGCCTGCCCGATTGGGTGGTCAATCTGACCGGCAGTTCCCAGCAGCAGATGTCCGCCACTACCGAAGATGGCGACAAGTACCTGGTCGGTGCGTTGTGCGAGGCACAGGACAACTGCACCTACAAGCGGCTGATCGTTGCGTTCAGCTGGGACAAGGAGGATGCCTACGGGATGCTCGTGGAGGTACCCGAAGGCTTGCCGAGCGACAAGTCGCCTACACGCCACGCGCAATATCGCTGGCTGGGCGACCCTGACGACGGCATGAAGGCGATGCTGCAGGAGCAGCTTAAGCGTGACCCGAACTGGTACTGAGCATTTATTGCCGGTACGGATGAAAGGTCATCGACTGTCACGTAATAGAAGCTGAACCTTTCTATATTTCAGCCTTCTATGATGCGCCGCCCCGAGGAGGGGCAGCACATGACCAAGGGGCCGGGCTGTTCTGATTGTTTCAGGATCGGAGTGGCCTAGGGGTACAGGGAGTGCCTCCAGCGATGGGCCGGGTCAGGAAAGGCGGAATCGGAAGTATCAGGTCGGCGGTGTCAAAGGGATACCTGGCCAGACCTGACTTCCGAGGAGCCATGTAGGAAACGCCCTCTTCCTTGCGCGATTTCATCCTTGAGACACATTTTGTCTCGACCGTACATCAAATTTTTTTCGGCCTTGCGAGCCCTTCTTCAAGTGGTATTTCGGCCATTCGGATTGTCGAACAAGCCATCTTTCATGCCCTTTGTGTACGGTCAAATCTGCCGAAAAATGGCGGTTTGGTCTTGTTCGGGATTCCGAACGTTATAAATCAAGCACTTGCGAACCCTCTGTTTTGGCATGAATCACTATGCATGATCGGCATGGGTCATGCGCTTCCGGCATTAGATTTCCCCCTTTCCCATCGCAATAGTTGCCGCCTTTTTCGCTGGTCAGAGCGCCCTGTCGCTCGCCTGCGGTGTCCTTACATGAAGTCGCCAGATGGGTGCGCTTGAAGCCAGAGGCCTTGCCGATGGCTCTGTTACGCGTGTTTTCGTCGGGTGCCATGACCACTAGAACAAAGGGTAAAGACATGAAGAAGGCAAAACTGAGCCTCGCCTGGCAGATCGTCATCGGTCTGGTCCTGGGCGTTGCAATCGGCGCGCTACTGAATCATTTCAGTGCAGAAAAGGCATGGTGGATCAGCAACGTCCTCCAGCCCGCCGGTGACATCTTCATTCGCCTGATCAAGATGATCGTCGTCCCGATCGTGATTTCGTCGTTGATCGTGGGTATCGCCGGGGTTGGCGATGCGAAAAAACTGGGCAGCATCGGCCTGAAGACCATCATCTACTTCGAAGTGGTGACCACCATCGCCATCGTCGTGGGCCTGGTGTTGGCCAACCTGTTCCACCCGGGCGCCGGCATCGACATGAGCACCCTGGGTACCGTGGACATCTCCAAGTACCAGGCCACTGCGGCCGAGGTACAGCATGAGCACGCGTTCATCGAGACCCTGCTGAACCTGATTCCGTCGAACATCTTCGCAGCGCTGATGCGTGGCGAAATGCTGCCGATCATCTTCTTCTCGGTCATGTTCGGCCTGGGCCTGTCGAGCCTGCAGGCCGAGCTGCGCGACCCGCTGGTACGCACCTTCCAGGCCGTATCGGAAACCATGTTCAAGGTCACCCACATGATCATGAACTATGCCCCGATCGGTGTGTTCGCCCTGATTGCCGTGACCGTGGCCAACTTCGGCTTCAGCTCGCTGCTGCCGTTGGCCAAGCTGGTACTGCTGGTGTATTTCGCCATCGCCTTCTTCGCCTTCATGGTGCTGGGCCTGGTTGCCCGCGTGTTCGGCTTCTCGGTGATCAAGATCATGCGCATCATGAAAGATGAGCTGATTCTGGCCTACTCCACCTCCAGCTCCGAAACCGTGCTGCCGCGCGTGATCGAGAAGATGGAGAAGTACGGCGCGCCGAAGTCGATCTGCTCGTTCGTGGTACCGACGGGCTACTCCTTCAACCTCGACGGTTCGACCCTGTACCAGAGCATCGCGGCCATCTTCATCGCCCAGCTCTACGGTATCGACCTGTCGTGGAGCCAGCAGCTGCTGCTGGTGCTGACCCTGATGGTCACTTCCAAAGGCATCGCTGGTGTGCCGGGCGTGTCGTTCGTGGTGCTGCTGGCCACCCTGGGCAGCGTGGGCATCCCGCTCGAAGGCCTGGCCTTCATCGCCGGTGTCGACCGCATCATGGACATGGCCCGTACCGCGCTGAACGTTGTAGGCAACGCCCTGGCTGCGTTGGTCATCGCTCGCTGGGAAGGCATGTACGACGCTGCCAAGGGCGAGAAGTACTACGCCTCGCTGATGGCCGACAAACAGGAAGCCGCAGTGGTTGGCGAAGCCGCCAAGCGCTGAACCTGATTGCTGTCCCAAAAAGCCCCGACTTGTCGGGGCTTTTTGTTGTCTGTCTGGATCGCAGGCCCCGGTACAAGCAACTTCCGCTATCATTCGGGCATTTTTCAGGGGGAATACGCGGATGCTCAACGGCCTTTGGCTTGGCTTTTTCCTGGTGGCGGCAGTGTCCGCCCTGGCCCAATGGCTGGTAGGTGGTAATGCCGGGATCTTCGCGGCAATGGTCGAAAGCATCTTCGCCATGGCCAAGCTGTCGGTCGAGGTGATGGTGCTGCTGTTCGGCACACTGACCCTGTGGCTGGGCTTTCTCAAGATCGCCGAAAAGGCCGGTATCGTTGAATGGCTGGCCAAGGTGTTGGGCCCGCTGTTCGCCCGCCTGATGCCGGAAGTGCCGCCCGGCCACCCTGCCCTGGGCCTGATCACCATGAACTTCGCGGCCAATGGCCTGGGGCTGGACAATGCCGCCACGCCGATTGGCCTGAAGGCCATGCGTGCGCTGCAGGAGCTCAACCCCAGCAGCACTACGGCCAGCAACGCGCAGATCCTGTTCCTGGTGCTCAACGCCTCGTCGCTGACGCTGCTGCCGGTGACCATCTTCATGTACCGGGCCCAGCAAGGCGCGCCAGACCCGACCATGGTGTTCCTGCCCATCCTGCTGGCCACCAGTGTCTCGACCTTGGTCGGGCTGCTGTCGGTGGCGGTTATGCAGCGCCTGCGTCTATGGGACCCGGTGGTGCTCGCCTACTTCATTCCCGGCGCGTTGCTGCTGGGAGGCTTCATGGCGTTTCTCGGCACCCTGTCGGCCGCCGCGCTGGCCAGCCTGTCGTCGGTCCTGGGCAACCTCACACTGTTTGGCGTGATCATGCTGTTCCTGGTGATTGGCGCCCTGAAGCGGGTCAAGGTGTATGAAGCCTTTGTCGATGGGGCCAAGGAAGGCTTCGATGTGGCCAAGAACCTGCTGCCCTACCTGGTGGCGATGCTGGTAGCGGTGGGTGTACTGCGTGCTTCAGGCGCGCTGGAGCTGGCCCTGGACGGTATCCGCCATGCGGTGAACTGGCTGGGCCTGGACACCCGCTTCGTCGAGGGCCTGCCCACAGCGCTGGTCAAGCCGTTCTCCGGCAGCGCAGCGCGGGCCATGCTGATCGAGACCATGCAGACGCAGGGTGTAGACAGCTTCCCGGCCCTGGTAGCGGCGACCATCCAGGGCAGTACTGAAACGACCTTCTACGTGCTGGCCGTGTACTTTGGCGCGGTGGGTATCCAGCGCGTGCGCCACGCGGTCGGTTGCGCACTGCTGGCCGAGTTCTCTGGCGTGGTCGCAGCGATCTTCGTCTGCTACTGGTTCTTCGCCTGAACTTTGCGCTGTGCCTGGCTGGCCTGGTCGACGGTCCAGGTCACAACGTGCCCCACCAGCTGGTCGCTGGCCTGGCCGAAACCGGCGACCACCGCTGACACCTGCTTGTCGGCCAGCGGCTGGCGGACCTCGAAACGCTTGCTGGCGAGGATGCGCTGGTTACGGCCCTGAACCAGCCGAGCGTCATAGCGAATCACCACCTCCACCGCGCCGCCCGGGCGGTACTCACTCTGGAATGCCTGCAGCTCGCCAGCCAGCTCGTAGTCGGCCTGCAGGTTGCTGTCGTCGGCGCTCAGGCGCTGTACCTGGCCATCACGCTGGAAGCCATCGAGCAGGCGATTGCGCAGCAGCACCGGGGCGGCATCGCTCCAGCGTGCACCTTTGTAGCTGCTGACCACATCGCCCTGTGGAATCACGGCAATGCGCGGGCCGGCCAGCACTTCACTGGCCAGCGGCTTGTTCAGCCGCAATGACCAGTCCAGCGGCGCTGCGGTGCGGCTGGGCTGGTTAACCGGCAAGCGATAGAGGTCGACGGGCTCGCTCTTGGGCAGGATCGAGCAGGCACTGGCCAGGCTCAGCGCGGCCGCCAGGGCCAGCAGGCGCAGCGACGGTTTCATGGCTGGAACTCCTTGTTGTTGTCGCGGCCGAGCAGGTAGCCGCTGGGGTCGGCCTCCAGTTGCCGGGAAATACCTTTGAGTGCGTTAAGGGTTTCGCGCAGTTCGCGAATGGCAGGTGTGAGCTGGTTCAGGCCCTGGGCGCCGTCGCCGATGGCCTCGCTGTTGTTTTTCAGCAGATTGTTGATGGTGGCAGTGCTTTCGGCCAGCGACTGCATGGCCTGCTCGGCGCTGCCGATCGCCTGTTTGCCTTCGCTGCCCAGCAGCCCGTTGGCATTGCGCATCAACGTTTGGGTTTCGACCAGGGTGGCGCTGGCCTGCTTGCCTACCAGCACCAGTTGCTCAATGGCCTCGGCGATGCTGCCGTGCTGGCCGGCGAAGGCGCCGGTGGTCTTGTCGAGGTTGGCCAAGGTGCTGCTGAGGTGGCCGATATTGTCTTCGGAGAACATCTGGTTGGCGTTGTGCAACAGCATGTTGATGTTGGTGACCAGGTCGCTGCTGTCATTGAGCAGGCGCGAGATGGGCGACGGCGAGGCGATGATGACCGGCAGCTTACCGTCCTTGCCCTTCAGCTCGGGGCTCTGTGGCGTGCCGCCGCTGAGCTGGATGAACGCGTTGCCGGTTACGCCGGCCAGGGTCAGTTTGGCCTGGGTGTCTTCCTTCACCGGGGTATCGCCGCTCAGACGAACGCGGGCCAGTACCCGGCGCGGGTCTTTCGGGTCCAGGCGCAAGGTGGACACATCGCCCACCTTGATGCCGTTGTACTGCACCGGGCTGCCACGGGACAGGCCGGAAACGGCCTCGTTGAACACCACTTCGTAGTCCTTGAACGCGTCATCGACACTGGACTTGGTCAGCCACAGGCCAAACAACATGGCGCCGGCCACCACCAGGACGGTGACCAGGCCGATTAGTACGTGATGGGCTCGGGTTTCCATTGCTCAGCGCTCCTGCCCGGCACGGGTGGCGGCCTGCTCGGCTGCACGCCCGCGGGGGCCATGAAAGTATTCTTGAATCCAGGCGTCGTTGGTCTGCTCGACTTCAGCCAGCGGGCCGGCCACCAAAACCTTCTTTTGTGACAGCACCGCGATGCGGTCGGTGATGGTGTACAGGGTGTCGAGGTCGTGGGTGATGAGGAACACCGACAGGCCAAGGGCATCGCGCAGGGTAAGGATCAGCTGGTCGAACGCGGCAGCGCCGATCGGGTCCAGGCCTGCGGTGGGTTCATCGAGGAACAGGATGTCAGGGTCCAGAGCCAGGGCTCGGGCCAGCGCGGCACGTTTGATCATGCCCCCCGACAGCGAAGACGGGTACTTGTCGGCGGCGGATATCGGCAGCCCGGCCAGGGCCAGCTTAACGCCTGCCAGGTGTTCGGCGTCGGCGCGGGACAGCCCGGCGTGTTCGATCAGCGGCAAGGCCACGTTCTCGGTAACGGTCAGCGAAGAGAACAGCGCGCCCTTCTGGAACAACACGCCAAAGCGCCGCTCGACCAGGGAACGCTGCGCTTCACGCAGGCCGGCGAGGTCCTGGCCAAACACCTTGATCTGCCCTTCGTTGGGCCGGCGCAGGCCAATGATGCTGCGCAGCAGCACCGACTTGCCGCTGCCCGAACCGCCTACCACGGCGAGGATTTCGCCGCGGTACAAGTCCAGGTCGAGGTTTTCATGCACCACCTGGCGGCCGAAGCGGTTGCAGATGCCGCGCGCCTCGATAACGGTTTCCTGGCCACTCACCAGCCCATCTCCATGAAGAACAGGGCAGCCACCGCGTCCAGCACGATGACCACGAAAATCGATTGCACCACTGCCGATGTTGTATGCGCGCCTACCGACTCGGCGCTGCCACTGACCTTGAAGCCTTCCAGGCAGCCGATGGCCGCGATAAGGAAGGCGAAGAACGGCGCCTTGGCCAGGCCCACCAGGAAGTGCTGCACGCCGATGTCGCTTTGCAGCAGTGAAAGGAACATGGCCGGTGAGATATCCAGCGTCAGGGCGCATACCACTGCGCCACCGACAATGCCGCAAATCATCGCGACGAAGGTGAGCAGTGGCAGTGAGATCAGCAGTGCAAGTACCCGTGGAACCACCAGCAGTTCCATCGGGTTCAGGCCCAGGGTGCGGATGGCGTCGATTTCCTCGTTGGCCTTCATCGAGCCGATCTGCGCGGTGAACGCGCTGGCGGTGCGGCCGGCCATGAGGATGGCGGTGAGCAGCACGGCGAACTCGCGCAGAAACGAGAATGCCACCAGGTCGACCGTGAAGACCGTTGCACCGAAGTCGGCCAGCACCGTGGCGCCGAGAAAGGCCACCACCGCACCCACCAGGAAGGTCAGCAAGGCGACGATAGGGGCGGCGTCCAGGCCGGTCTGCTCGATGTGGGCCACAACCGGGGTAATGCGCCAGCGGTGTGGTTGCAGGGCTCGACGCAGCAAGGTTTCGAGGATCACGCCGACAAAGCCCAGCAATTGCATGCTGTCCTGCCACAACGTGCCGACGGCGCGGCCGATGCGTTCCAGCAGCAAGATCAGCACATTGCGCTCGGGTTCCTTGACCGGGATGCAGTAGTCCTGCACCGAACAGTAAACGGTCTTGAGCAGCGCACGGCTGGCTTTGGGCAGGTCTTGGGTGCAGTGGGACAGGCGCTCGGAACCCAGCAGTTCGGCCAGCAACGAGGCGCCCGCAGTGTCCAGGCGGCCCAGCTGGCTGAGGTCGGCGACGGTGTCGGGGGTGGACTGCGCTCGCAGGCGTTCGCTCTCGCGCTTGAGGCTGGCGTAGTGCGCCAGGGTCCAGTCACCGGTTATACGCAGGCAGGCCGGTTGGCTGCTGGTGTCCAGGGTGGCACTGGGGGGGGGCATTGGCTCCATGCTACTGACTCGGCGCTAAGGCTTTGGGGCTGATCATAGCGCAGCAGGCATGGGCTGTTTGGTGATTATGTGCTGTCTGTTGGGTTTGGAGGCCGCAAAGCGGCCCCCATTCAATCACTGCGCCGGCGCGTCATCGACCACCTTGAAGCGCAGCACGCCAATCACTTGGCCATCCTCGGTCAACACCCGCACCTGCCATTTGCCCACCGGGTTTGGCGGGAAGTTCTGCTTGTGGGTCCAGGCCCGGTAGCCTTCCTTGCGCCCGCCGTGGATGTCCAGAGCGATGCGGTCGACCTCTTTGCCGTCCTTCTGCCACACGTGGTAAATCCGCTCGTTCAGGCCGCGTGGTGCGTTGATGGCGGTGTAGGCATACAGGCCGCTGCTGCGAATGCGGCTGGCGGCTATTTCGTCCAGCGAGTCGCCCGGTTGGCGATTCAGCACTTCGGTGCTCACCGCCACTTCGGTCATCCACAGGGTGGCCGGCGGCACCCAGGAACGCAGCAGCCAGCCCCCGGCACCCACCGACAGGGTAACCAGCACCAAGGCGACGCCGCGCCGCCAGGTATTGATCGGGAAGCTGCTGGCCAGGCTGGGGAACGACAGGGCCATGGCGGCGATCAGGGCCAGCTTGAAGCTTTGCGCGGTGGTCAGGTGCAGGATGATCGGCAGCGCGGTCAGCAGGGCGGCAAACAATGTCAGGGTATGCAGCGCCAGGAACAGCCAGCGCCGAGGCGCCAGCCACTTGTAGTACAGCGGGTCGATGATCGAAATCAGGCCTGCGGCGCCGAGCAAACCGGTAAACACCAGCTGGCCGCTGTTCCAGGTGGTGGTGATGAAGAAGAACGGCAGCACGAAAAACAGCGTTTCCTGGTGGATCATCTGCGTCGCGTAGCGCAGCAGCGGCTGCGGGATTTCGCGATTGAAGGTGCGGGCGAACAGGCCGGTCAGGGTGTTCTCCAGCATCAGCCAGACCCAGCTGATCAGCATGAGCACGGCTACCCAGCTTGCCAGGCCAGCTTGGCGGTCGACCAGGATGAAGCTGCCGATACCAGAGAGGAAACCACAGAGCGCGATGATGCCGGGGTAGCGTTTGAGCAGTTCGATGATGCGCAGGACTATGCGGGGTATTTGGGGCATTAGGGGCTACAACAGAAAGGATGAGGTGGCTGTGCCGGGCCTCTTCGCGGGCATGCCCGCGAAGAGGCCGGTACTGGCAAAAGGATACCGCTGATCTACCGTTCTCGTGTAGCACCACTCGGCCGTTGCGGGCCATGCCGCCGCCAGCGCAGCAACCCGGCCGCCAATATCACCCCCACCACCAGCGCGGCCAGCCCGTACAGCTCGTCATAGCCAAGCAACGGCTTCTCGATACGCAAGTAACCCTCTTCCTTCAGCAATGCCTTCAGCGCCTCATTGGCCTGCTCCAGGCTAACCTGTCGCAACTTGCGCACCGGGTTGGCAAAGCGCCCGTCGGTGTAGTCGTTCAGCGCCCCCCAATAGTAGTCGGCCAAGGCACTGTTGCCCTGGGTGCTCCAGCTTTCCTTGGCAACGCTGGCGTCCTTGACGCGGGCGAAGGTGTCCGGGTCGAGGCCTTCCTTGCGCAGGTGCTCGAACAACGCCCGCATCACCTTCACCGCCTTGTCGATGTCGTCGCGTTCCAGGTCGGCATTGAGGCTGAGCAGGCCGGTATCGCCAAAGCTTTCACGCTGCACCGATGGCCCGTAGGACAGCCCGTTGCGCAGGCGTAGCTGGTCGTACAGCGCCCAGTCCAGGTAACGCGACAGCAGGTCGAGGGTGGCCTGATGGTCGTTGTCCAGGACCGGCTCGATGAACAACCAATGCAGCTTGACGCTATCGCCCAACCAGCCCCGGGTCAGGTCGCGGCGCTGCTCGGCCTGCTGGGTAATGCTTTCCAGGTTGCGGCGTTCTTCCGGCTCGGTGGCTGGCAGTTCGCCAAAGGTGCGTTCCAGGTAGGCTGGCAGCAAGCGATCGAGGCCGCCGACCATGATCAGGGTCATGTTGTTGGCGGCGTACCAGCGGTCACGCAAGGCTTGTACCTGCTCCAGGGTCATGTCGTCGATATTGGAGCGCTCCGGACATTTCAGGCCCAGCTCGGTCGCCAGCTGGTCACTGGCAGGGTGGCCGATATCCTGGCGGTCGAGCCAGCGCTGCAGGTGCCCATAGTGGCCACCATCTTCGCGCTCGATGATGCGCTTGGCGGTGACCAGGGCTTTGTCATCGATACGGGTGTCGCGGATTACCGCCAGCAGCAGGTCGAGCACTTTTCGCTGGTTGCGTGCGGGGGCTTCGATGACAAACGTGGTGTCGGCGCTGCTGGTGTAGGCATTCCACTCGCCGCCGAGCGATTGCAGGCGCTCTTCAAGGCCGCCCTCGCCGGTTTCGTCGATGCCGCTGAACAGCAGGTGCTCAAGCAGGTGCGGCAGCTCTTTCTGTTCGCAATCGAAGTCGTCCAGGCCCACCCCGACCACCAGGCGAATCGCCACATGGTCGCGCTCGTAGCCGTTTTTTAGAATGACCTGCAGGCCGTTGGGCAGCAGGTAGCCCTCAACCCGCGAGCGGTCGAGGGCCAATGAGGGCAGGCTGCAGATCAGCAGGCAAACGAACATCAGGCAACGCATGGGCGAGCTTCGGTCCTCAGGTAGGCATTCACGGCAGGCGGGCTTCGTCCGGCACACTGTCGAGCATCAGCCCGCCGGTGTCGGAGCCGCCCAGTACCACATAGGCACTGCTGCAGAACAAAGAGTTCAACCGCTTCATGTCGGCGATCAGCTCCAAGTGTAGCGAACTGGTTTCGATGCTTTGCACCACCTTACGCTGCAAGCGGCTGACGTGGGCATGCGCCAGGCGCCGTTCCTGGGCGCGAAAACGGCGTTTTTCCTTGAGCAGCAAGCGGGCGCTTTCCGGGTCGGCGCTAAGGAATACCGACAGGCCAAGGCGCAGGTTGGCTAACAATTGCTCTTGCAGCCCGGTCAGCTCTTCCAGCCCCACCTGGGAAAACTCCCGGCGCTGGCTGGTTTTCTGCTGCTGGACCTTGCGCAACATGCGCTCGATGAGGTCGCAGGCGAGCTTGAGGTTGATGGCCAGCTCGATGATCTCGGCCCAGCGGCGGTTGTCCTGCTCGCTGAGATCTTCGCGCGACATCTGCGCAAGGTAAAGCTTGATGGCGCTGTACAGGGCGTCGGCATCCTCACCCAGGGCGCGAACCTGCTGTGGCAGGGCAGTCTGGGTGCCGCGCAGGGCCCCCAGCATGGCTTCAAGCAGGCTGTCGACGATATCGCCCAGACGCAGGGTTTCGCGGGCAGCGTTGGCAAGCGCCAGGCTGGGTGTTTCCAGTGCCGAGGCGTCGAGGTGGCGCGGTCGGATCTGGCCGTTGCCGTTTTCCCGCTCGGGCAGCAGGCTGTTGCACAGCCGGCCCATGAGTTTGACCGTGGGCAGCATGAGCAGGCAGCGCAGGGTGTTGTAGAGCAGGTGGAAGCCGATGACCAGCTCTTGCGGGCTGAAGCTGAGCGAGTCCATCCACTCCACCAATGGGTGCAGCACAGGGATGATCAGCAGCAGGCCGATCAGCTTGTAGAGCAAGCTGCCCAACGCCACACGGCGCCCGGCAGTGTTCTGCATGCTGGTGCTGATGAAGGCCAGTAAGCCGCTACCGATGTTGGCACCGACCACAAGGCCAATGGCCACCGGCAGGCTGATGACCTCGGCACCGGCCAATGTTGCGGTAAGCAGCACGGCGGCGAGGCTGGAATAGGAAATCATGGCGAACATGGCGCCGACCAAGGCGTCGAGCATGATGTCGCCGGTCAGCGAAGCAAACAGCACTTTCACGCCTTGGGCGTGGGTGATCGGCGCAGCTGCCTGCACGATCAGCTCCAGTGCCAGGATGATCAGGCCAAGCCCGATACCGACACGGCCCAGTTGGCCAGCCCGTGTCTGCTTACGTGAGAGGAAGAAGATCACGCCCAGGAATATCAGCAGGGGTGATAGCCAGGACAGGTCGAAAGTGAGTACCCGGGCCATCAGCGCGGTACCCACATCGGCACCCAGCATGATCGCCAGGGCCGGGGTCATGGCCATCAGGCCCTGGCCGACGAAGGACGTGACCAGCATGGCCGTGGCGTTACTGCTCTGCACCATGGCCGTGACCAGTATGCCGGCAATGAACGCCAGCGGGCGCTTGTCCATGTTCTGGCTAATGATGCGCCGCAGGTTCGAGCCGAACACGCGGAGAATGCCGGTACGTACGATGTGGGTGCCCCAGACCAGAAGCGTCACGGCCGAGAGCAGGTTGAGCAGGGTCAGCATGGCGAAAGCCCCCTGTTGCACTGGCCCAGCGGGCCAAGAAAAGAAACGTGAGCGTTTGAAGAATTTTCGGTGCTCACTCAAAGCTTTAGTTGTTTTGCGCAGCTGTCGCCAGCTTCGCATGGCTGTCATGTGTTTGAAACCGATCAGACATGAAAAAGGGCCCTGCGAAGGACCCTTTGTGGTTTGCGCTTCCTGGTCTTACTGACCCGGAATGTCCTTGCGCAGTTTCACCGGCTCATGCTCTTTGCCTTCCTTGCGGGCCAGGGCGGTGCGCATGCGGATGTTGATGGCTTCCACCGCCAGCGAGAAGGCCATGGCGAAGTAGACGTAGCCCTTCGGCACATGCACCTCGAACGCTTCGGCGATCAGCACGGTACCGACCACGATCAGGAACGACAGCGCGAGCATCTTCAGCGACGGGTGCTTGTCGATGAAATTGCTGATGGCGCCGGCGCACAGCATCATCACCAGCACGGCAACGACGATGGCGGCAATCATCACCGGTACGTGGGAAACCATACCCACCGCAGTAATTACCGAGTCCAGCGAGAACACGATGTCGATGATGGCGATCTGGATGATGGTGTAGAAGAACTTGCCGCCCGCACCTTTCGGCTCTTCGGCGTTTTCGTCCTCGCCTTCCAGGCCGTGGTAGATCTCTTGCGAGCTTTTCCACAGCAGGAACAGGCCACCGAAGAACAGGATCAGGTCACGTCCGGAGATGCCTTGGCCGAACACCACGAACAGGTCGGCGGTAAGGCGCATGACCCAGGTAATCGATAGCAGCAGCATGATACGGGTGACCATGGCCAGGGCCAGGCCGAAGATCCGGGTGCGTGGCTGCATGTGCTTGGGCATGCGGCTGACCAGGATCGAGATCATGATGATGTTGTCGATACCGAGGACGATCTCAAGCGCGGTAAGGGTGAAAAAGGCAACCCAGATTTCCGGGCTGGTCAGCCATTCCATGTGTTTTCCTTCGAACGATAAAGGCGACACGCCCCTGTCGAGGCGCGTCGCGTCAGACTAATACGCGTTTATTAAAGACTACTGAACAGCGGGAAAATGCCCATCAGCAGCGCGGCGAACATTATGCACAGGCATACCAGCACTGCCCACTTGAGCGTGAAGCGCTGATGATCGCCAAACTCGATGCCGGCCAGGGCCACCAGCAGGTAGGTCGACGGCACCAAGGGGCTAAGCAGGTGAACCGGTTGCCCGACGATCGATGCACGGGCCATTTCCACCGGGGTGATGCCGTAGTGGCTGGCGGCTTCGGCCAGTACCGGCAGCACGCCGTAGTAGAAGGCATCGTTGGACATGAAGAAGGTGAACGGCATGCTCACGATCGCGGTGATCACCGCCAGGTAAGGGCCCAGTGCTTCGGGGATGACGGCCAGCAGGCTCTTGGACATGGCATCGACCATGCCGGTACCCGACAGGATGCCAGTAAAGATACCGGCGGCGAAGATCAGCCCGGTCACGGCCAGCACGCTGCCAGCGTGGGCGGCGATGCGATCCTTTTGCTGCTGCAGGCACGGGTAGTTGACGATCATGGCGATGCTGAAGGCAATCATGAACAGCACGGGCAGCGGCAGCACACCGGCAATCAGTGCGACCATCAGGGCAGCAGTCAGGGCACCGTTGAAGTACAGCAGTTTGGGCCGGCGCGCGTCAGGGTACTGCGAAACGGTAATTTCGCTGTGGTCGATGTCGTCAGTCGGCAGGTGCAGTTCACCCAGGCGGGCACGTTCACGTTTACCGTACATGTAGGCGATGGCCAGAATTGCCAGCACGCCGAACAGCATGGCCGGGATCATCGGTACGAAAATGTCCGACGGGTCTACGTGCAGGGCACTGGCGGCGCGGGCGGTCGGGCCACCCCACGGCGTCATGTTCATCACCCCACCGGCCAGGATGATCAGGCCGGCCATGATCCGCGGGCTCATGCCCAGGCGGCTGTACATCGGCAGCATGGCGGCGCAGCAGATCATGTAGGTGGTGGCGCCGTCACCGTCGAGCGAGACCACCAGGGCCAGCACGGCGGTACCGACAGAGACTTTAAGCGGGTCGCCCTTGACCAGTTTGAGGATCTTGCGCACGGCCGGGTCGAACAGACCGGAGTCGATCATCAAGGCGAAATAGAGGATGGCGAACATCAGCATCACACCGGTGGGCGCGAGCTTGCTGATGCCTTCGAGCATCATGGGGCCGATCTTGGCGGAGAAACCGCCGAACAGGGCGAACAGGATCGGTACCAGAATCAGCGCGATCAAGGCCGACAGGCGCTTGGTCATGATCAGGTACATGAAGGTGATGACCATGGCAAAGCCGAGGAAGGTCAGCATGGCAATACTCCAGGCGTGGCGCGGCGAAAGGAATGTCGATTCGGGCGGATCAGCGCGTCGGGCGCTGCGCAGGGAGCATGCGGAGGGGGACTGCAGAAAGGCGGGCACAGGAATACATCAGAATCACCATTGTTGTTGTTGATTGGGCCGGGCTCGGTAATTACCGGGTGCCCTGGCTGACCGGTCTTGTGCCGGTAGTGGGGGCTATCCTATGAGCGCAAGCTTTCAGCCAGCTTTCGCCGAAGCAAAGGCGACGAGAGGTAGGTGATGCAGGATGTGACCGAAGGGGGCTGCCATTGTGGCGCCTTGCGTTACCGGCTGGTGGGTGACCTGACAGACATCGCCCACTGCCATTGTTCGATTTGCCGGCGGGTAAGCGGTGGGTTGGTGGTGACCTGGCTCACCCTGCCCCGCGCGGGGTTTCAGTGGTTGGCGGGTGAGCCGAACTGCTATGTGGCGCCGGCCAGTTGCAGCCGGTACTTCTGTGGGCAGTGCGGGGCGCATGTGGCGCTGATGACTACCCATAGCCCGGAAACGGTCGATGTGACGGTGGCGACGCTAGATCACCCGGAGCGGGTCAGGGCCAACCGGCATATCTGGGTGGGTAGCCGGTTGCCTTGGTTGCACCTGGATGAGGATTTGCCTTCGGAGGCAGAAGAGAAACTGTAGGCAACATCACAGCTGCAGGCCTCCCGCTGCCTTGTGCAGTGCCCGCAAATGTTCGCCAATCTGCTTCACATTGGCCTCGACAGCCGCAATTTCCTTGGCCCGAGACGGCTCCAGCAGCGCCCTCACCTCTTTGTCCAGGCTGGTGCTCAAACGCAACAACTGTGCCTGGCGTTCGCTGCTCACCTGCTCAAGGTGCTTGCGCTCGTCGGGCTGCGGCAGCCCGTAGCCCTTGGCATCGAGCAGTTCTGCCGGGCGGCTGAGAAAGCCGCTGTTGGCGAGCATCTGCTTGAGGGTCGCATCGGCCTTGCTGACGCTGCCATCTTTCAAGGCAGCGGCATTCAGGTAGCGCTGCTTGACCTCGTCCTGGGCCAGCAGCAGTTGCCGGCGCAAGCTGGCCTGTTCGAGCAGCAGTAACGCGGCGCTGGTGCGCAGGTCGGCCTTGGCAAACCATGGACGGCGCTGCTCGGCATCCAGTGCCAGCCAGTCTTCGACCAGGGCCTGCTTGATCGGCAGCTGTTTGCGCAGCACCTCGAACATGGCCTGGTAGCGGTCGCGATAGGAATCGAACCGGTAGCCCAGGCGCAGCGCCTCACGCGGGTCATCCAGCACGCTGGTGTCTGCCAGCCCCCTGCCCTTGAGCACTGCCAGCAAGCCGTTGGGCATGATGCTGTCGAGGTCGTTGAGGCGTGGGTTGGCGGTACCGCTGCGCAGCAATTTCAACGACTCCACGGCACAGTTGTTGGACAGGAACCAGTAATTGCCGTCGTAGCTCCAGTGCATTTCGGCGGCCTGGCGTACGAGGCGCTCGATTTCGTCGCGGTTTAGCCTCAAGGGCACGGAAGCCAGGCTGCGCAGCTCGGTCTTGGTGTACTCGTCGATTACCTGGCCCAGCGGCAACACGAATAGCCGCGAGGGGTAGTTGCCGACCAGGCCGTCCCAGCTGGACAGCTGCACATCGTTGACGAAAGCGCGATACGACAGCACCAGGCTCTGGTCGAGGTCCAGGCGGCAGTCCGGCCCGCGTGGGCGGCCCGGCTTGCAGATCACCAGACGCAGCATGCTGTGGCCCCAGCGGCTGACCAGATTCTGGTTGGCTTCGGCCAGCAGGTAGTCCACTTCATAGACCCGCTCAGGGTCGATTTCACCCAGCGGCTGGCGGGCAAAGTCGCTGCCGGCATTGATGAACGGCAGGCCCTTGGCGCAGGTGTCCTGTTGCGGTGCCCAGCCGAAGTGCTCGCGCAGGTACTGGTTCAGCGCCGGGCGGCGGCAACCGTAGCTCGGGTCGAGGAGGAAGTACTCCATGTTGACCGCGATGTACTCCTTGGGGCTGCTCAGTTCATAACTGTCGGGGCTGCGCACGAACTGACCATTGTGCTGCTCGCGCTCGCCACGACGGCCTACGTACTGTTGCCAACCCGCCAGGTCGAGCAAACGCGGGTCGTCGCTGAGGGTGAAGCGGCGTTCGGCCTGGCCCCGGCACGCTTCGGGCAGGCCGATTTTGCCCAGCGTGCCTTGCTGGCGCTTGCAGCGGGCAATCAGCGAATGCTCGGCAGCGGGCCACAGCCGGGCACGGTCGTAGATATGGGTAAGCTCGTGCAGCACGGTGGCCAGCAATTCTTCGCGCACCGTGCCATGGGGGCGGTTGGTGCGTTCGGTAGCAGCGCTGCCGTCGGTGAGACCGGGCAGCAGGCGTCGATTGAGCTCAAGGGTGGACACCAGCGATGCCTGGCCGTAGGCATCTGCCGGCATGCTGTCGCTCCAGCTGACCCGCACGCGGCGGTCCAGCTGCTGCTTGAATCGGGGGGGCAGCTTGCCCAAGGCCTCATCGAGCAGGGCCTGGGTGGCTTGGGTTTGCTGCGGGTCCAGGCCGGTTGCCTGCAGCTGAAGCTGCAGGTCGGCCAATACGGGCGTGCCGGGCAGCGTCAGGGCGCAGCCGAGCAGCCAGGCACGCACGCGTTTCACAGTGCGAGGATGGCTTCGGCCAATACCTGGTCGCTGGCGCCACGCGCTTCTGGCACGCGCTCGCGCAGGGTGTTGAAGGCCGCCTCAAGCTGGGCGCCGCGAATGTCACCGTTGCTGGCGACGAAGCTTGCAGCGTCGTCATGGGCTTCGCGCACCACTTTGGAGTCGCGAATCGAGGTGGTGGTGTCCGAGGTGAAGTCGATCGAGCGGCCAAAGGCACGCACGATGATATTGCTGGTGGCCACCAGGGTCTGTGCCTGGGCCAGGTCGGCCAGCAGCAGCATGCCGAGGGTAGCGGCAATCAGCGGTTTACGCATGGAGCATCTCCGAAAAATACAGGGAGTCAGGTGTAGTTATTGGACGAGAATTGCCTGCGCCAGTTCCAGGTCGCCGACGGCGTGCCGTGCACAATTGTGGCGTAATGATTCCAGCGCAGCTTCCAGCCGCACACCGCGGATCTGGCCGTCGCTGGCCACGAAGGCCGCCGCATCGTCGCGCGCCTGGCGGACCAGTTTGCGATCGAAGGGTGCAGTGGTGACCTGGCTGGTGACATAGCCGGTAATGACCAGGCTTTGCGTGGTGGTATCCATGGCATGGGCGCTGGCCATGCCTGCAACAGAAAACAGCAGCGGCAACAGATAACGCATGGGCTCTACAACAGCTGGAAAGGTGGGGCGCAAAGGCTGGATGGCTGTGCTGGTAGCCACCAGCACAGCCAGAGGGCTCAGCTGGCGTCAGAGTGCCAGGATGGCCTGGGCCAGTTGCGCATCGCTGGCCTGCAACGCGGGTGCTTGCGAGCGGATGTGCAAGAAGGCGCTTTCCAGTTTGGCACCGCGGATGTCGCCCTGGCTGCCAACAAAGGCAGCGGCATCGTCGCGGGCGGCCTTGACGATCTTGTCGTCTTTGAACGAGGAGGAGATATCGGAAGTGGCATCGGTGGACGCGGCTACCGCGCCAACGACGGCGTCGGTGGTGACAACGAAGCTGGTGGCGTTTGCGGTGCCGGCCAGGCTCAGCATCAGGGCGGCGCCAATCAGGTATTTACGGGACATGATCGTGGACTCCTGGACTAGGGTCGGGTGGTTCTGCTTATCGGACGCTCGCACAGCTCGTCACGGTACTTTTAACAGTGGGTTCTACCAGACTGTGAAGCCAAGCGTATCACGCGCCGGTGTTTCTGGATGTTAATGAAAAGCGCGCCAACAAACTGTATCTATGTTTTTTTGGATTATCAAAACTGTACCTATTTGTTTGCGAGAGGTTCTAGCATGCGGCCTGAATGCAAAAAACCCGTTGCAGTTACCTGCAACGGGTTTCGGGAATTCGCGGTGCCGGCCGAAGCCGGCAAGCCGGTGCTTAGCGCCAGAAAGGCTTGCTCAGCTCTTCGTAACGCTGCGACTCGCTGATACCGGCGTCGGCCAGCAGACGGGCGTCCAGGCGAGCCAATTGACGGCGGCTAGCCATACGGCGCTGCCAAAGCAGCAGGGTGGACAGTGCGCGCAGCGGCAGCGAGGCGTTGGATTGCTGGGCGTTGCTTTCAAAAACCAGACCGGAACTGAGGGTACGTTCCATGATGCTTCATCCTTCCGCTTATGGCGGGATTAGGTAGTGATTTAACTGATGCCAATGATCCTCCTCTGTCGTCCATAACAGTAGATACAGTTCAGTTGAAAGACGATGACTCAGTTAACTGTGTAACCCTACTGTTGCACCCGAAACAAGCGCAACTGTACTGGTCTGCACGATATTGGTGCGTTTTTGACTGATGGGGGGATTTCAGGAGGAAGGGACTCGCAGAAATACCAGTACAGTAGAACAGTTTTTAATGGAGATTGTAAGGGTGTTGCGGAATCGGGCTTGCCCGCGGAACAGGCGACACGGAGGATGGCACCGGCTGTGCCGGTATTCCCGGCTAAAGCCGCTCCTGTAGAGCGCGTGACCGGAACAGCACACGCTGTTCCGGATCACGAATTGATCAGCTAGCCAGCATGCGCCCGGTTTCTTCCAGGTTTTCGTGCCAGCTCAGCGCTTCACGCAGAATGTGCGGGGTATGGCCGCCACGCTGGCAGGCACGATCGAAGTAATCGTTCAGCGCAGCGCGGTAGTCTGGGTGCACACAGTTGTCGATAATCGCCCGTGCCCGCTCGCGTGGTGCCAAGCCACGCAGGTCGGCCAGGCCTTGCTCGGTGACCAGGATGTCCACGTCGTGCTCGGTGTGGTCGACATGGCTGACCATCGGCACCACACTGGAAATCGCGCCGCCTTTGGCAATCGACTTGGTGACGAACACAGCCAGGTGGGCGTTACGGGCGAAGTCACCCGAGCCACCAATGCCGTTCATCATTTTGGTGCCGCACACGTGGGTGGAGTTGACGTTGCCGTAGATATCGAACTCCAGTGCGGTGTTGATACCAATGATGCCCAGGCGACGCACCACTTCCGGGTGGTTGGAGATCTCTTGCGGGCGCAGCACCAGCTTGTCCTTGTAGCGCTCAAGGTTGCCGAATACGTCGGCATTACGGCGAGTGGACAAGGTGATCGAGCTGCCCGAAGCGAAGCTCAGCTTGCCGGCATCGATCAGGTCGAAGGTGGAGTCCTGCAGTACTTCGGAGTACATGGTCAGGTCCTCGAACGGCGATTCGATCAGGCCGCACATTACGGCGTTGGCAATGCTGCCGATACCGGCCTGCAGCGGGCCGAGCTTGTTGGTCATGCGACCAGCTTCAACTTCTTTCTTGAGGAAGTTGATCAGGTGGTCGGCAATGCCTTGGGTTTCGTCATCCGGCGGCAGCACGGTGGATGGGGAGTCCGGCTGGTCGCTGATGACGATGCCGACGATCTTGGCCGGGTCGATCGGGATGGCGGTGCTGCCGATACGGTCGTCGACCTTGACCAGCGGGATTGGCGTGCGGGTCGGGCGGTAGGTCGGGATATAGATGTCGTGCAGGCCTTCCAGGTTGGGGTTGTGCGAGAGGTTGATCTCGACAATCACCTGCTTGGCGAAGATCGCGAAGCTGGCCGAGTTGCCTACCGACGTGGTTGGCACGATGTGGCCTTGCTCGGTAATGGCCACGGCTTCGATGACGGCGATGTCCGGCAGTTTCAGCTGCTGGTTGCGCAGTTGCTCGACGGTTTCCGACAGGTGCTGGTCGATGAACATCACCTGGCCGTCGTTGATGGCCTTGCGCAGGGTGCTGTCGACCTGGAATGGCATGCGGCGAGCCAGCACGCCGGCCTCGGTCAGTTGCTTGTCCAGGTCGTTGCCCAGGCTGGCGCCGGTCATCAGGCTGATTTTCAGTGGCGACTGCTTGGCACGTTCGGCCAGTGCATGCGGTACGGCTTTGGCTTCACCGGCGCGGGTGAAACCGCTCATGCCGACGGTCATGCCGTCCTCGATCAGACCAGCGGCATCAGCCGCACTCATTACCTTGCTGTGCAGGGAGGACAAGCGGATACGATCACGGTACATGGATTGTTATCTCGGGCTACTGAAACTACTGCAGCGCAGTCTAGAGATTTCGCCCATTGCCGTCCCACGACCATGGTCGTATGAGAAGCCCTGAAGTAGAGCCGTTGATCCGGATCAATAAAAGAAAAGCCCCGGCAGATTCTGACCGGGGCTTCCTTTATATCCGCTGGTTTTCAGCCGTGGGTATCAGTCCACAGCCTTGACCATGTCTTCGATCACTTTCTTGGCGTCACCGAACACCATCATGGTCTTGTCCAGGTAGAACAGTTCGTTGTCCAGGCCGGCATAGCCGCTGGCCATGGAGCGTTTGTTGACGATGATGGTCTTGGCCTTGAAGGCTTCGAGGATCGGCATGCCGGCAATGGGCGATTTCGGATCGTTCTTCGCCGCCGGGTTGACCACATCGTTGGCACCCAGCACCAACACCACGTCGGCCTGACCGAATTCGGCGTTGATGTCTTCCATTTCGAACACCTGGTCGTAAGGTACTTCGGCCTCGGCCAGCAATACGTTCATGTGCCCGGGCATGCGGCCTGCCACTGGGTGGATCGCGTACTTCACGGTTACGCCGTTGTGGGTCAGCTTTTCGGTCAGCTCCTTCAGCGCGTGCTGGGCACGGGCCACCGCCAGGCCATATCCCGGCACGATGATTACGCTGTCGGCGTTGCTGAGCAGGAAAGTGGCGTCGTCGGCCGAGCCGGACTTCACCGGGCGCTGCTCTTTGGAGCCTTGCGCCGCACCCGTATCGGTGTCACCGCCGAAGCCGCCAAGGATGACGTTGAAGAACGAACGGTTCATCGCCTTGCACATGATGTACGAGAGGATGGCGCCGGACGAACCTACCAGCGAACCTGCAATGATCAGCATCGAGTTGTTCAGCGAGAAACCGATGCCGGCCGCAGCCCAGCCCGAGTAGCTGTTGAGCATCGACACCACCACCGGCATGTCGGCGCCACCGATCGGAATAATGATCAGCACACCCATGATGAAGGCCAGAACCAGCATCAGGGTGAAGGCACTGTAGTGGCCGGTGAAGGTGAACAGCAGGCCCAGGGCAATGGTGGTCAGGCCGAGGATCAGGTTCAGCTTATGCTGGCCGGCGAACTGTACCGGTGCGCCCTGGAACAGGCGGAACTTGTACTTGCCCGACAGCTTGCCGAAGGCGATTACCGAGCCGGAGAAGGTGATGGCACCGATTGCAGCACCCAGGAACAACTCCAGACGGTTGCCGGTAGGGATCGGGTCGGTGATGGCGGCAACGATGCCCATCGACTGCGGCTCCAACACGGCGGCGATGGCAATGAACACCGCAGCAAGGCCGATCATGCTGTGCATGAAGGCGACCAGCTCCGGCATCTTGGTCATTTCGACGCGCTTGGCCATGATCGAACCGGCGGTACCACCAACCAGCAGGCCGACGATCACGTAGCCGATGCCGGCAGTAGCAAGCTCTGCCCCCAGCTTATAGATAAGGCCGACGGTTGTGAGGATGGCGATCCCCATGCCGATCATGCCGAACAGGTTGCCGCGCCGCGAAGTGGTCGGGTGCGACAGGCCCTTGAGCGCCTGGATGAAGCAGATCGACGCAACCAGGTACAGAAGTGTTACCAGATTCATGCTCATGCTTACTTCTGCCCCTCGTTCTTGGCTTTCTTCTTGAACATCTCAAGCATACGGCGGGTGACCAGGAAGCCACCGAACACGTTGACCGCGGCCAGGGCCACGGCCAGGGTGCCCATCAGCTTGCCTGCCGGGGTAACGGTCAGGGCCGCGGCCAGCATGGCGCCGACGATAACGATTGCCGAGATGGCATTGGTGACCGCCATCAATGGGGTGTGCAATGCCGGGGTGACGTTCCAGACCACGTGGTAGCCCACATAGATGGCCAGCACGAAGATGATCAGGTTGTAGATGCCGTGGGAAATCAGCATATCTTCCATTGTCGTGCTCCTTAGCCGTTCTTGCGGACGACCTGGCCATCGCGGCACATGAGGCAGGCCGCGACGATGTCGTCTTCGAGGTTGATGACCAGTGCGCCGTCCTTGTCGAACAGCAGCTTCATGAAGTCCAGCAGGTTGCGTGCATACAGCGCCGAGGCATCGGCACCCACTTGGGCAGGCAGGTTGGTCGGGCCGACAATGGTCACGCCGTTTTCCTGCACGACCTGGTCAGCAACCGTCAGCGGACAGTTGCCACCCTGGGCTGCAGCGAGGTCGATGACCACCGAGCCAGGCTTCATTTGCGCGACGGTTTCGGCGCTGAGCAAGGTCGGAGCCTTGCGGCCGGGGATCAGTGCGGTGGTGATGACGATATCCGCCTGCTTGGCGCGCTCATGCACGGCCTGGGCCTGGCGTTGCATCCAGCTGGCCGGCATCGGGCGGGCGTAACCACCCACCCCTTCGGCGCATTCGCGCTCCTCATCGGTCTCGTAGGGCACGTCGATGAACTTGGCGCCCAGCGACTCGATCTGTTCTTTCACGGCCGGGCGTACGTCGGACGCTTCGATCACTGCGCCCAGGCGCTTGGCCGTGGCGATGGCCTGCAGGCCGGCAACGCCCGCACCCAGAATCAACACGCGCGCGGCCTTAACGGTACCGGCAGCGGTCATCAGCATGGGCATGAAGCGCGGGTAGTGATGGGCCGCCAGCAACACAGCCTTGTAACCGGCGATGTTGGCTTGCGACGACAGCACGTCCAGGCTTTGCGCCCGCGATGTACGCGGTGCGGCTTCCAGGGCGAAGGCGGTAATGCCGCGTTCGGCCATTTTGCCGATCAGTTCGCTGTTGAAGGGGTTGAGCATGCCCACCAGAAGGCTGCCACTGTTGATCAGGGTCAGTTCCTGGTCGTTGGGGGCGACCACTTTGAGTACCAATTGGGCGCCGTAGGCGTCGGCGGCATTCCCCATGGAAGCACCCACGGCCTCATAGGCACTGTCCGGAATGGCGGCGTTAAGCCCTGCCCCCCGTTGGACGGTGACCTGATGGCCCTGGCCAATCAGTTTCTTGATGGTTTCCGGGGTCGCAGCGACCCTTGTCTCACCGGTCTGCGTCTCGAGAGGAACACCAATGTGCACGACTTTTCTCCTGCGGTGACCTTTTGTCTTTGTAAAAGCCAGCACACTTCGGATGGTGCGCTGGGGCGGTTGTGGAGCGCCGACCCGCCAGTTCCCGGGCGGGCGAAGCATTTTGCAGACGAACCAAGGGGCCTTCAACCGATTCTGGAGCGAAACGAAGTTAAAACTACAAGTCACCCTGTGACCGCTTGTCGCAGCAGTAAGGCTGTAGCCCGTCAAGCATGGGCTATTGGCAGATTAGGAGAAAAAAACAAAAATTTTTCAGTCATTTCGCTTACGGCACGCTGAGTGTCGCAAAATAACCCGCAAGGCCGCGCGCTTAGCAGGGTTAAAGGGTATTTTCTGGCTTGCATAACAGTTTACGGATATGCGACAAATCCATATATCTGTAGGTGTTTAAAATAATTGACTACAGGGTCAATTTGTCGCACTGCTCATTTTCTTGCTGTGTAGGCGTGAGCCTGGCTTACCAGCCAGTCCCGGAAGGCGCGTAGTGATGCCGATTCCACCTTGCGCTCCGGAATCATTAGATAGTAGGCCTTGTCGCTATCGAGGGCATGCCTGTTAGCGACCACCAGCCTACCCTCCTCCAGTTCGCGCTGGATCAGGAACGGCGGAATCAGCGCGATCCCCATTTCATGTATGGCCGCCTGGGCGAGCATCGAGAATAGTTCATAGCGCGGCCCTGTCATGTCGCGCTCCACATTCATCCCCAAGCTGCCGAACCATTGCCGCCAGGCATAGGGGCGCGTGCTTTGCTGCAGCAGAGGTAGTTGGGCGATGCGCTGTGCTTCAAGCATGCCCTGCCCGGCCAGCAATGCCGGGCTGCAGACGGGGACCGGGTTTTCCCCCATCAGCCGGTGAGACTGGGTGCCGGACCAGTCAGCATCACCGAAATAGATTGCGGCATCGAACGAAGTGTCGGCGAACAGGAATGGTCGGGTTCGGTTGGTGAGGTTGACCGTGACCTCCGGGTGGCGTTGCTGGAAGTCCTTGAGGCGCGGAAGCAGCCATTGAGTGCCGAAGGTAGGCACCACTGCCAGTTCGATCACGCTGGCCCCCTGCTGGCCCATCACCGACAAGGTATCGCGCTCCACGGCGTCCAGTTGGGTGGCAACCTGACGGCTATAGGAAAGGCCTGCTTCGGTCAGCTTCACGCCGCGGCGCGAGCGTCGGAACAGTTCCACATTGAGAAAGGCCTCCAGGCCGCCAATTTGGCGACAAACGGCGCCCTGGGTCAGGGCCAGCTCCTGGGCGGCCTTGGTAAAGCTCTCGTTGCGTGCTGCCGCCTCGAAGCAAACCAAGGCGGCGGTACTGGGGATCTTGCGGCGCATGTACGTCAACCTCACTTGTAAGGCTGTCAATATGGCGTTTTGCCGATTTACGAAGTGACAAATTATCACTAATTGGTGCGCAATCCTCGTTTGTCCCGGCGGCCGATCAGGCCTAGGCTCAAAGGCACAAGAAACTGCCCCCTATTTCGAGGATTTCGCTCATGGCCGGTAAAGCAAGCTTCAACTGGATCGACCCGCTGCTGCTGGATCAGCAGCTCACTGAAGAAGAGCGCATGGTGCGTGACAGCGCTTATCAGTTCGCCCAGGACAAGCTGGCCCCTCGTGTACTTGAAGCGTTCCGCCACGAGCAGACTGACCCGGCGATCTTCCGCGAGATGGGTGAAGTCGGCCTGCTGGGGGCCACCATCCCTGAGCAGTACGGCGGCAGCGGCCTGAACTACGTGTGCTATGGCCTGATTGCGCGTGAAGTGGAGCGTATCGACTCGGGCTACCGCTCGATGATGAGTGTGCAGTCGTCGCTGGTCATGGTCCCGATCAATGAGTTCGGTACCGAAGCACAAAAGCAGAAATACCTGCCCAAGCTGGCCAGTGGTGAGTGGATCGGTTGTTTCGGCCTGACTGAGCCTAACCACGGCTCTGACCCAGGCTCGATGATTACCCGCGCCAGGAAGGTAGATGGCGGCTACCGCCTGACCGGCAGCAAGATGTGGATTACCAACAGCCCGATCGCTGATGTATTCGTGGTCTGGGCCAAGGACGATGCCGGTGATATCCGCGGCTTTGTGCTGGAAAAGGGCTGGGAAGGCCTGAGTGCGCCGGCTATCCATGGCAAGGTTGGCCTGCGCGCCTCCATTACCGGTGAAGTCGTCATGGACAATGTGTTCGTGCCAGAAGAGAACATCTTCCCGGATGTGCGCGGCCTCAAAGGTCCGTTCACTTGCCTTAACTCAGCCCGTTATGGCATCTCCTGGGGGGCGCTGGGTGCTGCGGAAGCCTGCTGGCACACTGCGCGTCAGTACACGCTGGATCGCCAGCAATTCGGTCGCCCGCTGGCTGCCAATCAGCTGATCCAGAAGAAGCTGGCTGACATGCAGACCGAAATCACCCTGGCACTGCAGGGCTGCCTGCGCTTGGGGCGCATGAAGGACGAAGGGACGGCTGCGGTGGAGATCACTTCGATCATGAAGCGCAACTCCTGCGGCAAGGCGCTGGATATTGCCCGCATGGCGCGTGACATGCTGGGTGGTAATGGCATCTCCGACGAGTTCGGCGTGGCCCGTCACCTGGTCAACCTGGAGGTCGTCAACACCTACGAAGGCACGCACGACGTGCATGCATTGATCCTGGGGCGTGCGCAAACCGGTATCCAGGCCTTCTATTAATAAGGAGCCAGCCCATGGGCGCGCTATCACATCTGCGGGTGCTGGACCTTTCGCGCGTGTTGGCTGGCCCATGGTCTGGCCAGATTCTCGCTGACCTGGGCGCTGACGTGATCAAGGTCGAGCGCCCGGGCAGTGGTGATGACACGCGCGCGTGGGGCCCGCCCTTCCTGAAGGATGCTGCGGGTGACAATACCAGCGAGGCGGCTTATTACCTGTCGGCCAACCGCAACAAGCGCTCGGTGACCATCGACTTCACCCAGCCTGAGGGGCAGCGCCTGGTGCGTGAGCTGGCAGCCAAGTCCGATATCGTCATCGAGAACTTCAAGGTGGGCGGTCTGGCTGCTTATGGGTTGGACTACCAGAGCCTGAAGGCGATCAATCCGCAGCTTATCTATTGCTCCATCACGGGGTTTGGCCAGACCGGCCCCTATGCCAAGCGTGCGGGTTACGATTTCATGATTCAGGGGTTGGGCGGGCTGATGAGCCTGACCGGTCGCCCGGAGGGCGAGGAAGGTGCAGGGCCGGTCAAGGTGGGGGTGGCGCTTACCGACATCCTTACCGGGCTGTATTCCACGGTGGCGATGCTCGCTGCCCTCGCCCACCGGGATCAGGCCGGGGTGGGGCAACATGTCGATATGGCATTGCTCGATGTGCAGGTGGCTTGCCTGGCGAACCAGGCAATGAATTACCTGACTACGGGTGTCCCGCCTCGCCGGCTAGGTAATGCGCATCCCAATATAGTGCCCTACCAGGATTTCCCGACGGCGGATGGTGACTTCATTCTTACCGTGGGCAACGACAGTCAGTTCCGCAAGTTCGCCGAAGTGGCCGGGCAGCCACAATGGGCGGATGATCCGCGTTTCGCCACTAATAAGCTGCGGGTAGCCAACCGGGCGGAGCTGATTCCTTTGATCCGCCAGGCCACGGTGTTCAAGACCACGGCGGAGTGGGTAAGCCAGTTGGAAGCTGCGGGCGTGCCATGTGGGCCGATCAATGACCTGGCGCAGATGTTTCAGGACCCTCAGGTGCTGGCTCGGGGTTTGGCGGTGAGCATTCCCCATCCGTTGGCGGGTAGCGTTCCGCAGGTGGCAAGCCCGATACGGTTGTCGGAGACGCCAGTGGAGTATCGCCGGGCGCCGCCACTGTTGGGTGAGCACACTGAGTTGGTGCTGGAGGAAGTGTTGGGGCTGCAAGCGGGAGAGGTGCGGCGCTTGCGTGATGCGGGCGTGCTGTAGAGCTGTCCGGTGTTGCTGAAAAGCGGGGAGGCCGTCAGGCCTCCCCGCTTTGCTTTTCAGCGATGTTAAGGTTTCTTGAAATTAACGGTTGACGCGGTTTCGAATCCCCTTATAATGCGCCCCACTTCCAGCGACATCGGAACGAAAAACTCCTTGATATTCAATGAGTTAAATAGTTAAGGTGGCGTTGAAAGGG